>JAJDZB010000084.1:0-61199 GCA_022824835.1 Candidatus Poribacteria bacterium | reverse complement strand
GTGCTATATCAAGTGCTATATTGTAGGTCTGGTAGAGCGAAGCGAAACCCGACAAATGCCAAACGCGCATTCATAGCGATGATTTGTCGGGTTTCGCTTCGCTCTACCCGACCTACAGAAGAATACTATACCTTCAATTAGAAGTTGACAAAACAATAGGTTTACTGTTTGCGTGTGTCAGCGATCGCCTGTAGTCGTTTTAGTATGTTATCTGCAGCACGACGGGAAGCATTATCATTGAATTCATCCACAACTTTTCCTGCCCGATATACATTCCCACGATAGTATCTTAAGAAGATGTAGTATGTCCACATGAATGCGTCAAGATAATTTTGGTCAAGAATGCCATCAACCGCGACGAATCCGAGAGCACCATTGAGTAGGAATGCGTTTAGTCCTCCTCGCCAATTTCCAGCGTATATCTGTCCTGTCCCCGGGAGGATTGCGGATAACACCCTTGCGACCCGTGCAGATTTTTTGGGTTGGTTGATCGCTATGTTGAGTAAATTGTCAAGCGTTTCATCTGCAGTATAATCTTTTAATAACGCCTGTGCTTCCTCCCATCGAAGCTGATAAATAAATGCTACAACTTGTAGGAACAGTGCGCGCTGATACAATGTTCCAGAAGGATAGCGGAGAGACACTTTTATCAACTCAAGACGTGCAAGATCATAGTTTTGTGATGCAAGAAGAATAACAGCAAGATCCAGTTGATATTCCGACTTTGTATCTTCTTCAAAGGCATGTGAAACCGCGTTCCGCATCGCTATGATTGCCTCTTGCCAAAATCCTTGTTCTCTATATGCAAGTCCGATTTTGTGGTAAACTGTTGCGGTTTGGATACTGTCTGGATGAAAGAAGAGAAATCGTTTATATTCTGTTATCGCTGCTTCGTAATTTCCGATCTTTGCAAAATGGTCGCCCAGTGTGAGAGGTGTAAGAGGACTTTCTTCTGCTATTGCGGAATCATTGCAGAAAAGTAGTATGATGAGCAAAAGGATAGATAATTTTGAGCGATTCAAATACATGCAGCTTAATTACAATATAGTCAAAAATGCGTTTAGGAAGAATGGCAAAAGAAATTTACCTGTTCCTTCATTTTATATTTTACCATAAACAGAAGTCAATGACTTTGAATGGACAAGCACTCTTATAAGGGATTATAGCACTCTTTTGCAGTTTTTTCAACCACTATAGACAATACCTTATGGGTCAAATTAGCGATACCCAAGACCATGCCTGTAGCACATTCATCCTTGATTGTGCTATCTTTCTCCAACTCCATAGGTGTAAACTTAAGAAAACCAAGAAGCTCTGATGAATCACTCTGGATCCTTATGGTTATACGAGTTGTCTTCTCTTCAGTCCCGTAGGGACTAAAGAGGGGACAATCTCAATAATCATGCGCCATTAGAGATGTTCACAAAAACCCAGACATTATATTAAATTGACGCCTATGGTTCGGTTAGGAAACCGAACCTACCGGCCTGGGAAAATCACTAAATTCACACCTATGGGATAATGTTTATTTCCCCAAACCCAATCCTAACATCTTGACAAACCCTACCGATTTGATAAAATAGTGTTACACCGTTCCTAACCTACTACTTCAAAAACATACAAAATTATGCAACCGTTTTCCGCCTAAGTCGCGTCACAAGGGTTCAACGTAACAAGTTATACCGATCATTTCTGGAGACACGCAATGAGAAACAGCGATTTTGAACTGATTCAAAGTATTCTTGCAGGTGATGAAACCGCTTTTTCTGAACTTGTGAGAAAATATCAGAAGCCAGTTCACGCACTTGTATGGCGAAAAATTGGGGACTTCCACATCGCCGAAGAGATTACACAGGACACCTTCCTGAAAGTATATCAGAGACTTCACACGCTGAAAGATCCACATCAGTTCTCTGGATGGCTGTATGTGATAGCGACACGCCGATGCTACGCTTGGCTCCGTAAGAAACGGATACGAACACAACCGTTAGAAGACGCAGAAACAACCAAGGGACAAAGAGATGCATATTCACGGCATTTTGTTGAAGAACGTGCAAAATTAACTATAGAATCACAACGCGAAGCTGTCAAAAGCCTCCTCGCGAAGTTAAAAGAGAGCGAACGCACAGTGATGACACTACACTATCTCGGAGAGATGACTATCAGTGAGATTAGCAAGTTCTTAGGTGTTTCTGAAGGAACGATAAAGAGTCGCTTACAACGGGCGCGGCATCGTCTGCAAAAGGAGGAAACGATGATTAGAGAAGCTCTTGAACATTTTAAACTTTCACCGAACTTAACGGATAACATTATGCAAGATGTAACACGACTTAAACCTGTTACACCTTCCGCCAGCAAACCTTCGGTACCGTGGGTGATCGCTGCATCAACTGCAGTCATAATTGTGTTGATGCTTGGTATAGGGAGTCAGTACTTTGAACGTTTTCAGAAACCCTATAGTTTAGATGCCCATGCTGAAAGAGTGATTGAACTTGTTCACGCACCTATTGTGCTAAACCTTGAAGTAAAACCGGATGTTCGAGATCAACTTGGAAGTTCAAATACATCTGGTCCAAAAGAAAATAGTGGTCAAAAACCTGATGAAGTTTTGCTGGCTGCTGTCCAAGAAGAAGGAGAAAACATTGCAGTTGCCAAACAGCAGTGGATTCAGTCTGGACCCATTAAAGGAAGCGAAGTAATTAGTTTGCTTGCAACACCAGAGAGTCAACTTTATGCTTTTGCTGGTAGGAATATCTACAAATTGGAAAAGGATGGGAAAGAATGGCAACACATCTTTGATACGACTTCGCTGGATACTTATTATGAAGAGGGTGAGGCAGTTATGAATAAATGGGACAATACGCTCTATCTGATACTGTCTACAGACCTATTCGCTTCAAAAGATGATGGTAAAACGTGGGATTTAGTTCACTCATGGGAAGATGGTCTTTGGTATCCTATGGAATTGGTTCTAACAAAATAGGCTTTTTATCTTCTTTTTTATCTGGGAAACAATGTCTTTCACACTAACGATCTTTTTCGTTCTGAAGATTCCGGCAAGACATGGGAGGTCATAAATGCTCCGATAGATAGAAACATTCAATCCATTGTTAATATACAGAACACGTTGTTTGCAAGGACAAATTATGCCCTCTACCGCTATAGCGATGAAAACTGGAAACGCATAGAGTTTCCAGTGTCTGTTGGATATATCCATTCAATTGCCACGGCTGAAGAGAATCTATATGTTACAGCAGAGGTAGGTGATGATGTGTTAGATACCGGTAAAGTGTCACAAGGGTTGGAACGGGGTTGGTGGATATTTCGCTCAACTGACCTCGGTGATTCATGGGATGATATAACACCGACAAACGCCTGGCGCGTAAAGGGACGAGCACCACGTCTCAAACTTATTGCTGTTGGAGAGACACTTCTGGCGATGGAACACGGTATGGTACGCTCTACCGATAGCGGAAATACATGGCTACCTCCACAATTATTAGGCACTGTCCCTGCACTGAATGCTAATATAGCTAATAAAGACGTTGCGACAGCAGTAAACGAACGTGTTTTTTATGTGAGTGGGAATAACGGGCTGCATCGTTCCACGGATAGCGGTAAATCATGGCATAAGATTAATATCGCTGCGGATAAGAGTAAAATAGATACACTCATCGCATATAAAGGGAAAGGTGAAAAGCATAATACTCCTCCGACTCTCTATGCAAAACATGGAGGAAGAATTGTCCAATCTATTGATGAAGGTCAGTCTTGGAATACCGTTCAAATAGAAATTCCGATGACGGACCCAGAAAGAGAGAAACCACCAGATATTACGCATATAACTGAATCTGATGGTGTTCTCTACGCAAAGGGTGGCGGAACATTTAACAGAGGAAAAACACTTATATATCGTATATCTACAGACGGTAATAAACTTGTGCCGATTCAAGGCATGCCCATCTACGACTTACTCGAATCGTATGGCAAGTCGGGGGATATATTGAGAAACCAATTTAACATTTCAGATAAATCTGTCCTTGAACAGATGCAAGAGGGGATTCCTGGTGCAACCCAGTTCTTTGAACAGTTGACACAAACAAGCCGTGAAAATCAGTTTAAACTTTTTAGACTTGCCCAGTTTAGTCCGTTTGCTGTCAGTGGTGACACATTCTATATAGAATACAATTATAAACTTTTCCGATGGAAGATCGGTGATTCAGAATGGTCAGACACCGGTATGGAAGAAACTGTTGAATTGACTTTAGACATAGCTGGAAGAGAGCCTAAACTTGCTGTTTCAGGAAATACTGTTTACCTTGGTAAGAGAGATGGACACCTTGTGCGATCTTATGACTCAGGACATAATTGGAAAGACATTCCTTTGAGTTTTATGTTTTCTTCGCCTATTCAAGCCTTCAAAGATATCGTGTTTACAGGGTCTAAGGTATATGTGGCAACGGATGTAGGTGTTGCTGCATCAGATGAAGGGGAACATTGGTATGCTATAACCGATGCAGTCGGAACACACATCGTCATGGAACACTTAGCTGTTGATGGCACAACTCTCTATGGTGTTACCAAAGATACAGGTATTTATCGTTTAGAGAATAGTGTCTGGGAAATGGTTGTCTCAGAAATACCTGATAACGTAACTTCTCTCGCTATTGACAGGAACACGTTTTACATAGGCACAGCAGATAAGGGCATGCTGCATTTCACTCTTGAGCAGTTGATACGCAAATAGTTATCAGTGTTCAGTTGCGAGATTGGTTTGGACAAAGAATAAACGATTTTGCAATGGACAGAGTTACTTATTCTGCATAATTAGGGTGAGATCCCACAACAGCACCGTGCCGTCCCGACTGCCACTTGCGAGCGTTTGACCATCAGGACTAAACGATATGCTATTGACACCCGCTGGATATGTTCTGAATGTGTGCTTCTGTTTTCCTGTTGACACATCCCATAAACGGATAGTCGTGTCTCCGCTACCACTTGCGAGCGTCTGACCATCAGGACTAAACGATACGCCATTGACACCCGCTGTATGTCCTTGGAATGTGTGCTTCAGTTTTCCCGTTGACACATCCCATAAACGGATAGTGCGGTCAAGATTGTCATAACCACTACCACCACTTGCGAGCGTCTGTCCATCAGGACTAAACGATACGCTCAAGACCGAACTCGTATGCCCTGTGAGTTCATGTTTCAGTTGTCCTGTTGCCACATCCCATAAACGGATAGTCGGGTCTATGCTACCACTTGCGAGTGTCTGACCATCAGGACTAAACGATACGCTAAAGACCCAATGCTTGACCCAATCTTTCTGTCCCTTGAGTTCGTGTTTCAGTTGTCCCGTCGAGACATCCCATAAACGGATAGTCTTACCGCTACTTGCGAGTGTCTGACCATCAGGGCTAAACAATACGTTATTGACACTACTCAAATACAGGGTACCACTCCGATCCCCTTGGAATGTGTGCTTCTGTTTTCCTGCTGACACATCCCATAAACGGATAGTCTGGTCATTACCGCTACTTGCGAGCGTCTGACCATCAGGACTAAACGATACGCCATTGACAGAATCTGTATGTCCCTTGAGTTCGTGTTTCAGTTGTCCCGTCGAGACATCCCAAAAACGGATGGTCTTGTCATCACTGCCACTTGCGAGCATTTGACCATCAGGACTAAACGATACGCCATTGACACCCGCTGTATATCCTCTGAATGTGTGCTTCAGTTTTCCCGTTGACACATCCCATAAACGGAGAGTGCTGTCCTTACTGCGACTTGCGAGTGTCTGTCCATCCGGACTAAACGATACGCTTTCAACCTTTGTATGCCTCTCAAGTTCGTGCTTCTGTTGTCCTGTTGACACATCCCATAAACGGAGAGTCATGCTGCCACTTCCCATTGCGAGCGTTTGACTATCAGGACTGAACGATATGCTCCAGACAGCCCCTACTTGGAGTTCGTGCTTCTGTTGTCCCGTTGACACATCCCATAAACGGATAGTGCCGACTCCACAACTTGCGAGGGTCTGACCATCAGGACTGAACAATACGCTTACACGCCCCTTGTCTTCGTGCTTCTGACCATCAGGACGGAACAATACGCGTACATGCCCCTTGAGTTCGATTTTGTGTTTTCCAGTTGGTACATCCCATAAACGGATGATCCCGTCCTTACTACCACTTGCGAGGGTCTGACCATCAGGACTAAACGATATGCTATAGACAATATCTGTATGTCCCTTGAGTTCGTGTTTCTGTTGTCCCGTTGCCACATCCCATAAACGGATAGTGCGGTCAACACCACCACAACCACTTGCGAGGGTCTGACCATCAGGACTAAACAATACGCTATAGACACCACTCGGAGGCCGGACACCACCTTGCACACCACCTTGTGAACCTTGAAATTTGTACTTCAGTTGTCCCGTTGCCACATCCCATAAACGGATAGTGCCGCCACTACTGTCACTTGCGAGCGTCTGACCATCAGGACTAAACAATATACTATTGAGAACAGGCGGATGCCCTTCAAAAGTTTGCTTCAGTTTGCCCGTTGACATATCCCATAAACGGATAGTGCCTTCCCAACAGCTACTTGCGAGCGTCTGACCATCAGGACTGAACAATACGCTCGTAATTTCCCCTATATGCCCTGTGAGTAGGAATAATTCTTGATAGGTCCGCGCGTCATAGAGCCAAATACTGATAGGACTTGCGACTGCAATGGAGTTGCCATCCGGAGAATACGCAATATGCCTAACAACCCCTTTACCCAGCCGTGCTTTAGCACCTTCAGGTAAATGCCATTTTGTGTAATCCTGATCGGCACTAACAACCTGTAGTATGGAAAATAAAAGTAAAAGTAATGTGCATTGGAATTTCACGGGTCTTTGTCCTCATTTATGTTAAAATAATAGTCTAATCCATTCTAAAAGTATAATGGATTCTTTTGTTGCAGTAAAGCACAACTTATCAGAAAAACGACAATCCCGTTGCTTTCGCAACATTATAAGTGTCTACACATAATTTCAGGTTGCGTTTTTCACTGATATTAGGGTATCCTATATATACAAGATAAATTCAGATGTGTTCCCAGTAACATATTCCGATATGTACAATGTCATAACGAAAGAGATTATGAAAAAAAAATCCCCATCCAAACTTGATAAGTTGATCCACTCTCATGTAAAAGACCTATTCGTCGCACAAGCGGATAGACCCGCTGCATTGAAAGATATAAGCCTTAACCGACTGACCCCATATCAACGGGCATTATTAGTTGCGGATGGAACCGTTACGCGTTTCATTGAGGCGTATAAACTTATACCTGTTGAGGTTGTGTTATTATACCAAGGACGGCGCACGGTTCATAACGAACATACCTGGCTTGAGTTGCAGGAGGGTGGCAATATCATCGCGCGAGAAGTCGTCTTGCAGACTCCTCGCACGGAATATCAGACCCCTAAAATCCATGCTTATGCAGTGTCGCAGATTGTTTATGAACGTTTACCGCATAATGTTGTTGATGGTGTGGAAGCGGGTATTGATGGTTTAGGTGCCTTATTGCATCACAGTCAATTGGAAGCGCGCCGCGATCTGCTCTGGTGGGGCATCGAACGCGCGACAGGTATGCCGAGTAGTCTCGCACATTTTGAAGGAAAACCCCTGCTCTGTAGGACATATCGGATCGTTGCTAATGGCAATCCGTTGATGCTTATAACAGAAAAGTTCCCACTTGATGATTCCTAAAGGTGCAAATACCGTTTACGCGCGTGTTAGTGTCCCCACGGTCTCGCCTGCTTGATTGAGATTGTGCCATCTTTGGTGATCTTGAATTCAATTTCCATAGCAAATTCTTTCGGATTTACGTTGGCACCGTATAATTCACTGAATTTGTTGTGTACTGTACCGATATAGAAAGAGAGTTGGTGTAGGTGATTGTCGGTTAGGATCAATCTACCATCATCTTTTTTGTTTGATGTTTGCACCACACGATATTTTTTGCTGTCCCACCAGTCTATTAGAACCTCTTCCGGTATAGACTGTTCTTCGGGATTCGTTACAAGGTCTTCCCCGACCTGTGTATTGAAGTAGTAATTCCCCTCAGTCTGATAGACGACATCATCGGAAACAGCGACACCGTTTGCCACTTCATCTTCATAGTTTGGGTGGACGAGAACACCCATTGCGGTTGTGAAGTGGTCTATTTTGAAGAATTCACGTGCTTCAAACGCTCTAAGATTCCACAGACTTGCAAACACCTGTTTGACAGATTTTGACAGATGTCCTTCGTCTGGTTGATGTGTGAAGGAATCGTATAGACCTGCGCCGCTGAAACCGGGTAAATCTTCGTTATTTGTGCTGGAACGGCATCGTAGTGAAGTGCCATTTGGAAATTCGTCGTGTAAGTCTGACAGTGCGTTCATCATCCAATTTGGCATTTCTGCATTTTCTATATCTTTCCTAATGTTTCTCAGTATTGCCACCTTACTACTTTGGTCATTTTCGTAGTCTGAAACTAAAAGTGAATCCTTGATCTTATCGTAGAATTTGTTATGCTTCATGAATGCGTCGTAAAAGTAGAACGGTATTCCAAAACCGTTTGGCACAGTACCTTCTGGAAAGTCGAATGTTCTCAATGTAGCAAGGTTAGCGGTTTTAACCCCGAATTTTGAAGCATCTGTAAACGCAATATCGTCAAGCGAAAGGATTTGTGTAGCCGATAGGTCACGTGCAGGTTTCTGTATATTCTTTGGTCGAATACTGGCAAAATGAGATTCTATCTCTTGCTGTGTTGCTTCTCTCATCTCAAAACCGTCGGCATCAACGCTATAGTAAACAAATTTACCGATGAGGGGTGCGATTGAACTTCTTTCCCACGCTTTGGTAATGAATGCATTAGGCACTTTATCCTGAATAGCTCGCAAGTTGACATGGGATAACGGCGTTTGGCGGACACCGGTGATGATTCCTGCTACTCTCGGCATCTCGTTTGGTAATGTCTTACAGATCACAATGTCTTGTGGTGATGGTAATTCGTTGTTCTCAAGCATTCGCAATTTACCAAAAGACTCTGCTTGGTTCAATGGCAGATAGCCGATGTTTGCATAAAGATCATCTTCAAAGTATACTGGGAAATCCGCCTTATCGTATAGTGCTTTTTCGCTGTTATATATTGCGATTGCTCCCCATAAGGGACAGTATCCGAGTCTGTTTTTTGCGAATGGCATTTTTGATACGATCATGTCGTGAACCATTTTTATTTTTTCAAACGGAAATGCATCGTTTGGGTTAAACTCGAAAGTGTAGACTCCCAGTTCACCGTTCGGAGCGATGGAGAGGGGACGGTAGGAGAGAACACCCCGCATCTGTCCTTGACCTCTGTCTAAACCTGCGGCTCTCATAAAACTTCCGTGAGATCGATGCGTTTTTGTGTTCATGAAGTAGAAATGTGGATTCTGTGTATTTGTATTCTCAACCTGAAATTTTACATATTCTATACCCATCAGTTGTGTGTCTATGAGAACTTCTGTCCCTTGATATGACAGTTTTTTAAAGGTTTCTCGGTCTGGAATACTCGCAGTACCGTCATTAAATTTGACCTGTTCAGGGGTTAGACGTGTACCTGAAGTGGTGGGTCTTGAAGATCGTCTTCCACCGAATCCTCTTCTATTGCGTTGTCGGTTGTCTCTGCCATCTTGCATTTCGCGTATGGCATCCACACTATACTTAATGCCTCTTGCATTTTCTGTTCTAACGACCTTTACCATTAGCTCTTTTTCTGTTATGCTGAGAGACCCGTTTTGGTCAAGGTCGAACCGCTTTTCATCTGGTGTAAGTGTAATTTGTGCATAAGTGTTTATAGCATAAAATGTCAATATGAGTGGTAGTGAAATGAGTAAAAAAACGTTCTGTATATATTTCATGGTGATGCCTCATACTATATGTTTTCAGGTTTGTTTCAGGTGTTCTTTTGTCATGTTAGGCAGATGAGTTTATGAATTGTTCAAAAAAACCTGTTATATTACACCCTACCCGCAGAATTAAGTATGACAGAACGATGATTCTGTGGTATAATATCATAAATCTACAAATTTATCTTTTTGTGTAATAGGAAATGAATCCATGAATTGCAAAATGAACATAAGAAACGGCTTGATCATACTTGTAGTAACGATAAGTTTAATCAGTCTACCTATTTCAGCACAAGATAGACACACTGTTGGTCTGTATACATTTGAATCAATCAACGGAAATGTGCTTGAAGATATATCTGGCACTGGAAATGATGGTGAAGTTACAGGGGCGGTATTGGGGTCTGGTAGATTTCAGAAAGGTATGGTATTCGGTGGGGATCTGGCTGGTGATTTTGTGGAAATTCCAGACAATGAGAGCATTGACCTAACGGAAGCAATTACTGTGGAGATGTGGTTATACCTGAATGCTGATTCCTCAGCTGGGGGTCAGGGTGTAACGAAAGGCTCAACCTATAAAGTAGGTCCACGTAGCAATTTACAGGTTGAACTTAGGGTGGCGACAACGAGTGTTGCTTGGGGGAATGCTGTGATTCTTAGTGAAAAAAATTTGTCGCTTCGCCAATGGACGCATATTGCCGGAACTTACGATGCCAAATCTGGTGAGGGGAAACTCTATATTGACGGTGTTATCGATTCCGAGGTGGATATCGGTGGTGGTAATATTGTGCCGAATGACAACCCGCTTTGGCTTGGTCGAGGGGGTACGCCGTTTCTTGATGGTAGGTTGGACGAGGTGCGTATTTCCAATATCGCCCGATCACAAAATGAGATTAAACAGTTGATGAATATTGGGATTGCAGGTGTGCTTTCGGTAACACCCCAAGGAAAACTTGCAACGACATGGGGTAAGCTCAGAGACGATTCTACAAGATTTTAGATTTCAACAATTAATATACAAGGAGATATACTTATGTGCAATCCGCTAAATATTAGAAATATACTTATGCTGCTTCTCACTGTTACATGCGTTTTCTGCTTGCCTATCTATGCACAGGATCAACACACGGTTCTGTTATACACATTTGAAACAGGTTCAGGAACAACTGTCAAAGACCTTTCTGAGTATGGGAACGATGGTGAACTTATGGCTGCAGAGTGGGGTGTTGGTAAAATTCGCGGTGGACTAACACTTGGTGGAAATGGTCCAAGAGCTTTTGTACTGATTGAGGATAGCGATAGTCTTGATTTAGAGAAAGGACTCACCGTGGAAATGTGGGTTAATCTGAATTCTGCATCAACTGCCGGCGGAACAGGTGCAACTAAAGAGGGTGCCTATAAAGTAGGTCCCCGTAATGATCAGAAGGTTCTACTGCGGATGACAACAAGCACTGCAGGTTGGGGTGCTGCCGTTGTTATTAGCAATCAAGCCTTAGGACTCAATAAATGGATACATATTGCCGCAACTTACGATGCAGAGTCTGGTGATGGTAAGGTTTATATTGATGGAGAATTAGACAACGAAGGGAGTATTGGTGGAGACATCAATACGAACGATGCTGTACTTTGGCTCGGTCGAGGCGCGGGTCCTTTTCTTGATGGTAGTATTGACGAAGTACGGATTTCTAACATTGCACGTACACAGAATGAGATACAACAGATGATGAATATTGGGATAGAGGGGGTGCTTTCTGTAACCCCAAAAGATAAATTATCTACCACATGGGGACACCTAAAGTCCCGCCTGAAGATGTAAGTTAACCTGCTCTCAATACACCAATTCGATGGAGAGACTTGACAAAAATTCCTCCGTAATCTCTCTATTATAGATGCGTGCAGAAATCACGGAACCGTATATGTTTCCCCCATAAAAGATGACACCCACAGTTCCGAGTGTCCATCCTTTTGCGGATGTAATTCCATCTTTACGAAAACCATCGTAGGATTGCCAACCTGCTAAACCCACGAGTATGAGAGATTGTAAAGCATCGCCTACACGTCCCGTATAGAGTCTTCCTGCGCCGGGAACAAGGGTGGATAAGAAACCTGATAAGAATGGACTCCGTGTTGGTAGATTATTTCCCTGAATAGCATACTCATGATATGTTAACGCCTTTTCTCGTACTGACAGTATCTCTGATTGCTGCAATTTATTGAAGACATCCTCTGCCTGGTGCCACTGTCGTTGCATCAGGTGTGAGAGACCAATCAGTTGTTGCGATTCGTATTTGTACCGGACATCTGTTATACGGGGTATGGATGTGTTGAGATAATTTGCAGCCGCTTCAAAACGTTGCATAAGAAAATGAGAAACCCCTATCTGATAATATGCATTACTTGCATATTTACTCACCGGAAATTCCTGTAGATATGCTGTAAATGAATCAATTGCCTTTTCAGTTTCACCTCCAAAACGATAGCAGAGCGCGATTCTATAGTTGATCTCTTCCTTTTCCTTCGGTTGATAGAAAAGATATCGTTGGTACTCTCCTGCAGCCCGTAGATAATCCCTCTGCTGCATGAGATGATCAGCGAATTTGAGGATGTTATCTGAACTGTAGTATTCGACGGGTTCTTCGGCGTTTGCTACGGTCAAGAAAAGTGTGTTGAGGAGTATAATGAACAAGAATCCCCACATCTGTTTAGAATGCATAATCTGATATTGGGTCTTTATATTTGCCTGTGATAAGGTCTTTGTAGTAGTGAAAGGATTTTAGACCGTTACATCTGAGCAGTCTGTCAGCAGCGAGGAATATGCCGCGCAAAACACCGTACTCCTGAATGCATCCCATGCCGAATCTGGAACAACTTGGGCAGAAGTTGCATACCGAACCATCTTGACTTGAGATGTATTTCTGATAGAGACGAATCATCCCGGTTGCAAACAATTTAAGCTCAGAAGGTTCCGTGGGATTAAAGTGGATTACTTCCTTATGTTCTTCCTGTATGATAGGATTGGTTTTACGGATAAAAGTTAGGTCGGTTGCGCTATCGGCATAAGAAAAAGTGGGAAGTAGGAATGCCAATGTTAAACAGACAATTGTGAGGAACAGTAATTTGCTTTGCACAGTATCATTTACCATTTTATCTCCCTTACTTTCACGGATGATGGGATTGTGAATGTTAGAATTGGGTTCGATTTTTCTGAATTTGCTTGCGGTTTGCTAAAGATAATCTTTTCAAGACGTGTGACTTCAGATTTCTCTCCATAGTTGCTTGCGGTGACTTGCATTGGAATGTAAGTGGTTCCTATTTTTTTGTGTTTCTGATAGAGTGTCCTTACGATAATTATCTCTTGAGGGTTTTTGACTTCAGCAGAGATGAGTCGTTCATTCTGAATGCCGAGTATGACGGTACCGAGTTTTTCTTTTGCCTTTCCTGGCGGATTCCAATATGTATATAGTATTTCGTCTACAATATCGTGCTTATTAAGGGTATATCCGAGTGCGGTCAATCCGTATTCGGCTTGTGTTGATTGGATGATAGTTTCTACGAGTGGCAGCGGTACGGGTCCTTCTGATATAAAGCGGAAAGCCTGCTTTTGGTCTGGATAGTATATCTCTAATTTATTCTCCATTGCTACCATTAACTGTTTTATCGGTTTTTTGACATCAATTACGACTCTCAATTTTTCTACATCGTAGTGTAGAGTCCCTTCTATGCGTTCTTTCTTGCCGTTTTCAGTGATTTCGCGTGTGAAATCTATTGAAAGCGTCTTGAGGGGAGCGGCATGGAGAGACTGAATTTGCGAAAATATTAGAAGAAAAGCTGATAATATCTGAATTATCTTGGACATATATTTTCCTATGCAGGTTTCCCGCATCTTATGTTCACTAAAATGAACTACATGCATGGATTAGTATATTAGGTGACTTTAATACAATCAATTATACATTTTTATATCGTTAGTTTTCAAGCAATTTATGATTGACATAGTAAATTCTATAATAGAAAAAGGAAACTTTAATTTTTTGCAGTCGTAATTATAATTATCCTAAATGCAATTCAATATTCCTAATACAGTTCTGTTTACGATTTTAATGTACTTATTTACGAGGCATTATGGTAAATTTTTGAATTAATTATACAGTCTGTACCAGTGCGGTTGGGAAACCGCACCTACCGTGGTCCGAAAGTGTGTAATTATTTTTAAACTTCACCATATCATAATTACGTGTCGTTTGGGTTTTGCTTCGTTCTACCCAAACTTATGCTTCACGAAAACAATAAGTAAGGAATGAAATTATGAAAAAAAGTACATCCGGATGGGTGAAGGTTGCTGAGTTAAGTGAAGTGCCTGAAGGACAACCGAAGACAATAAAGATGGGAGAAGGACGTAGTATTGCTCTCTTTAACGTTGAAGGGAAAATATATGCTATCGACAATCAATGTCCTCATATGGGATATCCCTTAACACGCGGTACTATTCGGAACGGAATTCTGACTTGTGATTGGCATCGTCGGAGTTTTGATTTAGAAGGTGGCGGATGTTTCCATGTGGAGTGTGATGATCTGAAGGTTTTCCCGGTTGATATTTGTGGAGACGAGATATGGATTGAACCCGGTGATTTGACATATCGCCGCGCAGCAGAACATAAAAAATTGCTCCGAGAAGGTCTTTTGAGTGAAGACCGTTGGACAATGTCCAAAGCAATTGCGTTGTTGCTTAAGGGGGGTGTGCCAGAAGAAGAGGTGATGGGGTCGATTCTAGAACACGTCGCAAGGCATATTCCCTCTGCACACGGGTCAGAAGGGGGTGCGGATGTTTCTAAACTTATAAACGGGCTCCGAGTTGGTAGTAGATATGAGGGTGAAGACAGACTCATCGCTGTAACAACCGCTGCCTGCTCCGCTGCTGGAGAAGCGCGAGAACGTCTTGAAGTCGTGCCACTTCCCGAACCCGTATCATGGGAAAAAATTGAACGTTGGCTCCGTATTTTCTCGTATGAAGGACAAGCAGGACGGATTGAAAGATGTTTATTCACTGCTTATGAAAAGGGTGATGAAGACAAATTGAGACCACTTCTCTTTGAGTGTGCTGTTGAACCCAAATTTATTGATGAACCGCAAATTCCGCTTTATGTCAGCTATCTTTCGGAAGTGGTTGACGAATTTGGTTGGGATAAGACGAAAGACCTATTTTTCTATCTCGGGGCAGACCTTATAGGACACCATCCTGAAGATCCTGAACGGTATCGTAGAGATGCGATTAACATTCTGAGAGACATGAAGTCTACGATTGAAAGTGCAGTATTAGAACGGACGCATAAATTAGATGAAGATGCGTTTGTTGAAGCACTTACCAGTGTAGACCTTCAACGTTCATTTGAAGAGGTGGCAGCAGTCATCGTTGATGGTGTTAGGTTAGATAAGGTCATTACAACCCTCGTTTTGCTTGCGGCGGACCGTATGGCGAACACACCTGTGAACGTAGATGCAGGGTGGTGGAACTTAACGATGGAACTCAACTTAGCGTCGTCCTTACGTAGTGCAAAACAGATCGGTGGAGAACTTGTCGCAGCGAAAGGGCTATTCCACGTTGCATGGCAAATCTTTGCGGATCGCTGGATCAACATCCCCGCGCGTCTTCTAAGCGAACCCTTAAGTGATGAGAAGCTTGCTGTTGCGGATGAAGGTGAAGGTATTGACCTTGTCATTAACACGATTGAGTCCCTCAATGTGCAAGATGTAGGACCGCAGGTACTTGGATATCTCAATGCTGGTTATTCTGCTGAAAACCTAATACTTGCCATAGGACATTCAGTACTTTGGGATGATACAGGTAGTGAAGTTTTACCGACATTACGTACGGTTTTTGACGAATGGAAACACGCTGAAGGTCATCCTGCACAACCACAGTTACTTGTTGGCTTGGCGCGTTATGTAACAGACATTCGTTCCAACACGGATAACAAATCTGCGGCTACGACAGCGATGAATTTTGCCGAAGGTAGAACAACAATTGAGGTCTTTGAGGCGTAATTCCGGATGAACCAGAACGGTTGGCACTTGCAGCGAAGGGCATTCATCAATGCTGTGAACAGTGGTGATGCGAAACGCGTCAAGACGTTGTTAGCGGAAAACAGTGAGCTTGTAAACACGCTTGATTGTGATGGTATGTCTCCATTACATTTCGCAGCGACACCCCGTATTGCAGAAATCCTGCTCAAACACGGTGCAGATATCAATCTACGTGACCGCGACCATAACGGAACACCAGCACAATGGACGATACGCAGACGACCAGAGGTGTGTCGTTACCTCATTGAACACGGTGCTGATGCGGATGTCGTCATCTACTGTGTGATAGGTGATGTAGCGCGTGCAAAGGTTGAATTTGAAAAGAATCCTCAACTCTTGACGTTGAAACTTAATGTAAAATCCCCTAAAGGATACACTATTCCATCCCAGTCAGATGGAGAAGAAGTAGCTGAAGTTCCCGGTGGACATGTTTACGCTAATCAGATTGGACCGACGATGCCGCTGCTTGAAATAGCATTGCAATCTAAGCAGGCAGAAATCGTTGACCTGCTTATAGATTTAGGTTATGAAATCAATTTACGTGATTGGTATTCACTGGTCGGTCAGGGACAGAAGCGGTTTGATGCATTACTCAAAGGTTTTATTGCCAAAGGTCGTGACATCAATGCACTGCAAAAGCATCCCAAGGGTATGTGGTCACCACTACATTGGGTCGCACAACGCGGTTTAACTTTAGGTATTGAAACGCTGTTAGAGAACGGTGCTGATCCGAATGTGACAGATGATAAGGGACAGACGCCTTTACACTTTATCGCGCAGAAAGGGATTGGCAAAAATCAGGTGCAGCTACTGCTTGAACATGGTGCTGATCTCAACATTCGTGACGATGCTGGACAAACTCCGCTTGATTACGCTAAGAAGGCTAAACGTAAATCATTTGTGGATTTCTTAACGAAGTTAGGAGAAGTATAAAATGTTATCAGAAAATGGAAATTTTGTAAAAGTCGCTGCCCGCGATGATATTGCAGAAGGGAAACCGAGAGCAGTGAGAGTTGAAGGACACAGTATTGCCTTATTTGAACATGAAGGAAATATCTACGCAACAGATAACCAATGTCCACACATGGGATATCCGCTTGTCAGAGGGCATGTCAAACGGGGTGTATTAGCGTGTGATTGGCACGGTTGGAGCTATGATATGGAAGGTGGCGGGTGCTTCACCGGTGGATGTGATGACCTTGCTACATTTCCCGTAGATGTGCGAAATGGTGATATCTATGTTGATGTTGGTAGTGGCGGTAAGAAACGTGATGATGCACACTTTCTGTTGTTGAAGGAAGGGTTATTCTCTCACGACAGTTGGACACTATCCAAAGCGATTGCTATTATGTTAGCAAAAGGTGTCTCAGAAGAAGAAACCTTAGAGATAATGGTTAAGCACATGGTGCGTCATATCACAACAGCAGAAGGCTTCCGAGCTGGCGGGGGGCGTGTTGCGACCTATATGCACGGCATTAAGGTTGCGAACATGTATGAAACCGATGACCGACTTATTCCGCTGATGATTGCTGCGACACATGCTGCAGGGGGACATAACGATCGACCTGCACGTCAACCCCTTCCACCTCCAGTGAACTGGGAAAAACTTGAGAACTGGATAAGAATATTCACGGTGGATAAAGAGTGGGAAGGTATAGAAAAATGCCTTATCACAGCACGACATCTGGGCGGACATGAGGATAAATTCATTCCGTTGTTCTTGGATTGTGCCTCCCAATGGTACTTTCTTGCCGCATCCAGAAACCTTATTGATCTGTGTCATCTGGCTGAATTACTTGAAAAATGGGGTTGGGATTTGACAGGTGAGTTAGTTTGCAACCTTAGTGCCAAGATACTGGGTCAAGGACGCGGTCGTCCGGGGGAACGTCTCCGTGAAGCTATCCAAAAGGTGGAAGAAATTGAACATATAATTGACGATCTTCCACAGCAAAAGTCATCTGATTCGGATGTAGCCAGATCGGATGTAAAATTTGACGAGGATGAACTATCTGCGGATCTCGTCAGTGGAGATATAGACACCATTTTTGATGCTATTGCTAAAGTCCTCACTGCTGGTGTTTCCATTGATGCAATTGCAACAACTATGGTCATGACTGCTGCTGACAGGATGGCAAGGACACCGGTCAACATGAGTCCAGGGTGGTGGGATCTACAAGAGGAGATGGAATTAGCTGCTAATGTCAGGAAGGTACTACGTTTCGGTGGAACGAAAGTTGCTGCAAGAGCACTCTTCCATTGTGGATGGCGTTTCTACGCTAACCGCTGGCTAAACATTCGTCATCAACCGATCTCAGAAGCAAAAACAACGATAACCACTAAAGTCCTTGATGAAGACATTGCACTTGACGCGATTATTGACGGGATTGAATCTGTCCGCATTCAGGAAATTGGTAGACGTACCCGTGAGTACCTGAATTCTGGATGTTCAGCTGAGAAATTGATTCATGAAATGGGACAATGTATCCTGAAGGATGACAATGGTGAAGAACTACTGAGTACTATTCACATTGTGGATAGAGAGTGGCATTATTGTGATACACATCCTGCCAGAAATCAACTGATCGTTGGATTGGCACGATGGGCAACAGATGTGCGTAGACGTACCGGTAACGATTCCGCTGTGCAAACTGCACACAGATTCGCCAAGGGTGAAACAGCTACGGAATTGTATGAATAGCAAGTCCTAACACTGACGTAGGGTAAGGTATAAACACCCATAGGTGTCAACTTAAGAAAACTTAGAAGCTCTGTTGAATTACTCCGAATCCTTATGGTTATACGGGTTGTCTTATCTTCAGTCCCGTAGGGACGATATGTTTATAGAAAAATGTCTACCCCATCTATCTTCAGTCCCGTAGGGACGATATGTTTATATCAGGATAAACTACTACACATATCGTCCCTACGGGACTAAAGAGGGTTTGTATAACGTTTAACTATAAACATAGCGTCCCTACGGGACTGAAGAGGGTTTCTGGTATCAAAAATACTTAACTTTACACCTAACGGTGCGTATTTGGCAGTTGCGCTTTGGGATACTACAATTCAGATTTTAGAGTGGAGTAGACAGTGAACAATAATAACGAATCATATACCGATGAGAAGGGACGCATTCGATGGCGCGTCAACGATGAAATAGCGTTAAGACTATTGGAACTTCACACTTTTCTAATTATTGCAGACTATCCGGAAGACCATGCATCCCGATATCCTCGTTTGGCACATTCCATTTCACGTTTTCCAGAATCTGTCGCAGACCTCGTTGATCAGGGCCGACTCATAGAAGAGATAGGTGGGGTGGGTGAGATAGTTGAGACTATTATCACACAATACTTGGAGACTGGAACTTGTTCAAAGATACAGGAATACGCAGGGGACATCCCACAGACATTAGTTGAACTCGTACCTGTTCCTGGTCTTGGTGCAAAGACAATAAAACGGCTTTATGAAGAAATTGACGTGGTCAGTCTTGCTTCACTTAGAACGGCAATTGATGATGGGAAACTTATAGGATTTAAAGGTATTGGAAAAAAGACTTTGGATAAAATTGAGGAATACCTTGACGCAAATCTATAACTTGGTTTTTCAGATTGGACAACACTTATGGCTAATTCACGAACAACTGGCGAAATGGTCGATGGTAAGAAACATGGCAATTGGATCTCCTATTACCAAAATGGCATGAAACGCAGCGAAGGTAATTATGCACACGGTAAGAAGGATGGTCTATGGATTCATTATCACAAGAATGGCAACGTTGAAAGTAAAGCCTCCTTCCGAGATGGAAAGTATGAAGGTGAGTGTATTACTTTTCATCCAAATGGGAATTTGAGATCTTGTGGGGTTTATCCTGAACATGTAGGGAAGTCATACGATGGTAAAAAAGAGGGGGCTTGGTACAATTATGAAGAAGATGGTGAAACTGTCTGGTTAATCGTTACCTACAAGAAGGGTGGCAGTCGCGCGAAACCTGATGAGTATCCGCTTGGTGTTTGTCATGTATGCGGTGAAGGGAGACGATTAAGTTGGGAAGGTAGATGCCCAAAATGTGGTGAAGCGATTGATGCGTTGTAGGAGAAACAGATGAAAATAGCATTTCGTTATTCAATACTTTGTATTATGTGTTTTATCACTTTTTCCCTGGTGGGTTGTGTCCTTACAATGAATGGTATTGTAAAAGTACCCAATAATCAACCTACTGTTGAAGAATTGAGTGTTCCAGACATGTTTGAGCCTGGAGAAACACTTGAATTTAGTATCATTGCCAATGACCCAGATGGAGATACATTGACATATACATGGAAGGTAGATTCCGGAGAACTTAACACAACAACGGGATCATCGGTAAAATGGACTGCACCTAAGGATGTTGTGGCAGTTAACGTCATTGTCTCTGTGAATGACGGGACCAGTAAACCCATAAAAGTAGAGAAAATGCTCCTAAGTTCTCAACCAAAGACTTTCGCCAATTATAGTACACGAGTGCTAACAGGAAATACTAAACAGGTTTATAGCACAGCGTTCAGTCCCGATGGTAAAATAATCGTAAGTGGGGGTCGGGACGATAATATCCGTCTGTGGGATGCTGCGACAGGACAACTTTTACGAACATTTACTACAGATGATAGATCGGTAACAAGCGTTTCATTCAGTCCAGATGGCAAAACAATCGCAGCTGCGTGTGGGTCAGAAATATATTCTTGGGATGTTGCGACAGGTTTACGTCTACAAACACTCAAAGAAGTAGAAGATTTCCGTAATATAGCGGGATTTTACTGTATCTCATTTAGTCCGGATGGCAAGACAATCGCAAGTGGTGGAGGACCGTTCGGTACTATTCTCCGTCTTTGGAATGCAGATACAGGTGCTGGAATTCATACCCTTAAAGGTCATGAAAGACCGGTGAAGGGTGTCTCATTCAGTCCAGATGGTAAAATACTTGCTAGTGCAAGTGAAGACGGGACTATCCGCCTTTGGGATACTACGACAGGAGACCATCTTCAAGCACTCATTCTTAGACAAAGTGGGTTCTTGTGCGTTTCATTTAGTCCTGATGGTAAAATAATCGCAAGCGGTTCTGGTTACGCTCTCATTCTCTGGGATACTGAAACTGGAAGGAGACTCAGGACAACTATTATGGGAGATGCACAAGTAGCCAGTCTCTCGTTCAGTCCAAATGGAAAGACAATCGCTACCGGGGATTCCCTTGACAATCTTCGTTTGTGGGATGTTGCTACAGGTGCAGAAATCAAAACATTCAAAGGACATACGAAATGGATTTCAAGCGTTGCGTTCAGTCCCGATGGAAGAATCCTAATGAGTGGGAGTGGGGATGGAACGATCCGGATTTATGAATAATCTTTCATGTGGGCATACTTTGAAAGGAAAAATGAGCAATGACTAACGAACAGATCGCACAGAAACTATTGGAACTGCATACAATATTGTTAGTTGCTGACTATCCAGAAGGCCATGCAACACGTTATCCCCGTTTAGCGTATACCATTTCTCGTATGGAGGAATCTGTCGCAGAACTGGTCGCTGAAGGACGATTACAAGAAGAGATACCTGGGGTCGGTGATATCGTCTCAACTATCATTACGGAATATGTGGAAACTGGAACATGCTCAAAGTTGGATGAATATGCAGCAGATATTCCGGAGACAATAGTAGAACTTATACCCGTTCCTGGACTTGGCGCAAAAACGATAAAACGGTTCTATCAGGAACTCGAAATTGATAGTTTAGCATCTCTCAGACAAGCAATTGACGAGGATAGATTTAAAGGATTTCGCGGTGTTGGTAAAAAGACTTTGGAGAATCTCAAGGCATACATTGATGAGAATATGGAGTAGAATTGCATGAATATGTGGAGGCATGTAAATGGCAAGTTCAAGAGATTCTGGTGAAATGGTTGATGGCAAGAAACATGGATATTGGATTACATATTTTGCAAGCGGATTGAAGCGAAGCGAGGGAAACTACATTCACGGCAAAAAGGATGGACCCTGGATCCAATACCATAAGAATGGGAACATAGCAAGTAAAGGTTTCTTCCGTGATGATAAGTTTGAGGGTGATTATATCTGCTATCATGAAAACGGAAAGCGCAAATGGGGTGGTCCTTACAAAATACATGATGGTACTTCATCTGATGGCAGAAAAATGGGGGTCTGGCACTGTTGGGAAGAAGATGGAGAGACTGTCTGGCGAATCATCACTTATAAGAAGGGGGGTGCGCGAGCAAAACCCGATGAACATCCTTTCGGTGAATGTGTTGGTTGCGGTGAGGGAAGACGTTCAACATGGGTAGATAATTGTCCGCGATGTGGTGAAGTGCTTCTTTGATATCGTTATTCCACACTCTATCTATAACGTGAGTTTGATAAATCAGATTTTCCCAGGCCGGTAGGTTCGGTTTCCTAACCGAACCGGATCCTTCGCAAAAACCTTTATGAACGCAAGTGGCTCAAAGCCGGTTCGGTTAGGAAACCGAACCTACCGGGTCTATGCAAGTGGTATTTTGGGCAAATGAAGTCCATATACCTATTATCAAACTCACGTTATTTATAGTTCTTTGTTGTCAATAAGAGTCAAACTGATTTTTGTTGACATTTTGCTTTTAAGTGGTATACTCTTGACTACTGAAGAGTAGTCTGATAATTTCTCATTATGAAAAACAAATCTATTTGTGAAGGACAAAACATGCCAAATGCATATCACCGAATCAGTGTCGTCTCCCAATCTATAAAGCAACTATCAATTTGCTTGTTGTGTGTTATTCTTACGTCTGCAGCTTCAGTCTCTAATAGTCATGCCCAACCCCACATCGTTTTTGTAGTTGGTGAAGGGGAGTACCGTTCAGAAGTGACGATGCCAGCATTGGCGAAGGTGTTGTCTGAACACTACGACTTCCGCACAACAGTTCTCATTGATGAAGAATTGCATGGTGGCGAAGATAACAGTATTGATGGTCTTGAAGCGATTGAAACTGCTGACCTACTCGTTTTGTATCTCCGTTTCCGTCAACTTCCGGATGATCAACTTGCAGTATTACAAAAATACATTGACCGTGGTGGTCCCATCATAGCCTTCCGCACAACAACACATGCCTTTGACTACGATGAGGATGATCATCGTGCAGAAAAATGGAACAGTTTCGGTGCCCGTGAACTCGGTGCGCCATGGATACATCACTACGGACACCGTGCTAGTACTGATGCTACATGCATCGGTGAGCATCCCATCCTTACAGGTGTGAGTCCAGAATTTCACGTGCGTTCCTGGACATACCATGTACGTCCAAACTATCCACCCAAGGATGCTCAAATTCTGGTAAATGGTCGTCCTGTCTTTCCTGATGGAGAACGCGGTGACGAAGATACGGTCAATGCGATTGCCTGGACGCATACGCACTCCGGTGGCGGACGTGTGTTCACTACCACGATGGGACATCCTGAGGATTTCAGATCGAGCGACTTTCGTAGGCTCATCGTTAACGGGGTTTATTGGTGTCTTGAACGTGAAGCACCGCGCCGTTATACACCCGGTTGGAAGACTAAGACTGGACAGCGTTGGCGAGATATGGACTACGGTCCCTACCTTTCAACTGCTGTTAAAGCAACGTCAGATAATATTACTTACAAAGGCATTATTATCCCGCTAACGCCAGATCTCACTGGGGGTTCAGTCGTTTTTGACACAGACCTATTGCGTTATTCTGCGGGTTGGATAGATGGATTAATTGACTTCGCTGATGTTGAATATAACGGTTGGCATCAAAGTTACCCCTCTATTGAGGGCAAACTGCTATGGGAAAATCCTGTGGAACCAGGGTGGGCAAAGGATGATAGTTTTGCGGACACACGTTCTGTTGCCTTCGGTCCACTTCCAAGAGATTGGGGACATTGGAAGGGGTTGTATCTTCATGAAAGGCGTGTTGTCATGTCGTATACGGTTGGAACACGGTCGGTATTGGAATCACCATCGCTTGAGATGTTAAAAAGCTTGGGTGATAAAGGGTTTGCTTTTGTGCGTACTTTCCATTTAGGTCCTTCAGAAACCAGTTCACTTGTGCGAATCGCAAAAATGAAATCTGGCGGAGTCTCTGCATTACCCGATCTATCGCGTGGAACTGCAGTTGCTTTGTATTCTCAGGAAACAGAAGCTGGTGCACCCAACAGTCTACTCGCTGCTTTAGTTGATGCACCAGAAGGAACACAATGGGAGACAGCTCAGGATGAGATCCGTGTACGGTTTCCCGCATCGGAACAACCCATCACAGCCAAGATTATGCTGACACCGACGATCCATGATAAACTTGATCTGAAAGTCTGGAGAGCGTTGATTGAATCATCGTCTACTGTATCAGATTTAACCGCATTGATTAAAGGTGGACCCAAACGGTGGTCTGAAAAACTCACCACGACCGGACAAACAGACATAGAGCAACGGCTTAGCGTAGAAAGAGAGAAAATGGATGCTGGCACCACGAAAATGCATCTTGAATTGGATGGATATGAACCTAAAGTACTTTCTATGAAGGACCTATCACCAGCACCTGGTGGGGGTGGTAATCCAGACCAATACATCGGTGTTTTGGTTCCCAAATCGAAGACATCAGAGTCCACTTCTGCACAAGTACCGAGGGACGATCCGACTTTGATAGGACACTGGCGTTTTGATGAAGGTTCCGGTGAACACGCTGCAAGTGTAACGCAGAGAAAGTCGACCATCTCTCTTGATGGTGTTGAATGGGATGATGGTAAAGAAGGTGGTAGTCTTGTATTCAAAGGAGAATCTGAAGCAGTTTTTGACGAGAGCATTGATCTCGATTTTGACACATCTGATCTAAGTGTCTCCGCATGGATTGCTACCGAGGAGGACGGTTCAATTTTCTCTGAGGCACTTGAGGAGCCGGAGTGGGTACCAAACGGTAAAACCTTTTTTATTCAGAATGGACAGTTGGCATTTGATGTGGGATGGGTCGGAGTGGTTAGCAGTTCACTTAGTGATGGCAAATCTGTGGATGACGGTGCGTGGCATCATGTTGGATTGACTTGGCAACATCAAAACGGTGCTGTGAAGTTGTTCTTGGATGGCGAGATTGTGGCTGAAGGCACACTTATGCCTAATGAGCCGTTAGAGGATGACATATTACGACTCGGTTTCACTGCAGAAAATTTTCCGGATCAATCCCCTTGGTTTGATGGTAGGATAGGTGACCTGCAACTGTACAAGCGTGAATTATCACTTGCCGAAATGCAGAAACTCTACACAGCAGAACATGAACCTCCTTTGATAGCAGCAGCACTGATTGGAGCGGATGCAGGCGCGAAATGGCGTATTGACGGAGACCGTGTCTACCTTGATTTCTCCACAGATGAATCAGCATCGTTTCTTACGTGGGATGGTAGTGAAGAGCAGCTCTCAGAGTTCGCTCAATTAGCTGCAAACGAAGGTGTTGATCCTGGACAACCGTTTGCAATTGATAAGATAGCGTGGCCCGCAGAGAATCCCTGGGACTCTTGGATTCGGTTTGGAGGATTCGACTTCTTCTCAGATAGTAATCGTGCTGCGCTTTCTACTTGGAATGGCGATGTGTGGATAGTCAGTGGACTCAATGCGTCCTTGGAAGAACTCGTTTGGCAACGTATAGCGACGGGACTCAACCAACCCCTTGGACTGAAAATCGTCGACGATGATATCTATGCTCTTGGACGTGATCAGATTACACGTCTCGTTGATCTCAACGGAGATGGAGAGACAGACTTCTACCAGAATTTTAACAACGATGTCTATAACAGTGAACACT
This sequence comes from Candidatus Poribacteria bacterium, assembly GCA_022824835.1. Taxonomy (GTDB): domain Bacteria; phylum Poribacteria; class WGA-4E; order WGA-4E; family WGA-3G; genus MSPOR6. The sequence continues at coordinate 35,352 of JAJDZB010000084.1, read as the reverse complement.
TTCACGAACAGGCGATGGATCTGCAGACTGATGCAGCGGGCAATTTCTACTACATGAAATCTGGACGTCATGCGCTGCGGGCCCAACATCCGCATCACGGAACCCTCATCAAAGTCACACCCGATGGAGAAAAGTCTACCGTGATCGCTTACGGATTTCGCGCGTCTAATGGACTCGGTATCAGTCCTGGTCCTCTGTTCTATGGAACGGATCAGGAAGGTTTCTGGATGCCAGCGAACCGTCTAAACCGTATCACTGATGGCGGAAAGTTCTACGGAAATCTATGGGGTTGGCACCCGCCGGGTGAAACACCGACAGGTTATGAACCACCTCTCTGTTGGCTTGCGCCTTTTGTGGATCGTTCCCCAGCAACGGTCGTCTGGATACCGGAAGGGACATGGGGGGAAATGGAAGATTCCCTGCTCTCAGTGAGTTACGGAACAGGTAAAGTCTATGCTGTTCTTCAACAGGAGATTGGAGAAACACTTCAAGGAGCAGTTACTGAAATGGATTTGGATTTTCCAACTGGCGTGATGCGTGGCAGATACCATCCGGTGAGTAAGGACCTCTATCTTGCGGGTATGTTTGGCTGGTCATCCGACAAACACGGCGAGACAGGTTTCTATCGTGTACGTATGACCGGTGCACCCCTTCGAACTGCCAAATCGTTCAGTGCTGTGAAAGACGGTTTAATCATCAGTTTCTACGCACCGTTAGCTCCCGATTCCGCGACAAAACTGGACAACTGGCGTGTACAAAGTTGGGAATACCGTTGGTCACAAAACTACGGTTCACCACAGTTGAAACGAAGCGGTACTGAGGGTAGAGATGAACATCCTGTTCAATCCATTACGCTTTCTGAGGATGGGAAAACCGTTTTTCTTAATATTCCAAGCCTGACACCTACGATGCAATTCCATGTTAATTTCAAGGGTAACTTTGCAGATGGAATACCGTTGGATGGCTATCTACATGGCACAATACACACGCTTGAAGATAGAGACAGTCTGGAAGCTCAGTAGTTAAATGTATTAAATTTCAACGTGTAAAAACGCAAGATAGGCTCCATACAAAAGTAAAACGAAAAACAGCGTCAATAGAGACATATCCACCACCACAGTTTTGAAATCTCGACTGAGACTAAGCGAATCTTCAAATTTTGGGATCGCCTCTGGACTGATAGGCTTTTTTGACATACCTTCACGAACTCCAATGATGTGGAGACTGTCAGGATCTGCCCTATCCATATCAATGACAAATTCTCGGTATTCACGAGCATAGTCCTGCACATTTTCCACAAATTGCTGATGCCGTTTAAAACCTGTTCCTGCGAAAGCCTCAATGAGATGTTGCACAATTACCACTGGCGAGATGCGTGTGACTAAGCGTGCTTGTTGTATTTGGGTGTGCTGCTGATCTAAATATTCGTTGCTCAAGCGTTCTCGTGCTGCAGCCTCTTTGATAACATACTCGCCTGCCAACTGCATTCTTTTGTTGGGGAACCCACTTGTGCCTTCTAAGCGAGATAGGTATTCATCCCTGAATTCACTTTGAATATGTGTATGTCGTTCTAAGAATTCGTCATAAGTCATCGGATCTGAAAACCCACTTGCAATGGAGGCAAGTGTACTTGACATAAAGACGACAAAGGTAACCCATATCAATAGGAGAGTCACAAGACTCGCAGCATTCCGCTGTACAAACGATGATACCAACAAACCTAATGCGATAAACAGACATAGGTATAAGATTGAGATAAAGAGTATAATACCTAATCGGCCCCACGTATCGGTTCCAAGTTGGACATCACTGGATGTGGAAATCACAAAAAGGTTTATTAACGTCGCAAGCGCAAATGGGATACTGATACATAACAATGCACCCAAAAATTTACCAATTAGCACGGTATGTCGTGCCACAGCGTATGCCAACGTTAAACGTAGTGTGCCGCGTTCTCGTTCGCCAGAAATAGAATCAAAGGTGAACAGGATTGCAATGAGGCTTAAGACGTACCCGATCACAAATCCCCAATCTACCTTAATAGAGTCCGAACGAATATTTTTTGAGTTTAATCTTGTAGGACGGTAATCTAACTGCCAGAACCCAACTAAATCATGGGTGATTACACTGATAAGCATGTAGACAGTATTCGGTATAACAGTATCCCCTCCTTCAGCACAGAAATGAAGTGGAGACGGTTTTTTGTGAAGCAGACCGGGACCATATTGTGCAATACGATATAAATCTGTCTGAGATTTAAGCTCATTCAGAGACTTTGTGACACCATCGTGGTATTTCTGCATTCGTTCAGGGGATTCGCGAAGATGTACAAATGCATTTGTCAACATCAGCCCGAGAAGTAATACTGTTGCCAGTGCAAACCGGAGGCTATTGAGGTTGTCGTATAGTTCGCGTTTTGTTATATGCCAAATCATGTATTGGTTCTCGGTTGTCGGTTGAATTGCAGTCAGCAGTCAGTGAAGAGGTCTTCTTTAAAAAATTAACCCTCAGAAAACGCTCAAGAGGCAGAATAATTGTCTTGAACTATTCCTTAACTGATAACTGACAACTATTATAACTGATAGCATGCCTACACTTCACTTCTGATGAAAACAATGAATATTACCATGAAAAGAAGTAGGTTCATTGTAAGTAGCAGGAGTAAATCTGGTAATGCGCGCTTAGCATTTATATGAATTCCATTTTCCTCAAATATAAATTGAGGCAAACTATCCCAATTAACAGCACCTTCGTCCCCGGTAAACCATTGTTTAGACCCGAATATATCAGAATCATAGAAATAGTCAATCAATGTCCGTCGGTAATTTCGCGTCGCTTCAAAAAAGTCTCTGAGTCCATACAAGTCTGTTCCTGCCCAAGCTTGTGTTGCAGCATCGTACATCCCTACTGGCGAGAACCTTAAAAGTATGCGTTCAAGTATCGCTGGCTTAACGAAGATACTCTCAAGTGCTTGTTTTCGGACAAGCCATGCTCGTTCCGCTGTTTCAATAGTTTGGTGTCCAAGAAATCGATTATAGTTCTGTGCGTAAGGGACATTAGGTTTGGATTCTTCCTTAAGCCTTCCGATATTGGAATGAGATTGGTAATAATACTTGAGTATTGATGGACTTCTATAAAAGTATGCGGCATTGTATCCGGTTCCACCTCTCAGACCAAAATTCGGACCTTCACCTACCAAGCCAAAATGTGGATCTTCCCCTGGAAAAGAGTCAGTAGCGAGGAAATGTTTTCGCTCTCTGTCGAATTCCTCCCAAATCTGTTTTAGTTGGTCATAAGCGGAAATCATTTGTGCCTGAGAAGTTTCCGGAGGTGCAGTCGCCTCAAGAATCACGTTTGGGTATATCAATAGCCAAAACCCCCAGACAAACATCGCAAACATCAGTGCTGTGCCTGTCCGACGGGTTACTGCTGAAATTAGCATACCGATGAGGTAAAATACCGACAGATATACAATTGAACTAATGACAATTCCACCGATACGCAGAAAATCATTGACGTTTAGCGAAATAGCTGCGGATGTCGTCAGTAAAATTACTGCAAGGATCAAACTCATTAAGAGCGGCACCAGCAGAGATATCATCGCACTAAAGTATTTGGCTAATAGGATATAACCACGACCAACTGGATGTGTCAGAACAAGTCGTAATGTGCCTTGCTCATGTTCATCAGCAAGGGTATCGTATGCAAAAATTAGTGCCATTAGACTCAGAACGACCTCAAAGATAAAGACAATATCAATTGAAGAAAAGAGATTGAGAAGTGGATTTGATGTTCTATATGTGTTTGCATCCCACAGAGTCGGTACTTGAGCGTGAGTTATCTGAATTTCGTTCCCTAACCGTTTATCTAATCCTACATTAAAGATACTCAACGGGTTAGGTGGACGGGCGATGCGATAGTGTCCCGCAGAATAGGTTCTTATTTCACGTAAATCCTGTTGTTGGTCTTTAACATTCGTGTGATAATCTTCCAATCTTCGGTCATAATCATTGATAAGTACATAAGTATTAACGACCACAAGTAACAGCATGATAAAAACTGCTGCAGCGAAGCGGAACGTCATCAAAATCTCAAGGAGTTCTCTACGGACCAGTGTTTTGAGCATTCTACACCATAATATCTAATAGCAGCTTACATTGATTAACATAGTATCAAATTAACTAATGCTTCGTCAAGTCAGTTTACTTCATTTTTCCGTAAACTGATTAATGTTAAACGAACTCACCAGAGGGTTGAAAAGAAACAAACGCAAGAAAAACAGACGTATCGTCGCAAGAAACAATAGCCACATGATTCTTTAGTGACAAAACTTATCCCCGAAACATGAAAAACCTTGATATGAAAGACAGATTCTGTTAAAATGATTGCATATAGGCGACTAATACTAAAGTGCTGACTGTTTTTCCTACTCCATGTCGGTAATGTAGGATAATCAGCAGCAGCTTGTAAATCTTATGCCTAAACAGAATGTGGGGATGCGTAGGCATGGCAGCAAACGCAATAACGCTTTTTCGTCTTTTTCTAACTTTTATTGTTATCGGTCTTTTTCAACGATCGAATGAGTATATTGATATTGCGTGCATCGTAACAATCCTTATTATTTTTATTCTGGATTCCGTTGATGGTATAGTTGCGCGTAAGCAGAACCAGACCTCTACGTTCGGTGCTGTTTTTGATATTGCTGCTGACAGGATCGTAGAAAACGTATTTTGGATTTACTTTGCAGTGATTGATGGTAGGATTTCGTTCTGGCTTCCTATCGCCGTAGTTACACGCGGTTTTCTTACGGATGGTGTTCGTAGTATCGCATTGACAGAAGGCAAAACAGCTTTTGAAATGAGTTCTGCTGCATGGTCGCGTGCTTTGACAAGTTCTCGTTTCTCACGCGGACTCTACGGATTAACCAAAATGCTGACATTTATCTTCCTTCCTGCCACGCTTGTACTGATAGATATCTATCCAGATGTTCCGATCGTTGCTACTTTTTCGTCGGTTTCTGTGATTATTGCTTATGTCGCAGTCGCTATGTGTATCATCCGCGGTATTCCTGTGCTTGTTGATGGATGGAGATACATCAAGCCAGAACCTGAGTGAACAAGATTGCGTTAATGTGAAAAACCCAAAACTGTCAATCTTGTGTGCCTTAAAACGTATTTAAACAAATGTATTCAAACTAAGGTAAACATGAAAGCAGCACAATTTTACGGTGGAAAAGATATTAGGATTGAAACAGTTCCTGATCCGATTCCTGAAACTGGACAGGTGTTAGTCAAGGTGGAATCTGCTGGTATCTGTGGTAGCGATCTACACGGATATCATCGTCAACCGGACAAACCTTTGACACCCCGTATCGGCGGACATGAATTAGCAGGAAAGATCATAGATATAGGTAAAGATGTTTTCAATCATAGATCAGGCGAACGTGTTGCGATTGAACCCATTAGTCCGTGCAACGACTGTCCGGAATGTTACAACGGATACTACAACATCTGTAGTAATTTACGGCACGCTGGCGGAGGTTTTGCTGAGTATATGGTCAGTCGTGCAACTAATGCATATAAAATTCCTAATAGTGTATCGTATGAAGGTGGCGCGTTAGCAGAGGTATATGCAGTAGCGGTGCATGCTGTCAACAGAGCAATGGTCTCTCCTGGAGATCGCGTTGCAATTATTGGGAGTGGTCCCGTCGGTTTAACAATTGCACAAGTCGCAGATATTGCAGGAGCAACATCTATTGCTGTTTTAGGTAAACCGGATAATCCACTACAGATTGCTGAAAAGGCAGTCGGTGCAGTACCAATCAACGTTGATAAGACAAATGCTGTAGAGGCAGTTATGGATTGGAGCAAGGAACGCGGCGCAGATGTGGTGTTTGAGGCGGTCGGTGGCAAGGCAAATACGTTGGAACTCGCAACACAGGTAGCCGCAAAACGCGGACGCGTCTGCATGGTAGGAGGACACAGTGCTCCACTCACCTTCTCAGAACGATTCGCACGAAGTAAAGAACTGACTATCATCTGGTCATTCTGTTACGGTAGACGTGGGGGTAAAACCGAATTCCAGATAGCTATTGACCTGCTTGCTGCGGGTAAACTTGATCCAAACCCTCTTGTAACACATAGATTCAGTTTAGACGAAATAACGTATGCTTTCGCTGTAGCATCCGGACGCGATGAACACGGTTCTGTCAAAGTTCTTGTGATGCCATAAAATTAACGGAGAAGATATGAAGAAACTTAATTCACATGTATTTGCACTTGTATTTGTTGGCACAGAAGGTAAATACCATGACCATGAGGGGAATGGAAAGTTCATTACTGCAATTCTAAATGACGCAGATGGTATTGCTGCCGATTTTTCTCAGGATTATGAGGTGCTTGCGGATGGTCTTGATGCGTATAACGTTGTCCTTTTCTATACAGATGTGGGAGAACTTACAGAAGCACAAGAGACGGGTCTGCTAAACTACATACGAGCAGGAGGGGGATTCTATGGACTGCATACCGCTGCAGCTTCCTTCAGAGAATCAGAACCGTATCATGCAATGCTCAACGGTTTCTTCAATGGTCATAGTCCTTATATGACGTTTACCGTTAATATAGGTGACACTGAACATTCGATTACGCAAGGTCTGGAAGATTTTGAGGCGGAAGATGAACTCTATTATCTGAAGCACAATCCAGAAACTTCGCATCATTTGATGTCGGCGTATGATCACACCAAAGATGAGACACATGTCATGGCATTCCACCATAATTACGGAGCGGGTCGGGTTTTCTATTTTGCATTAGGACACGATTTGGCAGTGCTTGAAAATCCGAGTTTTCAGGAAATAATTCGTCGTGGTGTTTTGTGGGTTGGGGGACGTCTATAAAACTGGGTCACCGACCTGGGAAAATCTGATTTATCAAACTCACGTTATAGTAGCGTTTTCGGCTGCTGTGTAAGTATCTCATTTGCCGCGGTGATATCTCTATTTATCTGTTTGACAAGTGCGTTCATATCAGAGAATTTCCGTTCACTTCGGATTTTCTGTATAAAGAACACTTCAATAGTTTCACCATAAATCATCTCATCAAAATTGAATAGGTGACTTTCGACCTGAAATTTGGTTCCATTAAAGGTAGGTCGGATTCCGATATTCAACACACCATCTAACCACCGTTCGTCCAATCTTGCGCGAATGGCATAGACACCATTCGGTGGACAGAGTTGTTCACCTGTCTCAATATTGGCAGTTGGGAAACCGAGTTGCCTTCCTCTACCGTCCCCGCGAACAATAGTACCACTCAATGAGTAGGTTCTGCCCAATAACTGTGATGCTAAACCGAGGTCGCCCCGTGCGATTGCCTCCCGAATGCGTGTGCTATGAATCGGTAAACCGTTCAACTCCGTGGGTGGAACCACCGTAACACCGAACTGGGATTGTTCTCCAATTGATTCTAACAGTTGTGCATTGCCTTCCCTATCTTTTCCAAATTGACATGCGTAGCCAACAACCACATGTTTCGCTCGACACATATCTAATAAGATCGTATCCACAAAAGTGTGTGGTGACATTGAGGCAATGCGTTCATTAAAGTTCACAAATATTGCCATGTCTATCCCTATCTGTTCAAGGATTTCCACGCGTTTTGGTAAACACATTAATACAGGTGGACACTTGTCGGGGGCAAGAAATGCGAGAGGATGTGGATAGAACCCGAATAGAACAGATGTAAGATTCTCAGTTTTCGCACGGGTACGAACAGTTTCAAGAACTTTTTTGTGACCAATATGTATTCCATCAAACACACCAAACGTAACAACTGATTCTTGGTTTAATTTGGGTATGGACTCCAAATTATAATAAGTTTTCACAATTCTTCTCCATGAGCAATTATTCCTTTTCTTTTATGTATCCCTAATCTTTTATATAATTTTTCGCGCTTTCAACAAGCATCCTAATGGAATCGTTATAGGGACGGTTGATTCGGCATCCTGAAGCACGTTCATGGCCACCGCCATTGAATTCCGATGCAAGAGCGGCGACATCAACCTGTCCTTGGCTGCGTAGACTCACTTTTGAATTACCGTCGGGTAGTTCACAAACACAGATCGCCACATCAACAGTTTCTATCGCTTGGATCTGATTGACAAACCCTTCTACATCGTCCAATGTCGTTTTCGTCTCATCTAACATTGATTGTGTAATGAATATTGTAGCGATTTTGTCATCAGCCGTGAGTTTTAATGTGCGTAAAGTATGGTTCAATAAATGAATTTTCCCAAGTGGGATATGTTCAAAAATATTGCTGTAAACTTCATCTGGGGCAAAGTCACCTATCTCTATTAAGTCTGCGGCAATGCGGTGTGTTTCAGACGTCGCATTGCTATATCGAAAACAACCGGTATCAAACATTAGACCGGTGTATAAACATACAGCAATTTCCTCATCAATTGCAATATGAGTGGTTTTGATAAAGTTGTAGATGATTTCAGATGTAGATGACACATAAGGTAGAATAATATTGTAGTCTCCAAAAGTTTCCGCCGTAATGTGGTGGTCAATATTTACGACAGCGTGTTTTGCTACTAATCTACTATTCAAGAAAGGTCCTATACGCTCCCGTGAACTCGCGTCTAAAATTACAAATACATCCGGACGAAAGTTTACAGATGCTTGTGCATTTTCTATGTTTTCCCAGTGTGGTAGAAACTGATACTTTTTTGGGACCGGATCAGTATTAAATAACCTTACGGTTTTACCTAATTTGCTGAGAAATATTGATAACGCTAATTCCGATCCGATAGCGTCTCCATCTGGATTGACGTGTGTAGAAAGGGCAAACCTTTCGTGTCGTTGAAAAAGCGTAAGGAGTGCGCGAAAGCTATCCATCTAACTTATTTCTTGAACGGTAGTTTTCGACACATCTTCATCCTCAATCTGTTTGAGGAGTCCATCAATTTTCATGAGATGATCCACGGAATCGTCTAAATTAAAACGGAGTTCTGGTGAATATCTCAGTGCTAACCGACGGCTGATTTCACGTCTGATGAAGCCTGAGGCACTCTTCAATCCAACGAGTGTATCTTCTTTGTCTTCAATATTACCGATGACGCTTACGTTCACATCAACATATTTTAGGTCTGAGGACACGTCAACATGTGTGATGGTACAAAAGGCGATACGCGGATCTTTTACAACACGATGAATGATCTCACTCAATTCTCTTTGAATAAGTGCACCGACTCTATCCTGTCTTCTATTCTCTAACATGCTCGTTGATCCTTCCAATTTCGGTTGAAATTACATCCCCTTACAACTGTTGTCTGTAATGTTCCAACCTTATATCCTGTTATTTTGTATACAATATATTGACAGCTTTGTAAATGTTTCGTATACTATGGTGCCGTTCTTGTTAGAAAAAAAACTCTGTCTCGTAATCAAGCAATACTACCGATGTATTTTCTTCAATAAATCTAACGCTTTTTGCGATGATTTGACTTACAAACTTCTGTTCATTTGCAACAGAAACCGCTGCTAAAATAGCGGATTGATGCATATCCTGTGCCTCAATTTCGGCAATTGCGATATTAAATTTATTTCTGAGCCGCGTGATAATACTCTTGATAACCCGCCGTTTATCCTTTAAGGAACGACTCTCCGGTAGATATAATTTAACTTTGCAGACACCAATATGCATTTCTATTTTGCAATTTTACTAAGACTTTATAGAATGTAAGTTAATTCTTGTTCACCTGCCACGTTGCGTTTGATCTAAGAGAGCAGGGAAATGGATCTGTTTTTATGCACAATCGCATCTTCCATTAAGACATTTATTGTTAACATAAATGATTTATCTTAACAACGCCTGAAATTATCTTTAAGATACGATAAAAGGAAGATTTTAGATGTAAATAAGTATGGCTTAGAAGTTCTATTGAAGTGTTCTCGCTATGTGTTCATGCACGAAACATTCCAATACATCTCCAACTTTAATGTCATCAAATTCGTCGATACCGATTCCGCATTCATAATTCGCTTGTACTTCATTCACGTTATCTTTAAAACGTCTGAGTGAGTCGACCTTTCCTTCGTAGATCATGCGGTTATCTCGTAGCACCCGTAAGGGTTGGTTGAATGTAATCCGTCCCCAGTTGACATAACTCCCAGCAACTGATCCGATGCGTGGTGCCTTGAATATTTCTCTGACTTCTGCGCGTCCAATGATTACTTCCTTGACTTCTGGTTCTAATAAACCTTCCATCGCTGAACGTATATCGGAGAGTATATCGTAAATCACAGTATAGGTGCGGACATCAATCCCTTCAGCTTCTGTGGCTTGTACAGCTTCTGTTGTTGGATGCACGTTGAATCCGATGACGATAGCATCAGAGGCGGATGCAAGTAGAATGTCAGTTTCAGTAATACCCCCTGTTGCTTCGTGAATGATGTTTATTTTAACTTCTGTTGTACTGAGTTTTAGTAATGATTCAGAAATGGCTTGTACAGAACCTTGAACATCACCTTTTATGATAACATTTAGCTCCTTTATTTCTCCTTCCTGAATCTGTTGGAATAGGTCGTCCAGGCTGACGTGACTATGTGCCCCGAGTTTTGAAATTCTGTATTGGTCTTGTCGTTCCTCACTGATAGCCCGTGCATCTTTTTCAGATTCCAGAGCATAGAAGATGTCGCCTGCTTCCGGTACACCTGTAAAACCGAGGATGACGACAGGTGTTGATGGTCCGGCTTCCTTAATCCGCTTTCCATCATCACTCATCATGGCTCTAACTCTTCCGGAGTAACGGCCAGAAACGAAGGAATCTCCGACTCTAAGCGTACCGCTTTGTACCAAAACGGTTGCAACGGGTCCGCGTTCTTTGTCCACTTGTGCCTCAATAACGACCCCGCGTGCAAGTTTATATGGATTTGCCTTTAATTCCAGTAATGCTGCTTCTAACAGGAGCATTTCCAGCAATAGGTCGATTCCTGTGCCTTCTACAGCGGATATCTCTACACAGATCGTTTGACCGCCCCAATCCTCTGGAACAAGTTCATTCTCAACCAGCTGCTGTTTAACATAGTCTGGCCGTGCCCCGGGAACATCCATTTTGTTAATTGCGACAACGATAGGTACTTTCGCAGCCTTTGCGTGACTTATTGCCTCTATAGTTTGTGGCATTACGCCGTCATCAGCAGCGACGATTAGGACAACGATGTCAGTAGCATCTGCCCCACGTGCTCGCATTGCAGTGAATGCTGCGTGTCCTGGCGTATCCAGAAACACGATGTTTCCATTTTCTAATTCAACATGATATGCGCCGATGTGCTGTGTAATGTTGCCCTCTTCGGATTCACTAACGTTTGATTCTCGGATAGAGTCCAAAAGCGATGTTTTTCCGTGGTCAACGTGCCCCATAATCGTGATAACGGGAGAACGCGGCACCAATGATGCTGGCGGATCCTCCTCATTTAACAAGAGTTCCTCTTCAAGTGTTTTTTCTTTGACTACATTAAAGTCAAACTGTTCACCTAAGACTAACAATGTTTGGTAATCCAAGCTCTGATTAATGGATGCCATTATTTTCAGTTTCATCAGCTGCATAATCATCTGTGTAGGCTGCAGCCCGAGCAAGGAGGCGAGCTCTCCGACGGTTGTTCCTTCTTGAATTTTCAAAGTGCCATCATCAGTTGTATCTTCATCGGCAGTTGTATCATCATCATCTGGAGCGAAATCTTCTTGTGAAATTGTTTCGTCTCTTGTCTGGATTGTATCTTTGGATTTCTGTTCTGGGTCCGGTTTCTGTTCTTGAGTTTTTCTTTCTGTGGTTTCTTTTTTCTGTTCTCTAATAATATCTTCCTCTGGATTTAGTTCGGATTCGACCAGCATAATAGTTTCTGGGTCTAACGTGCTCATATGGTTTGAAATTGCAACCCCTAAGTCGTTGAGAAAGGATATTAGTTCCTTGCTACTCATATCGTGTCGCTTAGCTAATTCGTAGACTCTTACATTTTGACTTGGCGTTGTTTTAGTTTGCTGTTTCTTTTTTTTCATCGGTGATTCTCCTTTTCAATAAGTGTCTGTTGAAATTCGGAGATGGCCGATTTCGACAGTTGCACTTGTAGCAGTGCGTTTATCCGCTTAGGTGTCTTAAAGGCGTTGTCAATACAAGACTTTGAATGACAGAGATATGCACTCCTTCCGGGGAGTTTTTTTGATTCTTCAATTTCAAGTATTTGACCTGCGTTACACACAAAACGGATTAGTGTTTTCTGTGGAAATTTACTTCTACACCCAATACAGGTGCGAATGGGTGTTTTGGTTTTTTGCATTGGTATATTGACACCCTTATTTGCCGTTATGGTCTGTAGAATTGTTCGTTTAATTAATCAATTACGGTATACAGTGTGTGATTACAACTTAACTATCGTCAGTTTCATCAGACGAGTCCGAATTAACCTGGACATTTGTATCGGCTTCAGTCTCAACTTCTTCCTCTATATGGTTTGTATCTGCGTCTGTCGTATCTTCTTCGTTATCCTCGGGTGTATCATCGTCATCGTTTTTAAAGATATTATCTAATGTTGCGGGTGCTTCAGTTTCGCTTTTAATGTCTATGTTCCATCCGGTCAATTTTGCTACAAGCCTCGCGTTCTGCCCTCTTCTTCCAATAGCGAGTGATAATTCATCATCAGCGACGACGACGATCGCGCTCATGTTTTCTTCGTTTAGTTCAACTCTACGTATCTGTTTTGCTGGTTTTAGAGAATTGGTTATATAGACTGTCGGGTCTTCGTTCCAATCTACGAAATCAATTTTTTCATTTCTGAGTTCCTGTACCATAGCCCGTACGCGATTTCCTCTGACCCCAACGCATGTGCCGACTGCATCTATACCTTCCTCGGTTGCTACGACAGCGACTTTTGCGCGGTATCCGGGTTCACGTGCGACAGCCATGACTCTTACTTGTCCTTCAAATACCTCTGGTATTTCCTGTTCACATAACATCGTGATAAGGTCAGGGTGTGTTCTTGAGACGATGATCTGTTCGCCTGTGACTTCGTTCTTTACGTCTAAAATGAGACAACGTATTGCTTCCCCTCTATTATAGCGATGCATCTGGGGTATCTGACTTGCCGGTAAAAGAGCTTCTGCGCGTAAGACATCTGTCCTTTCTAAATCAACGATTGCATTGGGGCCATCATATCTTTGTAGGTAGCCGACGACGATGTCGCCTTCGCGTCCTTCAAATTCATTGTATACCTGTTCTCGTTCAGCTTCCCTCAGTTTTCCGAGTAATATCTGTCGTCCCAATTGTGCTTGGATTCGCCCGAATTCTTCAGGATTGATTTCTACTTCAACCGTATCGCCGATTTTTGCTTCCGGTTCAAGTTTCTGTGCTTCCTCAATAGGAATCTCAGTAGAGAAATCCCGCATAATATTTACAACTCTCTTCGGAACGGTACATTTTATTTTTTCTTCTTCAAGTTGAATATCGATTGATACTTTCGCCTCTGGACCGTAATGTCTTAGAGCAATTACGCGTAAAGCATCTTCTATTGCTTTGACAAAAACATCCTCAGGCAGATCGGTATGTCCCATCATCTGTCGAATAGAGTTTTGTAGACTTTCTCTTTTTTCTTCTGTTTTATGTTTCATATTTCTCCTACTTGATGACACATATTAATCATTGTGTGTCTCTGATCACCAGACCAGTTGAATGTGCCCTTTATGAATATCTGAGATTTTAATTTGCACAGTTTGACCGTTTGTTTCTTCCAAAACAACATGGCTATCAACGACATCTATTATATTTCCTTCTACTTCATTCATCTGACCGTTTTTTGAAGTGGTCTGAATCTGAACGTTTCTACCAAGATTTCTCTTGAAGTCTGCTTCTGTTTTCAAGGGACGGTCAAGACCGGGTGAAGCAATTTCTAACTGTTTATATTCGGTTAATAGTTGATGTACCTCCAAGATTGGACGAACTGCTTGGTCAAGATATTTACAGTCGTAAACGGTTAAGCCACCATCTTTATGTATCAACAGTCTGAGTGTTCTGTTTCTGTTGCCTCCTGCTGTTTCTACGTCTACTAATTCATATCCTTCTGTTTGAAGAAAGGTTTCTAACAATTCTGTGACTTTAGTTTCTATCCCCTTGATCACTATTTTTCCCTATATAAATAAAAAACGCGATTGTTCTCGGTTGTAGCGAGTCCTCGCGGTTTTTTAATAGCAGTTTGCCAATTCCCGTAAGTGGAAACAGACCACTGCTTTTACTACTGTATCAGCAGCATTCTAACTTTGACTATCAAACCTTTATATTTGCATGTTACTGCTTTCCTTGTTGGGAATCAAGTCAAATTTAAGATTCACACTTATGTGTTTAGCGAAACTTAATAACATCACCGCATAAGTCCTAATTTAAAAGGTTGTCATTTAAGACGTGAAATATTAATATAGTTTAATCTATCTAAAGGATTTTGTCAAGGTTAATTTCTTATCTTTAACGTATCAACTCCGAATTCCAAACGTAATCGAAAATCTGATAACGTAAGAGAAGTAAAAAAGTAAGGACAAGTATAATTACCTGTCCTTACTCAATTAACGCTATGTTTTACAGCAATATATTTAGATAGCGGCGGGGCCTCTTTCGCCTGTTCGTATCCGGATTGTCTCACTAATGGGTATGACAAATATTTTCCCGTCCCCGATTTTTCCAGTTGATGCTGCTTGTTGAACAGCCTCAACGACTTTGTCTACGTTCTCTTCAGCGACGACGATTTCGATTTTCAATTTCGGTACGAACTCAATCGTATATTCGCTTCCACGATAGAGTTCGGTATGCCCACGGCTCCGTCCGAATCCGCGGACTTCACTGACAGTCATTCCCCGGACACCGACATTGCTGAGAGCTTCTTTAACTTCCTCCAGTTTGAAGGGTCTGATAATACACTCTAATTTTACCATTGGAATTTCTCCTAATACCTACGCAAATTGGATAGGGTTGTCTTGGCGGATACAGAGATTCGCCGTAAGGTTTCATAAAAGATATTGTGGATAGCTTCTATATATCGTGATAGAGGAAGAACTCATACGGATGTGGACGCATATTAACTGCATCTACTTCATTTTCGCGTTTGTATTCAAGCCAGACATCAATCACATCTTCAGTGAACACATCACCTTTGAGAAGATATTCATGGTCATCTTCAAGCGCATCAAGTGCGTCTCCAAGGGAAGCTGGTGTGGATTCAATCTCATCCAGTTCTTCTGGTTCAAGGTCGTAAAGGTCTTTATCCAAAGGGTCTCCTGGATGGATTCGGTTCTGAATACCGTCAAGACCAGCCATGAGCAACGCGCTGAATGCAAGATATGGGTTACATGATGGATCCGGTGTGCGGAATTCAACACGTTTCGCTTTTTCACTCTTAGAATAGACCGGAATTCTGACACACGCGCTACGGTTTCTTTGAGAATAAGCGATGTTTACAGGAGCTTCATAACCCGGAACAAGTCGCTTGTAAGAATTCGTGGTGGGTGCAATTATGGCACAAAGTGAACGGGCATGTTTGAGCAATCCACCGATATAATAGAGGGCTGTTTCACTCAAAAGTGAATATCCTTGCGGATCAAAGAAGATGTTCTTTCCATCTTTCCAAAAACTTTGGTGGACGTGCATGCCAGAACCGTTATCTTGGAACAAGGGTTTAGGCATAAAAGTCGCTACTAAATTGTGTGAACGCGCAACATTCTTTACGATATACTTATATAGAGCGATCTTGTCCGCGACAGTGGTAAGTGTATCAAAACGGATGTCAATTTCACCCTGTCCAGCTGTACCAACTTCGTGATGGTGAACTTCAACATCAATACCAGATTCAATTAACTTCAAACAGATTTCAGAACGGATGTCTTGAAGCGTATCTGAGGGTGGAACGGGGAAATATCCTTCTTTATATCGCGGTTTATATCCGAGATTTGGATTTTCTTCCTTACCGGAATTCCAACTACCTTCAACGGAATCAACAAAATAGAAACCGGAATGTTGATTCTGTCCATATCGGATGTCGTTTAGCAGATAGAATTCTGCTTCGGGTCCCCAGAAACTCGTGTCAGCGATTCCTGTTGACTGTAGATAAGCTTCTGCTTTCTGTGCAATATGTCTGACGTCCCGTGTGTAATTCTCCAACGTAATCGGGTCTTTAATATTACATGTAATACTTAATGTTGGTATCTTGCAAACAGGATCAACCAGTGCTGTTGCGGGATCAGGGAAGAGTAGCATATCACTCTCATTGATGGCTTGAAAACCTCGTATGCTTGATCCATCAAAACCGATTCCCTCAGTAAACAAGTCTTCACTCAATTCATCAACCATAATAGAGAAGTGTTGCCACATCCCCGGTAGGTCCATGAATTTAAGGTCAACTATTTTAACATTTTGTGCTTTTGCAAGTGCAACCACCTCACTTGGTGTCATTCGCATTTCCTCCTGATGAAAATATGTCATAATTTTAAGTCGTGATGTCTCGTCAAAATGAACGTAAAATTCTTATCATTTGACAAGAATCCCGTAACAGACTATGCAAAGTTTATGCCAATTTTTGGCTTGATGAATAACAATGTCTGACAAACCAGACTATTGACAACGTAGTAAAAGTAAACACCGATATTCTGTATAACGACAACGATTCTAATCTACTGGTCATTTATAGAAAACACATACAAACCTTATATTTCTGCTAAATTATTAGGCATAGAATTGCCCAAAATTTCAGCAGAATTCGCCATTATGCAGTTCCTTCGTCTTCGTCTTGAAATTCCACGTCTTCAGCAAATCTGCTTGTTTCAGGACCATCTTGTCCTGCGTATTTATTGGCAGGTTTTTCTCGGTAAGGTAAAGTAGATGGTGAAGAGAGTGGTTCAAATGTAAAAGCACAGATCCGCATCCCTGGATATAGTTTGACAGGCATGCGTCCGAGGTTACCGAGTTCTAAGGTTGCGTTTCCAACCCACCCTGGGTCAAATAATCCTGCAGTGCTGTGAACGATAATTCCGAGTCTACCGAGGCTACTTCTTCCTTCCAGCCTCGCCATCACATCGTCTGCTAATTCCAGTTTTTCCTGTGTTGCTGCGAGAACGAACTCTCCCGGTTGCATCGTAAATGCTTCACCGTTAGGGACATCAACTTTCCGCATCAAATCATCAACCCCTATCTTTGTCTTCAGATCAATATAAGGATATTTGCTATGTTCAAAAACTTGAAATGTGTTCCCCAATCGGAAATCAATTGAGCAACTCCCTAATTGGGTTTCTAAATCAGGTTCTGGTGTTATTCTTATTTTGTTTTCATTAATATATCGTAGTATGTCTACATTTGATAAAACCATATTATAATACTACCATTAATTTGCAAAGTTGTCACGTTTTTTGTTGCTGAAACGTTACACGGCGTGTGCCTACCACTTTTAAGCACATATTTGAGATTGAATTCTTTTTGCACACACCTCAGTTATTTTCAACCCATTCGTTTGGAGGCATATTACGGTAAGCGTAGTCAAGGAGGGTGACGGGATGCATCGCTTTCATGTCTAAACCGTGTTTCTGAATTCCGAGTTGTATTTGGAGTAAACAACCAGGATTTCCAGATGCGACAATATCAGCCTCAGTATCTGCGATATGTGTCATTTTGCGTTCAAGTATCTCCTGTGAAAGTTCGGGTTGTGTGATATTGTAAATACCTGCGCTCCCACAACACCATTCTGATTCTGACAATTCGATCAACTCAAGCTCCGGTATCGCTTGTAAGACTTTTCGGGGTTGTGATTTCACCCGTTGTCCGTGTAGGAGGTGACACGGTTCATCGTAAGTTACTCTTTTCGGTATTTCTCCTTTAGGTGCTACCATCTCAATTTCGGCTAAGAATTCACTTATGTCCCGCATTTTGTTGCTAAAATTCTCTGCCTTCTCTGCGTAATCTGCCTCACTCTTGAGGAGTGCTTTATACTCTTTCAGAGTTGCGCCACACCCCGCTGAGTTGATGATGATGGCGTCTAAATTCTCTTTCTCAAACGCGTCAATATTCTGTTTTGCAAGTTCTGCTGCGACATCGCGTACACCGTTATGTAGATGAAGTGCACCACAACATGTCTGATCTCGTGGCGTAACAACTTCGCAACCGTTTGCAGTCAGAACACGTATCGTAGCCAAGTTGGTTTCAGTGAAGACCTGGTTCATGATACATCCAGGAATGAACCCCACTCTGTAGCGGGTTTCACCTTCAGCAGGTGTAACATCACGTATGGTATATTTCTGTTTTGGATGGGGTATTGTTGGCAGTAAGGACTCCATTTTTCCAATATTTCCCATGAGTCTTAGGAATCCTGTTTTTTGCACAAACCATCGAATTCCGAGTCTTTGATAGAGCCACATCAATTCAAAGATCAAGTCTAACCTTTCCTTACTGGTGAGTATCTGTTTGAAAACAAGATTTGTCCAGAAACGGTAAGATAGGGGTCGGTGTGCGTTGTGTTCATAGATAGCGCGTGCTTCCTCAAGGAGTTCGCCGAAGTGAACACCTGATGGACAGGCGGTCTCACATGCTCTGCAATCCAAACATCTGTAAATGTATTCTTCCCAATCTTCGGTGAGCGGTGTTGGGTCTTGTTGTTTGAAGGCACTCCCCATCAGATATAGTCTTCCTCTGGGAGAGTCGGTTTCTAACCCTAATTCGCGATAGGTTGGACAGGTAGGAAGACAGAGACCGCAATGTGTGCAAGCATCCCATTTTTTCCAACTGAATGACTCAATACCTTTTAGGGGGAGGTTCTGTTGTTGGTTGGACATATTAGACTTTTTTACGTTTCCAGTAGAGCTTATTTACGAACCTTAATAGTAGTAGGCACTCTCCGAGTGCCGTCTCTTTACCTTCCGCCTCCATGTCTGTTTACGAACCCGCGATAATTTTTGTTATGCCTTCATTCAGACTACCGGAACGATACCCCTGCAAATCAAGCGTTACGTGTCCGTATCCAATTTCATTAAAATATAGGTTAATTTGTTTTCTTGTTTCTTTCTGACGTAGTAAATTTATTTCTTCTGCATCCAATTCAATACGAGCGAGTTCACCGTGGTGTCTGACTCGGAATTGTCGTATTCCTAAATCGTATAGAAACTGTTCTGCTGCATCAACCTGTCGGAGCAGTTCCCTTGTGATACGCATCCCGTAAGGGAATCGTGACGATAGACAAGCAAACGCGGGTTTATCCCAGGTTGGTAGTTGCCATTTTTTTGAGATTTCGCGTATCTCTGCTTTCGTTAAGTCGACATCTATTAGTGGAGCCTGAATCCCCATCTTTTTAGCTGCGTCCATTCCTGGTCTGTGGTCGCCGACATCATCAGGAATAGCACCGTAGATAATGGTTCCCACATCATATTTTTCAGCGATGGGTTGTAATCTATCAAATAATTCTGTCTTACAGAAAAAACATCTATTGGTAGGATTGCTTGCGTATCCTTCCAAATCTAATTCTTTTGTATGAACAGTCTCAAGCCGTATGCCGATCTGTTTTGCGATATCTTGTGCAGCACGCATTTCTCTTACAGGATATGAATCAGAGATTGCGGTTACAGCGAGTGCGTTTTCTCCTAAAGCGTTTTGTGCGGCTTCTGCAAGGAATGTGCTATCAACCCCACCAGAAAAAGCAACGATAACCTTCTTATAGTCCTGCAATTGATCGTAGAGTCTATCTACCTTTGTTTGTAGTAGTTGAGGTAACATCAATTCACTTCCTATGGTCGTTCCGCTTGCTGTATAATCTTCAGTTCGTCTCTAAGGAGTTGTCTCTTTATGCCACTGATCCTGTCAATAAAGAGAATGCCGTTGAGATGGTCTATTTCATGTTGAATTACGCGGGCAAGGAGACCGTCTGCTTCAATCTGAATATCTTCGCCGTCAATGTTCATTGCGTTGACGACAATCTGCTCAGGTCTTTTCACCTCTGCTCGCAAATCGGGAATACTTAGGCATCCCTCTTCAAGTACACACTCCCCTTCAACACTGATTATTTCGGGGTTGAATAGTCCAAGAGGTTCAAATTCTTCTTCGTCTTCCACTAAGCCTATATCAGCAATGATAAATCGTTTTAAGATACCGACTTGTGTTGCGGCGAGACCGATTCCGAATGCAGCGTAGAGCGTTTCTAACATATCATCTGCAAGTAGCCGTTCTACGTCTGTAATTTCGTTTACGGGTTCAGCTCTTTTTCGTAGGACAGGGTCGCCGTAGTAGCGCAATTGTAATGGTTCTGTTTTTGGTAATCGTGGTATTTCTTCCATACTTTATTCTGAAGGTTGTTTTTACTTTTCCTTTTCTGTGATGTTATAAACTGGAAAAATGCCATTCTCTGTAGGAGAATATAAAGATTTTAAATATCTTAACATCAATAGCGGACCATGTCAAGGTTGAATTTTATAGATAACGTTTAACCTTATGAGAGATAGCTAAATATTTCTAAATTAGTGATTGCTTAAGTATATCATTATTGCTGATATTTTTTCAAGGGAAACTAAGCATGTAAAGATGGAAACCTTCATTGCCTATGGTTGAACCGGTGAATTTCGTTAGTAAAGTCAGTTGATACTGTTCTACTAATTCCTCTTCCAAAACACGATTCATGATGATGAGTATATCCTGCATATACTTCGTGCTTAACACAACCGCTTCTCTAATAATTTCTTCGTTGGAAACACCGTGTGTTCTGGCTTTGTCCCATCTGACAAAGGATCCGAATCGGCTACCTTTTGAGTAGAATACTTCCTTCTTTTTTAGATATCCAACGACGGTACTGACAGCAAAATCTGTGTCCCCGACTATCATCATATCCTCTATACCTTGTGCTTCTATGTATTCAGCAGTTCTCTTTCCGTGTGAGAATACATACTGAACATCTGAAATAAGAGCGGTTATGCCACCGAGGAAGTGAAATATAAGGAGTATGATGAATACATTGCCGAAGAACGATTGCGCTACTGTGCTGACCTTGTCAAAAGGAAATTTAAACTCAGGACAATCATTGCATATCCAACTCGTGAGAATGAATGTAAAAAATAAGAATCCGTGATGACGCATACTGCCGCCATACTTGACATAGAAGAATGAAAGCAGTCCAACTGTTGCTATCAAATAGATGATGAGAGCTGTCGGACGTTTTAGGAAACGGAGGATACACCAGAATATGAAAAGATAACACAGGGGTAATCGGATAAACTGAAAGAACGGAGAAACGTGTAGTTGGTGACTATTCCAAAAACCCATCGCAGCTCTTGGGAGCGGTAAGAACGCATTTGTGAGGATTTTGACGATATTGTTAACACGTTGAAAATCAAACTTAAAATTCCAAGCCGTCGCGAATCCACTATCTGCCGGTGGATTGAGTTGAATGACAGCCGTAAGAATACCAAACCCTATTAAGGCAAACCCTATCCATACACGTTGTCTATTATCAATTGATATTTCTTTTTTGTAGTAGTGAAAGTAGAGAAATTCACATAAGAGTGCAATACCGATTGCAATTGTAACAATTAAGGCATGCACGCTGGTATGTGCAAGCAGAATCAAGATGAAACCAATCCATACAAAACGTTTATACCGATCTTTATAGAGCACGCAGAAGATGGTGATAAGCAGAACGCCAATGGCATAGTTTCTTGCCACAATTGCATACTCATATAGGGCAAAGTATCCGAAAGCAAAGAGAAACTTAATCAATAAATGAAAAGGTGCATAACGCGCAAATAGGAATACAGTTGTCGCTGCAATCAGCAGATGGAATATCTGCATCATCACGGGGGAAGCAGAGAGGCGACTGAGCGGCATTAAGCAGAGGTGCCATAGTGCTGGATGCCCCTCATATTTCATATTCGCGAATAGATTAAAGATGGATGTACTATCTCTTGCTAATAACCATGCTTGAATTTCATCGCGCCACATTTCATGGTGCACTGCACCATAGCCACAGACGATGAGGAAAACAAGGGTTAACCAACAAGCATGGAAAAAATGCTCTTTATTAAGTGTATCCGCTGTATCGGATTTATTGGGTTCTTGTAGTAGAGATTGAAGAAAATCTTGAAAAAACATTCAAAAGTGCTAATGTATGCCTAAACTTGCGATGGGAAGCCATATCCCTCCAGTTGTGCGTGTAATGAACTTCTGGAAAGGTTCATCAAGACCAACAACATCTACTTTAATGTTGCATTTCTTCATCTTCTGAAGTACATCACTTGCTGTATAGTTTCCGCTAACGTATTCATCTGTAATCAGAATGAAGTGAACATCGGCGTTTTTTCTGTACTGAACTTCATCCGCAGCGCGTATCAGCGCATCTACAGCTTTTTCTCCACCGCGACACTTCACTTGTGTGAGTGCTCTGCGTATCTTAAGAACGGACCGTGTTTGTGGAATAACCTCAAAATCCCAACCCAACATATTATATGCAGCACTGTTTCTGAAGATGACAATTCCGATTGTAAAATCAAGTTGTGCAACATCAAATAGGTCTGTCATTCGGTTGAGATGGTTTCTGACTGCATTGATGTTATCTTTCATGCTACCGCTGCCATCTATGATGAAAACGATGTCAACGACATCTTTCGTTCGGTTTGTTACAATGTGTTGTCCTATTCTTGCTAAAATGACGTTGGGTAACGGTAGGTCTCCGATACTTGCAAGCGTATCGTCCATAAGTGGCATGAAAGAATTTCGTGTTACATTCCGAACTACGGTTTGTGGTTTGAATCTACCTAATCCATATCCAGTTGCAATACCTTCACTGATTGATGGTACTGGTGCGTTTATACCTGCGTTGTTCATGCCTAAAGTGCGTGGTTCCGGCAGAGAAAACCCCCGTAGAGGTGTTATTGGATTTCTATGTATAATTTGTTTTGTTTTTGACAAGGTAGGAATATGGGTACTTACGACATTTTCAATCTGTTCTTGCTTGATAGGTGTAAATTTGGGTGGGGATAAGTTTTTTCGCTTTAAGGTACGTATTGCACGTTGTTTAGGCATCTCTGATATTTCAAGGAATGTTAGGTCTTCAATCAGAATAGGTTTGGTCTTGTACAATCCTATCATCAGGAAAACCAGCAGGACATGCACCCCAATAGAAATGACAAGGGCATGGGGGATAACTTTTGTATTTTTAATATTTATAGTTGTCGTTTTAATATTCATAGTGCCCACATCCTATTCTGGATTTTCAGTGTGCATCATATCAACATGTGTCTTGTCTTATTATTGCACAAAAGTTGAACTATAGCAAGGCGTTATTTGTAGTAAATGAGAAGGTATTGGTAATAATTCTATACTATGTGATATAATACCTTCAGCAACAACCACTTCAAAAATGGAAGGACACAGATGCTAAAAATCATTGACACACACCAACACCTTTGGGATACATCCAATTTAGAATATCCTTGGTTAGATGGATTTGATCTTCTGCAACAGAGATACACTTCAGAAGACTATCGGAACGCTATAGGGGACATTAACGTTGTAAAATCGGTTCACGTTGAAGGTGATCCTGCTGAGACAGATGTTATCAAGGAGGTGGAATGGCTAACACAGATTGCTGAAACAGATGGGATGATAGGTGCGATTGCAGCCGCTGCACCGCTCGAAAAACCTGATGTAGAAGCAACACTTGAAAAACTCACAACATTTGAACTCGTCGCAGGTATCCGCAGGATGGCATGGCATAATCCCGACAACGCATTCTACGCAACCCCCGAACTGATTAATGGTGTGAGATTGTTAGGAAAGTATAACCTCTCATTTGAACTCTGTGCTAAACATGATCAACTTCCAGCTGCCATAACGTTAGTCGAAGCAACCCCTAACATCATGCATGCTGTCAACCATTGTGGTGGTCCAAATATAAAAGACGACGAGTTTGAACCGTGGGCAACCCACATGAAAAAACTCGCCGCTTTTCAAAATGTACATTGCAAAGTATCTGGTATTGTGTCAACCGCAAGCGAAAATTGGACAGCTGCAGAACTCAAACCGTACATTCAACATCTTGTTGAAGTATTCGAATATAACCGACTTATGTTTGGTAGTGATTGGCCCGTATGCACCTTAGCTGCCAAGTATTCCGAGTGGTTTGAAGCACTCCTCTCGGTAGTTGATGATGCATCCGATACTGAAAAAAACCGACTCTTTTACCAGAACGCTTTGGATTTCTATAAAATATAATACAACCTATTTGATCCTGAGGTGAGTACCTATTTCGGTGTAATCAATATGGGTTCAACACCTTGCGATTCGCGAATCTGTTGTTTGAGGATTGTTGCGTCCTCACGTGCTGTGAATTCTCCGATCGTCACTCGATGCATGGTATTTCCATTCAATGTTACAGTGTAGATTTTCACCTTCTCATCTGGATGTAGATTTTGTAGGTTATCAGCCAACAGATCGGCATTTCTACGTTCTGAGAAAGACCCTACCATCAATGTAAACTTGGGTTTTTGCACTACATTCTGATTTCCACTTATAGTGGTTGCTTTGCCGAATTTGAGCTCTGTTTGCTTGGTGTTCTTATTTCCGGCTATGTCTTGAACACTCAGTGCGAATTTGTATGTTCTTTCAGGTAACTGTGACACTTTGCTTAAAACTACCGTTTCTGGCGGTTTGCCTTTACCTTCGCTCTCTTCAATCAGAACGTTATTTGCATCAAATACCTCAAGTTTCCAATTGGCAATCGGGTTAATATCCCACGTCTGCACCCCGATAGTTCCCGGTGCTTTCTTAGATATCTCCACTGTTACCGGGATTACGTCTACAGTAACCTTACTACTACTCGTGATATGCAATGTTCCTTCTGCATCAGCAATGTGAAGTTGTGCCACATAATCTCCATCGGAAACCAATTTACCATCGCTTCCCATGCCGTTCCATGTAACACCTTGTTGTGGTGTACCGGTGCCGGTTTGCTTCCATACCTGTTCGGTATATGCATCACTCAGTGTCAATTCCCATTTGTCGTCTGCTTTAACTCTAAAACTGAACGTAGTAGAATCAGCAAATCCGTCACTATTTGGAGAAATTGCTTGTTCAGTTAGCTGCAATTCTCCTGTGTTTGATCCGTTCTCTGTGTTAACATCAAGTGTTTTCGGCATCACAATCTTTTGAGTTGTAGTCGTTTTATAAGTATCCTTCGGTTCTGGTTCTATAACTTCAACTGGATTTTGCAGATTTTCTGTTGGTGTGGGGCTCTTTTTACTACTACCCCACCGTAACGTTGCAGAAATCCAATGCAAATTCTGTTCTAATTCTCCGCCACTTACATGTGCGTAATCCAACTGACCGGAAGAATTACGGAAACTTATGCCTTGTGTCCATTGTCCATTTCCGAATTCATCAGACGAGGTTAATGTGGTATATCCAACCCGCACTGCAAAATGGTTATTGAACACCCATCTTTCTGCTCCAAGGTGTAACCGAACACGTTCACCCCAATTTCTATCATTTTGTCCCCGAATAGCGAAATCAGTAGATAGCAATGTTGCCTTGTCCGGACGATACGTCATGCCAAAACGCGTTACTAATGGCAAACTTTCCTCTAAAGGTTCAATCAGTTTGCCATCACTATATCGGATTCCATTACTTAACTCAGCCAGATTCATCCCCAACGTAATAGATTCTCCGAACTTTTCAAAAGGATAAGTAAACTGCATCCCAACATCTGTGCTCCAAAGGAATCGCGTTTCGTCTGCTATATGTCGCTGATAGTAGCGCACATTTGCCCCTGCCGATACATAATCACCTAATGCTAATCCATACCCTAAAAGTGCAATCTGCGTAGAAACATTGTTATTACCATTCAATCCATTAAACCAAGCTGCGACAGACAGGTTACCCACATTTTTATCGGTTATACCGAGTGTGTAAGGACTTACTGCTAACGAAAACGCTTGATCCGGTCCTGAAGTGGCATCTGAAAAAGGAACACTACCCAGATTCAGCTCTATACCATTCAAATATCCGAGTGAAGATGGATTCCATAAAAACCCGTTATTTGTTGATGGACCGGCTGTGAATGCACTTCCCATGCCAACAGCGCGGGCACTTGCCCCTACAAAAATATCACGATGGTCTATACCGGAAGAACCATCCGCTATCATTACATTTCCTAACATCATCGTTACAATACTCATCAGTACGAGAGTTTTCATTTGCATCATTTAACTCCATTAAATTGACTTATTCCAATCTGAAGGTGTTTTTACCTATAAGTTTAACGTGTAAAGAACATTTAAGGGTACAAATGCCGGGGTTAGGAATGACAGAGAATTTACAAAAACTTTACACATCCACTGAATATCACTACTTGATAATTTTGGTCAATTCTGATAATCTATAATTCAACACAACACGGAACTGTGGAGAAATTTAATGTATAATATTCAATCCACTTTAACCGAAGAAGAAAAGTGGTATTTCGACTTACACGGATTTCTCGTCTTGCGGAATGTAATTCCTAAAGACGAGATTGAGGAGATGTTGAAGGTGCTCCAGCATTGGCTCACAATTGATGAATCTGACATCCCGCCACCGTTGCACCGTGGCAGACAAGAACCGTGCAAAACACATATAGGACATATCCAATATGGACATCGCTTGTTTCAAGACCTCGCGATGAACCCAGACATTATGCGGGTTTTAGGAGGGTTAATGATGAACGCGCCGCGTCTCTTTCACAACAATTTTACGATGATGACGAAGCACGACTATCCGCAACACTTTCACCGTGATGATAGCGGATTTAAGTTTCCACCAGGATTCCGCAATCCGCATAACGATTATCAAGCTGCCGCGGGACATATTTATTGTAATCATATCGCGACCTGGGTGGCATTGGTAGATGTACCACCGGGAACAGGATTTTGTCTTGTCCCTGGCAGTCATAAATCCCAATTCAAGACACCAGAACATCTGCCTGTCCGACACGATCCGCCGACCTCAATTACGCTACCGATGCAAGCGGGGGATGTGGCGGTTTTCTCAACGAATTTGCTCCATGATGCAAGCCCGTGGACAGAAGATTATCCTCGCATGAATATCTTTCAACGGTATCAGCTGAGCGTCTATTTCAACGAAGCAGGCAAAGGAGGGTATCCTTTTGATGAACATCGTGATAAAATATCAGAGGAACAGTATGAACTGGAATCGTTTTCAAAAGAGGTGAAAGCAGCAGTTCGACGTATTTTACCAAATGGAGGTGAAGAATGAAATTAACGGATCAGGTGTGTATCATAACGGGGGGTGGAAGCGGGATCGGTCGAGATGCTGCACTCAAAATGGCACAAGAAGGAGCAACCGTCGTGATTGTGGGTAGAACAGAATCGAAATTAGAGTCTGCTATAGCAGAGATCAGGACTTTGGGTGGAACAGCAGCATGTTACACGCTTGATGTATCAGATTTCAATGCTGTTCAAAAGATGGTTGACGATGTATATCAGAAATTTGGTCGCATAGATGTGCTGGTGAACAATGCTGGACACAGTTCCCATAATCGTAGACTACTCAATACAACACCAGAAGAAACACGTTCAGTTGTTGACTCAAATCTAATCGGAACATTTTTCTGCACACAAGCGGTTGTACCGACAATGCTGAAAGCGAAATCGGGAACGATTATCAACATCTCGTCGCTTGCTGCGGTTACGCCCGGTCCTTTTAGTGGATTTGCTTATGGTGCAGCGAAGGCAGGCGTCATCAATTTCACGGAGTTTCTCAACAATGATTTGCGGAATACAGGAATACGTGCAAGTGTGATAATTCCTGGAGAAGTTGCAACACCCATTGTGGATAAACGTC
The DNA here is from genome assembly GCA_022824835.1 of Candidatus Poribacteria bacterium. Taxonomy (GTDB): domain Bacteria; phylum Poribacteria; class WGA-4E; order WGA-4E; family WGA-3G; genus MSPOR6. The sequence continues at coordinate 7,455 of JAJDZB010000084.1, read as the reverse complement.
CTATTCCGCCAGATGCTGACGCACGCGCCCTGATGGTAGATGTAGCAGAAACGTCAGAAGCGATTCTCCTTATTGCCACACTACCGCCACGAAGTAACATACCCGAATTGGTCATCCGTCCGACAATACATCGTGACATGACAGGGGAAGTCGTAGAATTGAACGATTGATGGATTACTTCCGGTAAATAGTTGTTTCAGGATAGAAACGTGCCCAGGCGAACCAGTAAATATTGACAGAGGATAGTCGTTGTAAACGTTCCCCTTTGTGTTTTCCTTTTGTCGCTTTACCAGTAATGAGATTCCATTCTGTGCCGGAATTATCTTGAGCGAAGTGACCGTCTATGGCAGTAAAAATAATCACCTTATTGGCTACTATACGTTTAAAGACAGCGGTTGCAAACGACTCTATGTCGTGAAAGATTAACAAAGGCACACCGTTTACTGTATCGTTGATCATAGCAGTTTTAGTAAATTGTGTAAGCGGATAGGCGCGATACTGTGTGCTATATTGGTCAACTGCATCGGGATCACCAGGTTGTCCATCAGCACCGTCTTGTCCATCAGCACCTGCTTTTCCATCAGCACCGTCATGACCAGCTAATCCATCGTCACCATATTTTCGCTGTACTTGAACTCCGATGACAAGCTGTTTATTAGGTAGTCTTTTATCGGTGTATTTTATTCCACTCACACCCGTGTCTTGGCTTTTATGATACCCTTCGTAAGAGTCGCGACTTATGCTTTCACGCATGACACCCCTGAATGGAACTGAGAGTACTTTTGTATCAGGATAGTTCTTTTTCCATGCTTTCCACGCGATTTGTGGCATAGAGACGAGAGGTTTCAGTTTCTTGCCTTTGAGTTTTCCCTGAATCGCTTCTCCAGTGATATGCGACCAGAGGGAGCGGGTTTGATGGTCATACATTAACAACGCGTCGCGCCATAGTTTTCCGCTGACACCGAAGGTATAGGTCTTACCTTCAAGTTCCCGACTATACACGATAGCCGTGTTGCAGAGTGGTCACCATGTGGTAGCGATTTTTTTGTCACCGACAACATCATTCACTATCTCGTGCCCGTTCAGCAGATAGAGTGAATAGACGTGGCTTTCGTCATTGAAGGTTACTCCGATGACCGGTGCATCATCATCTAACTTTGCTGCAATGGCAGATACAAATTGGGGTTTGGTGATAGCAGGGATTGCGTCAAAGGGCAGCAAGGTTCGGATTGGGTCTTTGTTTAGGTCAGCTGCAGTGGCAAAGAGTGTCATAGAAAGTAATACGGTGAGGGAGAGAGAGAAGATTTTCATCGTGCTTTTCCTTGCTTTTCCTGTGAAAATATGTTAAAATATCTATCTATTTGATTGGAATTATACTGTAAAAAACGGAAGAAAACAACTCAAAATCGTAGGACACAATGGAACCACCGAAAGTATTTGCCTCATATTCTCACGATTCAGAAAAACACAAACATTGGGTGCTAAAACTTTGCACTGAACTTGTTGAAAACGGAATTGACGTAATCCTTGATCAGTAGGATTTAGGGCCAGGAGATGATCTAACATTATTCATGGACAAAGGAGTTAGGGATTCTGATCGAGTACTTGTTATATGCACAGACACCTATGTGAGAAAAGCAAATGCTGGTGAGGGTGGCGTAGGGTATGAAAGACTTATTGTTACTGCTCAGCTCACCCAAGATTTGGGAACGAATAAATTCATTCCCATTATCTGTCAAGCGTCAACTGATGAAAAAACACCATCCTTTTTAGCATCGAGAGTCTATATTGATTTCACAGATGGCAATAAGTTTGATGAGAAGTCCAATGAATTGCTTCATGAAATTCATGGAGTGCCAATTACACAGAAACCACCTTTGGGAAAAAATCCACTTTCTAATCAAACTTCAGTTCCTAAAGTTCTAAGTCATAACTTCTCTGAGATTCCTGAAAAGATTGAACTTGAACCAGTTGCCGATATTTATGAATCTGCATTCGAGTTGGCAAGAGCAGATGATATCCTGGGCTGGTCGCGACTTGTTGAGCAAATTCGTCAAAATGTATTCCAATCATTAGTGCAATGGCGACAAGAGGAATTGGATAGTCAACAAGTAGAAGATCAAGAAAAGTTGGCAGAAATAGTGGATAAAGCTGTTGAAATTGTTTCTCCCTTGATTTCTATGTCTCTTGGTGGCATAAAATCGGGGAATGAGCGTTTCTACGATCAAAAGTCTTTGCTTGATGACCTACTAAATATGCAAAGTGAAGACTGGAACAGTGTTGGTTACAGGCCTTGGATTGAAATTCCTTATGCTCTTGGATATGTTTACCATAACTTACATGGAAGTCTTTGCTTAAATATAAATCGGTTAGATCTCGCTTTCAGTTTAGCACAAACAAAATTCCCTTCAGAAATAGGTTCACAGTTTACCCGTAGTGTATGGAAAAACCGTAAACTCATGGGTCTCTGCAAATCGCTTGGGGGATATAGTGAAAGTTGGAAATATTTGGCTAATGCTTTTAATAGGTGGGAATGGTTATCTCCTATATTCAAGGATGACCAAGAGTATCGTATAGCACTCGTCGCATACCACATGATATTGAGTATTCATGAATTAGCAGCAGTAATCAAAGAAGAAAAAGAATTAAAAGAATTAAAACCATATTCTCTCGCCGTTTACCCTTTGTTTTTGACCGAGAAATACGAAATAAAACAGCGTGCGCCTTCGCTTTTCGTTCAAAATTCAGAACTGTCAAAGTTATGGACAGGTATAGATGTCACTCGAAGGCAGATGAAGAATTTGTGGGAGGATTGGATTAAGCTACATAAAAGTTCATACTGGTATTCTGGTTCGACTAAAGACCCGAAGGAATTTGTGGATTTTTTTGACTCTGTATATTAAGTCACTATTCTACAAAATTGCTAAGCACATCTACCCAAAAAAACACTATTAGACCTCCTCCGCAGAGGTAACAACTTCATAATCAACACCAAGCGTATCGCAGAAATGCTTCCTACCACAGTCTATCTTCCGTTCTTCACGATGTCGGAGTTCCTCTGAGTCCGTTGTACTTTTCGTTTCTCTGACCAGATAGAGTTTTTCTTTACCTATAGGTTCCCCGTGTGCATCACGTTCCTCTTTAACTATCGCCCAATCTGGATTGTAGTTTCCTATCGGAGTTGGTACGGTGAAGAAAGCAGGTAGTTTCAAGTAAAGTATAATATCCTGTCGTTTCTCTAATCCCTCAACAAATTGCTTTTCAACTTCCGAATCCCATATCACATGATCGTAAATGGAACGCGACACAGGTACCATACAGTCTTTCCAACTTTCCAGTTCACAGTCAAATTGGCTCATTTCATACACTTCACCAATTTTTTCATACTTTATGCCATCAATCAGTTGCGTTATAATTTTCTGTCTGATTTTTTCAACCACGATCTTAGCGAATTCAGGAGGATTGTTTAAAGCAGCTTGCTGATTATTGGTCCGCTTGAGAATTTCCAGGATGGTTCGACGTGTTAGTTTCATTGCGGGTGTTGTATGTGCTAAACGATGTTCAATTGACTTCAAAACGTTTGCCCTACCCAGTAAACGATATTCCAATCTGCTATCCGCAATTAGCTCAGTTTCAAACAAATTATCTTTATTAACTATCAATTCTCGCTTCTCTATTGATATTTGGGGAAGTTGGATGTTGGTATCATCCAATATTTCCACAACCTCCTCAACCAGTTTTTCTGTGTCAATCTGCACCTTATATCGTGTTTTGTGTTTTATCCGATTCCAGAGTTCCTCAAATTCCGGTTTAAGTGTCATCGCTTTTTTTAGTTTTATTGGACCCCGTTCTCTTGCATTTTTCGGTTTTGGTGTGCTGGCGGCAGTTCCAAATTCATCCTCAACTTCGGTTTGAAGTTGCCGAACATAATTGGTATAACTTTCGTTGGCAACGACAGTAAGCACGTTAAGTTTTTCATCATGTACACGTTTCCCCTCTTGATTCACAGCGAGGCGCACGCCACGCCCAATTTCCTGTCGTTTCTTCGTCTCAGAGACAGTTTGGTTCAGCGTGCAAATCTGAAAGACGTTCGGACTATCCCACCCTTCACGGAGTGCAGAATGTGAAAAGATAAAACACGTCGGTTCCTCAAAAGACAGAAGACGTTCCTTATCTTTCATAATCAATTGGTAAACCTCGCGATCCTTTTCTGCATCCCCCTTGGTATCTTCGTAAACAAGTTTTTCGTTTTCTGTTTGGCTTTTAGCTTTTGCAAAATAGGCAGCTTGGACCTCTTCTGGTTGTTTTTCTTGCCATTCTGAGTACCTCTTTTCCTGTTTTAACTCATTGAAGCATTCGTTAAAGAGTTTGCGAATGATTGGGTCTTTTCCTGCATAGTTGTCAACTCTATCAATAAAGAAGAGTGAAAGCACCTTAAGATCAGCATCTTTAAGTTTTTTCTGCTTCCGAAAGTGCTCCTCAATTGTATAGCGAATTTGTGCCTTAAAAATTGCTGTTTTATCAGTTCCATGTGTTTCTCCAGTTGCTAAAACCAGGTTATTATCAAAATGTACCTCACCCCATCTAACGTCAATTTCTCTAATCCGATAACCTTGATACTGAGGCAGATTCGTTTTTGTCTCTAAATCATCGCCTTGTTTAAATGTGAGTGTTGTCTGTTTTACCGTACCAGTTTTCATCAGTTTATGCACTATAAGTTTTGCTGTTACTCGACTTTTTTCGCTTTGAACACTCTTAACATGAACAAAGGCAAGATTTGTATTGGCACTTTCTTCAATACCTGCAACCTCTATCCTTTTTACCAAACCCTCACGATAAGCGTCATAGGGCGTTAAGCAGTAAACTCGATTGTGAGGGGTCTTATGTGTCGCACTATATCTCAATGCAAACAGTGGGGAGAGACTGGAGAGAGCTTCTACACTGCGATCACTTTCCATACGTTGGGGTTCATCTAATATCAGAATAGGACGAGTCGCCCGGATAAAATCCATCGGAATATCCCCTTGCAATCGATCAATGCTTTTGTAAATCACGTTTTTTGAAGGTTGATTGAATGAGGCCATTGTGATAACCATAATTTCAACACTATCCGATAACGCAAACTGGCGAACTTGTGACAACTTCTCGGAATCGTAAACATAATAACGATATGGGATGTTGTCATACAACTCTTTAAAATGCGACTCTGTTATCTGAAGCGTTTTTAGCACACCCTCTCGAATCGCAACGGAAGGAACAACAACAATAAACTTTCGCATACCGTAGTTTTGAAAGAGTTCCAATATAGTACGGAGGTAGATGTAGGTTTTGCCAGTCCCCGTTTCCATCTCCACGGAAAAGTTTGGAAATCCGTTTGTGGAAAACTTCCCCGTCTCTATTCCGTTTGCCTTTTGAATTTCTTTTAGACGATCACTTATTTGTTTAGAATCTAAGTCAAGGTAATTAGGTATAGTTGAAAAACTAGATTCTCCACCAAATTGTAGAGTCGTCCGAGCGGGGATTTGTCCTTCAAACAATTGGACAACGGCATCAATGGCATCACGTTGGTAATTTTGGTTAGCGTCAAATTCAAATTTCATTTTTACCTTTGGTGTAGTTTGCAAGTCAAACTTGCTATAAAAAGTCAGATCGTTTTGAGACGGCACTGCAAAGCAAGGTTCGCAGCAAGCGTATCATCTAACGCAATATCACGACAGATAAAGACAGAATCTTTTGATAAGTCCAAACGTTCTATATCCGTTTCTGTTATTTGTTCATCTAAACAGACATGGAATGATTGTGTCTCGTTAGGCGCAGTAATACAATAAACGGTGTTTGTTGTGAGTTCTTTAACAGGTTGAATTGCACTGTCCAGCGGGTATCCCTCCTTGAGAATAATTTCATAGAGAACATCCTCTGCTTGCCACCCTTCTCGGAGCGGGTCAAGAGTATCTTCTAAACCACTGAAAAGAGTCGTCGGTTCATCGGTTTCAAAATTACTTTCTGTCTCATAATTTGATGGTGAGAGTTTAAAAACGCGGAAACCGGTCAATTGGTTGTTTTTTTCACAAACACGCCGGACCCGTTCTTTACCGATTTCGGCAATTGTCTTAAATCCTGCTTTGTGTGCTGTTGATTTTTTAGGTGTGGATTCAGGAAATTGTACCATAATAAATTGTCTATCACCGTTATCCTCTTGGTTTAACTCCATTACTGCTCGTGCTGTCGTGCAAGTGCCAGCGAAGAAATCTAAAACGATGTAATTAGAATCGTTGATGAATTGTAGTAAATGCTTGATTAAACCGACAGGTTTAGGGTAATCAAATACTTTATGTATTTTCATGTCTTCCTCTAATTGCTCTTTGCCTTTAACGTTTTTTTCCACATTATTTAACAAACTCCGTAAGACTCTTCCAGATTCATTAAGATAGAGTTTATATTTCACCTGCCATTTTCCGTCCTCATCTTTACTGAAGTCAATCTTGTTATCTTGTTGTCTTCGCAAAAAGCCTCTTTTCTTCCAGGGCCATTCATCAAGAATTGTTGAACCATCAGGACATTTGATTTCATATTCATGCCCACCGTAGCCACCAATATCTAATATGCGAAGTTTATATGGGCCTAATGTGGGATAGTATTCATCTTTTTCTGTATATTCTGCTTGTTCTTTTTCTGTTAATGGTCTACGCAAATTATCGATCATTTGGAGATGCTTAGCATAAACGAGTATGTATTCGTGATCAGTTGCACAGTATTTAGCCTTATTTCCAGCTCCACCATGCCTATACCAAACCAATTGCTGAATAAAGTTTTCTTCACCAAAAATCTCGTTCAGCATGAAGCGAAGGTTGTATACTTCGCGATCATCAATACTGACAAATATAATACCATCATCGGTAAGCAGCTGGCGTGCCATGAAAAGACGTGGGTACATCATGGACAACCAAGTAGAATGATAGCGTCCGCTTGTTTCTGGATTGCTTGTCTGCAAATTGCCTTCCGAATCTATTTGTTCAGTGAATTGGAGGTAAGTGTCTAACGGTTTAGCATAATTGTCAGGATAGACAAAGTCGCCACCGGTATTGTATGGAGGATCAATATAGATGGCTTTGACACGCCCGAAATAGGGTTTGTAGAGGAGTTTGAGGACTTCTAAATTATCACCCTCAATGAAAAGGTTTGACGAAGTGTCAAAATGGAGAGATTCGTCGCGACAGGGTTTTAGTGCAGCAGTGGTAGGTGTGTTGAGGATACGAATAGCATCGTTCTTGCCTGCCCACGTAAATCTATACCGATCTCCCTGGCTATCAGAGCTGGCGGCGCCCCCCCCCCCCCCCCCCCCCACCACCCCAAAAAAAAAAAAAAAAAAAAAAAAAAAAAAAAAAAAAAAAAAAAAAAAAAAAAAAAAAAAAAAAAAAAAATAAAAAAAAAAAAAAAAAAAAAAATAAAAAAAAA
>JAJDZB010000085.1:0-30666 GCA_022824835.1 Candidatus Poribacteria bacterium | reverse complement strand
TCTGCCTGAACCCAAACACTTCACACCCTAATCTTGAAAATCATTTGATATTAATCATCTGTCCGTTGTATAATATTGTATGAACAATTCTAACCAAAGTCAATCTTCATTAGGGAGAATTTTATTACCTTACCAAAAATTTGATATAGTTACTAAAGATGTTTTTTATACATTCACTGAAGATGTTCTACGTTTCATTTTAAACAGAACGGATATCCAATTCTTGGAACATCTGGAAAGTGAATTCGTTACCGTTGAAAAACGTGAAATGGATAGTTTGGTAAAGATTTTACTTAATGATAAACCTGTACTGGTACATTGCGAATTTCAAACAGGAGACAGTAGCGATGTAGATATGACACGACGCAACATCGGATATATGGGTAGATGTTATGAAAAATATGGTTTACCCATTCTTTCACACGTCATCTATCTTAAACCAAATTCGGGGAAAAACGATCCGGGCGGCTATAAACAGGACATTCAAGGATATAATTTCATTGTTGAGTATAAAGTTATTCGACTCATAGATATAGATGGACAATCTGTTCTTGAATCTCGCCAACCAGGATTGATGGCATTTGCGCCATTAATGAAACCGCCAATTGATATGGACCCACTACAGTGGATTTATCAATGTGTAGAAACAACAAAGTCTTTACAGATTGACTCGTCAACCCGTGCAAACCTATTAGTAGACCTATGGGTGATGAGTGGACTGACCCATGAACGGGAATCATTAATTCATCTTTTATCGGAGGAAATCATGCAAGATTCGTCTGTTTATCAATACATTATAGAAAAAGGTGAACGGAATAATACTGTTGAAAGTATTTTGGAACTCCTCTCTATTCGTTTCCAAATTGACACAATAGAAGCAATAAAGTCTGATATTGAGAGCATTGACAGTCTACAACGTCTTAAGCAATTGTTTCGTGCTGCAGCCCAGGTGCAAAACCTTGATGCTTTCATGCACATACTACAGAATGGTGCCGAATCTGTCTAATTCTGATCCTTTCATGCAAAAAGCAACAGAAAAGACAAGTTATTCACATCCCATCTGAAAAACATTAAGTCCGTTCAATGCAAAACTATTCATCAAGTTTGTAAAGCAGCAATCCACTCCCATAAGTGCCAACATAGAGTTTGATACCGTCAGTATCAAAACATGCAACGGGATATGCAATTTTTGGTGTAACTGGCATCCATTTCTCATTGTCCCTGTTTATGCTATAGATAATTTGATCAGATTCTCCGTAAACTGTTGTATCAGCGACTACCAATCTATTCATAACAAGTGGTATGCCATTTTCATCTGATAGCGTTACCCAGTTTTTGCCATCTGTTGAGCGAACAACACCCTTGTCAGTTGCAACATAGATGCTTTCACCTGCAAAGACTACGGTTTTGAAAGATTCGACAGCAAATGGTAGGTTTGAGGTGACATCTGTCCACGTTTCACCTTCATCCAGTGATTGCATCAGGTGTCCATTCATCATGCCGACATAGAGTTTTTTCTCTAAAGCAGCGATTTTCAATCCTGAATCGTTATCTGGAGTTTCATTACCAATTTCTTCTGCTAATCTGGTGTCATACCAATCTAATGTACCGTATTTCCATCTATATAGATTGTTGTTGGATTCTACGTAGAACGCTGAGTCTGTCACTGTGAAGTTGCCTGGAAGTGTTTCAAAATTCGGTGATGTTTTCGGTATATAAGTGGGTGTTACTCTTGTTAAGGATTTTCCACTATTTCGGGATTGTATTCGTAGAATCTTCATATTCCCAACCTGCTCATCTATAACCCTTGCATTTACATCTATTTCTTCATTAATTCCATTAACATTCGCTATGATGTTTAGCATTCTATCAGTTCTTGCATAAACGTGTTGACCAGATTTCTTTAAAGAAAAGGTCGTATCCCCCGCATCAAAAAACACGTTCTTCCATGAATTGCCCCCATCAGTTGAACCAATTATCCCACTCGGCGTGTATGCATAAAGATAATCGTCAACGATAAATATTTCCCAAATAGTTTTGCCATAAATCCCATGATTAAATCGTACCCAATTTTTCCCTCCATCCAAGGAACGGAGTATACCAAATCTATGACTCCTATAGATGACATTTGGGTTTAAGAACACGGGTGTAGCATCTGCTTTATCTATATTGAATAACATATTGGGAGTATCGTCTAAGACCCAATTTCCATCATGATTTAGTGCGTATGATTGGTATTTGGTATCAAGTACTACGATTCTTCCTTTTGTTGCACTTATCTTCACATTGAAATTTGGAAGCATTACTGTATTGGGAAATTGGTGTTTTCTTGGACCAAAAGTCTGTAATGGAAAATACATCCTATTTGGTTCAGTAATATGTTCTTTGTTTGCTATCAATTTCCATGTATTTCCTTTGTCATAAGAATGATAAAGCACCCATCCAAAATCTGGTATTGATTTTGTAACACCTTGTGCAATACTGACTTGACGTCGTGTAGTATTATCAGTATCTGATACAATAATCGCGACAAAGAGATCACCACCTGAAACGGCAATATCTAAAACCTGTTGTTCTTTGTCATCTATTGTACCATCTCCAATAGGTAATGGCACGAAACTTTCATCAACCATACGATATAACCCTTTGTCTGTTCCAACAAAGACAGTGTCTTTGATGGATTCAATTGCGTGAATTTTGATGTTAGTTTTTTTACCAGTATCCTCTATACTCCAAAGTTTCCACGTAGTTTTGTCTACACCCTTATCATCTGAATAATAGATTCTATCGCTGAATCCGATGTAATAAGCATCCTTGGTTTTTACAAAACCTGTAGGTAACCCCCCGGGATGTGTTCCGACTGTCAACCATGTCTTTCCCCTATCAGAAGATGAGATAATCTCAGTATCAGTAGCAATGTAGAGCGTATCATTCCTTTCCGCCATGACTCCCCAACCGATCTCGGCATCTTCTTCATTGAATGGAGGTGCGTTACGTATTCTTATTAGTTCCCATTTATCTCCATCATCTGAAAGTCTATAGAGGCCGGTGAGTGTACCTGCAAATAGGTCTCCGTCAGTTGTTGCGAATAGAGTTGGAACTGGTCCGCCTTCCATGCTGGCTGCTTGAAGCCACTTACCTGTTACATCTGAGATTTCATCTGTATCTGAAACCGCTTCAGTAGAAAGAGATGAATCTGAGTTTTGACTAATTCCATTGATCTGGCTTGGAATTTCTGTCCTACCAGTTTGTAGGGGGAGTTTGGGAATTGTATCTGTGTGAAATATAAGCTGTGCTTCTGTGATTTCAACGGTCTGATCAGATAATGCATCTAAATTGAAAGGTTTTTGAAAACTAAGTATGTGCTGTGCACCGACTCCTATCAACAGGACTGCTATAATAGCTGTAGCAGCAGATATTGCTAATGGTATAAGCGGTTTCGTTACAGAAGGTGTTATGGGTTTGCTGTTCATAATGTTTTCCATGATCTTCTCCGTAAATTGTGTTGGTAGTTGGAAACTACTCAGGTTTTCTTTAAGCATTGATTCCTCTTTCTTTAGACGGTTCCGAGCACGACTGAGTCTACTCTTGATTGTATTCTGTGATACACCGAGAAACTCGCCTATGGATTCACAACTCATCTCTCCAAGATAGTGTAGCGACATGACTGTGCGTTCACTTTCTGGCAGCTTCTTTAAAAGGTTTCCAATAAGTTCACGTCGAGACTCGTTAGCATCTTCTTCAGTCTGTTCCTCAATGTAGTTTGCATAAGACACTTGATCCACCTCTTTGGTATCAACAGTTTCCAGCGATTGTATCGGTAGACGTTTCTTTCGGAGCCAGTCATTACAAAGGTTTGTAGCAATCACATAGAGCCATCCACAGAACAACTTTCGATTTTTCAATGTAGAAAGTTGCTGATATGCTTTTAGGAAGGTGTCCTGCGTTATCTCTTGGGCAATGTGAAAATCACCTGTTTTCTGCCACGCGAGTGTATGTATACCTTTCTGGTACTTTTCGACAATAGCAGTGAACGCTTTTTCGTCACCATCTAATATCCGCTGGATTAGCTGAATATCTTGCTTTTTCATAGTTTTCCTCCGAAATATTTACTACCCCTCACTTAATTAGACGGAATTTAGGTGACACGAGGTTGCATTTTTTCGTCACATTTATTTTCAATTTATGGTCAATTGTGTTATACTTTAATGTAGGTGAAGCGTGTGCCTAATTGATGTATGGACGGCACACGGAGTGTGCCTGCTACTTTTAAGAGTATATTATGCCATTGAACATTTTATGTACACACCAATATGAGTATTATATTATAACAATAGCACTAAAGATTCCAAACATTTGAGTCTTGCTTGGAGGAATGTATGGAACAACATATAACAGATGCACAGTGGGAACATTTTGATGAATACGGTTTTGTCCGGATTGGACAAGTCGCTACTGATGACGAATTTGCACAGTTACAGCAACGTATGGATGACATTATGCTGGGTAAGACTGAGCTTAACTACGACAAGATCATGATGCAACTGGATCGTGCACCTGGAACAGATAGACCCGGCCCTCAGTCTGCTGGACATAAGGGGGCAACGTTGTTGTATCGCAAAATTCAGAATCTTGAATTTGACCCTTACTTTTTAGCTTATCTTCAGAATCCAACGTTTGAGAAAGTCTGTGCAAGAATCTATGGTGAAGGGGTGCCTATACTATGCTTCCGAGCCATGTTCATGAATAAACCCGCAGGTGAAGGAACATACCTTGTCTGGCATCAAGACAGATGGACTGATCTAGATCGTGACCCACAGATTACAATTTATACTGCATTGGATCCGGCAACAATAGAAAACGGATGTGTGCATATTATCCCCGGTTCACATAGCAGTCTAATTAATCCTTCCCACGGTTCAGGTTTCTTAAATCAAGAACAGATTGATGACATTGTGGAGAACTCAACACCGCTACCACTGGAATTGGAAGCAGGGGAAGTGGTACTGTTGCACAACTGGATGTTGCATAGTTCTGGAACAAACCAGACAGATATTCCTCGACGCGCATTTAGTGTGTGTTATATGCATGGGGATACACAATCACGTGGAGGGGCAAAGTTTAGACGTGTGTTTGGTGAAGGTGCTTTGAGCTTGGAAGACTTAGCGAAGACTGCATAAGAACAATCTACTCGCTTTAGATACGACAATCATAGAATTTGGAATTTAAGGAGAACACGATGTCAAAAATTCGGCTTGCCATGATTGGCTGTGGCGGGAACTCAGGTGGTCATGCGCGACGCATGAATGGTAATACTGACGTTCAAATCGTTGGAACTTGTGATATAAATACCGATATTGCTAATAGTTATATCGATAGAAACCTACCTGACCTTTCACCACGTCCGAAAGCTTACGATGACATAGCAAAAATGTTGGATGAAGTAAAACCGGATGCAGTCGTAATATCTACGCCACATACGCTACATTTTGAGCAAGGTATGCAAGCACTTGAAGCAGGTTGTCATGTCTTGATGGAAAAACCGATGGTTACCTCTTCAGAGGATGCCTATACACTGGCAAAGAAAGTTGAGGAGACAGGTCTAATCTTAACAATTGGATACAACACACCATGTTCAGCAAATTTTCACTATATCCGAGAGAGCATCCGTAGTGGAGAATTCGGTAAATTAGAACTGGTAATCGGTTATATTACACAGAATTGGAAGAGAGCAACGGTTGGGGCATGGCGTCAGAATCCGACACTTTCCGGTGGGGGACAGGCTTACGACAGTGGCGCACACCTTCTGAACAGTCTCTGTTGGACTGTAGAATCCAAAGTAGAAGAGGTCTACGCTTATACAGATAATCAAGAAACAGAAGTTGATATCAATTCATCTATCAACATCAAGTTTGAGAATGGTGTGCTTGCATCTATGGTAATTAGTGGAAACTGTCCAAGTCCCGGCGGAACACACATGGCACTTATCTTTGATAACGGTAGAATTGAAGTTGACGGTTGGGGTGGTGGTTGGATACGCGTTTGGAAAGGTGGAGAAGCGTTAGATCCACCGCCGATTACACCAGAGATGTCTGCGGGGAACCCAGATGATAACTTCATTGACGCCATACTCGGTAGAGCAGAACCCCGCACTGATCCGATGAACGGGATAATCCAATCTGAATTGATGGATTTGATTTACGAGTCTGCTGAGACAAAAACCCCAGCACGACCTAAACGGTAAGAATACTTTCAGTATATTGGATGCCTATATGTCAGACAGATCTAATCATCACTCCAAGGTGGCACCAGAAGATAAAGAGTTTAGATCAGGATATGTCAGCATTATCGGTGCACCGAACGTTGGAAAGTCTACACTCCTCAATTCTATCTTAGGTCAGAAGTTGGCGATTGTCACCCCAAAACCGCAGACGACACGTAATCAGATCCGCGGGATTGTCACGACTGATACACATCAGATAGTGTTTGTAGATACACCTGGTCTGATGGAACCGAAGTATCGGCTGCAATCTGAAATGGTCAAAACTGCTTATGGTGCTTTGCGCGATGCTGATATAGTGCTTTTCATTGTAGATGGTGCGAATAGGAATGTTCCTATTGAGAATCAGATTTTAAACAGACTTCAGAAGACGCAATCCTCCAAAAAGATTCTTGTCATTAACAAAGTTGACCTTGTTGACAAACCGACAATCTTACCTGTTTTTGACGAGTTTAGTCGGCAGTTAGACTTTGATGAAATGATACCTATCTCAGCAAAAACCCGTGATGGCGTGGATTTGCTACTCGGTCAGGTGAAGTCTTTACTATCCCCAGGACCGCAGTTTTTTCCTGAAGATCAACTCAGCGATTTACCTGAACGTTTTTTCATTTCTGAAACTGTCAGAGAGAAGATCATGCTTATTACCAAACGCGAAGTTCCCTATTCAACCGCCGTTGTGGTTGAGGAATTTGAACAGAGACAGAAACGCAACGGAGAAGAGATTCTATATATCAGAGCGATTGTGTATACTGAAAAACAGACACAAAAGCAGATCATCATTGGAAAAGCCGGGAAGTTGATTAAACGGATCGGAGAATTAGCACGGTCAGATATAGAAAGGTTCTTGGATAAAAAGGTCTTTTTAGAATTGTATGTAACTGTAAAATCAGATTGGCGGAGGGATGTGCGAAAACTTAAAGATTTAGGTGGTTTTTTAGATATTGATTAAAAAAGATTGTTCATGCTATGAACGCCAAGAGAGGATATGTTACGATGACAGATGCGTCAATAGATATTCACGGCGCGAGAGAACATAATCTAAAGAATATAGACATCCAATTACCGAAAGATAAACTGATTGTTTTCACAGGTGTAAGTGGTTCAGGTAAATCTTCACTTGCAATTGATACCGTATATGCAGAAGGTCAAAGACGTTATATCGAGTCCTTATCCGCTTATGCCAGGCAATTCTTGGGGCAGCTTGGCAAGGCAGAAGTAGATAAGATTGTCGGTTTGTCTCCCTCCATAGCGATTGACCAAGGTTCCACTGGTCATAATCCCCGTTCAACAGTTGCTACCGTAACAGAAATTTACGACTATCTTCGTGTTCTGTTCGCGCGTGCTGGACAGTTTAATTGTCTTGAATGCGGTGCAGCTGTCGGTTCACAGACAGTAGCAGACATAGTCGCTCATATCCTTAGTTTTCCTGAACGAACGCGGCTTATGATATTAGCCCCTATCGTAAGAGGTAGACGTGGTGAATACCGAAGAGAATTGTCAAATGCGCGTAAGCTGGGTTTTGTACGGGCAAGGATTGATGGTGAAGTCCACGAAATAAGTTCAAACATATCCTTAAATCCCAATCAAAGACATAATATAGATATCGTTATAGATAGAATCATCATAAAGGATGGAATTGAAAGTCGCGTCACGGATGCTGTGGAAACTGCGCTCCGCATGGGGGACGATAGTCTAATTGTCAATACGCTGTCAACAGATAATAGGACAGGAGGATCGAATTCAGTAGGTGAGGATTTACTTTTTAGTCGTCAATATGCGTGTGCGAAATGTCAGATTAGTTATGATGTTCCTGAGCCTCGGCACTTCTCTTATAATAGTCCTTACGGAATGTGTCAGCAGTGTCGCGGTTTGGGTGTAGAAATGGCAATATCACCAAGATTAATTGTCAAAGATGAAAATCTTCCATTGCTTGAAGGAGCATTACTGTTGTGGGAGAATCCTGGACCTGAAGAGAGGATGGTTGCACGTACGTTGTCGTCGCATCTTGGATTCAGTTTGGAAACGCCTTGGAAAGATCTGAAACCTGAACAACAGCAGGGGATATTGTATGGTACAGGTGATAAGATTTTATCATTTAATCCTATATCAGGGGATAGTAGACGTCGGAGGAGAAGGATTAAGGGTACTTTCCAAGGATTAATTCCTACCCACGAGTCTCATTTCCTTCGAGATAGTGTTGATGAGAGTGATGATTCTCATCTACCAGATTATTTCGCCAAGATGCAGTGTCGGGCATGTAATGGTTCTCGCCTAAATGAATTAGTAACAGCAGTTACGATTGACGGTTTAAATATCGCTGAAGTACTTGACATGTCCATTGAAGATGCTGCAGTTTTCTTTAACACGGTTGAACTACCGGATCGTAAAGCATTCATCGCGACAGAGCTGCTGAAAGAGATACGGACACGTTTAGGCTTTTTAATGGACGTTGGCTTAGGTTATCTGACGTTATCGCGTTCTGCACCAACGTTATCAGGAGGTGAGGCACAACGGATACGACTTGCCAGTCAGGTAGGGGCAGGTCTACGTGATGTGACTTATGTTCTTGATGAACCGAGCATTGGATTACATCCACGCGACCATGCAGGTTTACTAAAAACACTTCTGAACCTACGTAATCAGGGAAATACTGTTATAGTCGTAGAACATGATGAAGCGACAATGTTAGTTGCTGATTGGTTAGTAGATTTTGGTCCTGGCGCGGGTATAAAGGGTGGTGAGATAACCGGTATGGGTACGCCGGATCATTTCTTAAAGGAAAACAATTCGTTGACAGCACAATACCTACGGGGAGAAAAGGAGATAGTCCATCCTGCGAGCCGCAGATCCACCGGAGAAAAGTGGATTGAAATTTGTAATGCACGACAGAATAATCTTAAAGAGATTAGTCCAAGAATTCCAGTCGGTACATTATGCTGTGTTACCGGGGTTAGCGGTTCTGGTAAGAGTTCTCTTATCCACGACATACTCTACTGTGCGTTGGCAAGAGACTTAATGAAAGCTAAGACTGTTCCTGGGGATTACGACAAGATTCAGGGTATCATTGATGATAAGGTCGTTCCAGTAACGGATGTCATTGATAAGATTATCAATATTGACATGGCACCAATCGGACGCACCCCGCGTTCCAATCCTGCTACATATACGAAGGTATTTGATGCTATTCGCAGTTTTTTCACGAGTTTGCCAGATTCTAAACTTCGCGGTTATAAACCGGGGCGATTTAGTTTCAATGTTGCAGGTGGCAGATGTGAAGCTTGTAGTGGTAACGGTGCAAAAAAAGTCGACATGGGTTTGTTGGCTGATGTATGGATTGAATGTGAAGTCTGTAATGGTAAACGTTATAACAGTGAGACATCAACAATCAGATATAAGGATAAGAATATATCTGATGTGCTTGAAATGGATGTAGAAACTGCGCTTTCACATTTCGCTGATATACCGAAAATATCAAAAGGCTTACAATTGCTGCATGATGTAGGTCTGGAATACATCAAACTTGGACAACCAGCACCAACGTTGTCTGGTGGGGAAGCGCAACGCATTAAGCTATCAAAAGAACTATCAAAGAGAAGTACTGGCAAAACGCTCTACATTCTGGATGAACCGACGACAGGTCTACATTTTGACGATGTTAACAAACTATTGACTATTCTTCATAGATTGGTGAATGAAGGTAATACAGTAATCGTTGTTGAACACAATTTGGAGGTAATAAATTCTGCTGACTATCTGATTGATTTAGGTCCAGAAGGGGGATTAGCGGGCGGAGAAATTGTTGCAACAGGCACACCAGAAGAGATAAGAAATGTGCCGAAATCGTATACGGGACAAGCACTTGAGGGTGAATTTGATTTGTGGAAACATCTTGATAAGAATGAAGACATAGCAGAGAACGGGAGATTACTGCATTCAACTTTAACCGAATCAGATTCAAATGGTCGTAAATCCATAGTTGTTCAAGGAGCGCAAGAAAACAATCTGAAGCGGATTGACCTTGAGATTCCACATCAACAAATGACGGCTCTTACAGGTGTTAGCGGTTCTGGTAAGACTTCTCTTGCCCTTGATACTATTTATGCAGAAGGTCAAAGGCGTTATATTGAGACACTCAGCACTTATGCCCGTCAATTTATTGGAACGATGGAGAAACCGAAGGTCTCTAAGATTGAAGGGTTGTCCCCTGCTATTGCCATTACACATTCAAGTCCAAGTCAGAATCCCCGTTCTACTGTAGCGACGATCACCGAGATTCACGATGGTCTACGGACACTCTATGCAAGATGGGGAAAGCCCCACTGTCCGAAGTGTGACGTTGCGGTGCAACCGCAGACTGCTCAGCAGATCGTTGATCGTGTATATGACCTGTTAGAAACCGAAAGGATAGACGTTCTTGCCCCGCTGACAAACTTCAAAATCAATACAAACGAGGCAGAGGTTGTCATTTCTGCTGAGAAGACCCCCGGTTTGAAAGGGAATGAGGACTATGCCGATGCTTTTCGTAGATTGCAGAAGGTCGGATATGCTCGCGTACAGATTGATGGAAAAGTGTTCCGCCTTGACGAAACTCCTGCCATATACAAAAGACGGCGTCATGAAGTTTTCCTTGTAATTGATAGAGTCCAACTTATTGATGAAGAAAAGAGCCGATTCACTGAGGCAATTGAATTAGCTCTGATTGAGAGTGAAGGGTTTGTTATTATTGAAGATAAGAGTAGAAGTGAGTATCCAGTCAAACATTTCTTCAGCGAACATGCGATGTGTTTGAGTTGCGGTCAAAATTTTCCGCAACTTACACCGAGACATTTTTCGTTTAACAACAGATTAGGGGCATGTAGCATTTGTGATGGAATCGGTAGGTCACCGACCAATGAAATGAAAATATGCGAATCTTGTGATGGTACTCGGTTAGCTGAGTTTCCACGCAACGTAAAGTTCTGTGATACGACCATTGCAGATCTGATGGCGAAGTCGATTTCTGAGATCATCACATTCATTGATGATCGTGTGCAAGAAATTGAATCTTATCTCACAACCAACATCGGTACAGAAGAAGTTGAAGCCGCAAGAAATCAGATTAAAGATGTGTCTACCTCAAGGGCAACGTTGACGACCCTTCAATCACATACATCCCCAGAGTTTGAAGCGCAACTCTTAAGGCAGCTGCAGTTCCGTCTGAAATTTTTAGCAGAAATCGGTCTCGGTTATCTTGGATTGGACCGTACCGCTCCAACACTATCAGGGGGAGAAATTCGACGGATACGACTTGCAAGTCAACTGGGAACCGGATTGACAGGGGTAACATATATTCTCGATGAACCAAGTATCGGTTTACATCCGCGCGATCAAGAACGTCTTATTTTAGCGATGAAGGATTTGCGGGATATTGGGAATAGCGTCCTCGTTGTAGAACATGACAGAGATACGATACTATCAGCAGAC
This sequence comes from Candidatus Poribacteria bacterium, assembly GCA_022824835.1. Taxonomy (GTDB): domain Bacteria; phylum Poribacteria; class WGA-4E; order WGA-4E; family WGA-3G; genus MSPOR6. Next base: position 18,923 of record JAJDZB010000085.1, on the reverse strand, counting down.
CATATCATAGATTTCGGTCCAAAAGCGGGTAAACTGGGTGGAAAAATCGTCGCTATAGGGACTCCTGCTGATTTCACAGGTAAGAAACCTATCTACTTTAGACATACTGTAGATGAAGATATTTCTGAAGATAATACTGATTCTGTGTCAGATAGGCATGATAGAGGATTGACTCAAGCCTACTTATCTGACGAGATGCAAATACCTGTTCCAGCAGTCCGTAGGAAGGGTTCAGGAAAATGGTTGAAATTATTTGGGGCAAGTACCAATAACCTCAAAGGAATAGACATAAGTATACCCTTCGGTACACTCACATGTGTAACGGGTGTGTCTGGTTGTGGCAAGAGTTCACTTATTGAAGGCACATTACGTCCGGCACTTGAGGGTCGGACGTCCATCAGAAGTGGAAATATGCGTAAAGATAATTCCACTGTAGAGGCAGTCTATGATCGTGTTCAAGGGGTATCCAACATAGAGAGAGTTATCCATATTGATCAGAAACCTATCGGTGAAACACCCCGTTCAAATCCTGCGACTTACACAGATCTGTTCACAAAGATAAGAGAGTTGTTTGCTGAATTACCGGATGCGAAAGTGCGTGGTTTCAATCGAGGCAGATTCAGTTTCAATTTATCTTACGGACAGTGTGAAGTATGTGATGGACAAAGATATATCCGTGTTGAGATGCATTTCCTTCCAGATGTCTGGATTCCATGTGAAGAATGTAATAATACAGGTTATAACGCTGAAACACTTGAGGTCCGATATAAGGGAAAAAACATTGCTGAAGTCCTGCAGATGACCGTGCGTGAAGCACTTGAGCTTTTTAGTAATATCAATCGTATCAAGCGACCCTTGCAGATGTTAGCGGATGTCGGTTTGGATTACATTCAGTTAGGTCAAGCAGCGACAACGTTATCAGGCGGAGAGGCGCAACGTGTAAAACTTGCGAAGGAACTCGCGCGTAGACAGACCGGTACGACGCTCTATATTATGGATGAACCGACGACTGGATTGCATTTTGATGATGTACAGAAACTGCTTCAAGTGCTGAATAAACTGGTTGATGCGGGTAATACGATCGTAACCATAGAGCATAATCTTGATGTCATAAAATCAGCAGATTGGGTGATTGATTTGGGACCTGAAGGGAGCGATGCTGGCGGATATCTGGTAGCGATGGGGACACCTGAAGAGGTAGCTGAAGTTGAGGAATCACATACTGCAAGGTTTTTACGTGAAGTTTTGGCGTGAAGTGTTGCCGTAACGTAGAGACAGCTGGGAATTTGCACTTAAATGCTAACCGTTCTGTTTAACGAAATCCGATCTCTGTCCTATACCAGTTTGTACCTTTGTCAGGTTCACGAAATGGTATGTTTCTTCCCAATAGCTGCTTGAGAACATCGCTTTCACCTGAAAGTTCTTCATCTGTCAATTGACGTGGCATATCTTCCTGCGGATAGATGACAGAACGATTATACATTCCGAGCAATCCAACCCGTGCCGTATCCGTTGTATTCGGGAGGCATTGATGCCAGATAGCACCGTTTGTGAATAGTATGGACCCTTTTGGTGCAATGGCAACATTCATCTCAAGTTTTTCTGCTTCTCCCAGTTCAGGACGTCGTAATGTTTTATGTGATTCGGGAATACATGCGGTTGCACCGTTATCAGCGGTGAAGTCATTTAACATCCAGACAGTCTGTCCTGTTAAGGAACCGGATGGGTAAGGTGTTTGCATAGCCCAATACGGATAGTCTATATGCCATCCGCCTGCTGAAGCCCCGGCTCCAACGATGTTTGCAGTGAATGTGGATGCGATCATATCTTCTCCGAGCATCCTTTTCCAGACTGCCACAACTGTGGGGTGTTGTATGAGTTTTCGGAAAATTGGAGATTTGCCGACAATTGCCCATACCCGTCGAATTTTTCCATTACCATAACTGTGGTCAAGGCCGTTTGCGATATCCTCTTCAACCAGACGCATTATGGTTTCACGTGCCTCATCAGCTTCTTCTGCTGTGATGACATTCTCAATTATATGGAATCCGATTTCCCGTAGGTCATGTTCAACAAGATCAAGTCTTTCAGAATTTAATGCTGATTTTATTAGCATTTAACTTCCTCTATGCTAACTACAGTTCAACGAATTATCTTTACATTGATTACAGGACTATCTTGTGTAAATGCTTGACCGTTGATTATTGCTGTTGCGCGGAATCTAACCTGATATGTTTTGGCTTCAAGAGAACCCGATGCCTTCAGGTCTACCGTAACATCATTCTCATTGATAGGTATCGTTGCATCAGGAATAGTAATGCCTTCAGGTACTGTTATCGGTTTAATCGTAACAGTATCCGTAAAACTCCCGCGTCGAACTATACTCATTGTGAGTTTTGCTGATTTGGTTGTCGAATCAACTTTTTCTGTATCTACAGGATCAGTCTGTTCCGTTGGTGGTGGATTTGAGACAGCGACGGTTTCTGTTTCATCAGATGCTACTTTATCATTTTCTTCAGCTTTTGGAAAAACGATGCTGAATCGGAGCGGTTCAACTGTCACGATAAAAGGTGCTTCAACGACTGTTAGCGGTATTGCAGGAGAAGATTCAGTATAGTTTTCTCTATCTACATTTGCTGACCCGCTAACTGAGATATAACTTGTTCCTGGTGTTGGTACAACCGAGAATTGTTCACGGCGTTCAACAGTTCCTGCTCGGAGTGAAATCACGGTACTGTTCTGTCCTGCCGGTATTGTTGCTTTTCCACCTGAAATTCGCGCTGGCACGCCTTGAACAGCAAGTCCGATAGGACCGTTAAAACCATCTTGTCGGTTAGCAATTACATGAAAGTTCGTAGTTTTGTTGTGGGTAACGCTTATCTCAACATCAGCGAACGCAAGCGTGAATGGCGGTTTATCCATCACAGTGAGTAAGATCGTTTTAGGTGTCGTAGATGCTTCTAAACGATTACCCCCTATAGCACCAACACCAACGATTGTGAAAGGATGAAGACCGAGGGGTGCATCAATAGGTGCCGTGATCGTTAAGAGTGCTTGGTTCTGACCGGGATACATTATCGTTGGACTTACGATGAAACCTTTTGGCAGATCTGGCGAGTAAAATCTAAGTGCGCCGTTGAATCCATCTAAACGTGCAGCAGACACTGTTATCATGAAAGTTCCGCCACGTGCAATTCGAGGATTATCTGCATTAACATTGATACGAAAATCAGGTTTTAAGGGTCTAATGGTTAGTCTGTATGGATAGTCCTCTCCCCCCGAACTGTTTAGGTCACGGATAGATAGTCCATAGTTACCTGCCTCTGGAAATGTGAAAGTAGTCTGTGCATCCGTTCCGCTTGCATCATCATTGACGGTCAAAACCTGTTCGGTCACACTCTCCGCAGTTTCTCCCTGTTTATGAGAGTATATTGTTAGGATCGGATCCAGTTGAGACCGATATTGACGCGAATTGACACTACAGACTAATCTCGCGCCCTTCTCTACTTTGATCATATAGCGATCCACATCACCCGCTTTCTGTATTTTTCCATTGACAGTTATCGGTGTTCCTATTGCGTTCTCCTGCTTGAGTGCATCATTCGGTTCATTCTCATTAGTCTCATTGAATTCACCAATTGTGAATGGATACGGGTTTGTTTCTAATATATATGAACTTGGGGCGTTAGGTATTTTGACTCGTAACTCTTGAATACCGAGATCAGCATTAGGGGAGATGTCAAGTTGTAATGTGTTTATTGAACCTAAATTCGCGCCTGAAACAGTGACGTTATTCACAGCACCCCGTTTGCCACCCAATGGAAAGACACTATAAAGATAAGGTAATTCACCGATGCTTAACCGATATCTATAATTTCCTCCACCTTGAAAGCGAACATCACGAAGGTTTAGCGTGAATTCTCCTTCCACCTGCGTTGTGTAATCAATAAATGAGTCTAATCCGTTCCCATCCCTACTTTTTGCAACTTCTTTACCATTTGGGTCATATAGTTCTAAGTATGTGTCTAATGGCGATCCCATGCGTTGTGCGCTGATATCACATATCAGACGTGCACCCTTCTTTAGTTTGAATTTAAAAGAATCCAGATCATCAATTGAGGAGACTACCCCGCTCACTGTAACAGGCAATTCAAGCAAGTTTGCCTGTTCCGGAACACTGTTTGGTTCTTTTTCGTTCATTTCAGGAAGATTTCCAACTAAGAAGTTCTGTGGGTTGGATACACCGTTTGATGTAATAAGGCGAATCTGATGATTACCTAAAGGCGCATCTGGTGAGATCTCAAATGACAGAAGTAAGCGGGGATTGCTTGGTACTTGACCGGAGATACCAGTGCCGTCAAACCGGACAGTGGGGACTTGTGTTCTCTGTTTTATTTCTGCGGTGATACCCTTTTTGCTCAACCATATTTCAGCGGTTTCATCAATGTTCTTTCCTTCTAAGATTATGTCAATTGTTTGACCCCGCTGTGCTGATGTTGGTGATATGCTTGTTAACTGCGGGGCAACTTGTGCATGGACAATACCAGTAACAGTAAAAAGGATAACAAAGAACTGAAACAGGATTATTTTACGGAATAAGATTTGGGTTTTTGCTTGCTTGCAAAGTAATGAAGCTGACATGATTAATACCTCTAATGCAAGGACGTAATAGATTGTTGTGCGTTTGAAATACTGCACCATTATGACATCTATTATTAGAAATGGTATTAGAAAACCTGCACGTAAACTCATGAAAGTTCAAGTGCAGGTTTTCGAAACCGTAGCGAATTTAGAATATACCTGTAATGACTTCACCCTTGACTAATTCTCGGGGTTGGTCTAAGTGGTTCATCACAATTGTGTGTGGGTCAATACCGAGTGTATGGTAGATAGTAGCGAGTATATCGCGCGGATGCACCGGTTTCTCAAGTGGTGTTGAACCAGTTGCATCTGACTTACCATAGACCTGACCTCCTTTGACACCTGCGCCTGCAATTAGGCCGGTATAGCAATAGGGCCAATGGTCTCGTCCATCTGGGGCATTGCCATTACCTGATGTACTAACCCCCATTCTTGGTGAACGTCCAAACTCTCCGATTGCCAGAACAAGAGTATTCTCTAACATACCGCGTTGACCTAAATCTTCAAGGAGTGAGGACACAGCACTGTCTAATTTCGGACAGTGTAAGTTTTTCAATGGACCAAAGTTTGCTGCATGTGTATCCCACGCGGTATCGTTCGGATTTCCGTTTGCGACCGAGGGCCAATTCACCTGAACGAATCGTGTACCTGCTTCAACTAAACGTCTTGCAAGTAGGACACTTTGTCCGAAAGTATGTCGTCCATATTTGTCCCGCATTTCATCTGTTTCCTGTGATAGATCAAACGCATTTCGTGCCTTCTGTGATAAGATGAGATCATACGCTTTCTCATAGTATTCGTTGAGTGCGTAATCATCAGCGACTTTGTCAATCTCAGGCATATTTGCGTTAATCGTTTCAAGAAGCGTTTTTCTACGTTGTAAACGCATCGGTGGAACTTCTGGACGGAGTGTCAAGTCGTCAAGTTTAATTTCTTTATTCGGGTCTTGGAAGAGGAAATATGGGTCATAAGCTCTTCCGAGGAATCCAGCATTTCCCCCTTTACCGATGATATTACTCTCCTGCATGGGTCTCGGTAGTTGTACAGCAGCTAACATCGGTTCTTCTGGGGGTCTAAACTTTGCGATATGTGCAGCAGCATTCGGATGATCAGCAGGAGACGGTGGATCAAGCTGTCCTGAGGGTGCAACTTTATCCGGTGTTTCACCTGTAACCATCTGATACATTGCAGCAGTGTGATTGAAAAGTCCTGCCGGTGTGTAACTGACTGAGCGTATGAGACAAGCCTTATCCATCTGCTTCGCAAGTTTCGGCATTGTTTCAGATAATTGAATTCCAGGTACATTTGTTGGAATCGGATTGAATTCACCGCGTATATTAGAGGGTGCATTCGGTTTTGGGTCCCAGATATCAATGTGGCTTGGACCGCCTTGCAGGAATAGCAAAATGACAGAATCTGCTTTCCCCCATCCGTTGAGCGGTGCTGCAGGTGCGACAGCTGTATTTGCCTTTGCTTGAAGAGACAATACTTGTGGTAGACTAATCCCGAGCATCGCCGCGCCACCTACACGTAGGAATTCCCTGCGTGAGAATCCATCACATAGTCTTCCGGGAGCTTGTGGTAACGATATCATCAATTATTTCCTCCATGTTATTTATGTCTAACTTCTATTTTACAGATATTTTAGTAAATAGTGACACAAATCAGTATTGGACTTATCGGTTAAATAAGAATGCTGGACTATTTATCAATGCCCACATTAAATCTTGTACGCCTTCCTCTTTAGATTCAGCATTCGCAAAATATTCAACCGCAGTAGCATATTCGTTATCTTGTGGTAACCGAGCAAGTGTTGCAAGATACAACTCTTCAACGATAAATCTATCGTCTTTTTCCTCCTTGAGTAGTTTTGCAATTCGTCCATTCGGATCAATAACTGCATTGGCAACTGTCGGACCGTTAATCAGGTTCATAGCATGTGCAAGACTAACATCAGATGTGCGTTCACATTCACAGGAACTTTCGCGCTCAGGACGACCGAATAATTTTAGGAATCCATCATCCTTTACTTTACTGTCAGGTAATTGCACTGCGCGTAAGTTCTTTGGTACGCCTTCAAACTTGGGTTGGCTTCCCGTTGCAACACCGATCGCGTCTAACAATTGTTCAGCAGTCAGTCGTCGAGCTATTGCATGTGAGAAGTTGATCGTATCCTCTTTGTTCCACTTGTTGGTCTTGATGCTTTGTTGATATGTCCGCGATCGTGCAATCGTCTTCATGATATGTTTCATGTCAAATCCACTTTCTACGAAATCTTTTGTCAATGCATCAAGCAGTTCCGGATTGCTTGGTGGGTTGCTTGATCGGATATCATCGACCGGTTCAATGATACCACGTCCCATAAAGTAGCTCCAAATTCTGTTTGCCCCTGCTTTGGCAAACTTTGGGTTTTCAGCAGAGGTTAACCATTCTGCTAAGGCATCTCGTTTGTCAGCTGCATCGTTTCTTGTTTCTCCGAATGGCACAGAAGCTTCAACGACAGCCAATGTTCTTGGATGTTTTACAGGTGTAGGGTTAAAACTGGCATAGACGACCTCTTCACCGGGTAATCGTCCGTTCTTTAGTCTAACATTAGAGAAAAACGCCCCAAGTTCATAGTATTGGTTTTGTGTCCATACTTCAAACGGATGATCATGACATTTATTACACGAGAATCGGACACCCAAGAATAATTGGGTGGTGTTTTCCACTGCTACAGTATATTCACGTGAAACGCGAAAATAATTCGCAGCAGGATTCGCATAAGTACTTCCTGTAGCTGTAATCAGGTCATGCACAAATTTGTCATAAGGACGGTTCTCTGCAATTGCTTCATGAATCCACTCTTTGAATAACCACATACCGCGTTCACCGAGGAATTTTCTGTTAGACTGTAACAGGTCTCCCCATTTGCGTGTCCAGTGGTCAACATATTCTGTTGAATTAACTAATACGTCAATCAACTTCTCACGTTTCACTTTAGATTCTGTTTTATCCATTAGGAAACCGCGTACCTGTTCAGGTGTAGGCGGGAGTCCGGTCATATCAAAGTAAATTCGTCGCACAAACTCTTCATCCGTACATAATTCTGAAGGGAGGATTTTCAACCTTTTGAGTTTATTGTGGACGTGCGTATCAATGTAGTTGTATCCTGGCGTTTCAACCCATTCGTAACCGCTACGGTCACCCATCACGATAATACCGTTTGTACTATATGCCCCTTCGTAACGTGTGAGTATAGCAGTTTCGCCGCGTCGTTCTGCCGTTACAACACCGTCATCTGTAACCTTAGCAACTTCATTAACACTGCTCGTGAATTTTGCTTCACGTGTTACGTCACGTGTTGTCCCATCAGGATAATGCGCGATAACGATTAATTGTTGCATCGACCCCGGCATTGACAGTTCAGCAGAATCAGGCAGAACCTCCAACCTTTCTACACGTTGTGTTTTGTCGACGTCAGAAACAACACCTTCACTGATCCACTGATGTATGAACCGATAATCACGTGAATCTGGTTTGATCACCTGTCCACCTTTGTGTGGCACTTCGGATGTAGGTTTCAGCAGCATAAGACTCTGTTCTGGAAACGCTCTATTAAAACGTCTACCTGATATATCCTCAATCAGAAGTTCGTAATCAAACTCAGGATCATAGCCGCGTAGTGAGAGTTTGAAACCGTTCTTGCCTTTTGCACCACCATGACATGTTCCATTGTTACACCCCGCATGACTCAGAATAGGCATCACATCTCGGACAAAACTGACAGGTGGTGTGTCAATGCTCTTGACATTAATTGGTAAATCAATATCAAGATTTTTTACGGTAATTTTTAGATTTGTCGGACCAACAGTTTTAGGGAAAATGTAGCCATCATCAAGTACTTTCACACCGTCTGATGTCGGTTTGAGAACTGCCCAAGATGTTACATCAATCCAACCTCCATCTTTTGTCTGTCCTGAAACCAGTACTCGCCTGCCGTCGCGAGCATGTTCCAAAGTTAGGGACTCAGGAATAGTTTTTAGGGTTGTTATTTCAGGAATCTCTACACTTAATTCACTCTCTTCCATTTGACTCCAGACCGTAGGTTGACATATCAAACAGCAAGAGAATGCTATAAGAAGTGTAAGAACTATATTATGGCTGGGTTTCACGTTTACCTCCAAATTTGGTATGAAACTTGACGAAGCGGGACATTCCGCTTCATATCCTATTCGCTATTTCTTGTTTTTCAAATGACCCCATGTTACTGATAATTTACCTGTAGGTGAGACATCTGAGAATTCAGACTCACCTGCTAACCAATTAATTACGTTCTCTGTAAGTTGCTCTAACTGATCAATACTCTCGTTGTTTTTGTGATAGTTTGGCAAACGCCAGTTCATATTGAAGACTTTACCGTTTCCAACTTTCCAATAGCCGAATGCAGCGATTGCATCTGCATAGTTATTTGTTCGTTCCCAGGCATGTGCCAGTGTGGTAAAGTTTTTCCAGATTTTGTTATAGTAGTCGCCACTTAATGGAAATCCGGTTGAATTTACCTGAACCCAATCGTCTACTTTAGGCGCATCACCATCAACATTGTCTAATCCTTCAACCAGACCTAAGTCAAGTGTTTCTTTAAGGACAATTATGCCAACGTTGATCCCATCATTTTCGTTAGGACCAAACGCCCGTGGTTCCGCATCTTCAAGTCCCATCGGTGTAGCGTAACTGAAGGCTTTACCTGTCAAGAGGACAGCACCGCCACTTTCGGCATAGTCAATAAAAGCATCCAATTCTGCTTTTGACAAATCTCCTGGATCAGAATCACCGTCATGCCACCAGACGACACCAAATTTCTTGAACATTGCACTGCTAATATCGCTTTTTGCTAATTGAGTTGTTTTGAACGTTTCTTTTGCAAATTCCAATGCTGGTGCAGTAAATGCGCCACTATCACCAAGATATAGAAAACCGACTTCAAAAGCGATTGCTGTATTTAAACCACAAATCAACAAAAGAATCAAGCAAATTGTAGTTTTACGATACATATTTTCACCAATTTGTTAGATATTTAAGAACGGCACAACGGCTGTGTCTACTACTTTTAAGAACGGCACAACGGAGTGTGCCTATTACTTTTAAGAACGGCACACAAACTTACTCAGCAGTTGCAGTAAATCCCGCGGATTCTACGACTTTAAAAAGTTCATCAACTTTAACACTATCCTTACGTACTTTAATGACTGCTTGATTGGGTAAAGAGACTTTAGCAGAAATGACGTTTTGGTGTTTTGTAAGTGCATCCTGCACTTTAGCAACGCATACAGGTCAGGTCATACCAGAAACAGCAAGCGTGATATCTTCACTTGCGGCAGTTTCAATAGGTACCGACATGAAAACGTTTAATAGGTCCCCGGTCTGCACATCAAATATACGGATTTTTCCATCAAAACCCCCTGCTGCAAGTTGTGTGCCTTCAGGGTGAAATGCAATAGCAAAGACGCTTACTGTATCTGCTGCCACTGTCAATAACCTTTTTCCATCAGAAACATTATAGACACGGACTTCACCAGCTGAACTACCGACAGCAAATTTGTTACCATCAGCTGAGAAAGCTACAGCATCAATAGAGCCTGCTTGTGCTTCGTAGGCACGGATTAGGTTGAAGTCTGTATTACCAACATCTCTACGTCTTTGACGGAACATTCTGTAAAGACGCGGAATTCTATCCTCTCCTACACTAAGAACCTGATCAGCATGGGGATGTCTTGCGATAGCGTTGATCTCCCCATATCCTTTGTTGCTTGAGTTAACATCGTCCACGAAAGACCCTGTATCTACCTCAACTAACTTCAGAGCAGTGTCACGGCTGCAGCTGACAAAATGTGTTCCATCGGTAGAGAAAACTGTACCAAAAACCCAATCGCTGTGATTGTCGAATTTCACAAGTTCCTTTTCATCATCAATAGATATAACGCGCACTGTCTTATCTGAGCTACCAAATGCGACGCGTTTTGCATCTGGTGAAAAAGACAGTCCATAGATTGTATCATAAGTTGACCTAATTGTCTTGATCAATTTATTTGTTGTAGCATCCCATAGTTGCACTTCACCGAACTGAGCGGGTGAACCCCCAGCGACACCAATCGTCTTACCATCCTTCGTATAAACAATTGATTGTATCCTACGTGCTTTACCAACAAACCGTTCTTTTATCTCATAATTCTCAGTATCATACAAGAGTATTTCTCGTACGCCTGAAACAGCAAGTGTGTTTCCATCAGGAGAAAAGGTCATTGCCGAAATAACGGGTGGAACAGTATATACCGGTACTTCTTCATCGGTTTTGTCAGCATCTGTCGGTGTGTCATCCTTCGCGCCTTCAAGAATCCACCTTCTGAACAGTGCCACTTCTTCACCTGTAAGGGGTTCCTGGTTCTGTGGCATCGCCGGTGGATCACCCGTGATGAGTTCAATGATGAGACTATCATCAGGTTTATTGGGAATAATCGCTTCTCCACCCATTCCACCGCGTTTCAGTTCAGCGTAAGATGTAACAATGAAGTCTGCATTTGGATCACCTGGATGATGACATCCTTGACAACTTCTCTTAAGGATTGGCACAATCTGCTTGTAATAACTGACAGGTTCCTCTTTTTCATGACCATCAGCCCAGAGATCATGGACGAGAAAAGGACTATTCATTAGAAACATGAACATCACAACAATATAAACTAATCCAGATGTTTTCATTTTCAACCACCTATATTTATCTTCCCCAACTGCAGAATTTAAACCAGAAACTACCTAACTAACACCATTTTACCATATTTTCAGGTAATTATATAACAAATTATGTTTGTTTTCAAATAAAAACAGATAAAAGGGTGTGTATATATTGTTACTCTATTTGTCTGAATCGCGGATCCTGAAGCAAGTCTTATCCTACAAGTTGTCTGAACCAGGATTTACAGGATTATAGAATTTTCGGTAACAACATACTCTGCTGAGATTGATTCCTCACCTATTTTTTAGATTTAGAACAAATCAAGTGTAGGATAAATCGTGTGGTTACAGGTTTTTGGAAACCAAATAATTATGCACATCCCTCAGATTGGTCAATTATAAATCAGACTGATTTTCATTGACAACTTTTGTCATAAATGTTATTTTTGTTTTACTTGAGATTGATATAGCGAGATTCAGAGGGTATTTTGCAATATTTTGCCTCAATATTTTGTTATCACACTCAGATGGAGATTGATGTGACGGAGGTTTAATTATGAAAAAAGAACAGATTGTTTCGCGCAACCCAAAAGTGATGAACGGTGCTTTGGTTTTCGCTGGAACTCGTGTGCCAGTTGAGATTTTGATTCAACACCTAACGGCAGGAGATTCACTTAATAAATTCCTTGACGATTTTCCGACCGTATCTCATGAGCAAGCTGTTGCGTACCTAAGGATGACTTTAGAGCAATATAATACACATTCGGAGAGTTGAAAATGAAACATCCAAATTGGAGATGAAACCTATTTTCGTAATGGCGGACAAAAGTGATTCATGTGTGATATAAATACAGATTTCATAGAGGAGAAAAAGTTATGACGCAATTACTCGAAAAAGCACTCAATGAGGTATATAAACTACCACCAGAACAGCAGGATTTTATTGCTACCATTATTCTGGAAGAACTTGAAGATGAAAGACGATGGGATAAGACTTTTGCTGAATCACAAGATCTCCTTGCGAAACTCGCAGAAGAAGCTCGCGCTGAGATTAAGTCGGGTCGAGTCAAACAAATTGAAGGAGACCTACAAAATGTATGACTTTGGAGAACTAAAAATAATTCCGTTACATAAAGAATTTAAACACGAAGCAAATGAATTCACACCGTGGCTTGCAGAACATATTGAAGAATTAGGAGATGCACTTGAAATGGATCTTGAGATTTTAGAACGAGAAGCTTCTGTCGGAGATTTCTCGTTGGATTTGTTAGCTCAAATTGAGGGAACTTCAAGAACTGTGGTTATTGAAAACCAGTTTAATCAAACTAACCATGATCATTTAGGAAAACTTCTTACATACGCAGCCGGTAATGAAGCGTCTGTAGTGATATGGGTCTCAGAAACAATTAGGAATGAACACCGTCAAGCATTAGAATGGTTAAATCAAAGAACAGATACTGAGACACAGTTTTTTGGTGTGGTCGTGGAACTCTTACAAATTGATGATTCAAAACCAGCAATAAACTTTAAACTGGTTGTTTCTCCAAATGTAGATCAAAAAATCAATAAACAGCAACGTATGGCAGACTTATCACCCAAAAACGAAAAGTATAGATTATTTTTCAATGAACTCAATGATGAATTAAAAGAAAAATACAATTTTTCAAAAAGGGGTATTCTTGCTACAGAAAATCGTCGTAATTTTTCATCAGGTTTTGCAGGAATAAACTATAGAGTTTCATTTGCACAAGGTAACAAAGTCAGAGTAGACATAAGGATATATCAAAGACAGTGTGAGAATAGAATCCAAATTTTTGATGCTTTGGAAAATCAGAAGGAAGAAATAACCCGAACGTTTGGAAGTGAGCTTGAGTGGCAACGTAATGCCGATAAACAAGAAACTTTTATCATCGTATCTCGCGACGGATCAATTGATGCCTCTGAAGATGAATTAAAAGAGATTAGAGAATGGCATATCACGAATCTGCTGAAACTAAAAGAAGTATTTCAGCCTGAAATTGAACGGGCATTGGAAACACTTAATTCTAACGAACAGGAAGATGCTGTATAATGAAGTATTTGGATATGCAGGTTGTCCATTCAATATAAAACATAGCAAAACCATTATTGAACAACAAAGTATTGAAATCTATATTAACCATCAGATAGCACCTGATGAGGGCTTCATTTTACTACCAAGCAGGTAATGACAATGACAAAATATGAATGTGAAAAACCCTGGAATTTTCATAACCCCTTCCGTTCGTGGTAGGTATGGTTTCCTGATTGCACCTTCAAAATTAGGATCGATACGACTTTCCACGCGTTGAGATACTCAACACGATGCATTTTTGATGTTGCGTGTCCACTTCATATATAATCCGATAATCCCCAACACGATAACGGTACCTTCTGGTGTAAGATCCCTTAAGTTTGACTATATTGGGTCCAAAGAAAGGATTCTGGGTCAACCGCTCAACTGCCTCGTTGATACGGCGTGTCATATTGTCATCAAGACTGTTGTAATGGGTTTGCGCCTTATTTGTGAATTGGACTTCAAACGTCACGCTTAACATCAATCCAACTTTTTAGTCTACCAGACTTTATATCTTCTTCAGCTTGTTCTATATCCTTAGCAATTTCAGGATCGCTTATGAGTTCGTATGTTGCTTCCCATGCTTCTTTATCATACAGATAATTTAGATAATCAATAGCAGCTTGGAGTTTTTCGGTAGGGAGCTGCTCTATTAGCGTCATCGCTTGCTGTTGCAGGTTTGCTTTTGGCATTTATATTTTCCTCTTTTCGCTTTATTTTATTAGACATCACAAGTATTTTCAAAAGATTAATTCATTAAAGGGATCTGACATCGGTTTTCTTCCTATTGAACTGTCAATTCCTACATATTATTAACGTGAGTTTGATAATTAAATGCAATATGCGTTGTAGGTCGGGTTGAGGCACGAAACCCGACACGTATTGCTCTATAATGGGTCAAAATGTTGGGTTTCGTGCCTCAACCCAACCTACGGAGTTATTTGTTCTGATTTATCAAACTCACGTTATTATTAGGTTATCAGAAAAATGTGGAGAATGTCAAGTAGTTTAAGGATCAGTTTTTCGTTGACAGCGTAAACATAATAAGATAAACTGATATTAGGAACAGTTATAGTTTATAGGAAAAAATTGACACTTTTTTGAAAGGAATTATACAATGAAAACGAAAATTCTACGCAGCATGCCGCTTTCAGTTTTAGGTGTGCTATTCTTAAGTCTACTCATCTTTACATTCTCAGATAAAACAGAATCTCAGGAAACCACCGCAACTTATGAAATAGACGCAGTACACTCATCTGTGCTTTTTCGGGCAAAACATAAGGGAGTCGCCTACAATTACGGACGTTTTAACGACTTCTCTGGAAATATCACCATGAATGATACGGATGTATCTAAAAGCACAGTTGAATTCGAGGTAAAAACTGAAAGTGTTGATACAGGAAACGAAAAACGTGACCAACACCTGAGAAGTCCAGATTTTTTCAATGCCAAACAATTCCCTGTAATTAGATTTAAAAGCACAGAGGTCAGTGAGAAAGCAGGAAAAGAGAATGTTTTAGAGGTAACCGGGGATTTTAATCTACACGGAGTGAAAAAAACAATCACAATAGATGTTGAGATGACCGGTGAACTGGAAACACCACAAGGTGGGAAAATCATAGGTTTCCATACAACATTTGACATAAAACGCACTGAATACGGATTTAATTTCGGTTTACAAGCTGTGAATGATGATATCCAGATAACCGTGAGTGTTGAAGCAGGTAAAAAATAACGACTGCCTTGATGATGAGAATCACATAACCCGGAGACTAAAGTAGTGCCTTCGTTAAATCAGTTAGCTATCAGTTTGCTATTACCTGCTTTAGTCTGCGGAGGTATATACGTTTATGTTGCATATCTGTGCAGACGTGATAAAAATGAAATTCTGCTAAAATGGTTAATCGCTGCAGCCTTTGGTATTGCTTACATTATCGGATACATCGGTTTAGAAGGTAAATTGACACTTAAACCGATTGAAAGTAGACATTGGATATTCTATTTTACAATAGTAACTGTTGGCTCAAGCGTATTGTGGCACAAATATAAAGGGCTTGGTGTGATACTTGAAGTCTTGTTGTCAATTCTTGTGCCGCGTATCCTGCTTATATCATACTATGAATATTCATGGAGCATATTTGAGGGGTTAATGTGGTGGATTGGTCTTGCCATCATCGTCTTTTTCTTTCTGAGAATAGTGCCACAGAGTTTTAAGACCTTACCCCAAAACGCAACAATTCCTTTTGTCTATCTTGGCATATCGGGTGGGACGGCACTGATTCTTGCACTCTCAGGGAGCATGCTATTAGCACTCCACAGTTCGGTTTTAGTCGCACTATTTACTGCTCTATGGATTCTTACAATCGTCTTACCAAGAATACTAAAACTTGATTCCTCACACGACATCGCATCTTTACTTATAGGTGCAGCCCCAGTCCTATCAATACTTCTCGTTAGTATTTGGCTGAATGGAAGATTTTATGCAGAAGTCCCATCATTAAGTGTCCTCCTATTGGTAATCGCCCCTCTATTTGCTGTGGTTGCAAAAAAGAGATCTCAGTTAATCCAGATAGGATTGATTGCGTTGAGTGTCTGTATTGCCATTGGCATTGCTGTGTTCCGATCAGGTTTTTTTGATGATCTCCCTATTTAATCTTTATCCAGAGTGATTTTAGGTATTGCGTATTTACAATACCTTCGCCAAAATAAACGCTTTATATTAGTCAACAAACCTTTTTGAATAATGTCCAACAGCCCCAGCGGGGCGACAGGTGTATAGAAAACGGCTATCCTGCTGACCATAAGCCCCAGCGGGGCGACAGGTATATAGATGCACATAGAAATAAAAACCCATCAACACAAACCTGAAGTCATTTTTATTCATAATATCATCCAACAATTCAGATAAATGCGTGATATTTGTTGACTAAACAATCAATACAAACAATGATCCAAAAACCCCCTTCCGTGTCTTCAGTGTCCTCCGCGCAATCCGTGATTGTGGATACTGGAAAAAACTGAATTTCCCTTGACCATTTTGTTTCTATATGTTATCATAAAAATAACTAATTTCATTGTTGTATTTACATTTCTAATCTAATTTTGAGAACAAGTCAATGAATAAGAAATCATATAGAAGATACAGAAAATCAAACCGATGGAAAGGCAAACGACGGACAATTATGAAACGTGCAGGGTATCGATGTCGGAAGTGTAAGAAAAGACCCGCAACACAGGTGCATCACGAAACTTATAAACGTATCGGTAGAGAACGACTCAGTGACCTAACTGCTGTGTGTGGAGGTTGTCATAAACGGATTCATGGCAAATAACAGCCGCAAATCAGCGATTCAGACAATGCGGTGCGGTTAGGAAACCGTACCTACCATGTCTGGCAATGCCTCCACAATTGCAACCGTCTGCAAACTGACGGTGATAACCTGTCCAATCAAATCCACAATATACCGTGGTTCATCCGCACGATTCGGGTCGTTCACAATACCGCTGCGTTTGTCCACCTTGACGCGATACTGATCCACAATCCACTCCAACGCAGAACGCGTACCGAGGCGATAGTCAAACGCTTCCGCAGGAATACCGTCTATTGTCAGAAAATCGTTGTATACTAACTGCGTTTTGTCTTTAGACAGTTTCATTTTCTCTACACGCCAATCTATCGGCATATCAGGCGTTTCAATATATTTCAGACCATCATATTTCGGTTGCGACTCATAGTTAACGTGGATGTCTGCTAACTGTGCACCAGCGTTGGCAAATCCCCAGAAATCGGGGGCAAAAGGAATATGTGGTAAATCACGCTTAAGGTTCGCCTGATACTTTTCGCGATACTCGGGATGGTGTAAGTGGGAGTAGGTATAGTGGAAGATGTCCCACTTGCTGATGGAGTTGTCGCTGTAGTGTTTGCGGAATTCTGTCAATGCCCAATCGGTGATGTTCTCTTGGCGGTTTGTGCCGTCTTCGTTGTATGTGTAAAAGGGGAAGCATTGATTTGGAGATCCAAAACCACCAGTCACAACAAGGTTAGGTATACAGTCAGCAACAAGACAAACAAAAGGCTTCTCAGGAGTTATATTGACACAAATTACTTGATTTTCCTTTTCTGTCTCTGGTATCGGGAAGATTGACGGAAACTCCCGAACTCTTTCGTTAATCATTCTATCAAAGTAAAGGTGTGATTTCGTAAATGGACGGTAAAGAGCCGGTCTAACATTTTCTTGGGAATAATCTGCGGTCTTACCGCGTTGTAAATTTAGCTTTAGTCCCTCACTCCAACTGATCTTTGTCTCGTCAGATTCCACAAAATCGTTAATGTTTGCTTCGCGGTCTTCCCGCTGTAACCATCGTGCAATATCCGCGTTATATGTTTTTACCATTCGAGAAACATTTCCAGTAAGGTTCTCTCTATTGAAATTGTAAGTCCAAGCATCACGGCTGGTAGTTACGCCTAAACAGTAGGTTTTGAAAATCACATCTCTTACCGTGTTTTTTTCTGCTTTCGCTTCCTTAGACCCCATTGGGATAAAGGTATTAAATTCGGCGTGAAGTCCTTCGGTAAGCCATGTGTATTCCGCATTTGGTTGGAGCATTTGCCAAGCTATGTTACCTGCGTTTTCATATTCATTCAGAAAATCGAATTTCTTGTTTTTGTTCCACAACTCATCAGTTCTATAATAAAAGACCCGTGCTGTTTCCGATGGATTGTGCTTTGTTTTGACAAATAGGTTGATACTCACACCTACCCGAATTCCGAACACATTGGCATCGGATACCTTCAATCCCTTCCGTGCATTCCCTCCTAAATCCAGAATGTAAATTGCGTCAAAATCTTGTGCCAGATGTTTTCGCATCCCATCAAACGCGATACCGTCAAGAAAACTGTTGTTCGTCACAAATGTAACAACTCCTTCCTCCCCGATCCGCCTTGATGCCCACAATATCGCTTTTATGTATGGATCCGATAGAGGGTTTCTGTTCGTAGCTTTTGAGTCTTGTGAATATGTTTCCTTTATCAGCGTATCCATAGTTTCGTATTTTCTGTTTTTATTGTTATCACTTTCATTAACTTGTCTTAAATTATAGGGCGGATTGCCGATAACCACAAACATGTCCGCTGCTTTCTGGCGTTCCACTCGGTCAGTGTTTTCACGCGTGAAAAGTTGTATTTGCTGATCTTCGAGCAGCTCAAAGGTGTCCGCAAGGGTGATGCCTTCAAATGGCAGATAGGTCTGTGTGCGCTGAAAAAACTCCTGCTCAATGTTCAGACTCGCGATGTAGTACGGCAGCAGCATCACCTCATTGCAGTGCAGCTCATGCCGATATTTCTCCTCTAACGTTGTGCCTTGAATGTCCTGCATCAGTCGGACAATGAAGTTGCCCGTGCCGACAAACGGATCAATGATATGCACACCCGTATCCGAAAGTGAACGTCCGAACTCAGTTTCAAGGATATGTGACA
>JAJDZB010000102.1:0-5489 GCA_022824835.1 Candidatus Poribacteria bacterium | reverse complement strand
AATGGACAACTTGTCAAACGGATTTTCGGATTTGAACTGCTTGTCGCGCCGTATACGATTGCCCATCTGAAGTTAAGCCTATTTCTGAAAGCCCAAGGATGGCGCGATGATGAACGTCTCGGTATCTATCTCACCAACGCTTTGGAACAACCGGACGAAATGCAGCCTCCCTTACCCTTTGCTACGTTTATCTCTGAGGAAGCGAACGCGGCACTCGCTGTAAAACGGGATGAACCCATCCTCGTTATTCTCGGCAATCCACCCTATCAACGAGAATCCGCTAACCCAAGTCGTGCAGGCAGGAATTTAACTTTTATCGGTGAACTCATTGAGGACTATAAGCAGATAGATGGAGAACCACTCGGTGATAGGAACTTAAAAGCTCTTCAAGCGGATTATGTAAAGTTTATCCGATGGGCACAGTGGCGAATTGATAGAAACGGGGAAGGCGTTATCGGTTATATTGTAAATAACAGTTTTCTTGACGGTCCCATGTTTCGCGGGATGCGGCAAAGTTTACTGGATAGTTTTAACGCTATTTATCTGCTTAACTTGCACGGTAGCAGCAGAAGAACGGAATCGGTGCCAGAAGGAGAGAAAAATGAAAACGTCTTTGATATTTCACAAGGAGTCTCTATTCTGTTATGCGTCAAAGAACGTGAAAATCCTACCACAGCAGAGGTCTATTATGCTGATATGTGGGGGGATAGGAAAGAAAAATATAGCAAACTTTCGGAGAGCGATATTCAGTCAATGGAGTGGTGTGCGCTGCAACCGTCATCACCCTACTATCTATTTGTCCCGCAAGCAACAGACTACGGAGCAGAATACGAACTGGGTCGGAAAATTACTGATATTTTCAATATTGGTTCAGTTGGGATTGCAACAGGTAGAGATAAATTTACAATTCATCTGACTGCCCAAGATGTATACGAAATTGTAGACGAATTTGTTCTACTTTCTGTAGACGATGCACGGGAGCGGTACGGACTGCCAAAAGACACTCGCGATTGGCAGGTTCACCGTGCTCAGGCTGATCTCCGTAATTATCCCGACGTTGAACAGCGTATAGTGCCAATTTACTACCGTCCTTTTGACACACGTTGGACATACTATACCGGACGATCACGCGGATTTCACTGTACTCCTCGTGATGCAATTATGTCTCATCTACTCACAGAAAATCTTGCCCTTTGCGTTGGTCGCATTGTAACAGGTCCGAAATGGCAACACGCGTTGGTAACTGATGAGATCACTGAAAAGTGCAATATTTCGAATAGAGGCAGTGAATCTGGATATGTTTTTCCGCTCTATCTGTATCCTGATTCAGAAGGATTATTAGGTGCAACAGAACCTGATCTCAATTTCAAACCTGCATTTCTCACTGCCCTTTCGGAGTCGTTGGGATTACTGCCAACTCCACCGTTTGGACTCCCCGAAGACGTTACACCGGAGGAGATTCTCGCTTATATCTATGCTGTGCTTTATAGTCCAACCTACCGTGAACGGTATTATGAGTTTCTAAAATACGATTTTCCGCGTATCCCTTTACCGCCGGATATTAATTACTTCCATAAACTCGCAGCATTAGGGCAGGAATTGATTAATTGGCATCTGCTAAAGGATGTGCAAATTCCTATTCGTCATCGCTTTGAAGGTGAAGGTGATAGTGTTGTCTCAAAACCTCGCTATCAAGATGGTAAGGTTTGGATTAATGCCACGCAGTACTTCACGGATGTTCCCGCAGAGGTATGGGAATATGAGATCGGTGCATATCAGGTGTGTGAAAAGTGGCTAAAAGATCGGAAGAACATAGAGCTAAGTCATGATGATATTAAACAGTATCGTTCCATTTTGGTTGCTATTGCAGAGACGTTACGGGTTGTGAGGGAGATTGATGATGTGCTTGAGTTTAATGCTTCATAGGTGTAATCTTGAAATCCTGAAAATCCTGGTTCAGACAAATAGAGTGCAAAAACTTTACACACCTATCTGTTGGGTGTGTAGACTTTTTGTCACCTTTTTTCAGAAGAGACGGCACTCGGAGAGTGCCTACTACTATTAAGAGCTTATGAAATCCTAAAAATGACACTTATAGTGACAATAACTTTACGCGTCCGTTTATGTACATAGCACTCCGCTGGAGTGCAGCCCATTGACAATCCTTTTTCTATAGACATATTGCTCCGCATGAAGTTAAAATAATACTTTGGGTAATTCGTAGAGATACCCAGTGCGGTTAGGAAACCGCACCTACCGGGTCTGGGAAAAATAAAATAATACCCGATTTAATACTTTAACTTCATCTGGAGCAAAGAGCGTTCTTGACAGCTAAGAGATATCTTCACGCCAGAGGCGTGATATGTCTATAGAACTCACATTGTCCAAAACCCTGCACTCCAGCGGAGTGCTATGTCTTGGATCGAACAGATATGGAAACGCTGCCAAAATATTTACACACCCTGTTTAAATATATTGATACTTTTTCTGTCTTTTGTTAGAATATGTATGATATTGACCCATTCGTCAGATTTACGAAAACGCATTATAGTTTTAAGGAGTATGTTTTGTTAATATGTCTGTTTAATTCCAATCTTCTTTCTTCCACTTCTACATTTCTACAGAGGCAAGTTCTAACATCACTACTAATTCTTGCTCTTGCTATATTTACACTGTCTGTTTTCTCAGTAAACAAAGCTGAAGCGAGACCTGAATACGCAGCAGAATTAGACAAAGACTGCACTTTTTGTCACATTGACCCCGCTGGTGGGGGACCCAGAAATCGCATTGGTGAGATATTTGAGGAAAACTATTTTGAATTCCCTGAAGATTTTGATCCCGATGCTGTCCCTGAAGAGATAAAAGATGCCATCAAACAGTTCACAACATCGTTAGAGCTGCAGACAGCATTCATCAATACCATGCATCCTGACACCAGTGAAGGTACGATAGCAAACTGTAACGCATGTCATACATCGGTAGATAGGTTTCTGTTGATGCAGGCAGAAGCGACATTCAACGCACAAGCCTCTGAACGAATCCGGCTTACATTTTCAAACAACTTAGGTACTACTCTGAATGCTTTCGCAACTGTAGACGCAATACCGAAACATCTCTACTTCAAAGTAGGACAATTCCGTTTGCCCTATGGTATAAAGCAGAAAGATCATAATATCCTTGTCAGAGAAGGTTACAATCTGGGGTCAAATAAACGGGATGTAGGGATCGAACTTGGTGGAAGCGCTGGAAGAATGTTTTATAATGCAGCATTCTTTAACACTGATAATGCAAAGGCACAAGGACTACTCGGTACAGTTGGGGGACAACTCGGTGCTGTACGCGCAGGCGTTTCCTATATCTATGAAAAACCAGGGGATGATTGGGAACGACTTATCAGCACATTCATTACTGCATCTTACAGAGGGATAAGTTTAGAGGGGGAATTCAACTTTAAAGACGCGTCAGCTAATGACATGCAGTCATCTATTGCACCCGAATCGGATTTAGATTTTGCTGAAATTGAATCTAAAGGTTATTATGTGGGGGCAAAATATCGCATTATACCACAATTGACTGTTGCAGGTAGATACGGACTCTTCGATCCCGATAGAACTGTCTTAGGCGATGCAAGTAGACGTATCACACTCATCACACAATATAACTTTATGGAAAATGGCGCAATCTCCTTGTTCTATTGGGCAAATTTACCGAATGCAGACCGAAAACCCGATGACGAAATCAACGACAAAGGTATGTTAAGACAACTCAAAGGATATAATCAGTTTATTTTCATGTCGCGATTCTGGTTTTAGATTAAATATGTGTCTTTTTTTACACATGCTTACATATCGTTGAATACCATCCAACAAATATACATGCTGTGATAACGGGTAGGTTTAAGGCACAAAAGTTATCCTGAATGTATCTATAGAGTAACGTGAGTTTGATAATTAAATGCAATTCGTTGTAGGTCGGGTAGAGGAACGAAACCCGACATGTATTGCTCTATAATGGGTCAAGATGTTGGGTTTCGTGCCTCTACCCAACCTACGTAAATTATTTGTTCTGATTTATCAAACTTACGTTATAGAGTAGACTAACCAACCAATCTACTCAGATTCCAAGTCAATTTTCTATTTATCCAATTTGGCACGGAAATTGCTAAAACCACCTTTAAATGACCCCTTCAAAGCGTAAATACTTTTAGGAGACGTAAAAATGATAGACTTAAGAAAAATCTTCTCTGTAGAATCCAATAAGTTATTAATAGGTATTGTTGCAGTACTTTCATTGCTTGTCTTAATTATCGGTTCGCTTTATATCCATAGTCTTATATCAGGTGAAAAGACGCGTGTCACCGTAAAATCTTTTGAACCAAAAGGAGAAAAGGTGCCGCTATGGGCAGATTTCACGATAACGTTTTCAGAACCCGTCGTTGATAATTCTGTAATTAACACAGAATTGCCTAAGCGGGCAATCCAATTTACACCAACTGTTAAAGGTGTTGCACGTTGGATAACCACTGACACTATTCGCTTCTTCTTAGATTCAGCATTATCTCCCTCCGCAAATTACACCGTTGAACTTTCTCCTAAATTACATCAGAGTACTCTTGGGTTTGTTATCACAGGCGACAGAAAATTCACATTCTCAACAGAGACTTTTAATGTGCAGAGTAAAAACCTTGAGTTTAAGTATACAAAAACAGACGCAATGGCAGTCGGAAAACTCACTTTTAACTATCCAGTCAATATCGCTGATCTGCGCGCAAATATGTCAGCACGACTCCAAGAAGATTTAGATATACCATTCACGCTAAATCCCCAAAATGGTATCGCAAGAGAGATACAAATAGAAACCGAAAAGATTCCACGACTCATCGGAGACCAAACCCTTAAGTTCAAAATAGAGAAAGGATTCAAACCTACAGGTGGGAAAATAGGATTGAAAAATCCTTATGTGAGAACACTGACCTTAACAGGACGCGAAACACTCGGTGTGACTTATGCCAATGTTCACGAAGGATCAGGAAGACCCTATTTCGCTGTCCGCTTTAGCTCACGTATACCAACTGATACAGTGGAACCTTATATACAGATAAATCCTGATATTGAAACACAGGTTATTACACGATACGGACAGGTAGAAATATACGGTAATTTTGAACGACGTAACAGATATGAGCTCACCATTCAGGAAGGTTTGACTGCTATTGACGGTTCAGTACTAAAGAAGCCTTATACTGTCCGTCTTGCAATTCCCGATGTTCCACCTCAGGTACGTTTCGTCGGAAGTGGGTTCTTTCTCACCAGAAACCAGAATATGAACCTCGGTTTAGCGACAATAAACGTAAATAAGGTATCACTTCAGATAGAAAAGATTTTCGGCAATAATCTTGTTTATGCTGCCAAACAGAACAACTGGAGCAATTGGACATACAATTTAGGTAAACATATTCATTCTGAAACGCTCAACATTTCCTCAAAATT
>JAJDZB010000061.1:0-29665 GCA_022824835.1 Candidatus Poribacteria bacterium | reverse complement strand
TAGAGGGATCGGACTTGGGGAGCATCCGAAACATACGATGAGCTGCCACGCCCAGAATACCCGATATATTACTGTAGTGAAGATCTCAATCCTTGACAGGGAACGTTTGGCTACGCTATGTCAAAGCACCCACGCTTTAGCAGGGTGATCTTTACTCAGTTTTCTCCTAAATGATATAAGTTATATCATTTTTTTATTTTTTCTTTTGATACTATTTCCTTATTAACGTGAGTTTGATAAATCAGATTTTCCCAGACCGGTAGGTTCGGTTTCCTAACCGAACCGGTTTTGTGCCAATGCGTTCATAAAGGTTTTCGCGTAGGATCCGTCAGAATACGCGTTTGGTATTCTGAATTGGTTAGGAAACCGAACCTACAGGGTCTATGCAAGTGATATTTTGGGAAAAATGAAGTCCATATTCCTATTATCAAACTCACGTTATTTCCTTATTAGCATTTTACGTGTTGTAGTAAAATCACCTGCGGAAAGCGTATAGAAATACAGTCCACTTGCAACAACTTCGCCGAACTCATTTTTGCCATCCCAATAGGCTGCACGTCCCCGACTATTATAAAACCCCGCGGATTGAAAACCGAGTGAAAGGGTGCGGATCAACTTGCCGGTTGACCCATAAATAGATATTGAGACCGGACTGTCTTGCGAAAGTTGATACGGGATCCAGGTCTCTGGGTTAAACGGGTTCGGGTAGTTCTGCAACAACTGATTCTCCATAGGTTTACCGATGTTGTCAAGTTGGACAGACAAGATTGCATTTGCCAAATGCTCATGCGTCACTTTATAATTGCGCGTTTTGGATTCAACATTTCCATTTGGACCGATGACGCGTATTTCAATCTCGTCTCCGACTTGGACAACGCTACGTTGGGTTAAGTCGGCAGTTGCAGCAGCAAAATAATCGCCTTGCACCGATGCTGTTATTGTGCTGTTTGTTCTCAGGTTGCGTGTTATTACCTGATAACCGTCATAGGTAGGTTTCCCATCCAGATGTCCGCTTACAACGAATGCCCATGCTGCCTGTGGCATCTCCGTAGATATGGCGGGTGCTGCGGCATTCTCGTTCTGATTTGTCCAGGGTGCGCCGACGAAAGCAAAGTTACGTGTTTGTGGAACATTCACAATATAACCTTGTCCACCTTTGATTTCAAAACCGTTGTCAGGTGCGCTCGGTGTCCATCCGATGAAACGTTGATTAGCTGCATCAAGTGTTATGACAACAGTCGACCCAGTAATACCTGCCAGTGATTTTGCAGTCATCGGTGTTGGGGGTGTCAAAGGCAGAGAAAGCATGTTCAATCCTTTTGTCAGTGCAACATTGTAGAAGTTGCCAAAATGGTCGCTTACTGCCTTATCAGTGGGTATACCGACAAACCCGTGTACTCGTCCATCCGCACTGCGATAATTGCCGATAATACTCCCATCCTGATTGATATTCCGTACCACAGTCCTAACACTGCCGGGGAATTGCAATTCTTGAGGTAGTTCGCCTGGTAGGAGGATATAGGAACGTTGAATATCGTCTACAGCTTTCGCTCTAAAGATAACAACTCCGTCGTTGTTGATAGCGTTCACATAAAGAAACTCCAAATTCGGCAAACCTGGGATATCAATAGATGTAAAATTGCCGTGAGGGTCACGGATGAATCCATGAACCGTACCTTCAGCAGTTATGTAGCTGCCGACGACAACTCCATCAGCGTTGACAAAGTCAGCAAAAGTATTCTCTGCTCCAGGGAAAGTAATTGACATATCCCCTGAGAATCCGTGGAAAACCCCATTGGTATCAACGATGTTGCCGCTCATTGCTCCCGTTTCATCACTAATACCGAAGATGAACGTCTGGACAGCACCGGGAAAATCGTATTGTTTTAACTCACCATTTTCGTCTAAGACGACACCGTGGTAGAGTCCATCACTATCCTTATAGTGTCCTGCAGCGACACCATTATTGCCGAGTGCATAGAAGTACGTATGCTGTGAACCGGGAAAATCGTAAGTGGTAAAGACTCCGTCTATCAATGTGAAACCGATTGTTTTTTCACCGTTCTGGCTTCGCGTGTTGCCTGCATAATCCCCAAAGTCGCTACTGGCAGTCAAATCCAGAATATCAACACCAGGAACATCAATACTCTCAAAAGTATAGTTGGCAGTGGCGGGTATGTCAACGGATTGGGTGTTGTCTTGAGCAATGGTGTTCCTCAAAAAAAGGGAATTGAGGAGAATAAAAAGTGTAAAAGTGGAAAACAAAAAACTTGTTCTAATGTGAGTGTTCATTATAAGCAATTCTCCTTCTTAGTTTTAACGACTCTACTTCCGTATTAGCATTTTACGCGTTGCTGTGAAATTACCTGCTTTGAACGTATAGAAATAGATGCCACTTGCTACAGGTTCACCTATTTCATTCTTGCCGTCCCAATATGCTGCGCGGGTACGACTTCTATAAATACCTGCAGGTTGATGTCCTAATGTTATCGTGCGAACTAACGTGCCGTTCGCAGCATAAATTGTCAAATTGACCTCCGTTGCAGCTGCGAGGTGATAGGGTATCCACGTTTCTGGATTGAACGGGTTCGGATAGTTAACAAGCAACTTTGTTTTATTTGGCACTGTAATTGTTTCCAAGAGTATCTGGAGTTTTGCTATACCTTCTCGGAAAGCGATAGAACCGTTATCTGCAGTTTGTGCTAAATCTATCCAACCTTTTACCATTGTAGGTGTTAACGCACCTTCCTTCATTAAGACCAGCGTAGGAGCAGATGCCGTTGATTCTCCGAAGTTCTGTGCTATTGCGATTAAGTCAAAGATGTTGATAATACCATCCCCGTTAACGTCCGAGTTGGGTTTGTCCTCTGCGTTAGAACCGAAGGATTGTGCAACCTGTATCAGGTCCATAATATCCACGATGTTATCCTGATTCACATCTACTCGTAGTCTGGGTTCGTCACCCGTCACAGTGATGAGGAGTTCTGGCGTAACAGAAGAAATTGGTTGACTGCTGCGAGTTCCAGCCTCAAAGTTTTCGAGCGTTAACAGAGATTCTCCGGTACCGATTACAGAAAAACGGATTGAACACAAAGTGCCATTTCCATTGACGCCGCTACCGTCAAGCCGTATTGCGTTGATACCGACGATTTTCCCAACATCATTCTGAATTGTACCACCGTCAAAACGGGGTTCTACTTCATCAGAAATCAGGAAATCACCTTGGCTGACTTCTAATGCATTGAGTACATCCGGATTAAACACAATGTCTGCTTGCCAGCCAGCAAGATTTCTTACATTTTCTGTTTTCAGGTCTAACGTGAACGTGTCTCCGACTTCATAACTTGTCGCATCAGTTTCGAACACGAATCTTGTGCCGGGTCGGAATACAGTATATTGTGTGTCGGGTGCGAAACCGAAATAGCCGCTGAACCCACCGTGTCCGTGGTTGTCGATTGCTACTAATAGCGCATTTTGCCCCTGTTTCAACGTGACAGGAATGACATCTTCGTAATTGTTAGTTCCACCACGATTGCTGAGCACTTTGTGTACCAATTCACCGTTCAACCATACCTTGACAGAATCATCACTCCCGACGAACATTCTTGTTTGTTGTTCGCTCGGAGAATCTAAGATAACGGAGCCGTAAATGATATGGTCATATATTTCCGATCCCGTTCCCCATCCGAGGGACTCCGTCATGTTGTTGATATTATTCCCAGTCGTCTGAAGATGATGCCATGTCCAGACGCTTTCTCCAACTGCCTTTCCGGCTACAGCACCGTTGGTGGACACCTTTATTTCTGTCGCTGCGCCTCTGGATGCACGCGATAGAAAGTCTGTATTTTCATCCAATCGTGTGCCCGGGACTATTACCCATAACCACGGTCCTGTTATTTTTCTCCCACCTGTGGGGAAGCCTGGATTCCCTACAGTGCGCACAAATGTATTAGGTGATAATTGACTTATAAATGAAAAGTCAGTTATCGCGTTGTTCCGAAGGTCTAACCGTTCCAAGTTAGTCAAATTCACGAGTGAGGTCACATCTGAAATGACATTGTTTTCAAGGTATAGTACCTCCAGGTTGGTTAACCCCGCAAGCGGCGACACATTCTCTATAATATTTGCATCAAGATTCAGTGTTGTTAGGTTCTTCAGGTTGCTCAGCGGGGTCAGATCCGATATCCCGTTATTTATTAATTCTAACCACTCTAATTGGGTCAGTTCTTCCAATGGGGTTAGATCTGAAAGACTACATCCATGAATCTCTAATCGCGTCAGAGCAGCTAATCCTTCAAAAGATGGGAGCTCGGTTGTCAATCTGTTGTTACCATATTCTATCCAATTCAGGCGTGGTAAAGCTGATAAAACCGAGAAATCTGTTATAGGTGTCCGCCAAGCATCTATCCTTTGTAGAGATGTTAATTCTGCGAGGGGTGACAGGTCTGTTACAGGATTACCCGTAATTCCTATGCCTTCTAATTTTGTTAACTGCGTCAATGGAGATAAATCGGTTATCTGATTCTGTTCAAGTCCTAACCAATCTACTCGGGTTAGGTTCTCCAACGGGGTAACGTCTGTTATCTGATTACCGCGAAGTTTTATGTTATTCAACTTTGTTAAACCTGCTAAGGGAGATAAGTCTGATATAGCGTTGCGTCGAAATTCTATCCGTTCCAGGTTAATTGCAAATTGAAGTCCCCTTAAATCACTAATCCCTTGATCATCTGCTACAATAATCCTCAACCTTTCCATATCCGTCTTGGAAATAGTAGCATCGGGTGCCATGTTGAGTGTATTTCTTATTGCACTGCGTAGGTTTAGGTCAGGGATTATAACGATGCCGCTTATATCATCGTCTCTGTCTTCAGGTTCATCAGGTCGGATGTCATCATAGACAATAGAAATCACATCCTCGAATTTTGCTGTCCAATCATCTCGTTTCATGCGTCCATTTTCGACCGTCAGTTGTACTAAATCTTGTAGACGTGGATCATCGTTTATCCTTTTAAGGAAGTCTGCTGTAATTAGTCCGACAGCGGCTGCAGCGTGTGCTACACTGACAGGTTCTTGAAATGCATCAAAGAAACGGTGCACAGGTTCAATATCTTTAATGTCACCACCTGTCGCTTCAAGTGCTACCTTATAACGCTCAGCATCCTTGTTTACAAGTGCATTCATTTCAGATTGTTCTACATAGAGGCGTAACGCATGGTCTCTATCAGGTAGGTTCGTCTTCGCTTGTATTACTGCACGCACCTCATCTTCAAACGTCTTCATCCCTTCTGTATGGCAACCGATGCAGGAAATTCCATTACGCACATCGGGAGGACTTGCAGCGGGGTTAGAAACGATGTTAGTCGGAGCGACATCAAGTTTATTACCATTGGCATCAACAAGAAAGTATGCTTGCAGCCCGTTCGGTAGATTGAAGATGATTTCACCACCATCATGTGTAAAGTTAAGCGGATAATCAAAGACGTTTTGTGTGTTTGCACTTCCAGCAAAATCGTAACTTTTCCAATACGCTCCATCTCGAGACCTGTGACGTTCAACGACCCGATTGTTTTGGGAAACACCAGAATCGTTGAATCCTGCGCGCCAGACGCGAATACCGGGAGCATCTTGTAGATTCCCAGCAACATCCACATCAAGTTCGGTTTCCAACTCACGATCTGTATCGGGTAGTCCAAGGATGTCGTTGTAGAGTGGTGGTACGGATGCAGTTGCAAGAAACCAATCCACATGGACAAACGGCACATTACACGCCATTGCTTCACGCAAATTTGTCAGTTTTGTAAGCAATCTTTGTCTATCGTCAATACGTTCAATGTTATCGGGAGAGGCTTTTTCAATACTGGACTCAATACTATACGGATATGCTTCTTCAATCTGTGTCCAACGATTCGTTCCCACTTCCCACTCGTAATCCGGTAGATTAATGTAGAGGATTGTCTTTTCTGCGTCAATAGGTACCGGGTTGATAATATCTGACCCCCAAGAGAGACTGTTTACCAGTTTTGAAAGCGCGTTCCGATAGTCAACGAGCGTGTCATCGGATTCACCTGCATTGTAAAGATGTGTCATTGTAAAATACCGTGCATAAGGACGGTCAAATGCTGCCAATGTGTCTAAATGCTGTTGTATGGCATCGAGCATCGAATCAGTGGTAATGAAGTTACGATCATGTTGAGGAGCAACATTCCAATCAGGTGCTCCTGCCAAAATCCATTGACGGATCGTCTCAATTGCCTCTGGTGACAATGGATCACTGTTGAACGGCATACGTTTTACGGCATCAGTTTCGATTAACCTTTTATAGAACTCAGAATTAACAGGGTCCCCAGGAATGACAGAACCCTCATCAATAATATTTGGATATTGTATAAGTAATTGCTCCGTGTAAGCACCACCTTCACCATGACAACCATTGCAGCTATTCTCAAATATTGCATAAGCCTGTTGTGCAATGCCCTGTTGTGCATCAACACTTTGAAAACTCAATAGGAACATTAAAAAAATACTAACAGGGACCATACGTTTTACTTTCATCATTTCTTGCTTCTCCTTACTAAATCAACGTGAGTTTGATAATTAAATGCAATATGCGTTGTAGGTTGGGTTGAGGCACGCCAATCAAATATTAACTGGCAACATGTATTGCTCTATAATGGGTCAAAATGTTGGGTTTCGTGCCTCAACCCAACCTACGTAAGATATTTATTCTGATTTTTCAAACTCACGTTAAATCACGTAGTTTATTTTAAAATTTGCATCTTATGTGTTGCGGTGAAATCTCCTGCGGATAAGGTATAGAAATAGATTCCGCTTGCTACAGGTTCACCGCTGCTACTTTTACCATCCCAATATGCTGCCCGACTCCGACTCTTATACTCTCCCACTTCCTGATGACCTAAAACCAACGTTCTTACTATCCTACCGTTCGCAGCATAGATTGTCACCTGCACATCAGCGGCTTTCGCCAATTGATACGGTATCCAGGTCTCTGGATTAAACGGATTCGGATAGTTGTGAAGCAGCATGGTCTTTTTAGGCATAAGCGATGTTAGAAGTTTTTGAAGATTGGCTATACCTTCTCGGTACACAGTAGAACCGTCATTCTGTAACTGTGCTTTGGATATCCATGTTTGTATCATTTCTTGGATCGGTTCACTATTGTCTATCGCATCAACACGATCAGCAGTTAAGGTTGGCGCGGAACCGGTTGTTGTGCCAATATGTTGTGCGACTACAATAAGGTCTAAAATGCCAATTATACCATCAGCATTCACGTCAGACTCGGGTGAAAGAGCCACATCTTTTCCTAAGTATTGTGATATATGCATTAAATCTAAAATATCCACCTGTCCATCCTGATTCACATCCCAAATTAAAATAACACGTTCTTCAACGTTTATAACACATGCTGAACTGTTCAAACGGATTATCTGCAAGTCGCTTGTGCCTGCAGCATGGTTTATAAAACTGATGTGTGTATCCCCGACTGTTTTTGCGGTAAATGTCACGGATAGCAGCTTACCTGTACCGCTTACGCCATCTGTTGCGAGACGGATTGAACCTACATTTTTAATCTCTCCTACGATGTTATCTATTGTTCCTTTAAGAAAGTAGGTCTCCGAATTGCCTTCCTTCAAGAATTCACCTTCCTTTATCTCAACAGCTTCAAGAGCAGCTGGATCAAATACAATATCAGAAAACCAGCCGCCAAAATTAGTTGCGTCTTCTACATTGAGATTTAGTGTAAACGTATCCAAAACACGAACAGGAACTTCATCTACTGAACAGGAAAGGATCGCACTATTCAGCTCCGTTACAGCTATGATAAGCTCAGGAATATCCAGTAGGATTTCTTCTGAATCGCTGGAATATGCATATAGGTCCTTAAGTGTCACTCGCGCTTTTCCAATTGCCTTAGCAGTGAATACGACTGACAACAATCTACCTGAACCATTTACACCTTTTTCAGCGAGACGAGTAACACTCAGACCCGTAATCTCACCAGCGGTGTTATCAATTCTGCTATTTCGAAAGCGGGTTGATACATCCCCTTGTTTCAAAAAATCACCTTCAAGTACTTCAGTTGCTTCAAGTATGTTGGGATCAAACAGAAGTATACATTCCCAATCGGATAGGTCAGCGAACTGATTCGCGTTGAGATGAAGTGTAAATGTGTCTCCAACACTAACAGAATGAACATCTGATGAAAGTGACAATGTTTGACTGATATTATTTACGCCATCATCGGGGAGTTCAACGACTTCTATTGTCATCTCAGGGATATTCAGTTGGATTGGGTCTTCTGGTGTGCCTGCTTGAAACTTAGTGAGGGTAACTCGGCTTTCACCGACCGTCTTTGCGGTGAAGGTGATTGAAAATAAACTACCTGTGCCGCTCGTACCACCCAACGCAGTTCTTACAGCATTGATGTTGGTAATACTTCCCGTGACGTTGTCAATTACAGCGGGTAGGCTGAACGATAGCACATCTTCCACATCCAGAAAATTGCTGACGATTACCTCATCTGCATTAAGTGCTGCAGGATCATATTCAATATCACATTGCCATCCTGCCAAGTCGGTAATGTTTTCTACATTCAGATGTAACGTAAACGTATCACCAACATGTATGGGGGTTCCTTCTATAGAGAAGGTGAGTATTGTATTTTGATTGTTAGCAGTTTGTGCAGATGTCACGACAGGAATAATGAAAAAAAGCAATACGAGACAGAATCTAAATGTAAATACTGGACTGTACTTACGTTTGACTATAACCATTCAATAACATTCCTTTTGATCAGCTTCGTTCTGTGTACTCATGCACGATTCAGACAAAGATAACTCCTACTTCATTAACCACATTTTCCGCACACTCTTGACATTTCCCGCTTCAAATTGATAGAAATAGATTCCACTTGAGACAGTTTCCCCGGCAGTATTCTTGCCATCCCAATACAACTTATTTTCACCGTGTGTCTGATGACCGAGTTTAAACATTCGCACTAATTCTCCAGATGCGGAAAATATGGAGACATTGACATTGCTTGATTCTGATAGTCTATAAGGAATCCACGTTTCTGGATTGAATGGATTAGGATAGTTTTGAAATACCTCTGCTTTTCTAACTTTTCCCCATGTTGTACTCAGTTTTCCTGCAGGTTCAACGGGTGTCAGGACATCACCCCCCTCAGTAAAAACAAATAGATCATAAGCATGGATATTCTCATAAGTTTCAACAATTCCCGAAGGCCACGTCAACGTTATAGAATCGATCTTAGATGAACTTGCAAGACCAAATGCAAGTTCTAAACTGTCACTGCCGAGAAACCCGGTACCGCAGATTAACTCTTGGGTTTGAATGACGTTGTTTTTTCTGACCGTAACACGTGTGCCGATTCCGTCGGGATTGCTTTCTGTTCCGATCAACCTAATTCTGAAACGTTCATTTTTGGCTCTGTTTGAATCACGAATAGATGGATATGACTCAAAACTGGTCGGATAAGGGGGGTCAATATTATTAAGTAGGAGTGTATTGCCAGTGTTATTAACAACAAAAAAATCGACATCTCCATCGTTATCAAAATCGCCAGCTGTTGCGCCACGTCCGACTGCATCAACATTTGTATTTAAGGAATCGGAACGATCCACAAATTTGCCGTTCCTATTGTTATGGTATAAACGGTTGCGATTGGTCTTCTGTGAATTATCAACATTTCCATTAACGACGTATAGATCACGCCAACCGTCGTTATCATAATCAACAAAAGTTGCATACCATCCTACACCTACGTTTGCTACGCCAACCTGTTCTGCAACATTGGTGAAAGTGCCATCTCCATTATTACGCCACAGCAGGTCTTCATCATAGTTTGTGACGAATAGGTCGAGGTCAGTATCATTGTCGTAATCGCCGACACAAAGTCCCATTGCACCCGTGGGTTTACCTCTGATGAGTGTGACAATTCCAGATTGTTCGGACACATCATCAAAAGTGCCATCACCTCTGTTTCTATAGAGTTTATCGGGACCGTGGTCATTTGCGACGAAGATATCTGGCCATGTATCACCATCATAATCGAAGAAAACAGCACCCCATCCGATACCATCATCAGCCACGCCAGCATCAACAGCGACATCCTCAAATGAACCGTTACCGAGGTTCCGGTATAGGACGTTTGTCCTCGGCTCAGGATCAAAAACTAAAAGCGATGCAGGACGTCCCCAATTTGTGATGTAAATATCAAGCCAACCGTCGTGATCGTAGTCAGCGACTGCTGCATTGGTGCCGTGCAGTTCATTGGTGATTCTTGCTAATTCACTGACATCTGTGAAAGTTCCATCTCCGTTGTTTTTGAAGAGAAAGTTTGGACCTGCACAGGTAACGAATAGGTCACGCCAACCATCATTGTTATAGTCAAACCAGACGCATCCGCGTCCATTTGGGGTATTTGCAACCCCTGCTTTCTCTGCTATGTCGGTAAATGTCCTATCACCGTTATTGTGGTAAAGTGCATTTGGTAGGCCCCCATCACCAACAACGAAAATGTCCAGCCAGCAGCCATCATTATCATAATCTGCAGAGGCGGCTCCGGGACCCATCCAGGTCCCGGAGTTTTCATCAATTGGCGTTTCTCGTTGAACAACCCCTGCAAGTTCACTCACATCGTAGAAAGTCTGACTGTAAAGATTGGGAACCAGACATAAACAGAGCAATAGGATTATGTAGAAACGCATCTTGTATTTCCTCCTTAGTATCTAGTTTTTACTGCACCCCATGTGGTAGTTGCTTTACCTCCCGGTTCAACTGGGAAGGGGTTCATATTATCCCTGAAGTATTCGTATTCTACCTCAAGAGTACCAGTAGGATCTGCTACACCTGCGTAAATTCCCAGCCAAAGTGGTGGGTTTAGTGCAAAAGTACCTTGACCAATACTCACCCAATCATTATCATCAGCAGTTTGGTACCATGCAGTATATGTATCACCCTCTTTCTTGAGACGTAGTGCTATATCAACGTCTTGAAAGTCGCCAAACTTTTCTAACCAGTGAACATCACCTGGCCCCATACCTGCTTGTTTTCTTTGATATTGGATCTGAGCTTTTGCGTTGGCATCTCGTGCCCAGAATTTGATAGTTACCCAATTATCGTCGGCAGGACTTTTGACAAGAAGTCCATTAACAGCAGAGTTCGTGTTCCATCTTGCGAAGAATCGGGTTTCAACATCAAACATATCCGTATCGGTTTCTTGATAGAGAAAGTGACTGGCATCATTTGCCCATATATTGCGGTCCGTTTGACTATCTATGAATAGATAATCCTTCTTCGTTTTTCCAACGTCCCAAGTTTCTGGTTCGTTTTGCCATTTCCAATTAGAATTCTGTAATCCATTGCCATCAAACGGGTCGCCGAATGACGTCTGTGCGACGGCATCGTCTGTCCACACAACAGAAACTGTAAACATAATTAGCGAGCAAAATATTACAATGGCATATCCTAAAACATGCCTTAGATACATACGGTTTTTCATAATAGTATCCTCCTGTCCATAATTGTAAAACTATTGTTAGACTTTGTCAACGAAATTAAATTATACTTGCAGGTATTTTATACTTGCAGGTATGTGTATTGATTGCTATAATGCAATCTATGACACTTCTTGAAGCAATAATCCTTGGTATTTTACAAGGACTAACCGAATTTCTACCTGTTAGTAGTTCAGGACACCTCGCCTTAGCGCAACACTTCCTTGGTCTTAAAGAACCTTTAGTCTTTTTTGATGTGATGTTACATGTAGGTACATTATCTGCGGTCATTGTCGTGTATCGTGGTGCGTTAACAAGATTAACGATAGGATGTATATCTACACTGGCAAACACTGAACTTTATCGTCAACCCATTACAACCTTTAATTCCTCTAATGACTTTAGATTTGTCTTTCTGATCTTATTGGGTTCTATTCCTACAGGTATTATCGCTGTTCTGTTTAAAACAGAATTGGAATCCTTTTTTGAGGATGTACTTTTCGTGAGTGTGATGTTAATACTTACAGGCATAATACTTCAGCTGCCGAGAATCTGGACTTTCATCTGGATTGGCAGTGCTGAGAACCGAGAAACATCAACCCGCAATGTAAAGGTGTGGCATGCGCCTTTGATCGGTATAGCGCAAGGATGTGCAATTACACCCGGTATCTCCCGATCCGGATCAACTATTTCAATAGCACTCTTATTGGGAATTCCTGCTAAACTTGCTGCTGAGTATTCTTTCCTTTTGTCAATTCCCGCTATACTGGGTGCTGTCGCGTTAAAGATATCGGATATAGCAGACACTTCAATGCCGTTATATATTTTAGGTGCAGGTATGGTTACGTCATTCGTCGTCGGATATATCGCTTTGCGTTTACTTTTGGTTGTGCTAAACCGTGGGCAATTTTCGCTATTTACATATTACTGTGTCGTCTTAGGGGTTGTTTCTCTCTTTATTGAGGTGATCCTTTAATCTGTATAATTTACCAATATGTATTTAGTAGTACTTCCATAAGAATCATCTGAAAAACTAACATTCCTGAAACCCAGAAAAAGTCCGAACGCGGACGGTCTGTAAGGTATTTCGCTACGGGTATTACAAAGAAAGGTACCATGAAGATCCAAATCCGTTCTACTTCCATTGTAAACAACGTTGAGAATGTAAAAAAGAGAAGTGTCATCAGGAATCCGATATTGAATGTATCGGATTTTTCAGTAGACAATATCCAGGGTATGCGTTCCCCACTGTTTTCATTTTCTGTCAAAACTGAGTTCTGTTTCCAATCCTTGAAAGACTTAACCATTTGTCGTAACCATAATGTCGTTATAGGAATTCCCACACCAATTAGGAAAGCAAACAGGTTTGCGAAACTTAGATGTAGATAGCGGTTGATGCTTTCATAACCTGTTCCCATCCCACTTTCATCCTTTTTTATCGCTAACCAAAGTGCCTCAAACGGTTGGAAACCTGTCAATACAGACAGTATCAAATAGAATCCGATAAATCCTGTCGCAGCAAACGCCAACATCTTCAGATATTGGATAAAACGCTTCCGTTCTAATAAAGGAATGACGCATAAAAAGACGCCTATTACTACTGTGGAATACGTCATGAACATACCGAGTGCAAGGCTAATTCCAGTGAGAAGGCTATAAAGTCTGAATCGGACTAACGGCATGGTGGGATCCGTTTCTCGTCCTCTCGCTTCGTAAAACAGAAAAAGACTGAGGATCGGAAATACACTAAAGGGTCCATCCATGGATGTCGTTGTGAACATCACGAAGTTAGGGGTGATGAGAAACAGCAGCAGCGCGTAAAGTGCTACCTTCTGATCGTAAAGCCGTTCTGCCAGTTTGTAGAATGGAATTACCGTGAGTGCTGTAAAAAGTATTGATAGCAACGATGTA
Organism: Candidatus Poribacteria bacterium; assembly: GCA_022824835.1. Lineage (GTDB taxonomy): Bacteria > Poribacteria > WGA-4E > WGA-4E > WGA-3G > MSPOR6. The sequence continues at coordinate 16,214 of JAJDZB010000061.1, read as the reverse complement.
GACACGAGATTATAGCCGAAAATCTTACTTACAAGCCATAGAAAAATAACGCCACCTGGAGGATGTGTTCGGGTGTGACCAGAAAGATCATCAAAGAATTCGGGATTACTAAACTCTCTTAGGAATTCCCTTAAACCCATTTCATCAATAAATGGCACATCAGCATAGTATTCTTGACCTGAACGGGTATAGGGTTCAAAGAGTTTTAAGAGTTTTTCTGTACCCGCATCTGTCGGTATTTCATGATATCCATCAATCAGTGCGACACTAATGTTTATAGCGATGAAACATACAAGTGCAATTGTGATGAGTCTGCGCGGGGTGATGTTGTTGGATAGTAAGCCAAGTTGTAGAAATTTGTAGCTTATGAATAAGAATCCAATACATACAATTAGAGCTGGAAGCAACCAGAGACTAACACTGAATTCAGGAGAGGCATAGAGTGGAACGAAGTGATGCGCATAGTTGATTGCACCGAGGTCCAGACCAGTTTCACGCATGATCTGTTTCAGTATTATATGATAGATATAGAAAAACAGCGCGATGAGTACAGTTTGTCCGACAATTGATCGGATTGCTTTTTGCAAATGAAGCATTATTCACAACCTAAGGCTCAACATCCTTCACACACCGTACCCCGAAATCGTTGTAATACCTTGTCTCTGCAACTTCACTATTTCGGAGGGATACACGTACGACTATTGCAGTACATGCGCGTGAACCGCCACGTAACACACGATTTGATTTAATAGTTTCCGCGTTTTCAATGATCCATTCAATGTTGTTTGTGCTTGCCATAACCTCTTTACTCGGTAAAATCAGGTTATTTTCGAACCAGTCAACGGCGGTTGCACCTAAGACAGGGTTTTTGTACGGTGATTTTGAGTAGAATGTAGGATCATGTGCGTCAAGACACCATTCCCATACGTTCCCTGCCATATCGTGGAGACCGTAAGGATTCGGTTGGTAGCTTCCGACAGGTGCATTCCATCTGAAGCCATCGTCTACAAATACGTCTGAATTATCTCTACCTGCGTTTCTATCAGAGAAATTACATTGTGAACCATCTGGAACATCGTTCCCCCATGGATACATCTTACCTTGTAACCCGCCTCGTGCTGCCTTTTCCCATTCAGCTTCTGTGGGTAGTCGCTTACCAGCCCATTTGGCATACGCCATCGCATCATGCCAGCTTAGACAGACGGCAGGATGGTTATCGGTAGGCGAATAGGTAGCAACCACAGAACGTAGTGGTTGATATCCTGTTGCATCGACAAACTTATTATATTCACCGACTGTCACCTCGTGGATGTCCATATAGAAAGCGTCTACGTAGACTTTGTGAACAGGTTTTTCCTCGTTTTTGTAGTTATTACTTCCCATTAGAAACTCACCCGCAGGAATCAGGACCATACCTTCGGGTGCTTCTGGCTTTTTAACCTCTTCAACCCGAGTTTTGTCATCTTCAAAACCTGTTGTAATAATCAACAGTATACCTATTACAAATATTGATGTGAGAAGAGATACAAACTTCATGTCTCTTATACTCCTTTTTGTGTATTCCCATACCAAATCAAATTGATCAATTACCATTATTGTCTTTTCGTAGGTCTGGTAGAGGCACGAAACCCGACATGACCGCCAAAGTCAATACAAGTCGGGTTTCGTTCCTCTACCAGACCTACGTAAATGATGCTATATAATCATTTAGAAATGGTATCAGATGCTTGCAGTTCTTGCGCTGCTTCTAATAGGACATTCGCTAAGAACTGTGGATTCACCTCATCTTTTCCTCGGAATGTACGAACCCGTTCTCCATTAACTTTTAGTACAGCGAGTTCCTTTCCACCTAAATGTATACCAAGTTTTGCATTACGTGTTTCACCAGGACCGTTGACTTCACATCCCATGACCGCTATTGGCATATTGATACCGTTTTTCTCAAGAAGTTCCTCTGCAACGGTAACGATGTCTTCATATCCCGCTTCCGGGTCACCGCGTCCACAGAACGGACATGAGATAACGTCCAATATATTGTCTGCCATGCCGAGTGCACGTAGAAGTTCTTTCGCTGTCAACACCTCCTCAACAGGATCACCAGTAATTGAGATACGGATCGTATCCCCGATACCTTCCAATAAGAGCGTGCCGATTCCGAGTGTTGACTTCACATGTGCGCGGCGGGGTGTTCCTGCTTCTGTCACGCCAAGATGCAATGGATAGTTAACTTTTGTGGATAGCAAGCGGTTTGCTTCTATCATACGCAGTGGGTCGCTGGATTTGACGGAGATAGCAATATCTGTGAAATCGTGATCTTCACAGATTTTCACATGTCGCATTGCACTCTCAACCAATGCGGCTGCTGTTGGAGATGGGTATTTCTCCAATAGATCTTTTTCAAGCGATCCTTCGTTAACGCCGATACGAATAGGAATATCCGCAGATTTTGCAGCAGATAATACCTCTGCAATGCGCTTTTCGTTACCAATGTTTCCCGGATTGATCCGAACCTTAGCGACACCTGCGTCTACAGCAGCAAGCGCGAACTTATAGTTAAAGTGAATATCAGATACAATCGGAACGGGTGAACGTTTGACTAATGCGTTGAGTGCTATTGCATCTTTTTCTTCTGGCACGGCGACACGGACGATATCAGCACCCGCATCGGCACACCTTTCTACTTGCGATAGCGTGGCATCAACATCGTGTGTTAATGTAGTCGTCATCGTCTGAATGGAAATTGGATGACCACCACCGATTGGAACAGTGCCTACCTGTATCTTTCGCGTCCGTTTTCTATTGTCAATTTGAATCAGTTCTTTCATTTTTATAGTCTTCAGTTTCAGTATTCAGTTGTCAATTGGCACCTATCAGCTGCGTGAGTACCTCAATGAAACGTTCGTTATCTTCCTGTTTGCCGATTGTAACCCGTATAGCATTATTGTAGCCGTAGCTGCCCATTTGACGAACAATGACTCCCTCTTTCATCATTGCATTCGCGAAATCTTCACCAGATTGATTGACAAACACCATGATAAAGTTGCCTTCAGTCTTGATATAACGGAGTCCTAATCTATCAAATTCCGAGTATAGATACATTTTACCTGCAGCGTTTAGTTCGCGACTTTTCTCAACATAATCTGTATCCTGTAGTGCTGCCCGTGCAGCTGCTTGTCCGATCAAGTTGCAGTTAAAGGGTTGACGGACAGGATTCATCGTTGCAATTAGAGAGGGTTTCGCTATACCGTATCCGACTCGCAGACCAGCAAGTCCGTATATTTTTGAGAACGTCCTCGTAATAATAAAATTGCGTTCCTCCATGACATAAGGTAAGGTTTGTGGATAGTCTGATCGTGTGACATATTCATAGTATGCCTCGTCAAAGACAACTAACACATCTTCAGGCACTTGTGCCATAAAGTGTGCTGTATCAGTTGCTGTGACCATTGTACCCGTTGGATTGTTCGGATTTGCTATAAAGATAACTTTGGTCTTATCCGTAATTGCTGCTGCTATTGATGGTAAATGGTGTGTATCATTTTGCATCGGGACAACCACGGATGTTGCTCCGGAAACCTGAGCCACATGTTCGTAAACAACAAATGCCCCTTCTGCATATATTACCTCATCACCGGGTCCAAGATATGTTTCTCCGACAAGGGTAAGTACCTCATTTGACCCGTTTGTTATAATCAGATAATCTTCATTTACACCGAGATGCTTTGCTAAATCTGCTTTCAGATAGTATGCGTTACCGTCTGGATAAAAATTTACGTGTTTAGAATTTTTTGTAATAGCCTGCATGGCTAAAGGTGAAGGTCCAAGAGGATTCTCATTTGATGCTAACTTGATTATATCAGAGATACCGAGTTCGCGTTTAACTTCTTCAATGGGTTTACCGCCTTGATAGGCGACCATTGTTTCAATGCCAGGATTCGGCTTGAGTTCTTTCTGAGATATGTTCACGTTTTTCCTATAGTTAGATTGTGTTATTGATTTCAGGATTCTAATTTTTTTCGGTAGTATTCCAATATAGTATATCATGCCTCGAATCTATTTTCCACAAAAGAAATCAGATCACTTATCCTCAAACCTTTTTGTAGGAACAGCCTTATTCAAGAAGCGATGTTGCAATTTCTGTTAGATCGCAGACCCTTTGGAAGACGTCTCCCTCGATTTTAGTGACAACCCCGAAACCATTATATGAAATCGTGGCTCCATTTGGAGACATATAAAGGGTATATGTATCAAGACTCATATAATCTTCAATATCAAATACTTCAACTTCTTCATTAAACTCTTGCTTAAACTTCGGTATTGGAATTCCGTGACGTAAGATTGTTTCTTCCGCTTCAAAAACGAAATTGCGAGTTTTACTCTCTACAAGACTCATGTAAGAGTCCAAGGCTTTTTTTCTATCAACTTTGTCATCTGCATCTAACATGCTATCTAATATATCACCAAACTCATCAGAAAACTCATCAGGATCCATATACGTAATAAATTTCATTGTGAGTGTGTCACCGACCTTCAGAAGCGTTTTCTCTGGCGGCCATTTCCTGGCAATAACGCGGTAATTATCATCCGAGTCAAGTGCTATCATAATACCATAAGGTGCAAAAAATCTATTCTGGACATAATGTGGTTTCCCAAATAGAATCCGCTTAGGTATACTTATTTCGCCCCTATGTTTTTCTATCCATGCCTTTGATGCTGCAGCATTCAGTACTTCACACCCTAACAATGTTTTTCTGGCTATAAAATAATTCCATACCTGATCTATTATTGAAACATCTATTTCGTCACGTGGTGGTACATCTTCTTGAGCGTCTTCACGCCAAGGTGACAGATTATGACGCCTTTTGAAGACAGTACCATCTATTTTTGTGACAATGTAACCAAATATATCTCTCTGATTAGTTTGATCGGGTAGTTTAAACGAAATTGTAGCACCATTCGGAGACATGTAAGTGGTACATTTAAAATCATAAAGCCCCAAAACTTCATAAACAGATGGTTCGATACGGACCTCTGTTTCTCCTACTTCCTCAAGATCGGGCTGAACGATTGTTTCTTTCGCTTTGAAAACGTAAGTTCCAATTTCGGTTTTCCAGTCAATTGGGTTACTTTCCTTAGTAGTGCCATCAAACGTTTTTCTATTGAAATTAAAAGGCGGAAACGGCAATAGTATATCACCTACTTTCAATAGTGTTTTTTCTGGAGGCAATTCCCTGGCAATAACTCGGTATTTATTATCTGTATCGCTTACTATCATAATACCATAAGGTGCAAAACCGAAATCCTGCAAGTGATGTGGTTTGCCAAACTTAATTTTGTTAGGCAGACTTATCTCATCACTATGTTCTTTAATCCACGTTTCCGATGCTTCAACACTTAAAACTTCATACCCTAACGATTTTGGTTGATCTATGAATTTGTCCCAATGGTCTTCATTTATCTCGCATCCAAGTAGAATGCAAATTATAGTAAAAATAAGAGTTATGTAGTAAATCCTCAAAGTAAGACTCCTTTTTGCTTGATTTTGTGATTTCTAAAAACCACTCATAACACTTTCCTTCAAAGATTTTTGCCGTTCTTCCCAATCAGGAAGATACGCTGACATATACCCTTTGAACAACTTACCATGATTCGGCACAAGCAGATGCACCAATTCGTGCACAATGACGAACTCCGTTAATGTTTCCGGTAGATGTAGCAAATCGGTGTTGAGTGTCAACCTGCCATTGGTTGATATAGAGGCCCATTTCCGGTGCATCTGACGTATATGTACCTCTTGCACTTCAACACCAATGTGGTCTGCCCATCGCCAAACTTCACTTTTCAATTCCGTTGGGTTTTGCAATATGTTTTGGGTTTTCATAGCCGCTGCAACGTTAACAATTTGTTCGTTATTTCTATCTTAGTGTTAACATCAACTGAACGTGCTAATGTTCTATAGAGCGTATTTCGCAATTCTTGATATTGATGCACATCCCACTGATAGTCAGGAAACTGTTCAAATACTTGGTTAACTGATCGTGCCTGCTCTGGTGTAACGGTCTCCATAGCATCACTCATAACAGTATAGACTGCAAAAGAATTGTCATCTAACGCCATCTGTTGTTGTTCCCTTGCCGCTCGTGAAATTGATGCTGCTAACTTTAGGAATAGTGTGAGAGCATCTTGTGTTCCCAATTGACGATCTTCAAGTCCTTGAATTACAGCTTCTGCTCGGTCACCGATAGATCTCAGAAATGGTTTGGCTTCTGCGTTGTCCGTCACTGTTTGACGGACTGCTTTTGCCAAATTCAAGACCTTTACTGTATCGGAAGTGTTACTCTGATCTAATTGCTGCAAAGTGGTTTCGTTCAATTCATAAACTTCATTTGGCAATGCAAAGAGGTCCCCCTGGGTTTGATTTTGTAGAAGTTCTCGCGTCTTGTTTGTTAACTCTCTATGGACATAAGGGTGTGTTGAAAATGCGTTACGAATTAATCCATACAATGCTGTAAGTTTCTGATAATTCTCTAAAAAAGGGTGTAAGAATGCATCGGGTGATAATATGTTATAGAGATTTTGCAGTGTTTTGAAGAACGAAAAAAATGTTTCCCGGAGGTCTTTGTCCTCAAAATGTTCAATCGCTTGTTCCTTCGCCTTATCGTCCGATCCTTCAGCAAAGCGTAGATACTGCTGTGCGTCTTCATGCATCATTTTCTCAAATGCAGCTTTTAGCACCTCAATATTCTGAATAACACTCTCTACCTCATCGGAATCGAAAGCGAGTGCTTTTTTCATGTTTTCAAATATTCCGACAAAATCCAATACAAACCCAGCAGGTTTCACCAGTCCGTCTGCGTCCTCATACGGACGGTTGACGCGTGCAATAGACTGTAACAATACGTGGTCACGCATCGGTTTGTCGAGATACATACAATAAAGGATCGGCGCATCAAATCCTGTCAGTAATTTCTGTGTTACGATGAGGATTTTCGGTTGTGCAGTCTTATCAACGAATTGCTTACGTATCTCCCTTTCCTGTTCATAAGATCGGTGAAACGATTTCATTAATTCAGAATCTCGGTTGTCATCTGAGTAGACAACTTCCGAGTATTCGGTGGGTAAGTGTTTGTCAAGTGCCTGCTTATACAACGCGCATGCTTCGCGGTCTACAGCGACTAAGAACGCTTTGAATCCCATCGGTTCTACAGTGTTTAGAAAGTGTTCTGCTATACATTCGGCTATCCGTGCTATGCGTGCGGGTGCTTTCAATATCTCTTTCAACTTCACAGAACGGTCGAGGATTGCGTTTAGTTCATCAGGATCGCTAACGCCTGATGCTTCTGCAAGGTTAAGGAATTCGGTCTCTAATACTTCTCTGTCCACCCATAAATCGGAAGATGCCAGCATATAATTTAATTTAACAGTTGTGCCATCTTCAATAGATTCTGTGATTGCGTATTTGTCAAGATACCCTTGTGCATCATCTTTGCCGAATACTTTGAAAGTGCCTTCACCTTTGGACAGGCTATCAATCGGTGTGCCAGTAAATCCGATATAGGTTGCATTAGGGAGGGCAGCCATCAGGTAATTTCCGAAATCCCCTCCGGTGGTTCGGTGTGCTTCGTCTACCAACGCCACCACGCGTTCACGCGTGTTTAGGTTCGCTGGTCTCTTATCAAACTTATGAATCATTGACACAACCAAACCGCGATAATCTGATGCTAATATGTCTTCCAGATCGTCTTTGTTCTGTGCAACTTTCAACGATGTGATACCGTAGCCGGTGATGTTCTTAAAGAGTTGGCTTTCTAACTCATTTCGGTCAACGAGCATTAGCACGGTCGGTTTTTCTGTCTGTGTTCCTGCACGCAGAAGTCGTGCTGCAATCGTTATCATCGTAAGTGTTTTGCCGCTGCCTTGTGTGTGCCAAACAAGTCCGCGCCGTTTGTTCGGATCGTTCACCCGTTCAATCACCTTTTCCACAGCACGCGTCTGATGTTGCCGCAGCACAACTTTAGTGAGTTGGTCGTCTCTACTCTGAAATATGATGGTTCGCTGCAATGTTTGGAGCAATCGGTTGCGGTCGAAAAATGTCTTAATTTTCTGTTCATAGTTTGCGGGTTCGTCCGTTTTCCAGTTGAATAGGTTCTTGCGGTTGGTGTTCCACGTTACACTATAGTATAGATCGGTGAGTTGTGTCACTGCAAAGAGTTGCGCGGTAGTGAACATCTCTGGCGTTTCGTTATGATAACGGTGTATCTGTTCAACACCGAGTGCTAATCCATCACGTTTGTTTGCGGATTTTGCTTCTACGATTGCAATAGGCATACCGTTGATTAGAAAAACCACATCAGCACGGTTCCGATGGACTATGCCTTTCTGTTCCCATTCGTCTGTGACATGGTAGAGATTATTGTCGGGGTTATCAAAGTCTATTAGGGTGACGTTACGTTCTCGGTTTTCATCTGCAACAAAGGTTGACTCTCTACCGTGCATCCATGAAAGTGCGTCCTGGTTACCTTCAAGTGTTGGTTTTAGTTGTCTGAGTTTCCGTGTCACGTCTGTGCAGTTGGATTCGTCTATGACTTCCTTGTTGAGTTTCAGGAGTTGTGCTTTCAGGCTATCAGAAAAATATAGCGTAGTTGCATCACCCTCACGCATCTGCAAGGCTTCTGCGCGGGACACGCGTGTCCATCCTATTTCGTTTGCGTATTTGAGGAGTGGTTCTTGGACTGCAGAACGTTCTGACATAATAGATTCCTAATCTCATTCAATATAGCCGATAGAAACAGATATCCACCAAGTGCCATACGCGCACATGATGTTGAGTAACGAACTGTATTATAACATAAATACCGAATTTTGTTCACTCAAAATGGCAGGATCGCAGGATCGTACCGTGTTGAAACATATATGTGTTTGTGCTATAATATATTCACACTTTCACATGAAGCGTTGGTTTGATTGTCCTGGCATTTTTTATAATTATACTATTGAGTACTTAGTAGGAAAGTCTGCAGGCAGTATTAAAATATCTAATAGCTACTATAGAGAATGTAACAAGGAACTTATCTTTAAAGATATTAGAAGGAGTGTAACCTATGGATAATAAAAAGGTGTTAAATACGATATTATTAGTATCAGATGAAGCAATGCCGAATGTTCTTCATGAAGAAGTGCCTGATCGTTTGAAAACTCTGTTTACGTCTCCGGTAATTGATAAGGAGCATAATGGGTATCCAGATTCTGTTGGGAAAGATATACCAATTGAGAAGATAGGGGAATTTAGAGAGCCGATTCCAAATTGCACTGCATTTGCGTTTCGATCAGACTGGCAAGATGCTAATAGTGATCTTGAGATAGCGTATTATAAAATGAATGATCCTAATAAAAGGATAGTGTCATTGATTGGTATGTATTCAGAACATTCATCAAAATATCCATCCCTTATCAAACGTCTATTTGAGGATACATTTTGGGATAAATTACCTGTAATGACTCATGAGACTTTCCGTTTTTATTTAGAGAATGTGGGGATGTATGTTACTATGTTGGCAATACCAGATTTAGCAGATAAATATAACACAAAAATAGGATTGTCTACTGCTGGATTCGAGGAATGGTGTTCAATAATGGCTTCAAAATTGGAAAAGTTATAATCTCATGAAAAGGGAGTAAAACAAGGAATGCCTCAGCAAGATACTTTTCCAAATGAGATTTTTGATATAATTCAAGAGATTGGCGATCTCTCTATTGAGGGTAACTTTCTCTTCCGTGGAGAACCAAAACACCATTGTAAAATATCATCAACACTTTATCGTGAATGTGAGCGTATCATTCAGGATGCGGGTCTTGAGGGTGAATTATCTGATTTTAACATTGAGAATATAGAGAATGAAATTCCAGGTCAAGTTAAAGCATTCATGACTTCTGGTGATCAAGTGTCTGACTTATCTATTTTTACACAATTACAACACTATGATAGTCAAACGAATCTTATTGATTTTACAACTGATTTCAATATTGCGTTATTCTTTGCATGTGATGGTCAACCTGGTGAGAATGGAAGGGTTATTGTTCAGAAAAGAAATTTAGTGCCTATTGAACACCCATTAGGGATAGAACATCGTATTTTAGCTCAAAAGAGTGTGTTTGTTCGCCCAAAACGAGGCTATATTGATCCAGATGAAGCACATTACAAGGTTGTCTCTATTCCGGCAAACCTTAAACAGCACATACTAAGGTATCTTCGAAATACAAACAGTATCACAACAGAAAAGATCTATAACGATATCCACGGATATATTAGAACTAAGGATATACACAAATCTGCTTATAGAGAATTTTACATCGCTTTAGCCTACCAAAACAAGGCGGAGAATGTGGAGAGTTCGGAAGAAAAGCAAGCGTTAAGGGATAAAGCGATTGAACGTTATGGTAAGACAATAGAGTATAATGCTAACTTCCATTCTGCTTATGCTAATCGCAGTACTCTATACTTGAATAAAGGAGAATTTATTAAGGCGATACAAGATCGTTCAAAAGCAATGGAAATTAACCCTGACCGTGCCCCAGGTCTTTATACAGAACGTGATCTAAAAACAGAATGGACGGTAATTCAGGAACCCGTAAGTGCACTCAATCGTATTCTGGAATCCTATGAGTATCTGGAATATGATGAAAGTAATTCCGATGGCATTGTAAAACTCCGGGTTAAAGTTAAAGATGAGTTCTTGGATGCTGAGCGTGATAGCCAAGTCATGATCCAGATTAAAAATGAATTAGAAATCGCTACCGATCGGTTCTATATACCCATACTTAATCCCGTGTCAGGTTCACCTTCAGAGGAGGAACGAAATAAAAAATGGAAATATTTCACATTGCATGAAAAAGAGCCACCAAGAAGGTTTGAAAGCGATTAGAACCCTTCAACGAGTGCTGGAGGATTAGCATTCGATCTTACACGTTCACAAATAATTGCAGGTGATGGAGACTTACATAATATGACAACCAAGCGATTGCGGATTCTACGGGAGGGAACAATCTGCTTTTTATGGGTGATAAGAAGTAATGTGCAATAGACGATGCTATCTCTTGTGGACTTCAGAGTAGCGGAAGTGTATCGGTTCTTAGTCCGAGACGTTCACCTCGCAGTGGAAGCATGTCCTCGGTGATTTGATTGGGTTGGATGACTTTCAACGAGGGTTCTGTATGATCATCGTGTGGAATTCTTACCTGGAACAGGACGCCATTTTCAGCTTCGGTGAACGCATTCCGAAGGTCTATTCCACCAGATCTGATGTGATTTAAACGTTCCTTAGAGATTTCAACACGTAGCCATGTTTTACTTTGCTCGTATTCACCTACGGTAACAAAGTAAAGATGGCCTGCAGAGTCTTTACATGAAAAGAGAGCAGGATTGTCGTTATGTACATAATTTTCGACGACTTTGTGCATGCCAAGAAATGGAATATCGTATTGCATAGAGAGGTTCAAGGACGGTTGCGGAATATCGTCACCGTCTTCTTGTAATCCTTCAATATGAAATTCGATAGCTTCTTGGATTAACGTTTGGGTTTCTTCCAGTGTTTCACCTACAGCTATGCATCCAGGAAGATCCGGAACATAAGCACCATAACTGTTATCGCCTTTCTCATATATTACAACATAATCCATTCGTTTATCCCTCATTGCTCAATATCTGCTTGTTTCAGAACGCTTTTGAGTGTGCCTCTCGGGACATCTTTGCCCATGTTACCGGGAACTGTCACTTTCCCCGTTTTTGTCTGATGTTTAAACTGCCGATGACTGCCTTTCGTCTTTATATGATACCACCCATCATCTTCAATTAGTTTTATGAGTTCTCTTACCTTCATAATCCAGGCTTCCTACATGCTGCAGGGAAAAAGCACGTAACATTCTCTAAAATATGTTATTAAGTTGTTATTATTTGTCTCGTTTTGTGTTTCTCCGCACCAGCAGCAATAAGGTCAGTGTAAATACGTATAACACAGTCAGGCTATGTACTTACCGAAACTGGATGTATATAGTATAACATATCGGCAAAGAAATTATCAAGCAGTTAGTTATCACTGTTATCACTTAAACAAAAATTAAGAATTTCTCACACGTTCATCGCAGTATTAATTAGCGGCACAGCAGACCGACGTCCTGTCATCAGTTCTTCAAGCATAGCGTGAAATAACTCATCTATCAGTTCGACTTCTCGTTCTAGTGCTGTGATTTTGGTGTCACAATTAACTAATACTACAGCAATTTTATTTGATTCTAAATGGTCAGGTTTTGGTATTGGAAGTGCTAATAGTGATGCTTTATTCAATTTTGGTCTGGTTGTCCCAGTTAAGTGAGGAGATAAATCAATTGAATTAAAATAGTATTCCAAGAAAAACTGATTAAACGCATTGACTCTTAAAACATGAGCATGATTATTAACCCACGATTTACCCTCTATTGAATACGCAATTGGTAACTTCCTTGAAACAAGGTTTTCTCCATCTTCAGCAACAAGTAGTAAGGATTCATCAAATAAAAAGTCATCTATCCAATCTATTTGACCACTCGCCCCGTAATAGGGCACAGTTCCTTGGCGTTCCTTTCTGTCACTCTGTTTTATAGGAACACGCTTTGAATCTAAGCATTCACATAATCTTTCGAGTTTTATAACTTCCCAACTCTCAGGTATCTCGCCAATTTCGGTTTGTTTGCGGGGTTCGTCATTCGTGCCGTGTGAAAAGAGATAATCCATCAACGCTGCTTTGCGTTCTCGTTCTAATGCGATTTCGCGTTGACGAGTGAACTTTGCTTCTTGGATTGTTTGTAGGATGTGGGAGATGGCGCGTTGTTCGGAGAGGGGAGGACACACAACTGAAAATTCTTTTAAATACCTATAATGCCGATTATATCCCTTATTTGGAACTTTAAGATTCATAAGCGCATAATAGAAAAAACGGACATCTAAAATTTCATCATTTGGATAAAGAAGTTGTGTCCCGTCAGCCCCAAGCACAAATGGGAAATCAACGTATTTGAATATACGAGTATGATCTCCAAAAATCACGACAGGTAAGTTATCAGAAATTAAAGAGACTACAGAGTCGGTCCAACCAGCAATAAAAGATGCCCCTTGATCAATTACCGGAAACTCACCTGATTCTTGATAGTTCCCTTTAGGAATTGAAGGTTTTTTCTTATTTTTTACCTTTCTCAAACAATCCGTAAAGGGTAGAAGTTCCCAATGTGCTGGTAAACTCATTTCATTCATAACAAACATTCCTTAGACGTGTCCACATCATCTACTACGGTTTGATGTTCCGGCACCACCTCTGGCAGGTCCTGATTCCTTTGTTAGAGCGTATCTCATAAATCTTATGTAAGGGCGGGGTCTCTCTGTCCCATTAGAAATAATCTCTATAATACGGACAGGGTAACTTCGTCCTTACGAGGATGGTGTTTCCTCTGATAGGGAACAAAGGCTCTTTGTAGCGTCCACTTAACTTTTAACCCAACCTACAAAACCTATATATCTATAACAATATAAACATAAAATATTATAGGATTATATCGTTATAGCATTAGAGACATTTTGCTCGAGAGAGTATATTGGCAAGGTTTCTTTTTCTACCACAGCGGCCTGTCAGAACCGTCAATGTTTTACCTTGAAAATTCACTGTTAGGTGTCGGCTTCTCGGATTCGTCCAGTTAATGCTACGTTCATGGATCAGAACTGGAACATAGACGGTTTCTCCACATGTCCTTCTATCCGGGGCAATGGAAGCGGCAAATTTCAAACTGTTTTCTAATTTTTCACGCACCTCAGATTCGTTGGCTTTACCACCTTTGAGTTCAATTGGAACAGCGACAAAGGTACTATTACCAGCATTCCCGTAAAATAACAACCGGTCACACCTTTTTCTGCTATCTCCGAGTGAATCAAACTCTTCTTCTACATTTATCACAACCTTCTGTCTGGGGATATCGGTAAGGTATGCCCGACATCCTTCCTCATAGCATGTAGTAGTGATACTGTTTGGTGACACTTGCCCTTGAATATGTGAAAGTCCGTTACTCAGATTCAATTGTATCCTCTCCTTTCATTTCTTCAATTCTGTTTTGGAGTCCTGCCGATTGGTTATAGAGGTCCTCTGCTATATCCAAATGATCTTCTGGTTCTATACCTTCAACAAGGTCAAACTGTAGTTCTTCAACCGGCTTGTCCTTATGGAACCACCACGTCCCGACCTCTTCTGCTTTCAGGTAGTCTTCCGTTTCATTTGTGGATTCTCCCTGTTTCTGCAATTCACCTTCGCGTATTAGGTTGCTGATTTGTTGAAGGAGATAGTTACTATGTGTTGTAATCAAGACGCGAACACCAACACGGACCAACCGAGCAAGAGTTTGGGCAATTATGGTTTGTGCTCCCGGATGCAGGTGGGATTCAGGTTCTTCAATAATGAGCAGGTCACCTTGTCTAACGATACTTCGCAGGTAGAAGACTAAAGGTGCAAGCTCAGACACCATTGAAGAGGAGTGACTCATTCGCAGTACCTCTTCCGACTGATCTGGACGGTACAGAAAATCGGGATATGCTTCTGGGCTGCGACGATTAACCACTATTTCTCCCTCCAACAGTTCCGTCTCCAGTCGCTCAGCGGTGCCACGTATCCTGCTTGACGGCTCCTTGCGTTCATTAATATCAGATATCTGCACCAAGAAATCTGCTATCATTCCCGAAAATGTAGATACTTCAAGAGGTTCCAATCCTATACGAGTCGCTCGTTTGATAAGGGCAGTCTTAATTACATTATGACTTTGCATGATGCCACTTCGTGCAGCAGGCAAGTAATATGAACTCTCTCTTTCCCATCGGTTGCCTATAGTCCGAAATTGACGTTCAACATCGGATATTTCAAGGAACTCAATCTTACGCTTTGCATTAATGAGAATCAAGTCCGGATTGATGTGTCCCGTTATGGTCGGATTGGTGGATCCAGTGGCACGCGTCTCAAAATCCCAACTTGTTTGATCTCCATCGCGAACCGACAGTGAAATTTTCATTTCGCTGCCTTGGCTCCCAGTGAATCGAATTAACTTGGAAACAGATTCAAGGTCGAAACATCGTTCGAGCTCATTTGGGAAATCTTCCTGATCTGTGAGTCTAGACTTTGACCGAGCGGATACCCGCTGGGGTAAATCGGAAAATGTGAACGGACGCCCATGCGTGTTTAACTTTTCAAGGACCTCTAACATCTCTTGTTCAATCGCCTCCTGCCGATTTTGTGAATAGTTGGATCGCAAACGGTAAGCCATACTGAAATAAGAAGTAGCAGAGTCTGCCCAAGGAAATTGTGAGATGCCTCCAAAATGTTTGTATAATGCGTAAATGAGCGCGGCGAGATACGTTTTGCCAGTATTACTCTCGCCAACAAATACTGTCAGTGGTCGCAGATCTATTCCTGCAGCTTCTATCGGCCCGAAGTTTTCTACATTGATGTATGCTTTCATTGTCTTTTTTACTCCTTTGGTTGCTTTGAATCTATTATATGTACATCCGCGATCAATTGCAAGGTAATATGAGTTGCACGTCATATACTAACTTGGGTCTTTAATGCTTTTCATTCAATCCAAGTTGCCTTAATACCTCTTCCAATGCGTTATCTGCTTTTTCGCGGGCGATACGTGCTTCTGTTAAGTCAGCTAATATTTCATTCACCGGACGGTGTTCAACTTTGTCCCCAACATCTACAAACTGGGAGGGACTGAGATTGTAATCTGTTTTCTGTGCATCCTCCAATGTTATGACTTTGCTTAACTTCTCGCGCGATTCCCATGCTTCATAGACTTCTGTTGCTGCAGTAATTCCTTCATCGTTTAAGATGTTTTTCGGTTTTCCCTTCTCAAAATGCTGTGAGAGGTTGATAAGCAGGAATTGTGCTTTGCGTTCGGGGGGTTTGTTACAGTTCAATAGCAATATAATGCCGGGGGCAGTTGTGTTGTAAAACAGATTTTCGGGTAGCAGGACAACACCTTCAATTAGGTCTTCCTCAACGAATTTCTTGCGAATATCGCGCTCTCGATCTTTGTTTTTGCTACCGGAACCGCGGGAGACAGCACCCGTATCCAAGACAATCGCTGCGTGTCCGTTATCTTTTAGGGAGGTGAGCATGTGCTGCGCCCATGCCCAATCTGCTGAGGAA
>JAJDZB010000076.1:0-15186 GCA_022824835.1 Candidatus Poribacteria bacterium | reverse complement strand
ATTGGCACTATTCCCATCGTGATTGCGCTGCATTTCCTTAGGTTACGCCGACACAATTATATTGTCCCAAGTATATTGCTGTGGCTTGACAATCCTGAAGACCAGAAAGCAAATGTTCCGTTTCAACGTTTGCGACATTGGTTACTCCCTTTATTACAGTGTCTTTTCTTACTTTTCATCGTCATCAGTATTGCCCGTCCTGCTTTGCATATTCCGGGTATAATACATGGAAAAATCGTATTCATCGTTGACAATTCTGCAAGTATGTTGTCACGAGAGATGGGACACACGCGTCTTGACATTGCTAAGCGTGAGGTACTGAAACACATCATGCAGGTTTCAGCGAGTGGTGGCATGATGATTATGTCTACACATCCGCTTGGAACGCATATTGAACAGACGTTTACTGCTGATGAAGATAAACTCAAAAGTGCTGTTAAGAGCATAACTGCATCACATACAACAAGTGATTTATCCTCTGTTTTTGCACTTGTATCACAGCATATTGACTCAGTAAACGACCACGTTTACTATGTAAGTGACTCTTTTGAAAATCTACCCCCTACATCTTTCCCTATCAACACTATAAACGTAGGGGAGTCTGCAGAAAACATTGGTATTGTCCACTTGAACGTGGAGAAACTTGCAGACCAATTTCAGATTCTTACAAGGATTAGAAATTGGACGCATACAGATAGGGAAATTACGACGCAATTAGTGCTTGTTGGTGGGGGCACAATTGATGAGAAGAGGCTCTCAATTCCTGCTGATAAGGAAAAGTCTCTTCTATTTTCTATCAATGCCGATAGATTAAAAGGACAGGCAATATCGCTTCAACTTATTGAAACTGAGGACGACTTTGATTTAGACAACGTAGCCTGGGTTATCCCAAAACCAGAAAGAGAGTTCAGGATTTTGCTTATCAGCAATAGAGAGCAACCTTTTTTAACAGATCTTTTTCAGAGTTATGGCGAACATGTTCGTCTGCAGAAGATATCGGCAGCTGAATTTCACGGCAGTGGTGACGCAGATGTGACAATCATTGATGGAGATATTCTTTTAACAGGTGGAACAACAAGACAATGGATGAATACCGTTGACACACAAGGAATTATCTATATCAATTGGCAACAGGAATTATCTGATGCAGAAGATACTCTTGAAATAATTGACACGCCAGTAAGCATTATTGGTGTGAACAGAACACACCCGATTATGCAGGAGGTATTGCTTGAAGGGTTGCATCTAAAGCGATCATTGAAAAGGGATATACCGTATTGGGGTGAATCTCTGGTTGAAACTGAGCAAGGTGCGTTGATTTGGCTCGGAACAACTCTGGGTAGGCAATATCTTGTATTTGAGTTTGATGCGTTCAATCCTGAGGTGTCTGAATTTCCGTTCACAATCCCTGGTGTTCCAATCTTTACCTATCAATGTCTATCATGGTTTGCGTCTGAATCAGCTCCTATAAGGACAGTAGGCCGCCTACAGAATATTGTAGCAGATTCTTTCAAGACTGGTGATAGACTGATGATTGACATTCCGGTGCCGGAAGACACGATTATTGAGGTGCAAAAACCGGATGGAGAAAGAATAGAACTTGAGGACAGTGTGTTCACAGAAACTGACAGAATTGGAATTTACTCAGTATTTGTTGATGATGCTTTATATGAAAGGTTCTCGGTAAATCTACTAAATGAGGATGAATCCGCTCTTAACACTTATGATTTAGCACGCGACACAAACGCACTGGTCACTGGTAAAACGTTCTTACAACCGCTCGTTCACGAAGTTTGGCAATGGGTGGTGTTATTCGGTGTCTGTTTGCTCCTCTGTGAGTGGTGGTTGTATCACAGACATTAAACCCTCAAAGATACGATCTACTAATGTCTTGATTGTCATTGCTCCTACCATAGCTGTTACAATCTTACCCTTATAGAAAAGTATGAATGTCGGTGTTGCTCGAATATGATATTCTGCTGTCTTGTTAGGATATAGGTTCACATCCAATTTTGCCACAGCAAAGTCGTCGCGATGCGTTAATGCTACTTGAGACACAACTGGTCTCATCAATACACAGTATATTCAGTAATCGGATTTGAATTCTACCAAAATAGGCATCTCTGCTTTTAGGACTAAGTTGTCAAATGTTTTATCCGTTAGTCTGATCGGAATCCCAGAGTATTTACCAAAATGACTGGCTACCAAGGTAAGATCCAGGATATTGACAATACCATCACTGTTTATGTCTGGATTAGACAGCTGATCTTCAGTAGGTATTTCATCAAACTGTGATGCGACATAAGTGAGATCAAGGATATTGACTATTCCATCTTGATTGACATCGGATAGAAGTAATTCATCAGAGTCAGTTTCTTGTGCAGCAGCAACTGAAAACAGAAGGAAAGTAAGTAGAAAAGAGATCGTTGTTCGCATGAGTATTTCCTTACACAAGTAATAGATACGGATTATTGATATATTGTGCCACAGTCTGCAAAAAATGGGCAGCGGGTGCACCATCTACGATTCGGTGGTCAAAGGTTAGACTTAGAGTCATCATACTTCGTATTGTAATTTCGTCGTTGTGGACTGCAGGTTTCTTGACAATCCGACCAACGCCGAGAATAGCACATTCTGGGGGATTGATTATTGGTGTGAACGTATCAACACCGAAATTGCCGAGATTTGTCAATGTGAAGGTTCCCCCTTGAAGTTCCCCTGGTGTAAGTTGATTGTTACGTGCTTTTTCTGCTAAGGTTTTTACTTGTTCAGAAATGTTTGCTAAGCCGATCTGATTAGCGTTTCTGATGACAGGGACGACGAGACCGTCCTCTAATGCAACTGCTACACCTATGTTGATATCAGTTATTATTTGAATTCCTTCATCTATCAGTGTTGCGTTGAGTCGTGGATGTTCCTGCAGTGCCTTTGCAGTAATTTTTACGATTAGGTCTGTATAGGTTAGACTTATATCTCTTTTCTGGAGTTCATCATTAAAGAGCGTTCGCAGTTCACTTAACCTTGTTGCGTCAACTTCAGTGTGAAGTGTAACACTTGCGTTGGTTTGCAGGCTCATCGTCATGCGGTCAGCGATGATCTTTCTTATCCCTGTAAGTTCAATTATAGGTTCGGGTTGGTAAACGGACGTCGTGATTTCCTTGCTTGCTTGTAGCACATCGTCACGGACTACTCTTCCTTCGGGGCCTGAACCGTCAATTGTAGTCAGATCAAGTCCGAATTCCTTTGCTAATCTGCGGGCAAGGGGTGATGCTTTGAGGCGGGTTGATATTGAGGGACTTGGACCTCTTGTTTCAATGTAGCGATGTATATCACTTTCAAGGATGCGTCCACCGGGTCCAGAAGGCTTGACGTGGGTTAGGTCGATATTGAGTTTATCAGCAAGTTGCTGTGCTGCGGGTGATACTTTAAAACGGTCTGTCGTCTGTGAAAGGGTTTGAGGTAAAGTTTTCTTAGGTGTTTGTTGCACCGTTGTTGGTTTTGCTGACTTATCAGTCTTTGGTTGTTCGGAGACAGTATCTGTATTTACTTCAACCCTTTCAACTTTCTCTCCTGGCGCAGCTATAACAGCTAATAATGCATTTACCGGAACATTACTTCCTTCTTCTGCACACAGTTGTGCCACGACACCATCAGCAGGCGACTCCTGTTCGTGGACAACTTTATCAGTCTCAATTTCCAGTAGTGGTTGTCCTTCTGTTACGGTATCCCCTTCATTGACCAGCCACTTTCCGATTTTTCCCTTCGTCATTGTCTGGTCCATCTGTAGCATTCTGAGTTCAATAGGCATTAGGTATCTCCTATCCTCTCTTGATATTTTATTTTGTACTCTGTTCTATCATTTGTATAAGCAATTCGACGTTTTCGTCTTTCTCAAGAATGAGAGCGATTTTGTGATATTGTTCTCCTTTGAAAAACGCTTGCACAAAAGGACTAAATGCGATTAACATTTGTGATCCTAAAAAGTTAAGCGGTTTCCCTGTTTCTAAGAATAGAATAGCGGGTGCGACCAGATTTCTACGCACAATCCAGTTTGCCAGTTTCTCCAACAGGGCATGCTGTTCGTGTTCTGGAATTTCTTCAAGGATAACGGGAATTTCTTGGTTTGGATCGTCCATTGTAGAAACCTGACGCAAACTGGAAAGTTTGCGCTACATTTTTTAAACTCACGTCCTTATAGGTTCAGATCCCCTAAAAGGTCGGCGATATGTTTTGGTTGACCGTCAACCGTAGTTTCCATTGCAGCGATGACGAGAGCGAAACTTTTGATATTGTCTTCAATTCGCGTATCTGAAGGTTCTCCCCCTTCAAGCCAATTTAAAAACTCATCAAACAGATAAAGGTGACCGTGATAGCGGATACCGGGAGCCTCATAGACCTCTTTCTCACCGCCAACACGGTGGACAGTCATCTGATTTCCACCTGCGATTTCGACCGTACCTTGCTCAAATTCTGCCCTATAATATTCAGATCGCCAACAATTGATGATGCCCGCTGCAGAACTGTTCCCTTCATAAGAAGTGTGAACTCCGTTATCCATTCGCATCAAATAGTATCCGCTTGAATAGTGTTTAAAACTTGACCATTCTGGATTCCAGCCGAATCCGATCAGCGTTTCACAGTCCCCACCAGAGAGGAATCGAAGCATATCCAAATGGTGCACGGAAGCTTCAAAAAGTAGTCCGAAATCCATTTCGTGCCGCCAGAGTTTCCCCCAGGACAGATGCTTACGATAATCACAGGCGTATCTTCCGACAACGTGTTGTAAACGTCCTAATCTGTTCTCATCACGTATACGAATCAGTTCCTGTTTATTATCTGCGTAACGGTAGTTCTGGATAATAGTGCATGGTAACCCTGTATTTTGTGAGGTGCGTAGCATTGCTTTTGCTGCGTCTAATGTATGTGCGATCGGCTTTTCGCAGATTACGGGCATCCCGTTTTCCATCGCCGCAATTGCAGCGGGACTGTGGAATTGGGGTGGGGTGGCGATTCCACAAAAATCTGCCTTAACTGATGCGCACGCTTCGTTAAAATCTGTGAATAGTTGTGAAGAACTAAGCCCTAATGCCTCACCCTGTGCTTTTAGGACATTTTCCTTTACATCTGCCAAGCCAACAATTTCAATACGGTCGTTGAAATCACTTCTGAATTCGCGAATCCAACCGCCAGCTTTACCACTTCCACCAATCATCAAGCATGTGTGTTTTGCCAATTTTTCTCCTTTTCGAATCCTAACGGTGTTTAACTTAACATATATACCATTGTCATGCGAATTAAAGCAAGAAATACAAGATTAGAGGGACAGGTCACTCAAGTATTCTGCCATGTGTTTGGGTTCACCATCAACCGTAGTTTCCATCGCAGCGATGACGAGAACGAAACTCTTGATGTTGTCTTCAATTCGTGTGTCTGAGGGTTCTCCTCCATCTAACCAATTTAAAAATTCATCAAATAGATATGTGTGTGCGTAATGACTGATAGGGGGAGCTTCATATACCTCTGTTTCACGTCCGACCCGATGGATTGTGATCTGGTTCCCGCCTCCAATTTCAACAGCACCGTCCTCAAACTCAGCGCGATAGTGTTCACCATTCCAGCAATTGACAATTCCTGCTGCGGAGCTGTTCCCTTCATAAGAAGTATGCACACCGTTATCCATCCGCATTAGATAGTATCCACTTGAGAAGTGTTTAAAGCTTGACCATTCAGGATTCCAACCGAATCCGACCAAAGTTTCACAGTCACCGCCGGAGAGAAATCGTAGCATGTCGAGATGGTGTACCGATGCTTCAAAGAGGAGGCTAAAGTCCATATTATGTCGCCAGTCAACACCCCACGACAGATAACGACGGTAATCGCATGCATATCTTCCAACAATATGCTGCAATCTTCCTAACCGACCTTCATCTCTGATACGGACTATTTCCTGTTTATTATTTGCGTAGCGATAGTTTTGGATTATTGCACAGGGTAATCCTGTTTTCTGTGATGTGCGAACCATCGCTTTTGCTGCGTCTAATGTATCTGCGATAGGTTTTTCGCAGATGACAGGCATACCGTTTTCCATAGCAGCGACAGCAGCGGGACTATGGAATTTTGGGGGTGTTGCGACACCACAGAAATCCGCTTTGACAGATGCACACGCTTCGTTGAAATCTGTGAATAGTTGTGAAGAACTCAGACCCAATGCTTCACCTTGGTTTTTAAGTACTTCTGTTTTTACATCAGCTAATCCGATTATCTCAACACGGTCGCTGAAATTGCTTCTGAAGTTGTGTATCCAACCGCCAGCCATACCGCTGCCACCAATCATCAAACACGTGTGTTTTGGCATATCTACTCCTTATTGTATATGACATGATTCTGTATTCGCAACTGCCCGTATTTCAATGCGGGTACTTACTGCTTTTGTCTTTTAGAATTTCATCCAACTCTATTCTATACCATATTGTTTTTGTTGTCAATCTGAACCGGGGTTTATAGGATTTTAGGATTTTCAGGATAAGAGGCTTGTGGTATCTATGAGACGCGTTGTGTAGAACTTTTGTATTTATGTTTTTATGCTTTCTTTCATGAGTTTACCCCGTTGTACATAATCATCTTTCCCTTGTTGAACGCGTATGCGTTCTTCTTCTGTAATTTCTCTTCGGACTTTTGCTGGAACACCCATTGCAATAGTTCCGGCAGGTATTTCTTGCCCTTCAAGCACAAGCGTTCCTGCAGCAATTATTGCCCGTTCACCGATTTTAGATCCTGTCAGTAGGATTGCCCCCATTCCGATTAACGCTTCGTTGTCTATAGCACAACTGTGAAGAATTGCGCCATGTCCAACAGTAACATCGTCTCCAATTAGGCAAGGCATATCTTTGTCCATGTGTATTACTGTGCCGTCCTGAATGTTGGTACGACACCCAATTCGGATGGGTTCCAAGTCACCACGTAACACAGTATTGAACCAGACGCTTGATTCTGCCCCAATCGTTACATCTCCGATTATCATTGCTCCGGGTGCAACGAATACTGTGTTGTGTATTTTCGGTTCTATTCCTTCATAAGAAATTAACATGGGTTTTTCCTTTATGGTAAATTTTTGAATTAATTATACAGTCTGTACCAGTGCGGTTGGGAAACCGCACCTACCGGGGTCCGAAAGTGTGTAATTATTTTTAAACTTCACCATAAGACTCCCTCACACTTGCGCAGCTAATAGTTTACGAAGGTTTTTAACGCCCCATCTATAGCATATAAAGAAAACGATTGTGAGGAAGACAATCGTCGGTATATACACAATTAGACCTAATGTGTATAATACTATCGTTGGTACAATAACGAATACAATGTTCAGAAAAAATGTTAGGGTAAAGGTTAATACACGTAAAAAAGGGTTTGGTTGATTTGTGAGTTCCGCCATCCAAGGTAGTGTCCCAATCATTGTATTTACTGCACAACCGACTGGTAGCGTTATAAACGGTGTGAGTAATATCAACACCCAATTATTTGTCGGTATCTGTAGCAGAAAAACAGAGATGACTAACCAGAATTCAGCATATATTAATGCACATAAGAGAGTGGTCATGAATTTACTCGTGAATACTAAACTGGGAGTGACAGGTGCGGATTTTAGCATCCACCATGTTTTTGCTTCATCACGGAGGCCATTGCAGCTGATGCCGAATGTTATAAGTAGGCTGTAGAGTAATATCTGAACAGTGAGCATTTCAGCTGCATAGTCATCCGAAATTCCACCGGTCAGCAGAACACCGATATGGACAACTAAGAAAATTGTGAGCATCACAATAACTATAACACGTCCACTATGTTTAATGAAGATCAATAGATCTTTTAGCATTAAGGACTGGACTTTTCCTCGTCCGAATGAGACGACTAATCCGTTTAGTTTTGAGGGTTTGGCGTTTCCACCTGTTCGGACTTGATTACGTTTCGTTTTTAATTGTCTTGTGTTTTCCCATCCGCGTTGGTAGATTGCGTTAGAAATGACGAGTGTTAGACCCATTGAGAACACACTTAGAGCGATTAGATAAAGTATCCATTTTAACTTTGCCCATAGTGTAGAATCTGTTGTCCAACTTAATAGTAATTCTCCGATCCATTGATGCGGAAGCCAATTAGTTGGATTACCTTCATTTTGTGTAGATGCGAATTCAAGCAGTATCCGTTTTATAGGGAATGCATCTGTGCCCGCGACGAGTGTAAAAGACAGCAGAAAACCGACCGACACCCCAATGGTTGTTGCGATTATTTTTATGATTGTCAGGAGTCCGTGAGACAGAAAGAAGCGGGTTATAACCATCATACTGATAGACACATAACTCGCGATAATCATCAGCAGACAGATTGAGACAGGGAATAGCGCAAGGTAAAAATGCCATGGCAATTTGAAGACAGTACCGTAAGCAATCCACGGGGGTCCCATAAAGCAGAGCATTGTCATTAAACGTGCAGCTGAAATATGCGTGAATTTATATCCGAAGATTGCTATGGGTCGTATTGGTGCAGCGTGAAGTATTAAGGTATCTGGAGCCTCATAGAGCGTTTTTAAAGAACTTTCCATCAATTCTTTTGTGACTATAATTATCGCAAACACCATAAATCCGTTAATTACATTCAAGACAAGGTGTGCTGATGCATCATTTATCTGTAGATGTGAGAAAAGGGTAAGACCTAACACGGACAACGCAACGATGAAAATGAGGTATCCTGCCACCCTTAAGATACTTTTGCGCCAAGTTTCTTTATTAAATTTGTAACTATTCAACCATGCAATGCAATCTGCTTTGATGAGTATCTTGATGATGTTTAGCATACGGTGTTTATTCGGCACAAACTAAAAGTTTATGGCAGAATACGCGTTTGGTATTCTGCATTAAAAGAGAGACATCATTATTTAGAAATGGAGTTACAAATCTGCTGTTAGATCAAGAAAAATGTCCTCTAACGATTGTGTGTGTTCGGGAGATTCATCATGGATCAGTGTCGTTTGCTCTCGTTTCTTCTGTTGTAATTCAGATAGTGTGCCGACTGCGATGAGCTTACCTTTGCTAATTATTCCGACTCTGTCACAGATGCGTTCTGCAATTTCGAGAATGTGTGTTGTCATAAAAACTGTGCAACCTTCATCGCAACGTTGACGCAATATTTCTCGTACGGTTCTTGCGCTCCGCGGGTCTAATCCGCTGGTGGGTTCGTCGAGGAAGAGTATCTTGGGATGATGGATAAGTAGTGAAATAAGTAGTATTTTCTTTTGCATGCCGTAGGAATAGCCTTTAATCTGATCATCGGCAGCATCAACGAGTTCAAGTTGTTTTAGAAGTATATTCATCTCGTCTTCTGTTTGTTGCGGTGGAACTTCATACAGGTCTGCTATCATCCTAACGAATTGTCTTCCGGTCAGTGCTTCATAGAGTTGTGGTGTATCAGGCATTAGTCCGAGTATTGCTTTTGCTTCTAAGCTCTGTGTTTTTATATCAAATCCGCCGAGTTTAGCTGAACCTGAAGTTGGACGTAGCAGTCCTGTTAACATATTGATTGTAGTCGTTTTTCCTGCTCCGTTTGGTCCCAAAAACCCGAATATTTCACCTGCTTTTACACTTAAGACGAGTGAATCTACAGCACAAAGTTTTCCAAAGTATTTTGTCAGATTAGAGGTTTCAATCATCTTTGTGACTACCGAGGATTTCGTTTTTTAGTGCTGTGAGTGCTTCGTCCACGTTGAAATCTTTTTCATTTGTTTCTGCTTTTTCAGTTGAGATTTGACTTCGTTCTTTCCACAGTTTAGCTTCAGCTTCGGCGTTTTTCAAGTGTATTTCTGCCTGTTTAAATGCGTGGGAGTCATCAGAATTATCAGATTCTGCAAATAGTTGATAGAATTCTGTCTGTAATCTGGCTTGATACTGTTGTTGTGTTAATGATTCCGCTCGTTCAGATGCTGCTTTGAATTGAAGATGATATGAGATTAGTACTGATTTAAGTTCAGACACAACCTTTTCCTGGAGGCGTATCTGTTTTTCCAGTTCATTCACGCGTTCCTTGTGTTGGTGGAGTTTCTGTCTGGCTTCGTCTGCTTTTTTGCTATCGTGATCAGTGATATCTGAGTCTACAATTTTTTGCCAATTCTCCTGAGCGTTTATAGCATCATTATATGCATGTTTCATTTTTTCTATTTCTGCTATTGCATTACCGATTATGCCTTTTGCGATGTTAATCCGATTTTTCATATCAAGAATCGTCATTTCAAGTGTTGGCTCTTTTTGAGTCTCTGATTCGATGCGTTTGTCTATATTCTCTTTTATCTGCTCAGATAGGTGCTTTAGTTTTTTCATTTCCAATACCTCACAAGTGTTATTCTAATTTAACGTGAGTTTGATAATAGGTATATGGACTTCATTTTGCCCAAAATATCACTTGCATAGACCCGGTAGGTTCGGTTTCCTAACCGAACCGGTTTGTGCCAATGTGTTCATAAAGGTTTTCGCGTAGGATCCGGTTCGGTTAGGAAACCGAAACTACCGGCCTGGGAAAATTTGATTTATCAAACTCACGTTATGTATATATCCTTCATTAACTTTGAGACAGTTCGTCATTAGAAAGATAGGAAAACATCTTATCGGTTCAGACTACTTTTTTGTGGAAAAATTATATCAGAACATGTATAATTTATCAACTGTAATGTTTCATGTCATAGGATATTTATCTTGACGATATTGCATTTTTCATGTAAGATTCTAAGGTGTGCGGGTTTGAAAGCATAAGATTGGGTTATCACTAAATAGGAGTAACTATGTCTGTCTTACTTGGATTGGATGTGGGTGATGTTAGGATCGGTGTAGCAGTCAGCGATGTGCTTGGAAGTGGAGCCCATCCGCTGTGTACACTAACACGTACGAATAGACAGCGTGACATTACAGCGATAGGAGATCTCGTATCAATACATAATGTTGAACGCATCATTGTTGGTTTACCTCTCTCACTTGATGGTACCGTGGGAGACCAAGCAGAACAGGTACAAAAGTTTGGAAATAGATTAGCTAAAGCACTTGATATACCAGTTGAATTTCGAGATGAACGATTTACGACAGCAGAAGCAGAAAGCATATTGGAACAGTCAGAAGTTGACCCTAAGGATAGAAAGAAGATAATAGACCAGGTTTCAGCAGTGATAATATTAAATGAGTATTTAAATAGCGAGTCTGATAGTAGCTAATGACGAAAGGATAAACGTAAATAAGTTTTATTGTGGTTCATAGTGGTTGCTCAAGCAGCGTTTTTTGGGAGGCATCCCATGTATGTTCGTGATATAGCAAACGTTTTGACACGAACACGATTTAGAAGGTACTGTTTATACGTGTTTGGATGTATTGGTGTTTTATGCTTGAGTACGGTTCTGGTATTTGGGTACTATATGTCTCCAACTACATCTTCTGAGGAGTTGGTATCTATTACGATTGCTCCTGGGAGTAATACAACAACAATAGCAAACCATCTTGCTACCAATAATTTAATCCGGAGTTCTCTGATTTTTAGACTTATCGTTCGGTACCGTGGTATCGGTACTAAACTTCGCGCGGGTAATTATCAACTCAGTCGTGATATGTCTCTAAACCAGATACTTGATGAAATTAAGAAGGGACAAATTACGTATCAGACTTTCACGGTACCAGAAGGTAAAACCGCTAAAGCGATCTCTGAACTATGGGAAGCATCTGAATTAGGCACCGCAAAATCATTTATTGAGGCTATGCAATCACCGGAGTTATTGGAGAAATATATCCCCGAAGGGGTTTCGGTGGAAGGTTATCTTTTTCCAAGTACTTACAAATTTGCTGAGGGTAGTACTGCAAGTACAGTTGTCCGGATGATGTTGTCAGAATCTGAGAAGCGATGGGACGAGACATTAGCTGAAGAAGCAGAAGCATTAGGTTTTACGCGGCATGAGATAATTACTTTGGCGTCAATTATTGAAAGGGAAGCAGCATCAAAAGAAGAGATACCGATTATATCAGGTGTGTTCCATAATAGACTTAAGGATAACTGGCGACTGCAAGCAGACCCGACAGTTCTCTATGCATTGGGAGATCCGAAAAGGTTACTGACAAAAGCAGACTTAGCTTATGTGTCACCTTATAATACATATCTCAATAGAGGGTTACCACCTGGGCCGATTGGTAACCCGGGAATGGCTTCTATTTTAGGTGCCTTAAGACCGGAAGAGACTGAATTCTATTATTTTGTTGCGACAGAAGAAGGGAAACACCATTTTTCTAAGACGCTTGCTGAACATAATAGAATGAGACGTGTAATTAAACGTAAGAGAGCCTTGACGAAGACGAGATAGGAGCATGGCTTATGGGATGTAAAATTGACAAAATAAACATATATACGTAAACGGAGTCAAACCACTATATGGGAAATGACGAATTTCAACGAACACTGAAGTCTGATATTAAGATGACTGGTATAGGGTTGATGCTTGGAGAAGCGGTTGAGATGACGATAAAGCCTGCTCCTGCTGATACAGGTATCGTCTTTGAACGGGTTGATGAACCCGGAAGTCCGGAGGTTAAAGTTTGTCCGGATAACTGTGCAGAGATATTGCCACGATGTACAAGTTTACAGTCTGGTAGAACGACAATTAGCAGTATTGAACATCTGTTATCAGCATTTGCAGGACTTAGGATCGACAATGCCAGGATAGAGATAAATGCCCAGGAACCTCCGAGTCTTGATGGGAGTGCTCTCCCTTATGTCACTGAGATTCAGAAAGTCGGTTTTTCGGAGCAAGAAGTTCCGCGCAGATATGTTCAAGTGACAGAACCCTTCGCTGTTTCAGATGATAACAAGCAGCTTGTTTTCCTTCCTTCGGATACTTTTGAGGTTACATTCGCGTATGATCACCCGCAAACATCACCCCAATTCGCCACTTGGGACATATCAGAAGAAACCTATATACGTGAGATTGCACCCGCTCGTAGCTTCTGCTTTGAATCTGAAATAGAATTACTTCAGTCGCTTGGGATAGGTAAGGGAGCAAGTTATGAGAATGTTCTGGTTGTTAAGGATGATGGGGAGGCGAGTTCTGAATTGCGATTTAAGGATGAGTTTGTGCGGCACAAGACGCTTGATCTCATCGGCGATCTTTATCTTTCTGGTTACTTGCCGAAAGCAAAGGTCATATCAATGCGGAGTGGACATACATTCCACGCTCAGTTTGTTCGTGCTCTTGCAGAGAATGGATTTCTTGATTTCCGTGGGGTAGGAGGTGTTGAGACGAAGGGTCCTGTTGAGGCGAAGGATATTTATCGGGTTCTCCCCCATCGTCATCCGATGTGCTTGATTGATAGAGTTATTGATTATCAGAATGGTGAACGAGCTGTTGGCATTAAGAACCTGACATACAACGAACCGATCTTTGAAGGACATTTTCCTGCTCAACCTGTGATGCCGGGTGTGCTGCAAGTTGAGGCACTTGCGCAATTAGGGGCATGGTTGTTATTACAAGAAATCGGTGAGGATGAACAACTTGGGTATTTCCGTTCTATTAGCAAAGCGACGTTTCGCAGGACAGTTATTCCGGGAGACCAACTCCGATTAGAGATAGAGATTATACAAAGAAGACGTAATTTAGCACGAATTAAAGGTGAGGCTTATGTAGATGATGCTCTTGCGACAGAGGCTGAATTGTCTATTGCCCTCGCCGATACATAAACCGAGTCATCACAATAATGTCATTATATATACATAAATTTACTAATTTGGTTTGATACCATCAGAAAGTTGAGGCAACACCTGTGTCAGAGACAAATATTCATCCAACCGCAATAATTTCACCTAAAGCTGACATCGCAGAAGGTGTCAGTATCGGTCCCTATTCTCTTGTTGAGGATCACGTTCAGATTGGTGCGAATACTGTTATTGGTCCGCATGTTCAGATTGATAAGTGGACAATAATAGGTGAAGATTGTCAGATCTTTTTCGGTGCTTCTATTGGCAACCCTTCAAAAGACCTAAAATATACCGGTGGACGGAGTTTTGTCCGTATTGGGAACGGAAATATATTACGTGAGTATGTCTCAATTTCCCGTTCAACTTTTGACGATGGGGAAACAATCATAGGTAATAACAACCTTTTGATGAATTGGGTGAATATTGCGCATGATTGTGTCCTTGGCAGCAGAATAATTATGGCAAATTTTGCGACCCTTGCTGGTCATGTAATAATTGAGGATGACGTCAGGCTTGGGGCTTATGCTGCGTTACACCAATTTGTGCGTGTTGGTAAGATGGCGATGGCGGGTGGTTGTTCAAAGATTGCACAAGACATTCCGCCGTTCATGCTTTCTGCGGGGCATCCAGCGCGGGTTCGGGATCTGAATCGTATCGGCATACGTACATCTCGCATTAATCCATTGTCAAGATTATCCCCTGAAACTTTTTCCCTCCTGAAGAAAGCCTATCGTATTCTGTTCCGTTCTGGAATTCCCTTAAGGCATGCCGTGTCACAAGTCAGAGAAGAGATACAAGGTAATGCAGACGTTGATTATCTTTGTGATTTTATTGAGTCATCTAAGCGTGGCATCGGTTTTAGTTTGCCGAATCGTGCTGTGAAGGGTGATGGGTGATTATGTTTCTGACAGCAAATTTAAACGAAAATCTTCTGTTCTTTCTTCTGTAGAGAATAAAGAGGGTTATATTTGTAATCTGGGGAGTTTAATGTTAGAATTAAACAACCGCTGAAAACACCTAAATCTGGGGCAGTAGTTTAATCGGAAAAACTCCGTTCTTGACAGGCGGGCGATCTCGGTTCGAATCCGGGCTGCTCCAATTAGGTGTTCAGCGGTTGTTTTTTATGAACAGAAATAGTATATCACAAAAAAAAATCAGTGTCAAATATATTTTTAGTGTGTATGAAAAATTTGAATGAAATACAATATGAATTTTCAAGAACACTGCAAACAATATATAGAAAGCATAAATCAAACCCGATCCAACCCAGACGCAACCCCCGAGCTTTCTTTGCTGCCAGACCTCCGAACATTTCTACAAAATATCGCCGCCGAATATTTTGACCAAACCGAAATAATACTCACACTGGAACCGAGAAACATAAACCAGATCGGACGACCAGACATCATCGCACGTGAAGGACTA
>JAJDZB010000058.1:0-48529 GCA_022824835.1 Candidatus Poribacteria bacterium | reverse complement strand
TAGTCCTTCACGTGCGATGATGTCTGGTCGTCCGATCTGGTTTATGTTTCTCGGTTCCAGTGTGAGTATTATTTCGGTTTGGTCAAAATATTCGGCGGCGATATTTTGTAGAAATGTTCGGAGGTCTGGCAGCAAAGAAAGTTCGGGGGTTGCGTCTGGGTTGGATCGGGTTTGATTTATGCTTTCTATATATTGTTTGCAGTGTCTTTGAAAAGTCATATTCTATTTGACCTTTGATTATACGACCGAAAAATCTATTTTCTTGCCGACAACTGCCGCATATTCTCTTAGAGTTGAAAGCGTAACATTCTCTGCATGGTTCTCTATTTTTGAGATAGCAGATTTCTTGGTATTCAACTTTAGTGCCATATCCTCTTGGGTTAATCCTGCTTCTTCCCGAGCTTGGCGGAGAAGGACACCGAGTTTAAATTCTAAGTACCCTTTTTCATAATTTTCTGCAAACTCAGGGTCTCTTGTTTTACGTTTTTCTACGTACCGTTTTAAATCGTTCACTGTGTTTTCCTTCTAATGTAATCGCGTTTTCTTTTTTTTCCTAAAGGTCTGTATCCGCATCATGTCGAATTTAATCTTGGTGTCATATCTCTGATGACAAAGTTCACTACACGTAAAGGTATCCTTGCGTTTCAAAATGGTTTCGCTCTTCTTCTGTTAGTAGGTAAGATAGACATTTTCCGTTTATATTTGATACTCTATAGATATCAGATTCTCCAACAACACACTTTGGCAAACTACAATTCCTAACAACCCTGCAACAAAGCTCCTATTAGTGCAAGAATGCCAAAGATAGCAATTTGCAAAAGGCAACCAGTTCCCTTTCTTTTTTGTTCTTGTTTAATAGACATTAATGTAACTAAATCTTGTTTAAGCTGATCATTTACTTTATCCATCCCCTTCACATCCTTGAATTTTGCAATGATGGCAATTGTTATCTGAATGGCGAAATCAAGTTGTTGGTGTTTATTCCAAAGATGAAGTCCTATATCCCGAACAGTAAGTGCTACCGTATTATTTGCTTCAATAGGTTGTTCATAAGGAGTCCATGTATTGACTGTTTCTAAGAGTTGACTGACCATTGAAGTTAAAGTATAATCAGGTTTATATGCATCTGCTGCTTCCTTAAGTAATTTAATTTCTCTTTTTATATTATTAAACCTTTGTAAGCCTCTGGCATTGATCGCATGCTTATCTAATATCTTCTTATCTTCATTCAGTCGATTATTTAACTCACCCATTCCATTGACTCCTTTAAAATGCTCAATCAAGGTATTGGTAATCTGTATAGCAAAATCAAGTTTCTGATGTTCATTCCAAAGGTGAAGGGAAATGTTTCTAACGGTAAAACCAAGCACTGCATTTGCTTCAATAGGTTGTGTAGAGGTGTCCCATGTTTTGACAGTTTGAATGAGTTGATTTACCATCGGTGTTAAAATGGAGTCAGGTTTTTTCACATCTGCTGCTGCCTTCAGATTTTCAACTTGTGTTTCAACAACCTTAAATTCTTCAAAAATTTTCTCTTCATGTATTCGTGCTTCTAATGTCTTTTTATCTCTTTCTATTTGTTCTACAATTTCCGGATCTTCAGCAAACACATCAAGGAGCATATTTAGTAATTGCAGTGTAAAGTCAAACTTGTTATATTCATTAAACAGATATACCGCCAATTTCTGAACACACATGGCTATTTCAAAACTATCCGTATGTCGTTCTCCTCTACTCCTTTTACTCAACTGTATCGGCTGTGCAATTTTGTCCCAGTCTTTGACAGCTTGAATGAGTTGTTCCACAATCGGTTGGAGGGTGGTATCCGGGTTTTTTGCATTTGCCATTGCTCGAAGTTTTTCGTCGTGGGCTTCTATTATTTTCTGTTTCTTCTCCAAGTCTTCACCCACCGTCTGTTCATACG
The DNA here is from genome assembly GCA_022824835.1 of Candidatus Poribacteria bacterium. Taxonomy (GTDB): domain Bacteria; phylum Poribacteria; class WGA-4E; order WGA-4E; family WGA-3G; genus MSPOR6. The sequence continues at coordinate 46,605 of JAJDZB010000058.1, read as the reverse complement.
CTTGAATTAAGTCATCAATCAATATAGGACATCGGCTGTTATGATTACCTATTACTGTCTCAAGTGTCAAGGTTAGAATTCTGGCACGTTCAGTTACGGATAGATTGTTAAGTACAGAGGAGAGTGTTTGCGTATAATAACGTCTTTGGTTCTGAATTCCGGTAGAAATTACTGAAGTATCTGTAATTTGTGGAAAACCGGACAAATTGCGTTCTTCGTTAAGAACACTCCTAACATCTTCATGATCTATTCTTTCATAAGCATGGGAAATAGCAAGAATCCATTCCAAAAGGTCAGTGGATGCAATGTTGGAGTGACGTGACAACCCAGCAGTTAAAACGTTAGCACGTGCAAGAGGAGAAAGATCAATAATGTTGAGTAGATTTTGGTGGGGAGATTCTAACTGTTTCAACAATGATTCAATATGTTCTGGATTAACTCCGGGGAACCAAGCAATCTCAGCGGAAATACGGTTCTGTGGACGTGTCAACGTTGACTGTGCATCCATACATTCGTCGGCATCTGATAACAGACAACAATCTTCCGCGAGATCCATTATTCTACCCTTATCATCTCTTGTTGTAGCACATAGAATATGAAATGGGTTTTTTAATAGGTTCAAATCTTCTCCAGTATATCATTATTTGTCAAATAGTGAAAACTGATTAATACTTTCACGCAGTTGAGCTATTTTATTTAGCGTTTCAAGGTCAGCAGTGACACGTTCATCAATCTCAGGGATCTCAGCAAACACTTCTTTTAGTGTTAATAGGATCTGTTGTGAGGATTTAAGTTTGTCATATTCATTATACAAGAAAATAGCTAACAATCTGACTTGTTCAGATACCCTATGACATGTGGTATTCTTCAAACCTTGTCTTTGCTTGTTGAGTATAATCGGTTGTGCTATCATGCCCCAGTCTTTGATAGTTTGAATAAAAATCCCTATCATCCGAGTAAATGCTGTTTCTTGTTCGTCTTCTTCTGCAGCAATTCGTATGTTTTGGTCTTGTCTTTCAAGCTGCGTTTCTTTTTCTGCAAGAGAAGATTCTACTACAGTTTCATAAGCATCAATTGAATCTTCAATTAGAATTGGTATGTGTGACTGATTTTTCTCTTTTGTAAACTTTGTTAACATCGTTACGGTGTTGACACATTCTTTGATTGGATGTATGTTTTCTAAAGCAAACTTGATAACCTGTTTGTAATAGTGTCTAAGTTTCTGTATTTCTGTTGCTACTGTTGAAATATCCGTAATTTCAGGGAATCCAGACTGTTGGCGTTCATCATTGAGAACTGCACGTACTTCTGACGGATTGATTTTATCATAGGTTTGAGCAATTGCAAGTATCCACTTGACAACTATGTCAGGTGTATAATCTGGCAAACGTAGCATCCGAGCAGCAAGTAAGTTAGCACGTGTAATAGGACTCAGCTTGTCTATACCGAGAAACTTTCCAACTTCCAAAAGGTTTTCAATTTCAATTGGATGTCCCTCAATTAAATGTACATCCGATGAATTTAATAAATTTAAAACTTCGTCAGCAACAGTACTTGACTCCGTATAAGGAAGACTGGATAGTACTGCAGCAAGAGACGTTGGTTTATCACTGTTGATATTATTTCTTCTTGATGAGTCCAATAGCAATAATATATCATTAACGCGTTCAGGAGATATCCCTGGTAACCATGCAACTTCAGCAGAGGTACGTTTAGTGGGAATTGTTAGTATAGTCTTTGCCTCTTTACAAATGTCAACATCTGATAAAAGACTGCATTCTTCCCAGAGTTCCATAATTCTTTGGCGGTTGTCTTGCTGTGTTGCTTTCAGAATATAAAAGGGATTGTGTAGAAGGTCTTTGCACAAATTACTTTTAAAAATCCTATCACGACGTAATACGAATTCAATCTCTTTGCTTCTTAATCCTGTACCATTATCATCATCCCAGTTTATCGATTCAGCAAAAATACTTGCACCTTCAGCAACTGCAGTTATAGGATTCACATCTAATGTGTCACATCCAATTCCAAGTTCAACTGCGATTTTGTCCCGCAAAGGTTTGTAATGAGTCGCTTCACCAACCCAGACAATGCATTCTATATCGTTAGGTGTATATCCAGTTTTTGACAGTGTCTCTCTGGCTGCGTCTATCGTATCATTGATTTGATCTGCTATCAATTCGTCATAAGTATTTCGTTCTAAAGGAATATCAAGATATATCTCGTCACCTTTAAGATCGTTTGTTCCAATTTCATCTTCGGAAAGACTGATCATCGTCTCATCTTTTGTAGTGAGTTCAATCTTCGCTCTTTCACTTGCCCAAGTAACGAAACGCAGAAAGGGTTTGTACCTTGGATTTACAGATAAGTTATCAGGTAGGGCAAAATTTGCATGCAGCCAAGGTTGGACAATATTGTCAACAATCTTGCGATCAAAATCGCGTCCACCACACATCTGAATTCCACCATGTGCAAGGATAGATACCCGTTTTCTCATGCTTTTGGCAATAGCAATATCAAGTGTTCCACCACTAAGATCATATATTAAATAAGTCCCCTCCGTACGACCACGGTTATTCATACAACTCATCACTGCGGCAATAGGTTCCTGCACAAGTTCAACGTTCCCAATCCCTGCCATTTCCGCAGCTGCAATTGTTGCATTCTTCTGCAACTGATTGAATGCCGCTGGTACAGTAATGACGGTTCCAGTATATGGTGAATTTCTGATCTCTTCGGGTAGGTAACCGAACAAAGTTTTCAGAACCTTTGCAGAACACTCTTCGGGGGTCAAGGTTAGATTAACTGCAGACAACTCAATAGGTGTACTTGTCCCCATGAAACGTTTGAATAAAGTTGCACAATTATTTGGACTACGTGGGGCTACATTGTAAGCTCTTTGACCAACGTACTCGTTTCCGTTTATGTTAATATAGATCGCAGATGGAGTCAGGTCGTTTTGTTCTGGACTTTTCCAAACACGAGTCTGTTGCGTCTCTTTATCAAAGGTGCTGATAGCACTGTTTGTTGTGCCTAAGTCGATACCGACATAATTTTCCATTGTCTGCTTTTACAAATCACTCTGTCAGAATATTGGTAATTAGACTACGCATCTCGTCATGAGATGCAACTCCGGCAATGCGTGGAATATCCATAATCTGAAAAACAATCTGGCGAAGTTGGTCAACTACCTCACTTTTAATTGTTGCATCCCTTGTACCGTCTATTATTTGTTTAATATCGGGATGTTCCATGAGTTTCTTTCCAATATGGATGAGTTCTTCAAAACGGTCTTGATCTGCAAATAGATGAGGAGAATCAACGTAATATTTGAACTGTTCAATAACAAACCAGTTCTGACGCCATAGAATCCGATAATACCTTAACCAAAGTTCTTTCAAATGTTCATTGAAATCATCATCATTATTGTCTATGGAACGTTGTGCTGTTTCTGTAAGTTTATCAAAATCCGTAACTTCATTTGGACGGGCAAATCGTCTACTATACATATCGAAACACTTGACTGCATTGCCAAGTTCATGTTGTTGGATTTCTTTTCTATTACCTTTTCTCACTTGATAAAATTGTTGTTTTGCCTGCAATATTCCTTGATATGCTTCTTGTATCATTTCAGTATTAGATTCTTCAGGATCAAGCATTATTGCAGCTTCCAGTTTCTCACAAGCTTTATTCAGTTTTTTCTTACTATCTTCATCAAGCTCAAGTTTCTGATCCCCATCTGATTCAAGAATGTAGTCAATACGTTTGCGTATTTGGATTCCTTCATCAGCAATTTGATCAACATTTACTGGAGTTGATTCCTCTTTATAATCGTAGGAACCGTTAAATTTTAGGGGTTCTACCTGACTTCCAACTTCAAGTTCAACTTCAAATTTAATATATCCTCCACTACTTATCTCATAAGAAAATTTTAGGTCCGTGTTAGCAGGAATTGCCCCTTCAGTAAGATCTGTACCTTTTATTTTGAATAACCCGATAGGACGGTTATCAGAAATATAATCATCAATGTCACCTTCCCATAATTTGAAATTTAGTGATTGAAACGAACCAGCTTCAAGTAACTCACCAGCTTGAAGTTTTATTGTCCCTTCTTTAGGTAATTTATCACCTTCCTTAACAAGGTATTCTGGAACAGAACGTCCTCCAATTTTTCTCACTACCTCCACAAAAATTGGATGTGATGAAGGAATCTCATCTATATTTGCGACTGTTCTTGTGATGACAATATTCTCCTGTTTAATAGTATTTCCTGCAGCATCATAAACTCTGATTTCAAATGTATTTTCTCCAAACTTGGTTAAATTTACGTCAACTACTTGCCCATGTTTGAGCGGAAGCTGTCCGGAGGTAGAGCCATCATCAAGCCCGTCTAATTGGAATACATAATCAGTGGGAACTTGTCCATCTACACGTACAATAATCTTAGAAGTATCATCTGGTGTTCTACCTTGATTCGGTGTCACAAAAGTGAATGCAAGTGCTTCGGTAGATGTTATTACATCATCGTTCTCTTTTGATATCAGATTATCTTTGCTACTCCATTCTGTAATAGACTCTGCAAAAATACTTGCCCCTTCAGCAACTGCGGTCATAGGATTCACAGCTAATGTGTCTCCCTTGATTCCGAGTTCAAAGGAAACTTTGTCCCGCAATGGTTTGTAATGTGTCGGACCTCCAACCCAGACAATACATTCTATATCATTAGAGGTATATCCAGTTTTTGATAGTGTTTCCCTGGCTGCGTCTATCGTGTCATTGATTTGATCTGCGATCAAATCATCATAAGTATTTCGATGTAAAGGAACATCAAGATAGATTTCGTCGCCAGTAAGATCGTTAGTACCTATTTCATCTTCGGAAAGACTTATTATGCTTTCATCTTTAGCGGAGAGTTCAATCTTGGCCCGTTCTGTTGCCCAAGTAGCAAGACGTAAAAGTGGTTTATATGTTGGATTATTCGCTAAGTCATCTGGCAGGTCAAAATTATCTTGAAGCCAAGGTCTGACAATATTGTCAACAAGCTTACGATCAAAATCCCGTCCACCACACATCTGAATCCCGCCATGTGCCAGTATTGCAACCCTCTTCTTGATACTTTCAGCAATAGCGATGTCCAGAGTTCCTCCACCAAGATCGTAGATTAAAAAAATACCATTTTCGCCTTTGGTTGCTTTCATATAACTCATCACTGCAGCAACAGGTTCTTGGACAAGTTCAACATTACCAATTTTTGCCATTTCCGCAGCTGTTATAGTAGCATTTTTTTGCGTCAGACTGAATGCTGCTGGAACAGTAATTACAGTACCTTTATCTGATGAATTACGAATCTCCTCTGGAAGGTAACCGAAAAGAGTTTTCAGGACTTTCTCAGAACATTCTTCTGGGGTAAAAGTCTGACTGACTGCAGATAACTCAATTGGTGTGTTTGTTCCCATGAACCGTTTAAATAATGTGGCACAATTATCTGGACTGCGTGGGGCTGCATTATAAGCCCTTTGGCCCAGGTATTCATTTCCCTGTCTGGTAATATAGATGGCAGATGGGGTAACATCATTCTGTTCTGGACTTTTCCAAACTCGAGTTTGTTGTGTCTCATTATCAAAGGTACAGATAGCACTGTTTGTTGTACCTAAATCAATACCGATAAAATTCTCCATTAATCAATACTCCTTAAAATAACTGTTCCTGTTTTAGCTAAAACCGTTCCTTCCATAATAATTGGTTCCAACATTTGATCAACGACTAACTGTTCGTCTGGTTCAAAATCCTCAATGTTTAGTGGTGTGGCAGCCATACCAGGATCATAAGGATAACCCTCAACATTCACCACACGCAAACCGACATCCGCAAGGGATTCCTCTGCCTTCTTTACAAATTGCTGTAACTGACGTGTATAACGTTGTGTTTGATCAGTATTGATTCGCTTTACTATACGTTCATAGTTTTTAGCAAAACGCCACGATTCAATAGCTAAGTTAATAACTGCGTCTTTATGCCCTTCTACACTCTTTTCAACTGTTCTATTTTCAGCTGCATCTTTCAATCTGGTAAATCGATCAAACACTGTTGGGTAGTATTGCACACCTATACACAATGTAGTTGCAAAGGGAATTCTATACAAATCCGTTTTAGTTTCAGGCAGTCCTATCAATAATGCACAAAAACACGTAGTTAAGACGAGAAACATTGTCCATCCGATCCAGATACGAGCATCTTCTCGTATCTCAATGGATGATACCGTTAATCGTGTTAAAATGTAAATGAGAGTTAGTGCAAAGAATGTTCCTAAATAAATAGGTGTGTAATTTGGAATAGAATCTTTCGTTTGTGGGATTATGTGGGAAAGAATGAGTATGACTACTTGTAAAACAATTAGAGATAGTAAAAGATAGAATAATATTTTGTCAGATTTCCTCACAATTTCTGCTTTATGCAAAAAGTATAGACAGACTACCATCATACACGCTATGAACACATAAACAAATAATTCTATTGTCATCATTTTTATTTCAGCTTAATATCACTTTATCTGCTTCAGCACTGACGCAGATTGATCAGAAAACGAAAGTATTGGACTTATACAGTCGTTATTTTCGTGTTTTTAACTCCCTAAATGCCTCTATCAGAGGGCCTAAAAAAACACTACATAATTCTTTCAGTTATTGTAGCGTAATTTGCGTTATTAAATCAATCATTTTTTTGGTGTCTATATGATACTTTACTCATAGGCGTCAGTTTAGTGAAGAACGTTAGTGCGTTTGAGACATCTTTCGCCCCTCTGGGGCTTGCTATGGGTTGGATCAATACGGACTATACACCTTTCGCCTCTCTGAGGCTTGGGAAAATCACATATCAGCACCAGCGGGAAGGTCTTTTTGAATGCTTGTCTGAACCAGGATTTGACCAGGATTTGACCAGGATTTACAGGATAAGAGGATTAGAGGATTCGCAGGATAAGAGGTGTCTTCTCGTATTTTATTCTTTTCAAAATGTGAAACCTATTGTCGTTCATCCGTTTATGTACATAGCACTCCGCTGGAGTGCAGCCTGTTGACAATCTTTTTTCTATAGACATATTGCTCCGCTGGAGCAAGGGGTCAGCGATCCTTTTTATCTGTTAGTGAAAAAACTTTATTTGTCAGAATCGCGGAGGACGCGGAAGAGAAAAGGGATGGAAGAATGGAAGAATGGAAGAGGGGAAGGGTGGAAGGGTGGAAGAATGGAAGAGTAGGAGGATGGAAGAGGGAAAGAGGGGATGGGTGGAGGATGGCAAAATGTTTTACAATCTGTCTGAATCGCGGAGGGCGTGGAATGGGGTTGAAAGAAGCACAATCAAGGATGAATGTGCTACACGGGACACAAACTGGAAAGTTTGTGCTACGAAGAGGCACAATCTAACAGAATGTGCTACGGCAATATCAAGATGGATGTTGTACGGAAAGGGTTCTTGAGAGAACGGATAGACTGAAAGACTTATCCGTTCTCTCAAGGAAGAAGAATTTTACCTCGACAACTATGAGGTTATCTTATTGTGAGGAAGTTATGATTCCACAACTTACCTATGTGCCATCTGCTAAATCACCAGATCCAACCTGCTCATGAATAACTAATACTTTACCGTTTATATCTGTATCGGAATTGGTATCAAAGGTGAGATCTACGAGATTACTACGGAATCCCATCCCGTTTTCATCAGCTGCAAATGTTAGGGAATTAAAACCTTCAACATCCCATATATTGCCGGGTGTGTCGCAGCTGGTACCTGTATAGATATATGCTGCGTATTTACGACCAGGAACTGCATTCTGGATCTCAACATCTAAATTGCGGATTTTCGTTGATCCTGCAGATTCACTATTTGATGAGACATATTCTGAAAAAACGGCTGTACCGGTAATCCCACTTCCATCCTTTTCATCAAGTGTTACCGTTATGGTTTGATTTAGATCAATAAAACCTTCGTCAAAAACTTCAAGCAACTCTGTCGAAAAACGTGATGATGGACCGCTTTCACAACCTGAAGTGAAACAGGCAGCAAAGATAAGTAAAACTAACCCGCATAAAAGCTTGTGTTTTAACGTATAAGCTTTTCTGTTATTGTTGCGTAATGCCAAACTTCTGAACATCATAAAGTACTCCTTTTTTCCGTCAGTCTATGACGGTTGTAGTATGGTTGTTCTCCATAAAGAAGAATTAGTATTGAATATAATTGAGATATGCCATTGCATCTGGTCCTCCAAATAAATCATATCTGGTAAACTCATGGTGCCCAATGCGTTTGCGGACCGAGAAACATCAGGCATATCTCATATCCTCGTATATTGGCGAGGACGTTGTGGTGGATTCTTACGGTACACGCTTCCACCTGTCGCGAGGCTTTTTAATGTGAATATTCTTCAAGTCCGATAACCTGCAAACCGCTGTTCTCCGTTCCAACATAAAGTATGCCATTTGAAACAGTGAGAGATGTCGCCTTGTCAGGTATTACGGGTGTTATCTTTTCCCAATGTGCATCTTCATTTCTCAATCGATATACGCCACCTTGTGCATTTTTTGATGAACTCACAGCGTACAGTGTATTACCCTCCTTAGCAAACTGGTCAATTATGAGTTGTTGACCGTTCGAGTCAGTAACGAAGTTCCATTCAGTGCTATCATGTGTGTATAAAGCTTGTTTCTCAGTTGCCACGTACACTGTTTTGTCAGTGATGAGTATCTGCCTAAAAGATTCTACCGTAATCGGTAACACCATAGTCGTCCAAGTGCGTCCTCTATCAACAGACTGAAGGAGAACACCATCAGGTTTGGCAACGTAGACTGTATCTCCATTAACACCTAACTTGAAACTGTTATAACCGGAAAAAGAATTAAGGTCTGTGAAGTCCCGATTGTCTTCTATCTTAGTATCATACCAAGTTGCGTCTTCTCCGCCTTCAGGTGATGGTGACCAAATTAATAGTTTTCGCTTGTATTCAACATAGAATGTGTTCCCACTTACAGCGAAACCTCCGAAGATGTCAGTCCCCATGTTCAAGAGAGTTTTAAAGAAATTAGTGGCATTTTCACCAGTATCCTCCTTCTCATTCTCTTCCATAGACGGTTTTACTGTGTTCATAAATTCTCCGATGGGATTGCTTTCACTTAATGTGGGTATACCTTCAAGCGGAAGGAGTGTTGTTTTTTCTTTATCTAAATAAGCTAAAAATGGTTGGAGACCGGCGATACCTTTTGCGTAAAGAACTCCGTCCGATACTGTTATCTCTCGGATATTTGTCGTCTTAAGAGGGATCTTTCTGTTCATAAGAGTCATATACATGCCATCTAAGTCTACAGGAATTGCTTTCCATGATTGTCCACTATCGGTTGATGTTATGACTTGACCGTCTGCTACAGCGTAGAGTTTATTATTAAAAAAGGTTAGGTTCTGTATGTTACCCCCTAATCCAGCATTAAATCGTTTCCATGAATTGCCACCATCGGTTGACCGACGAATTCCGTTATAATCTGCAACATAATATTGATCTTGATGCGTGTTATCGCTATGATCTTTTGCTTTGAAGCTCGTAATTTCCCCTTGACCTGTGAGTTTTCCGAAAGGTATAGTTTTCCAAGTTTTCCCCTCATCCGTTGAACGTAAGGTGTTGGGTTCTATAAATAACATGACTGTTTTTCCTTCAGCAACAATTCTAATTTTTGCCACTACTTTATTTTCCAGGACTTTTGTCGGCGTTATATCCACCCATGTATCCCCTTGATCTGTCGATCGGAAAACTGTCCATAAAGGTTCTTTGCTTAGGACTCTCTTTGCTATTGATCCAATATCAATAGCACTCACATCATCCATAATCTTGAGACCTCCGGCGACAATATACATTCGGTGTTCTGATACTGCAAATGCATGGATGGATTTTGTTTCTGCGATCGGCAATTGTTTCCATATACCCGGTTTATTAGTATTATCTTCCGATTTCGATTCCAGATTAAGGCGGAAAATACCTCTATTGGTACCAGCAAATAGTGCGTTTGCTGTAGGTGTTACCGCATAGATTTTTCTGTTTTCCAAACCGTTGTTTATAGAAGTCCAATTGGTGCCTCCATCATTAGAATAAAACATCCCTTCAATAAGAGCCAGGTAAAGTTCAATAGCATCTTGTCCGTTATCTTTCACGATCAAACCGATCGCCTTGCCTTCCGGACGAATTCCGAGTGATTTCCACATCATCCCATTATCATCTGAAGCGATTACCGTCTTCTCAGCAACAATAAACAGCGTATCATCATGTTCTGCCATGGCTATAGACATTGTGGGGTGTAAAGGTGGTAGACTATTGTTAATTAAGTCCCATCTTCTGGTATCATCGGTCATTTGATAAAGTCCTATTGGTGTCATTGCGTAAAGATGGTTTGTACTCGTGGCAAATAGTGTAGAGACTTCTATCCTGCCCGGACTATCAAGTTGCGTCCACCGTTCCGTTGAAAATGGCTGCTCTGTTTTAATTGTTGGGATAATATTGGTAACGTCTATGTCTTGAAATGTATCCGCATTTATCCCAGTACCTTGACTTTCACTGGCGATATCTGTAGTTCCGAGTTGATTATGTGCATCAGGTTTTATTTTTCGGATAAGCGTAGCAGGGGTATCAACAATTTCAACCGTTATCATTGATTCTGCTTTGAGATCGTAAGGTTGGAAAGAGAGTGAAAGATGTTGTATACCGCTTCCTATTAATAGCAGAATTAAGACAGCAGAGGTAGCAGAAAGCACCCATGGTATAAAGGGTTTGCCTGTAGATGGGGTTATAGGGTTGATTCGGGAAATACCATCCATGATGTTTTGTGTCAATTCCGCTGGGAGTTGGAAACTGCTGAGGTTCTCGTTAATTAACGCTTCTTCCTTTTTTAAGCGGTTGCGTGCCCGATTAAGTCGGCTTTTGATCGTGTTCTGGGACACTCCGAGCATCTTGCTAATTGTGTCATACGTCATTTCACCGAGGTAATGAAGTACCATCACTGTGCGTTCGCTTTCAGGTAATTTTGAGAGTAGTTTTTGCACAATTTCGCGTTGCGTTTCAGCCGTTTCAGTATCTCTCTTTTCTGCTATGTATTGTGAATGTGACACTTGTTCAATCTCTGCTAAGTCAGTTGATTCTAAAGATTGGATTGGATATTTCTTCTTCCGATGCCATTCAGTACATAAGTGTGATGCAATCACGTAGATCCATCCTGGAAACCTACTGGGGTCTTTCAAAGTCCTAAGTCTTTCATAGGCTCTGAGAAAGGTATCCTGTGTTATTTCCTGTGCAATGTGAAAATCACCTATTTTTCGCCATGCGAGTGCGTGAATTCCCTTCTGGTATTTCTCAACGAGGCGCGTAAATGCATTTTGATCTCCATCTAATGTGCGTTGAATCAGTTCAGTATCGTTATTTTGCATATAAAGTACTCCAGTGTGATATCACTTCTTAATAATAGTGACGATTCTTAATTTGTCAAATGTTGCATTTTTTTTGTGGATTTATAGTAAAATGTGAGTTTGATAATAGGAATATGGACTTCATTTTGCCGAAAATATCACTTGCATAGACCTGGTAGGTTCGGTTTCCTAACCGAACTGGCTTTGTGTCACTTGCGTTCATAAAGGTTTTCGCGAAGGATCCGGTTCGGTTAGGAAACCGAACCTACCGGCCTGGGAAAATCTGATTTATAGAATAGTATAACACTATGGGAGAGGAATATAAAGGAGGGTAGATTACAAACTGTTGCTTTGTCAAGTCTTCTTTGTAGGTTGGGTAGAGGCACGAAACCCAACATTTTGATCCATTATAGAGCAATACATGTTGGGTTTCGTGCCTCTACCCAACCTACGTAAATTATTTTGTTCTGATTTATCAAACTCCCGTTAAAATATAAAGATATTAGAACCACGGCCACCGCAGATATTTCTTTCTTTCACTCGGTGTCATTGCCGACAAATCCTTTATGAGTAATACTAAACCGAAGACCATGAGAATAATCAAACCAACAGTTTTCAGAATATCCATTGATATTTCCTTTTGATTTCATTAGAGATCTACTCTATCTCAACCGATTCAGATTCAGATCCCGTTACGATATAGCCTTCAAGCGTAATTTCATTTTCAGGTTCATCAAAGATCAGATCATCTGGGGACACGATTTCATCTGAAAGGACGATTGTGATGATGCCGGGGTCTTCGCGCTGTTCATCCTGAAGTTTTTCAATGAGTTCGTCAAGGTTTTCAGGTAAGGATTCAAATTCGTCGTCAGAATCAAAGTCAAAGTCAAAGAAGAAAAATGAATCTTCAGGGTCCTCAGAAAAGACACTGATCCACGCATCCCCTCTTGAATAATCATTTGGGATACTGAGCGTTATCTGCTTCTCAATTTTTCGTTCACCGTCCTGAACTGCAGTCCAGTGTGGTAGCAGTACAACGGTGAAAGTTGCCGTTGTCCCCCGCACGATCTGGTCTGGTGCGATGATCTCTTGAATTACGGCGGTCATTATCTGCGGTTTTTCTGTGAGTGTCAACTCTACGGAAGTCAATGTGGCTTTTCCCGCTATGTTTGTGAACTTATCTGTAAAAGCGGCTATGATCCTTTCGGTGTTAAAGAGAGTCTCAATCCAAGTGTCATCAGCTGCACTTAGAAATGTTTCTGTATAGTCCTTCTGTGACTCTTTGAAACTGAGTGTGATGGTCCCTTCAATTGTGGTTGGACTTGTTTCTAACCGGATTGCGTCTTGCGTAATGGCAGCAATTATCGGTATATAGCGTTCATATCCATAGGCGACTTGGTGTTCTTTCTCTATGACATCATTTCCTCTCTTGTACTTGATACTGAAAGGTATTGTGTTCGGTGCTTCACCGAGTTCGCCAACGATTGCGGGAATAAGGTCTTTTGTTACGGTACCGATAGGATCACCATAGGCGGAAACGGATTTGTAGGTGCTCTGTAGGTTAGGTACAAGTCCGTTGACAACCGCTCTATATACGGGTAGTTCTGTTTTGCCGTCACCAAACGCAGAAAAGGGGTGTCCGAATTCAACAAAAGTATTATCGTCATAAACTTGCGTGACTGTGCCGAACCCGATTGCATTGACGACATCACCGGTAGAGATTGCTACACCGATCATATCACCTGCCAGAAGATCCCTATCGGTTGATTGCATTTTAGGGGCTCTTCCAACGTCAGCGAAAAGTTCTATATAATCAAACTGTGATCTTTTGAGATATGATTCGATGTGTTGAAGTCTGTTCGGTTTTATCCCTGTAATCATAAGTGGCGTTTTCACAGGTGCATAGACTGTGTTGATCCGTGCTGATGGAGCAGCACCAAGGTATTCATCTAATTCATCGCCAAATGTCAGATGTTCGCGTGCAGATTCCATGGCTTCAATTGATGTCACCCAGAAACGCGTTGGTGATGCAGAGAAGTAGTCGCCATAAGCGAGTGCCCCCATTACTTTTCCCGGGGGACCTACAGGACTTCCTGACATACCTCCTGCGATGCCACCCATTTTTTCAACATCATCGGACATGAGTTCACATTCATAGAGTGGAAATCCGAATCCGAAGTCCCGAATACCCCGAAAACGTGCTTCAATTGTAACACGTTGTGTTCCATCAAGCACAGTAACTATCTGTACAGGTGTTTTATCTTCAAGTTTTTCTGCTTCTGCTTCATCCATACTCACCAAGACGACATCGTCGGGTAGTGGTACAACATCAGACATGTCTGTTTCTTCAGGTGTTCCATCTAACGGATTATCTATAGGTGGTGAATCTATATCTGATGGTTCTTCGTCTGTAGAACAGCCGAAGCTGCAAAGTGCTATAATTCCAATTAATGTCAGTGTAAAAATTTGCTTCATTATTACTCCTATTAGGTGTTTTCTTTTTTTAAATGTTTTCTAACGTGAGTTTGATTAATCATTTCGGTTGTGTTCACTCACACCATTTCGTATCCGAGAGGCGTGAATTGTAGCACAAACTTTCAGTTTGTGGCACATCTTCGCAAACTGGAAAGTTTGCGCTACATTTATCAAACTCACGTTTTCTATGTACTTTCGGTTTACGAATTATAGTGACGTATTTTTGTAGTGAAAAAGGTGCATAATTTAAAAAAAATATATTGTCTATTCAATTTTTTAACAGCCCCAAACAACAAAAAACCATCCGAATTCTTCGTTATTCTTCAGTCGTTGGTAGCTTTCATCAGCAGGGAGTCTATGTGGGTTGAGATGATACAATGCGTAATACTTAATTGCTTCGGATCTGTGCTCTGCAGCACGTTTTTTGTCTTCTTCTGGGTCGTCACTGGTGTAACCAGCCCCCATGCCTCCACTGGGACCTGGTTCGTCAGGATATGTTAATACTGCCCATAGTCCATGATGTAGATGTGCTAAATCAAGGTATGCTCTGTAGACTTCAACACGTCCGGTTTTTTCATATTTACTAATGTAATCATAAAGCGTCTTGAGTGTGTCCTCTGCAAATCCACTTCGAGGTATACCCTCTCCTGTGAATATGAGTTCGTATTCTGCAAACGGACGTTTCAACGTTTTGGGATATTCATCTATGAGCCGTTGCAAAAAACCTTTATCATAATGTCTACCTTGCATCTCGGCATAATCGTAAATACGAGCACCGAGTTCATTGAGCGGTTTGACTTTTGCCTTAAAGGTTTTTTTCTCAGCTTGCCGAGCTAAATCAGTTTTCCCCGCCTTGACCATAAGGTGATAATTTGCTTGCAATTCGCTATCAATCATACCGGTAACTTTATCACCGAGTTGATGTGCAAGCCAAAGAGCATCTTCTTGCGCATCACTTTTCTGATCACTTGTCAAGAGTGGTTTGAGAGCCAGTAATGCATCATAATAGTTGCCGGTTTCAATTAGTTCATGGGATTTTTTGATCGGTGTCTGCACATCCACATCACTCTGTAACTGTTTAAGTGTGAAAGTTACACATATCAACAGAAGTATGAGAAAACTTCCGACTCTGATACTCTGGGTGTTTATAAGATCGAACTTAAACATGGTTTTTCTCCTTGGTTAGGGACTGGTTATATCCTTGCCAACAATTGTTTACATTCTCGTATGCTGTGATTCCATAGGAGCGCGATATTCTACTTTGAGTTGTGGAGCTTCCAATCTGACATTCCCTTGATGTCTTGACTTCAGACAACTTTCTAATGTGCCACTAACTAACAATGTCCGTTCTGCGGGATAAGGGGCAACCCCAGTTTCAAATAGCTCTTCAATTTTTGACACTAAACATGCAGAATATGTAACATTCGGTGTTGGGGTTAGGAAGAATTGCGTTGAAATCAGAGTTTTTTCATTTTTCAGTTTTGCAGCAAAACAGTAGTCCCGAACTGCCCCGTTCAGCATCAGCAGTGTTGCTTGAAATCCGTCGTTATATTCAATGAAATAGGCGGCTGGATTTTCAACGAGTCGTTGTAATTCTCCGTTTGCTATCATATTCTGTGTTCTTCCGTCTTCGTCTGTTAAGCCGCAAGGTGTATCACTCCGTGAAAGAGCTGCTTCTAAGAGTTCCATAGACCAACGACCTTCCTCACCTGCTTTCCAAACTTGATCCCCATCTATCAATTGTACAGCAGCAATGCCAGTTTCGCCACCCTTTCTACGTTCAACCATACACTGCATTGCTTCCAATGCGTGATAATCCATTGGATCGGATCCTCCAACACCCACCATAACAGCCCCTTCCAGTTCACTGTCTATGGGTATGTCAACATCGGGTAATCTCCATGTAACAGGTAGAGAGGAACCGGCAAGCAACCCAAAACCGAGTCGGTGTGCATCGTCTACCATCTCCTTTGCCTTATCAAAACTGTAGGATAGATGCTTGTCGTTAAAGATGGGTACAGCACGTGCATCCTCTTCAAAGACCTTGACACACTCCTTAAAGAAGTCATATCTTGGATACAGTACTTGACTCATTTCGTTGATAGGATATTCACCGTGTTCACCGATCAATAGCACAGCATCTACTGCAAGTTTATCGGTGCCGCATCTGAGTGCATCTGCAATCGTTGGATAGACAGAAAACCCAAATTCTCTTGCGCGGTTTTCACTTTGATCACCTTCTGGTTTCTGATCTACATAGAGCGAAACAACTTTCATATTAGGACGATGCCATCTTCCTTCTCTTGGATAACCGACAAGAAAACGATCCGCAAAGTGTTGCGCATGTGAGAGGTAACGATAAATTGTCGTAATTACTGCGATTCTTTTCATTGGCTATGATCTCCAGAATGTAGATTCAGGAGTAGACTGATAGGATATGTCTAAATGCGGTGTATCCTGTTTTGAACCATCTTCAAACAGACTATCAACCCCTGCTGCTACAAGTCCTGTTGTTAATAGAGTCCGTTCTACAGGATAGGTTGCTTTGCCTGTCAAAAACATCTGCTCAATATTGTTCACCTGTGGAGAGAAGAAGTTTGCCAAGGTTGTTCTTGCGGGAGGCATTGGTAAATACATCTGCGTTGAGAGTATCTCACTGTCAGTTCCAATATAAGCTGCAAAATTGAAATCCTGGACTAAGCCATTCATGAGAATCATCGTAGATTTTAATCCATCTTGATGTTCATAATGATAGGCAATTGGGTCTTTGACAATTTCCTTCATTTCGTCTAAGGTTGGGAAAGGATTGTTAAATCCTGGACGCGATGGTGTTAGTGTATGGCTACGACAGAGTGCAGACTCAAAGAGTTCACAAGACCAGACTTGTTCGTGGTGTGCATTCCAAAATGTATCTCCTCGATATGCTTTCAACCATTTTACGCCGCATTCTCCACCTTTACGGCGTTCTACCATACATTGCAAAGTTTCCAAAGCATGAAAATCGTAACTGTCTACGCCACCATAGCCAACACAGACAGCTTCTGATATAGGAATACCGAGCGGCATGTCAATTGAAGGTGTTCTCCAAGTAACCGGAAGAGATGAACCCGCCATAAATGGAAAGTTCATCTCTTGAGAGATGTCATACATCTCACGCGCCCACTCCCAATTCCATGAGAGATGTTTATCGTTGAAAACGGGAACAGA
The DNA here is from genome assembly GCA_022824835.1 of Candidatus Poribacteria bacterium. Lineage (GTDB taxonomy): Bacteria > Poribacteria > WGA-4E > WGA-4E > WGA-3G > MSPOR6. Next base: position 29,489 of record JAJDZB010000058.1, on the reverse strand, counting down.
ACGTCCGCTCTGTTCAAACACTTCAATCATCTGCATGAAATGTTCATAACGTGGATATAAACGTTGTCCTTTTTCGTTTGAGGGGTATTCTCCGTGTTCCCCGATGAGAAGGATACCATCAACTGCTAATTCTTCACCACCGAGCGTCAATGCTTCAGCAATCGTTGGGTATCCCTTCATAGTTGGGAAACGTTCTAACCGATCTTTACTAATGTCGTTTTCTTTAACTTGTTCAACATAGAGTGACACAAGATCCATCGGCGGATAGTGGTGTCTGCTGTTCCATCCGTAACCTTCTAAGAATCGGTCAACGATATGCTGTGCGTGTGAATATTTGTGGTATATTGTTGCTATTGCAGCTATTCTTGGACGTTTATCCATTGCAGTTTCTTCTACATCACTGAATTTGAGAATTAGGGTAAGGCCTTTTGGAATTCAAGAAAAGAGTCTGCAAGTGAAGCATTAAGGTTTACCTGTTTGAGTTGATTGATGTCAGCAATAGCTTCAAGTCTGGGAATAAGAGGGTCAACATCATCATTTGGAAAACGTTCTTTGAGGGTTGCCAATGTAATTTCAATGCAAATTTGGCGCGCCCCTTGTTTAACGCCCCGTTTATAACCTCGTTCATCGCCCTGTTCAATACCTCGTTCAATACCTCGTTGTATCACAAGTTCATAAAAAGGTGATTCTTGCATGATTGCCTCCAATAAAGGGTCCTGAAAATATTCGTCTGGATTTACAAAACTCCCGAAAAGCGATAGGGCAAATAAAAGTGTTCCCCGCATCTCTCTGTCAACATCAACAGTCTGGATCGTCTGTATACACTTCTCAACCCAGGTTTTAGACGTCATATCAGCTGGGGGTTTCATCAAAGCCGTGAAAGGTAATACCCCTACAGCGTTGGGGTTCAAAAACATTTCACCCTCTAACTCATAGATGCGGATGACGTTATACTGGAAAAATCCACCACCCCGTTGTGGGTTTCCATACCTATAGAAACCTGGGTCTCTTTGCCCTGCGGGGGGACGGAAATACAACACTGTTGAATAGACGTTCTTCTCATATTCAAGAGCCAAAAAACTTGAATATGCAAGCATCCGTAAAGGCATCGGTTTATGGGTGCTGTCGTCAGTTTGCGCCTCTATATGTAAGATTGCCTCCTCGTCAGGAAAGCGGACATGATACGTCATATCGCTATGATGCATCCGAACCGTGGCTTGTTCTGTGCTCAACCGACTTCTGACTTCCACATCTGAAGTATTCAGTACCAACTCTACTAAGTCCTGTGAAAATTCGACACCGATATGTTTAAAGATTGCATCATAGTATGGCATATCTATATTATATCTCAATATTTGGTTATATGTCAATAGTTATTTCGAATAGACAGTGACGGACAGCCATCGCTCTTTAATATTCGCCTATTTTGAGATCCTTACATATTCATATCGTCACTTCTGAATTTCATTGGATATTGATAAAATGGATTCTCGATATTGTCCCAGATGTCTGTTATTGTAAGTTATATCAATCGGTATCACAATGCGTTCAGACGTACTGTGTTTGTTGATAGTTTTCTCATCTGGAATTGGAACAGAGAACGAAACAGATCCATCTGATTTCGCTGTAATGGTGGTTGTCTTCGGTTCAATCTCAATACCCCACGATTCTGGCAGGATCGGTTGTGCTGATGCTTCACAAGACTGTAATGAATGGTTCGTAAACGCAACTGAAAGTTCTGCTGTTTCTCCAGGTCTGATCTCCTGTTCATAAGGGTAGCATCGGACCCATTGTTCGTCCATTCCGTAGTTGGCGTGGTCCCAAGGAAAGAGTTCTGTAAAGCAGTTTTCTCTCTCATTTAATGTATCTAACATGAAGTCTATTTCATCATCAGTAAAATCAAATGCTTGGTCTACATGACAATTGAATATATGTGATGGTTGTATTGATTTAATCAGCCGTAGACATTTTTCATATCCGACACCTTCTCCAAGCAGATTGCGATTACCGGAACAGTAATCATCAATCCCAGCCATAGTAAATGAATCTCCGCTGAAGAACATACGAATCCCGCATCCCTCAACACTTAATCCGCCGTGGTAATAGGTCTGTCCCGGAAAGTGGTAAGCTGTCATTGTGAATTCGTTCCATTGCCAAGTATCGCCATCTTTTGTCGTCCTGTCTACACGTGTAACTGCAGGTGAAATACATGGGAGACGGTATGCGGTTGGGTTCGTGATGACATTGGCAACAACAGAATCAGCTATTGTTTCACATGGAAATGCCTCTTGAAATTCAGGGATTGCATTGACATGGTCATCGTGGTAATGCGTTACCCAGAACTGTGTAACGTCTGAGATTTCACCGCTTTGCTGCATCTCCTGAATCTGCTTTATAACGTTTGGTGAACCACAATCCATGACGAAGGCTTCCTTCGTTTCAGATATGATGAGCCATGTTGTTCCGATATGACGTAAGAATTCAGGAGGTGTCTTACCGTCGCGAATTGGCATGTGGTTTTCACAACCGTCAAATTCTTCAAAGAGTTTAGGAAAATAGTGTCTCAGTGCGGACATAGAAACATATTTATCGTAGCAATAATCCAATCTATCAAATAGTTTGACTATTGCTTCATCCGGTTTATTTATGACAACACCGTGGGTTGGTATAATTGCATTAGGAGACGACTCACCCACCTTCTCAAGGCTTTGCCTTAGTTCATCTCTTGCCCCAAGAAACCCGTGATAATCAGTCGTCTGCTGTCCTTTCTGTAGACTGTAGAGTTCCCAAATCTGTCCTTCATCATAGATAAGGTCTCCTGTAAATGCGAACCGTTGACCGTCAACTTCGACAACATAAGTCAAACTTCCATCTGTATGTCCAGGTGTTTCAAGGACATTTATTGATGCTGCAAGCCATTCAATATGCATACCATCAGTGTAAGTTTCTGAAATTCTGATGGATTCTCCTAACATCAAATTATGAGGGTGACAGTTGTAAAGATGCCATCTATACTTCGGATCGTTCCAGAACGTATCAACTTCGTTGAACCACTGCACTTCAGCCTTCGGAACACCGACGATAACATTCTCAGGAAATGTGTAACCCGCAACGTTGTCGCGATGATGATGTGTGTATAGTATTCTCTCTACTTCTGTAATCCTCAATTCAGTTAATGTTGACTGAATTGACGTTCCGCTTGCATCTATGAGCAGTGCCTTGTTACCATCACGAATGATACCAGTGTTAACATGGTTGTGATGTATGTATAAATGAGGGCTTAATTGTGTGAGGTGTGAATCCATAATATACATACGAATAGTGATTTTGAAATTTGAGTGAAGTTTTAAAAGGAAATAGCGGTGTGTTACACCGCTATGGGCCTATTCCTCTGCGAATTGCGGTCTACCAAGTGCGTCAGTTCTTCCTTGTCGTTTATATTGTGGTAGATGTCCATCAGCATCCGCTAAGATACGTTCATGTGCAAGTGCAATTCTGTCTTCACCCTTATCTGTTATATCCTGCTGACATGTCGGGTCAGATTCCAAATCAAACAGACGTGTTCCGCTATTGAGATCAACACTTGAGAAATACCAACTCTTGGCATCTTTATACCAGACTGAGTTGACGTAGCGGCATGTCAGATATTCCCGTGATGTAAATCCGTCTTTGCCTTCAATAAGTGGAAGTAGACTCTGTCCTTGTATTTCACCAGCAGGTTCAACTTCACTTGCTGCGATAACTGTTGCGGGGACATCAAGAGTATAGACGAATTCATCACAAGTTGTTCCTGCATTAACACCAGATGGGTGTCTAACAATCAATGGTATATCCATTGTTCCTGGATACATGAAGGTAGCAGGTTTTCCTGTGGCTTTGTCTGGGTTTTCGGCAAAGTTTGTGCCGTGGTCGCTTAGGAACATGATCAACGTATTGTCTCGTAATCCGAGTCGGTCAATCGTATCAACCAAATTACCGAACCATGTATCTACAAGTGTTACCAAACCGGCATAGTTTGCCTTGACACTTGGAAGTCGGTTTTCCAGTTCCTCATCTTTAAGTGAGCCGTAAGGTAGATTTAGACAGATCGGTTCTCTATCTTCTCTACTGCCGTATAGGTCGTAGTAGTGTATAGGTGCTTCCCATGTTTCGTGGGGTGTGAACCCGTCTACATAGAGGTAAAAAGGTGTGTTATTGTGATTGTGCTCAACAAATTCAATTGCGGCACGGAAAAGTCTTGCAGTCGGCCAGTTATCTTCTTCTCGTTCCGGTTGTACGTTTACAATATGGGACCGGATTCGTCCTGGATTACCACGGTATCTGGCGACTTGACTCGGATCCGCGTGTGCACCACCGCGGTATCTATCTTCGGCTTGTCCTCGCACAAATTGCCATTGACGAAACCCGCGTGTAAAGTTCATTCCTGGGACAAAATAGTGTGGTACATCTGCAAAAAAACCGGTGTGGTATCCGTTCTGGACAAGTGATTCAGCGATGGCTGGTTCATCTGAAGACATCGGTTGCCACCCTGGCGTATAGACGTTATCCCACGGAACAGGATTGTATGTTTTGAAAGGATAGATACGTCTCCCCGTGTGCAAGGTGCGACGTGTCGGTATTGTGGGTAAACACTCTGGGTGTGCATTGGTAAAACGGACACCTTCATTCGCGAACTTTGCGAGATTTGGTGTGTGAACCCAATCGTTACCGTAGGGACTTAAATATGCTGTTCGAAGTGTATCAGAAACAACGACGACAATGTTCAAACTCATGTATTACCTCCAATGATGTTATCTTTCGGTATATTCCTCTTGAGAGACTTATGCAGTGTAGTCAAACACCAGAACATCCTCTACAAGTGGACGAATATGTTCAGTTGCGATTTTGACATGGAATGGGTGCGGTAGGTATTCATCTCGTGCAGTTTCATCAGAGAATCTGACAATAAACCCATACGTATATCCTTGGCTTTTCCCCTCAGGACTGTGATTTATGCCTGCAGTGATGGATTCAATCCCGTCTATTTCGTCCTTCATTTTCAACAGAGCATCAGGCAAAGCATCTAACTGTTCTGATGTTACATCTGATTTCAACTTCAATAACACAATATGTTCAACCATAAAAATTCTCCTGAAGATTGCATTTGAATATTATAGAGATTTCTTATATACTGTAGTATCGCATAATCCCTGTTTTTTCTCAAGTATTTTTTTGGAGAATAACACATGCAAAACAGTAAACTATACCCAGTGTTAATCATTATAGTTATCGTAGTTTTGAGTCTTCTGATAATACCAAATAACTTTGCAGATGACAATACAAAAGTAGGTCTACCCGAAGGAGCAATTGCACGTCTCGGCAAGGGTGGCATTAACATAATACGTTTCTCACCTGATGGAACTTACTTGGCTGTTGGAACAGATGTTGGTGTATGGTTATACGATGTGCAGGATGGAACTGAAACCGCTTTATTTTCAGATCATGTCGGACAGGTTAACGCGCTGGCATTCTCACAAGATGGGAATTTACTTGCCAGTGGCGGATTTAACAATCCAGTAATTGAAGTTTGGAAATTAGATAACAAGAGCAATTATGCTACGATCGAATTGAATCAACCTACTATTACACTGTCTGCCTTGGCATTTTATGGTAGGATACTTGTTGGTTATTCTTCTCGTGAGGTAATATATTGGAAAGTTGAGGACAGCACAGAGTTATCTAAAATAGACTTTGCTGCAGATTTTCATACAGCCGCCTTCTCAGAAGATGGAAGTAACTTAGCTGCTATAGACAAAGAAGAAAAAATAAGGTTATTTGATACAAGAATTAGCAGTCAATATGCAATGCTCCCAGGACATGGAGGGGGTAGGAATAGTGAAATTTACGCGCTTGCTTTCTCACCAGACAATAGCATGCTTTTAAGTGGAGGTGAGGACAAAACGGTCTTAATCTGGGATGTTCAAGATCAAGTCCGAATGACAACACTGCGGGGACATAATGCGTGGGTTACTGCCGTTGCGTGGTCTGAAGATGGTAAAACCGTTGCCAGTGGTGACGCAGGTAAAAACATCATACTGTGGGAAATGGAAACGCAAAAGGAACAAACGACAATTAAGGGACATGAGAATACTATCAACGCTTTAGACTTTTCACCCGCGGAAACACCAGTTTATGGTGAGTGCCTGGCAAGCGGCAGCGCAGATGGAACGATCCGACTTTGGAATCCGATTGATGGAAGCGAACTCACTACGCTTGCATCAGGATATATAGAAGCCGTAAAGGCAGTTGCATTCTCTGAAGACAGCACAAATCTTGCAAGTGCAGCTATTAATGGAACTGTTGATGTATGGAGTCTAAAGACTCATCAAGAACTCAAAACCTTTTCTGAGGCACAAGGCGATTTAACAGAAGCAGTAATACTATCAGACAATGCACAGTTCCTTGCATCTGCATCAGGAAAAGGAATGATCCACTTCAAACCGGTTGGCTCTGGACTTCGTTTTAGTGGCAGGAGTAGCCGGAATATCCAATTCTGGAATATTCTGACAGGGGAAAGATTATTGCCACAGGGTGGAAATGTTAGCTCCAGCTTACCAGCACCAGCGTTTTCATCAGATGGTAACATATTAGCATTTAGTAGAGGTCGAGAAATCGTAGGTTGGCACATCAAATCAAACTCTCAGTTGTTTGCAATTAACACAGGTCTACCTCGGCATGAATCAAGACTTGTTTTCTCACCAGATAGAAGAAAACTTGCTGTGATGGGTCAACATAGCAAACCAAAAATCTGGGATATTACCACTCAGCGTAACATAACACCTGCAAATATGAAAAGTGCAATCGCAATAGCGTTTTCCTCAAGCAGCTCTCTACTCGCAGCTGCAAGTGAAGAAGGTATATACTTATGGAACTTGGACAATGAATCAGATAAGAAACACTTCATAATACCAGCAAAACCAGATGCCTTTGATAGTACTCTGACATTCTCTCCTGATGATAAAGTACTTGTTGAATCTGTGTGTTCTGGATGGGATCCTCAGATTAGATTGTGGCATGTAGAAACTGGCTTAAGTTTAGGAAATATATCCGGTCATACTGAATCTGTTAAAAGTCTTGTTTTTTCACACGATGGTAAAACACTGGCAAGTGGTAGCAATGATGGTACAGTCCTACTATGGGATTGGGACAAAATCAAAAATAACATATTTGCTAATCATAAGGAAAAAGACTTGGTAAGTGTTTTATTACCAGTTCCTGAACCCATAACTTATGTCAGCAAGACTGAAGAAGCGAAGGCTGTTTTGAAGTGGTTAAATGATAACGGATATCAGATTGAAAAACTTTCACCAGGTTATCGTCTGACACGTGAGAACAGTAGTTCGACAATTTCTAATCCAGACAGCGGAATAATAGGTGTTGGAGATGTGAGAATAACGATAGACAAAGGTGTTCTCAAAATTAGAATTGAAGATATAGGTTCAGCAGATTTTATCTTTGATAAGGATGACAAACTTATTCACAAGGTCCCAATAAAACAAAAAACAGATTAACCCAAGGTATAAGATGAAAACAGAAGCACGTCTATTCTTTATTGCCTTCTACTAATATACGATACATGCGCCACCAGCACAGACACTCCCTGCTTTCTGTGTTACATCTCCAGCGACACTCTCCTCTTCCTGGTTTTCAAATTCTGCAATAAGTGATACTGTTTTCTCATCGGGTTCTGATAGGTTCAGTTGTAGTATCTCATCAGAAGAGATTGAGACTGTGCATCCTGTCATGATGATGGTGCTAAGAAACATTGTGATGAGTAATAGTATCAGGACATTTCTCGGATTCACTTTTTACACCTCAATTTTCTCAAGTTTAACCTGATCAAGCGAACTTTTTCCTATGCCGAGTCCACTCGCTGCGGTAATATGATTTGCATATTTTGACATGGATCCTAAACCCATCTCTTCGCGTTTCTGATTAACAGTCTGTAGTATTAACACATCCAGTATAACGGGGTCCGCACTCAAAAACATTCCGCCGTATTTCCAAGTGGTCTCTTCGTGATAGGTTGGACCTTTGTCATAAGATGCTAATAAACCGTCAACAATGTTGAGGACGACTTTGTCCTTTATAACTTTGTTCTCAAAGATTTCACCGATTGCTGGGTTACAGTAGAGCGGTCTTCCATGAAACCTACGTGTGTTGTCAACACTGCCAAATGCCATGTTCTTTAGACATCCACTCACACCTGCCATATCGTGATGTTTCAGTACGGGGACATTTATGAGAACATCTACGTGTTCGGTGACGATTTTTGAATAATTGGATCGTGTGCTCTCATTTTCTCGTCTCTTGATGCTATCTTTCTCAGTCTCATAAAAGACCGTGTCATCATAGCCGATGTCTTCTAAGTCAGTTGCCAGTGTACGGACATCACCCTCGTCTGTTATGATTGGATAGTTAGCCTTCAATAGATGTTCTTTAAAACGATCCCAAATGATGATCTGTTCTTTCAAGACACCAGAACTGAATAGACTCTCGACTATCTTGTTGACAATTACCGAATGTGTAGATAATTTAGGTCCAGCAAGGGGATTGATTTTTATCCCGACTTTGTGATCGGGTAGCACAAAATCTCGCCATGCTTCTTTTATATTCTCACGTCCGGTAAGTTTCAGCATTGCTTCATCAAGCATCTGACCGACTGCATCTTCATTAAGGCTTTCTTCTTCCCAGACGTCTTTGCCGATGACTTCTACGACAGGTGTAAGGTTTTCCTGTTGTGTGGGAGGCGTCAGGACACGTCCACCTCCGATCTGTGCAATGGCAGGAATTGAAGTGAGTGCAGCACCGCCGATTGTTCCGATTTTGGTGAGGAACTGACGTCGATTGAGTGAATCACGGATGTCTCTGTCCGCTTCGCAATCTGAGATGATGTTCTGAATTACCCTATCATCTGACATTTCTATAGTTTTCCTAATTCTGTAATTAATGTTGCTGTAGGCACACGAATACCTGCTAAGTCAAGTGTAATCCACGTAATTGTCCCATCTGATTTAATAATGAAAGTTGCAGGTCGTGCAATCTCGAAATTGGTCTGATCAAGGACATTATAGGCTGTAATAGTTTCTAAGTCTACATCTGCGAGTACGGTGAATGTAAGGTTCAAATCCTCTACAGTTGTCTTGGTTTCATCTTCGTCATCAGCACTGATAGCGATCAGTGTTGCGCCTTCAGCTTGTATTTTGCTGTAGTTCTGCTGCAACTCACCGAGTTGCGTTATGCAAGAACCTCAGCCACCGAAGCGATAGAAGACTAATACCACATGCTTACCAGTGTCTAAGTATTCCGAAAGTGAATGTAGGTTTCCATTTCCATCTGGCAGCTCAAAATCGGGAGCAGGACTGCCGATAGTCAGTCCTTTACCGAGATTAGCCTCTGTCTGGGGTGTTGGTTGTAGCGTAACGTTTTCTATACTGATAGACTGACCCGCGAGTATCTCTACGGAACGTTCAATTTCTTTGTATCCTGCTGCAGTAATCCGAAGGATATATGAACCGGATTCAATATTCGTTATCTCAAAGCTGCGTTTACTATCGGTCTGTGCGACGATCTCTTCGTCTTGATACAGTGCGACTTGAAAGGATACATGCTGTTGGTTCAGTACCTCAACTTGTAGTGTACCCATTGTAGATGAAATGTCATCTACCGGACTATCACTGTTCTCACAACCTATTACACAGAATAGTAGAATCAGCAATATGAAATAGATACGTACATCATTCATAGTCAACATTTTCCTGATTAGAGTTCCCCTAATGCAGCGAGTATTTCATCTGTGGGGGTGCGTTGATCCCATTCCGCAAGTGATACCCATGCGATCTTTCCATCCATCGTTATGACGAAACTTGATGCTCGTGCCAACCATTTATTACCGAGATCAACCACATTGTATGCCTTTATAACATCCAATGCAGAATCTGCTAAAACGGGATAGGTAAGACCTTGATCTTGAACGGTCGACTTAGACGTATTGACGTTATCAGAACTGATAACAATCAGCTCAGCACCTGTAGCTTTAATCCTATCATAATAGTCTTGCAACTCACCGAGTTGCGATCTGCAGAAGGGTCAGAATGCACCTCTGTAAAAAACAATCACGACGTTTTTACTTGTGAGAGTTTGTGAAAGTGCATGTGTTTGATTATTGCTATCAGGCAGCTCAAAATCGGGTGCTTTACTCCCGACACCTAATCCTTCGCTTGGACCTAATACGACTGTGTCAGGTATTGCGATGAGATTTACATCCAATTCAGCTGTCTGGTTGGGGGCGATTGCGTTCACTTCAAGATTCTGTTTCTCAAAACCGTAATGTAATACATTCATGGTAAACGGTACATTTACAGGTAAGTTCTCAAAAGTGTATACACCTAACTGAGAAGACATTGCTTCGTATATTTCACCTGATTTCGCCATAAGTTTGACAAGAATACCGGATAGTGGATTACCGGTTTCTGAATCAGTTAGCACTCCTGAAAGATGCGATACAGGTTCAACTAATTCGGTGAGTTCTATTCTTGATATTTCAGAGAGTTTCCCATCCTCAAGCGTAACATTCCTTTCTTCTGTTTCATACCCTTTTGCCGTGATCTGTAGAATATAATCACCATCTTCAACATTATCAAATTGAAAACTCCCATCTGCGACTGTCTGAGAAATGAGCTGTCCTTCTTTCAATAGACGCACCTGAATTGATACACCGTCAATAACCTGAACTTCACCTTGGATAGTACCTGAAGAGGTTCTTGTTTCATCAACGGGCACTTCAATACCACCATCAGGGTCTTCTGTTGCCCCACAACCGATTGCCCCTATAAGCAACAGTGTTAAAAAAAGGTATGGATGTAAATACTTCATAGCATTTTTATTCCTCTAATTTCGTGATTAATTCATTTGCTGCGATTCTTTATGTCACCCCAAGTTGTAGCGATTTTTCCTTCAGCTTCAACTGCGGTAAGTGCAGCGAGTCCGTCGTTCATGACCGTCTGTAAATCCGCTTCACTTAAAGCTGTGTTAAATAAAACAACTTCATCTATAATTCCAGCGGTATATCTGTTAAAATGACGTCCGATGTGGAAGACACCTTCACCCGTTCCATATCCGCTTGCAGTATCATAGTCGACTTCAGCTTCCTTTACGCCGTCTATCCATAAGGATACTTTTGCGGAGTCTGCGTCTGCTACACCGGCGATAAAGTGCCATTGATCGTCCCCGATTTCAGTTGTGCTGATGGGTCTGTAGCTCTGACTTGCAGTATTTCGCAGGAAGAATGTCACTTTGTTGTCAGCTCCGCCGTTCCATAGCATATACCAGGGCAGGACTTGGGATGTATCCTCATAGTTTTTGCCTGCGAGAGATCCCCCAACTTTTGTCCCTTTGAAATGTACGGTAAGTGAGAATGATGTCCCAGCTTCAAAAGAGACTGTTTGTGAATGAGGCACTTCCACCCAGTTATCGGTACCGTTGAATTCAAGTGCTTGTCCGAATTTGCCATCAACCCACGTTGCGCCGTGGATAGTTCCATCGTTTCCGTTACCTGAAGAATCGGTTGCTGTTGTACCTTCACCTTCATCAAACAACCAGAGTGCTGTGATGTTCTCAGTATTGATCGCTGCTATTGCAGGATTAGTTGTAAATATGCACGTTAGGATTAGAGTAGTAAGAATCATCCCTATAAAGGTTAGTTTATTAAATGTATACACGATAGATTTCTCCTTTTATTATAATTATTTAACGTTTGAGATTTGCCCACGTTAACGTTAGTTTGTTTATCGGTTCAACAGCTGCAGCTTCTTCTAAACCGTGATTCATGATGGTGTTCATTTCATCTTCACTCAAAGCGATACTGAACAGGCCAACTTCATCTATGATACCTGCTGCATATCTGTTAAAATGTCTTCCAAAATGTAAAACCCCATCACTTGTACCGTACCCATCATCAGTGACCATAGGTGCTTCGGCTTCCATTTTTCCATCAACCCATATTGATACTTTTTTAGACTGTGCATCTGCTCTTGCAACGACAAAATGCCATTCATCATCACCTAATTCAGAGGTGCCATCAGCTCTTGAATTCTGATCTGCATTTGTCCGTAGATATATGGAAACTTTATTGCCAGATCCTCCATTCCAAATCAGATACCAAGGTTTAGCTTGCGTAGTGTCTTCATAGTTTTTACCTACAAGTGAACCCCCAACTGTGGTGCCTTTGAAGTGAACTGTAATTGTAAATGATACACCTTTTTCAAAAGCAACTGAATCTGAATGTGGTACTTCGACCCAGTTATCAGTTCCATCAAATTCGAGTGCTTTACCAAATTTACCGTTGACGCGTTTTGCGCCGTGAATTGTTCCATCATTCTTATTTCCCGATGAATCGATAGCGACGTTGCCACTGTTTCCGTCAAAAAGCCACATACCCCTGATACTGTTTGAATCGATAACAGCATGACTTGTCGTTAAAAAAGCACCGAGTGCAATGAATGCGATCAGGAAACATAAGCTCATTAATTTCATAATCTATCCCCCATAGTAATTGTATTTTTAGTCTGTTGGTGTTTCCTATTAAATGCCCCATAAGCATCAATTTAGTGATTTTCCCAGGCCGGTAGGTGCGATTTCCTAATCGCACCGGATCCTTATCGAAAACCTTATGAACGCAATCAACGTAAAGCCGGTTCGGTTAGGAAACCGAACCTACCGGCCTGGGGGTATTATCACTTTCGTATTTCCTTAAATTGACGCTTATATGGTTTTTTATTAAATACCCATACAAATGGCAATATATATGTTAGCATAGAATTGTTTGATTCGTCAAGAAGTATAATTCGGAGAGTGCCTACTACTATTAAGAGACGGCACTCGGAGAGTGCCTACTACTATTAAGAGCATAGTAAATCCCAAAATTAAAACTGTCCGGAAACAGAAATCCTTTGTGATGCACCGAGGGTGTGTGTATTAAATGCGTAATCTACAAAAAATGTGATAGAATTCAGGTTCAATTGCAGACCGGTTCCGGCTGCGAATCCGTGTCCGTTCCATCCACAACGCAATGCGAGTATGTCAAACAGCAGGTATTCAGCACCTGTTCTGATGAGTACACCTGCATTTGAATCTGTTCCCTCTTCCAAATCCGTTTGGTCAGTTTCAAAGTCAATATCAATACACCCCTTCCCGAAGCTGGGAAATGTGAATTGATATGCTGCCCCACATCTGAACCTTCTTCCACGTGTAAAGGTTGGTCTATCAGACGTATCCCAACGGATCTGTGTGCCGGTTGCGTCGAGTAGAAGTGCACCTATCTGAATCCCTTTATAAGGTGTCAGTAGGCATCCGATGTCTATCCCGAATCCTCTTCCGCTGTTTTCATAAATAGATTGACTGATGAGTTTAATATTTCCACCGATTGAAATCAGTGAATGTATTTCGCGTGCATAAGATATTAGCAATGCATTGTCTGAATTGCTAAAGTATTCTGCGACTGTTGGTGTATCAATGTAGTGTTCACCTTCGTCTTTAATACCGTTCCCATTTAGGTCATGAAAATCACCCAACATTCCGTTGTTATCTACGTCAATAAAAGTTGTTCGTGGTATATCATCGATTCCTTGTCGAATCCAGCTGATTCCCAGGCTTCCGATTCCTTGAATTTGGTGTATATAATTGACGAAATTGTAGCTAACTAACCCTTGACTAAGGAAACTCCCTTCACCTGTTCTAAAAGTGTCGGAGTACATGGTTGAAAATCCGTTTTTGTTTATCTTTGCTAATCCTGCTGGGTTCCAATAAGTTGCTGTAGCATCATTTGCGATTGCTACGAATGCGCTTCCCATGCCGAGAGCTCTTGCCCCGACACCATGACTGAGGAATTCTGCGACGTGTGCCCCTTCATCAGCAGCTTGAGATGGCGAAGAGGTAAGAAGAATGAGTGTGATGATTACGATAGTATATACTGATTTTTTCATGTTTTTTATCCTGGTGCAAAGTCGTATATGGGTGCTCGGATGATGACGCTGAGAACGCTCCAGAACGCCCCTACACAGTATTCACCGAGTATTACGCCAAAGAAGAAGAAGATCATTCTTCTATATGTTTTTGGACCCCCAAATCGTAGAGCGATCCACTTTAGAAATGTACTAATAACGAGACAACTCCAGAAATACCCGACGCCAAAGGTCATAGAGATCGGATAACCTGCTGGATGTAGGGGCCACCAGATGAACCGCATCCGCATAAACATCAGTAGGAATGTAAATCCCATTCCGCCTGCCATGAAACTCATCGCAGGTACATTTGGATCGCGAGGAAAGGTGAACAATCCGGATAGCCAATTGAACTGACCGATATGTCCTACTGAAGGACCAATTCCTCCACCTGCTCCTGTGACTGCCCCGCCAAGACGGTATAGCTCGCTAAACGTTGCCCAAAATGCTGATAGTGATCCGAGTATTACTGCAATTAGCATTGCTAACACGAGTCTTTTTGTATTCATGTTAGCGCGTTCAGCCATTTTGAATGCTTCAAGTTGATGTGGCATGATGTGTTCACGATAACCACGTCCACTAAAGAACCAAAAATATGGAAAGACAGTGAGGTTATTAGGTCCGATGCGTCTCGTGCCTAAAATATTCACTAAAAATTGTTGAGCATTACACATCCCAGCCATCTCGTGTGCCGGTGGCCCGAGCTCTGCTCGGACGCGCGTAATTCCGATAGAGATTGCATAAAAGAAAGCGAAGAATGGGAGTATTATCGGGAGTGTCATACCTGCTTTAAGACAGAACCAGATGATAAACAGACTTGCGCCAATTATGATGAGAAACGCTGATCGATATCGTATCGGTTCAGCAGAATCATCGATGCCACCGGATAAGCCGAGTATAGTCCGTCCCACTTTCACGATATGTCTGCGTGTTACAAGTATAGCGATGACGAAAATTGCCATCCACCCACCGATAGATTGTTCGCTTCCATAGGGAAATGGTGAAGGAATTCCTAAGGCACTACCGAAGACCCGTTGCATTTTCTCAAAAAGGTAGAAGAACCATAAGGAGAAGGATAAATCGAGCGGTAAAAGGAATCCTAAACCGATAACAAACGGGTATAAGGGTACGGGTATATTTCCGACAGCGTTCCACGGTTTTTCAGTGAAGAAAGCTCCCCAGTTTCGTGCGTTGTGTCGGACGCTAAAATCTGGTAGTACGGGGAAGAAGTGTGCAAGTCCATGCCATATATTTGCTAAAGCAGCGATAATGAAGCCGTACCATAGCAGTCTATTTTTGAAGAGTTGTGCTCTGCCTCCCCCCTCGGTAATAGCCATCGGTAGTTGTATGATTGGATATGCCAGTTTTTCATTTTCTGTCCATTGCTTGCGAATGAGTACGTTCAGACAGATCATGATTGCCCCCAGAGCGAGTATGAAGGATGTCCACCATAATGTCGGCATAATCCAGGCACCACCTATTTCTGTGTTGTAGAATGGCGTGTCACCTTCATAGAATCCTCTTATAATATCTTTATCTGCAACAACGAGATGTTGTGGGATATAACTATGAAATGTTCCCGCCCAATCGTTTTCAATTGTCGCGAACCAGAAGGCGTGTGGGAGTGCTGGAATTGTCAACGCCAAGGCATCATGTCCTGCTAATCCGGACGCAATAGACAACATTGCATAGATAGTGATCATCTCACCTTGGGTCAATGCAGATTTTGGAGCGACCCGTTTGAGGATAAGGTTGAATAGGATGAGGAAGAATATGTTTAGGACGACATTCCAGAAGAGCGAGATAGTGGTAGGATGTCCGGAGTGCCAGACACACTCTACCTCTATTACCCAAAAGACATTAGGGGGTATCAACAGCATTGCGATGAGAATTGCACGCCATGTAACACCGAAATTCCGTTTTTCGTTTTGATTTTCGAGGTGTGTTGTTGATGAGTCCATACAGTCATTCTGCCCTTCAGTTATTGAGATGTGGCAGTTTTTGATATTTAGAAATGCGTTAAGGGTTCATTCTCTGCTAATTCCCAAACAATATGTCCAAATTCATTTGCGCCTGCACTGGATCCCTTGAATGTCACCGTCCGAATACCCCATGCCAATTTATATGCGGATAGAATCTGTGTCAAAGATGCGGAAACATCTCCATAGCAGAGGAGTGCGGCGGTACCCCCGCCCCCTCCGCCGGTAATCTTTGCACCGTATATGCCTCCCTGTGGCCCAATTTTTTGTGCAATATTGACAATACCATCAATCTCAGGACAACCGAGTCCGGCACGGTCACGATAACTTGCATTTGATTCATACATAAGTCTTCCCGCTTCAGTAAGATAACGGTGCGCGTGTTCGGGATAGGTCTGAACATTTTTGATCGCATCTATGAATTGCTTAACCCGTGCATTCTCATAAACAGGATGATTTACGCAGTTACGAACGTTATAAATCTTGTCAGGTTTTACCTTCGTCACAGTGTCTACAGATTGACCATATTTTTCGATGAATTCACATCCGTGAACTTCTTGTGGTAGAAGAGGGATACACCTTTCTTCATATTCCTCTACCGTCAGGTTGCATAAATAGTTTGTATCTAACTTATCCCATGCCAGTTCTTGCTTGAGTATCGTCAGTCCCATAAATGCTGCAGTTCTTGCATCTATATAAGCACTGCTCTTCGTGCTGCGGTGAACTTTGGGGTGTATACCTATAAATGAGACATTGGTTGGACAGTCGACATATTCCAGTATTTTATCAGGTTGACACAAGAGGGATAGTATTTTATTCTTTTTCCCTAATGTTGCTGTCACCTGATCCATAATTCCACATGGAGCACCGACTACACGGTTTTCAACGATCTGTCCTAATCTTGCAATTTCAATTGGTTTTAGACCCAAGCGATATTGTTGGTTGATTATGCTTAATGTTGCCACTTCAATTGCTGCAGATGAAGCGATACCAGCTCCCATCGGAATATCACTCTTAATAACTATGACAGCACCGTGTGGGAATTTTTCAACTTTTTCTTCCTTTAATAGTGTAAAAAAACAACCGAATACATATCCGATCCAGGCTGAATTCTCTTTTGTTGACATCATTTTTCGGACGTTAGTATAAGACTTAAGTTTATCATCTTCATAGAAGTCATCAAGCGACATCTGTATACTGGGTTCTAATAGTTTTTCATCTTGAATTGTAAGAGCCAATAGTTTTTTATCGTTTCTTGGTTGAATAGCAGCGGCGGCAGCACGGTTGAGTGTCATCTGAAAGACGTTAGCACCGCAATAATCGGCAATACCTCCCATTATGTCGAGCCTTGCGGGAGCGCGTGCGACGATTATCTTCCCCTCTTTTTTGAATCCGTTCTGAGAGAACACTTCAGGAGAGTCGCATTGTAAGAGATATTCTAGCTCAACAACTTGTAATGTTTTCTGTGAAGGACCGTGAAGTTGTTCAACCTTCATTGTTTATCTCATTTCTTCGGTGATAGCGTAGGTAAGAGTAGATAACGCGGTGCTGAACACTTCACCCTAATTCAAGGATCAACAACAGTGACGTTTTCTCCTACTTTAAGGGAATGTTGTCCAGCGACGACCACAGATTCCCCCTCGTCTAATCCATTCACTATCTCAACTAATCCATTCTGAGCGAGTCCAACTTCTACAGATTTTCGTTGACTCACGCCAGCTTCTACAACAAAGACATTCTGTTTTTTCGTCGTTTCATCTTCAATCAAAGAGACACGCGGAACAAGAATGGCATCAGTATGAACTTTGACAGGTATATTAACCTTTGCAAACATGCCGGGTTTCAGGAGTCCTTCGGCATTATCAATTCTGATTTCAACATCTGCCGTCCGTTGCATCGGTTGCAATGTTGGACTGATATAGGATATTACGCCTGAAATTGGTTTGTTGATTCCTTCAACGACAATCTCCGTTTGCTGATTGAGGGATATCTGACTTAATTGTGACTCAATAACATCAACCTTTGCGTTAACTATTTCAATATCTACTATCTGAAACAGAGGTGCAGTTGGAACAGCCATTCCCCCCAAGTCTAAGTGTCTTTGAGAAACGATTCCATCAATAGGCGAGATGATTGTAGCATCTTTAAGTTTTTTCTGTGCGAGTTTAAGTGCAATACCGGCTTGTTTTTTAGCTGTATTTGCAGTAATTATTTCAGCTTCCCAACTTTTGGCGTTCTGTAAAGCTTGTGCGGTCATCAGTCCAGCTTTCGCTGCATCAACTTGGGATGCAGCGAAGGCGATATCTTTTTCCCAAGTTTTTGTTTGTGCCTGTAATTCTGCAAGTTTAAGAGCGGCTCTGGCTTGTTCTACTTGTGCTTGCATCGCCAGAATATCTTCTTCACGGGATCCGTTCTCAATCAGTTGTACCTGCTCCGAAGCAATACTATATTGAGCCATTACGACATCAAACTGCGTTTTGCTATTATCCAACGATTGTTGACTAATAGCACCATTTTTGAAGAGGTGTTCTGATCGAGAATAGTTGTTCTTAGCATTTGCAAGGTTTGCTTCAGCTTGATTTAAAGCTGCTTTCGCTTGCCGTCTATCTTCATCCCTTGCGCCGGTTTTAATCTTCTCAAGATTCGCCTCAAGCGATGTTAATCCTGCTTTCGCTTGTTCAATCTGTGTTACAGTGCGGAATTCTGCAAGCTCTTTTACTTGTTGAAGTGACGCTTCAGCGGCATCCAACTGTGCCTTTGCTTGTGCCACTTGTGAGAGTACACGTACTTTAGCGAGTTGCTTTGCTTGCGAGTATCCTGTTTCTGCTGCTGCTAATGTTGCTTGTGCTTGTTGCACAGCGAGGTCTAATTCCTCGTGTTCAACAACAGCGAGGGTATCACCTTTTTCTACACGATCCCCTTCAGAAACGGCAATAGAGATAATTCTGCCAGAGATTTTAGGTATTATGTTAACCCGTGATTCGGCTTCAATTGTGCCAGATAGCTTAAGTTCTGAGCGGATTTCATCCCGCATTGCTTTAACGATTTCAACAGGTTTTGATCCAATATCTACTTCTTCAGGTATTGTTTCTATTTGTTCAGGTTTCATTACACGAAATAGTACGATTACTACAACAACTGCGATGATAGTTATACTTATCCAAAATGTCTTCAATTTTACTAAGCTCCTTCAGTAAATTTTATCGTGAAAAGTTATATTTTTATTATCATGAACCTTTTGCTATTCAATACGCTGTCCAATTGCCTTTTCAAGTCGAGCTAAACCGATCACATAATCGTGGTATGCTTGAAGTCGGTTGACTTTTGACTGCATGAGTGCAAGTTGTGCGTCTGTCATTTCGACTGTTGTAATCATTCCGTTTTCGAATTGCAGTGTAGCAATCCTAACGGTTTCCTCAGCTTGACTAACAGTCTCCCGTTGTGTATCAATCAATGATCTGGCTTCCTGTAGGTCAAGATATGCTTTCCTTACTTCAGATTCAATAACTGTTTTTACTTGTGCTGTTCCTAATTGCGACTGCTTCAGTATTGACTCACTCTGTTCAATGGCAGCCTTTGTTGCAAACCCATCAAAAATTGGCACATTGATTTGAAGACCTAAACTCCAAATGCGATTCATTTGGATTAATCTCTCATTGTGAGAAATCTGATAATTAGAAAAGAAAGCGAGATCGGGAAGTCTTCTTGTTTTTGCTATACTGATCTGTTTCTCTCCAACTTCTTCATTAAGTAGTGCTTTTCTGACTTCAGGTCGTTTTTCAAGTGCGATGCCAATTAGATCATCAAGTTGTATGTTAATATCCTTTACTTCAAAAGTACCTTGAACTGAAATTTCTTGAGAAAGCGGTAAATTCAAGGTAGTTTTGTATATATTTTTAGCATTCTTTACGCTGTTTTTTGCACGAATTAGTTGTGACTTAGCATTTGCAAGTTGCACTTTTGCTCGGAGCACATCAAAATTAGTTGCCGTACCAGCTTCAAAAGCTGTCTGTGCAATGTTCAGTTGTTTTTCAACAAGTTCAAGACTCTGTTCAGCAACCTTAACAAATTCTTGCGTGATGAGAACTGCGTAGAATGCATTGAATACATCAACGCGTAGTTTTTGATATGCAGTATTTACATCCTCTTGTGCTGCTTTATATCCAATTTTGGCTGTCTTGTAAGTGTCATAGTAGCGTCCCCATGCAAATATGGGTTGTGTTAAGCTGACTGTTCCTTGTATATTGTGTTGTGCTCCAAACTCCAGTTCAATCAGCTCAGCTTCATTGTCTGGGTTTGAAGGTTGCATTTCATCCATATCCTCACCGGGGATAGGAAACCCGAACCCGCCTTCAGCCTGAATGACCGACTTTTGGACATCTCTAAAGTATGTATAGTTTCCATTCGCTGTCAGTCGTGGTAGCATTGTTGCGCGGGATGCGGTGATCTGTGCTTCAGCAGCCTTCAAATTCTCCAAAGCAGCTTGAATTGCCAGGTTGTTTTCCTTTGCGGTTGCTAAACTTTGCTCAAGGTTTAGTACCTTCGTTTCATTTGCATACACAGAAAAAGTTAGTGATAGTAATGTCGTTAATAGTAATAAAGGTAATAGTAGAAAAGGGGTTCCAAGGCAATACATGCGATGGAACCTTTTGGTATTCATCTGAGTAATTTCCTCCGAAGAAGACTAATACCGAAGGATTGTCGTTGCGTCTCCGATAATCCACAGTGTTCCGTTGGGTGCTTTGACAATATATCTAAGATTGTTAATAGTGGGTGAGCTATGTTTTAGCCAGGTAACACCTGCATCAGTGGTTTTCAAGATTAACCCTTTATCACCTGCTGCCCATCCATCTTGTTCATTTACGAATAAGATTGCATTAAGGTTCTCATCAGTTGGCACTGTTTGCTCGGTCCAGTTTTCTCCGCCATCTTGGGAATGCATAATTGTGCCTTGGTGTCCTGCTGTCCAAACTTTTTTTGGTGAGATTGCATACACGTCTTGCAGTTCTGCGTACCCCATCTGGATACTCCAAGTTTTGCCACCATCTTCAGTTTTTGCGATAGTTCCAGCTGATCCGACGATCCAGCCTATGTTTTCATTTAGAAAATGTACACCGTAAAGATTGTTGAAACCTGCCCCAGTGAAGTTTGTATCTATATCCACACCGATCCATGATTCACCGCTGTTCTCAGTTTTCATAACTTTTCCAGTTTCCCCTACTGCCCAAGCGTGGGTTGGACTTGCGAAGCTCATAGCGTAGCATCCCATAGCACTTTTCCAGCTATTCGGACCACCGAATTGTATGCGTTTGGCTCTACCGTGTCCTTCATCGCCGGGGTCGCTAACACTTTTCCATGTATTTCCGCCATCTAAGGTTTCAAGCAGTGCAGCATTGCTTCCTACGATGTATCCTTTCAATTCATCAACAAAACCGATACCGAAGAGTTCGAAAACATCACCGCTATTTTGAGGTGTCCATGTAGTGCCGCCATCTGCAGTGTGCATGACAGCTCCAGCCAATCCCACTGTCCAACCGAGTTGATCGTTGTGAAAATAAGCTGCCCTGAGTTCATTTGCGCTTGAGACGACTTCCCAGGTGTTACCACCATCTGTTGTATGTAGAATTGTAGATTTAACACCGACGATCCATGCTTCAGTTGTGCTGATCATGTGGACACCTTGGAGTCGTGCAGCGACAGGTCGTTGTTTGATGGGTGTCCATGTTATTCCACCATCGTTTGTCCTGAGGATTACACCGAATTCTGCTGCGGCTAATCCAAAGCTCGGATTTGCGAAATGAACATCCCATATAGGTTCAGGCATTCCGTTGGAATTTGGTACATTGCTCTGTTGAACTTGCCAATTTTTTCCATCCACTGTGGAAACGACTGCCCCACCTGCCCCGACTGACCAACCGATTTTATCGTTTAGCATTGATATTGAGTCAAGTGTGTTTACAGTTGCGCTTGTTTGGAAACCCCAGTTTTCTCCGCCATCAGTTGTGTGAAGTATAGTTCCGCCACCGCCTGCGGCCCAACCGACCTTATGGTTAACGAAATGAACACTTTCGATCTGATTATTAGTTTCTATACCACCTTGTTGTTCCCAAGAGATTCCACCATTGTTTGTATGCATGACAAAACCCCCATCGCCGCATGCCCATCCGTTTTTTTCATCTACGAATGAGACGCCTGATAGAGCTACGCGTGTATCCGTAACTAACTTACTCCACGAGTTTCCGCCATCTATAGATTTCAATACGGTGCCGTTTTCACCGACGATCCATCCGATTTTTGGATTGATGAAGTGGACTTTATTGAACTCTACGATGAAGGGTAACGGACGGTTCGGTTGCGGTTGCCATGTTTTTCCACCATCAGTTGTGTTTAGAATAGCGGAGTTGCTTCCGACGATCCATCCGTGCATATCGTCGACAAAAAAAACATCTGTAAAGTTTGATTGCCATTGAGATTCGCTAATTTTCACCCAATCCTTCTGAGCAAATGTGAACGGTGTAATGTGTAAGAACAGAAATAAAAGAATAAAGCACAATGTCGTGCGTTTCATGTTAACGACACCTCCATTTTTTCCAATAATTTTCAGATTATAGATTTAGTATATCACTTTGCCTTGATTACGTCAAGTTGAAATTGTTGTCAGGTGATAGATTTTTCAATTGTATCCATTCAAATTGACATACTGCTGCTGAATATGGTAAAATTGAGCAGAACAATGTATGATGTTGTAACTGTGTAACTAAATGTATGCATATATCTCAGTCCAATGCTAATTTACTGTTATGGTGAAGTTTGAAAATAATTACACACTTTCGGACCACGGTAAGTGCGGTTTCCCAACCGCACTGGTACAGACTGTATAATTAATTCAAAAATTTACTATAAGAACCGACAACAAGGAGTAGAACATGTTAAACAATAATCCTTTCCAGAAACTCGGTAAGTGGTATAGAGGAAATACACATAGTCATAGCACAGAATCCGATGGTAGACTCTCTATCGCTGACAGATTTGGAGCCTATCGTGATGAAGGTTATGACTTTTTGGTTTTAACTGACCACAGAAAAGTTAATGATGTGTCTGCGAACTCTACTGAGGACTTTCTTGCGATTTCAGGAAGTGAAGTACATCCCGCTAACCCTTATGGGGGTCCTGTCTATCATATAGTGGCTATTAATATTCATGAACCGATAAACTGTGCTAAGCTGCATCCGAACGCAGTGATAGAAGAGATAAAGAGTCAAGGCGGTGAGGCGGTTATCTGTCATCCGTATTGGTGCGGTCATACAATCATTGACTATCTCCCATTACGCGGGTATTTTGCTGTTGAAGTGTATAATGATACCTGTATGGGTAACGGCAAAGGTTTTTCTGAACAAGCCTGGGATGATATGTTGGATAGATGTGGACCGGTTTACGGAATTGCCTCGGACGATGCTCACGGTACAGAACACGATTGTTTTCACGGATGGATTAATGTGAAAGCTGAGGAATTAACAATTGAGAGCATAATGACAGCACTCCGAGCAGGTGAGTTTTATTCGACTATTGGACCAGAAATTGAGGATATCACTATTGTAGACAAACAGATGACGGTTAAATGTGATGCCGCACAATCTATTGTATTCAAGTCAGAATGCAGCCGAGGTCGACGTATTATACCACAGAATGGTGAGTTACTAACTGAAGCGACCTTCTCAATTCCTGACAGTACAAAATATGTAAGAGTTGAAGTGACAGATGAGACCGGTAAGAAGGCTTGGTCAAATCCCTTTTATTTCTGATGCTAAGAATACTGGTGTGTCATACAGGTGCATGGATTGGAGATATGGTTCTGTTAACGCCAGCATTACGTGCGCTGAAAGAACGTTATCCAGGTTCTCACTTAACCTTTCTGTTACGATCACAGGTTGTAGACTTGATGAATAGTAATCCGTATATTGATAGTTGCCTTGTTGATAAAAAACAGTACGGTTTCTTTTCATCATTTATTGGGTTGACGAAGATCATAAGAGAGCGCAATTTTGATATTGCTGTTGTCTTACATCCTTCCTCATTCCGTAATGCGTTACTTCCATTTTTTGCCCGAGTTCCATTCAGAATTGGTTCAAATTATAAAGGACGCGGTCCTCTTTTCTCTGCAGCTTGTCCTGCAAATACAGATATTCATGAAGTACATCGTTATCTGAGTGTGATTAGTCTGCTTGATGATAGCAATAGATTTGAAGCAGATGGCCCGTTAAAAGAAGTCGCAATAAAAGATCGTGAACTTGCATTAGAATTTTGGCATACAGAAACTGATCGGAAGAGCGTTAAGAAACTTTTACGGAGTCACGGTGTATCTGTGAGGGATAGGTTAATTGCGGTTAATATTGGCACTACTTGGCGATCAAAACGGTGGGATATTGAGAGATTTGAAATTGTAATTAGGGAGATTATTGCTGCTGTTCGTGATACAAAAATCGTAATTACGGGATCCGTTTCAGAACAGGACTTGACTGATCAATTACCCCCAATTGATTCTACCATTAATCTTGTTGGTAAGACAAGTTTACTTGAACTTGGAGCCTTATTGGAATTGTGTACGTTATGTTTGACGTGTGATAGTGGACCTATGCATATTGCAGCAGCGGTGGGTACACCGTGTGTGGCACTCTTTGGTCCGACCGATCCTATGCGGCATCAACCTTATGGAGAAGGACACACACTTATTGAGAGACCTGTGCCTTGTAGACCTTGTTACAAACGCACTTGTATGTATAATGATATACCCTATCTGTGTATGAAAGAGATAGAAACATCACACGTATTAGATGTCGCCCTAGAAATATTAAAAAGTGAGAGATTAAACAGTAAAACAGCATTACATTAACTGAGGATACACACTAAATGATTCAAGCTTTGGTTTTTGATTTCGGTGGCACTTTAGATGGTAATGGTATTCACTGGCTTGAAAGGACATATCAATTCATTCATAGACACCATCCAGAAATAACACGTGAAGCGTTTGATGTTGCGGATAGAGAAACGATATTGGAATTTGCGTTTGAAAAATCGCCTGATGAGGCATCATATCAAGATGGGTCTATGTTACCTGTAGGTTTAGTTGCAACAAATGTTAAGGCTGCAAATTACACTTTACGTGAAACTGTTGATGCAATTGCAATAGGTATTTTCAATAGGTTGAACTTACCCCAGGAATTAAAAGATGAATATGTTGTGTGGTTCTGCCAAGGAGCATCTGAACACCTAACAAAAAACCGAGAGTGGTTGGAAAAACTACGTAATGACTATAAACTTGGTGTAATTAGCAATAATTTTGGTAATACTCGCGGCTGGTGTGATGAATATAATCTCACTTCGCTGCTTGATGTGATTATTGATTCAACGGTGTTTGGTAAGATAAAACCTGATCCGAGCATTTTTGAAGCTGCTTTGTCAGAATTAGGTGTTAATCCAGAGGAAGCTATCTATGTAGGTGATAGCTACACGGCTGATATGGTTGGAGCGAAAAGAGTAGGGATGTGGACAGCATGGATGGTCGGAAATCAACCGAAAGAATGCCTTGATCTTTCAGTTGTTGATATACAACTAACCCATTTGCATGAATTAACAGATTTTTTATCAACGTTTTAATTCAGAAATTGGACATTGAACATACTCAGTTTCGCAATTATAAACGAACTTGTAGAATCTGACGTTTTAATGGTGGAGAAACTATCATGAGAAAGTGCTTTCTGATTTTTTTTGTTTTGATAGTATCTGTTTGCATCTTGTCCGCTGAGAATGAAAAAAAGGAACCTGTTAAGGTTGATGAAATCGTCAAAGAGATTCGGTTAGATAGTATTGAGAAAAAACCGTATACATTAAAGAAACTCCTGGATAAGAAAAAGGCGGCTGTACTGATTTTCCTTGCGACGGAATGTCCTGTCGTAGATGATTATGTAGATCGAATTACTAAACTCATCAATGATTTCAAGGAAAAAGAGATTCAATTTGTAGGTATCCATTCAAATAGACACGAGACGGTTGAAGCTATAAAGAAGTATAGTGAAAAACACGGTTTTACCAGCGTCAACTTGCCAATTCTGTTGGATCCAGAGAATAAGATTGCAGACTATTTTCAAGCGCGTAGAACACCGGAAGTATTCCTCATAGATGCTAAGAAGACTTTGCGTTATAGGGGTGGTATAGATGATAGTCGAAAAAATCCAGAAGAGCATTATCTACAGAACGTGTTAAATTTAGTTTTAGATGACAAACCTATTCCAGAAAAACAGAGAAAAACGCGTGCGATTGGGTGTACCATAAAAAGAGTGAGAAAAGCAGAATTAGATCGCACACCATAGCGTTACTGGAGGTATTATGCGGCGCATTTTAGACAACATTTTACAATCGTTTCTTACAATAGTCTTTTCAGGATTGTTGCTGATATTCTTTATCGTCTGTTTCTGTATTGGCGTTGTCGGTGGTTTTACAATTGGATGTTGGCAAGACATTGCAGTACTTGACCTAAATAGATTAGAGTATAAGGAAGACAAACAGACATGGCGGCAACACCTTGAAGTCTATTCCACTATCTGTGAAGTTCAAAGGACTAATTCAGCTGTTTTTCTGATAGATAAGCTGCAGCGTTTAGAATATGAAGAGGTATCACCCCCTACGAAAGGTGTAAACTCTCAAGGTCAATTTCATGTGAAATTGCAAGGTGAAATAGGGAAACGGAATGGAACCATAGATGTGTTCACAAGGACATTTCAATATCCTTACATGGCGGAAAATACGGGGGCACTACGGGTTAAATTAACGATTAAGAATGGAAAAGTCCTATATATACACGATGAGAAAGGAAATGATCTAAGAAATTTCTATCTTGAACCGGAACTGATTGCTGAGTTCTCTGGCGATGACGAAGGAACAACCCGTAAGATTATCCCACTGACCGACATGCCGAGAAAACTTGTTGATGCTTTTATCGCTATTGAGGATAGACGATTTTACCAGCATTCTGGTATAGACATTGTGCGATTAGTCGGTGCGATTAAGGATACTGTAACAAAGAGCGATAGATTGGGTGCAACGAGTACATTAACCCAGCAGCTAACACGAAATGTATATCTTGGTAAGGAGCGGACGATTGCCAGAAAAGCACGTGAGATCTTACTCTCCTTCAGGATAGAACGCCAGCTGTCTAAATCACAAATCCTGGAAGCCTATCTCAACTATATTGACTTTGGCAGATTCAATGGTCAACAACTCTATGGCGTGCAGAAGGCGGCTAAGGCTTATTTTGGAAAAGAGGTATCGGATCTTGACTTCCATGAATGTGCGTTACTGGCAGGTATTCCTAAAGGAACGACACAGTATTCTCCTGTCAAAAATCCGAAGAATGCTAAAAAACGTCGTGATGTTGTTCTCATGTCAATGAACAGCCAAGGTTTCATTTTACCAAAAGAATATCAAGAAAGTAGAAAGCAACCTATAGCAGTTGTAAGTCAAAATCAGATATCTGTCAGACAGAAACGGAACACTGCTGGACATTTTATTGATCATTTAAGAAACGAACTTGAAGACATATCAGAACTAAAGAACAGTCTGTATAATGAGGGTTTAAAGGTTTATACAACGGTTGATATGTCCATGCAATCCCTGGCGATGCAAACTGTTGCAGAACATCTGCGTTACTTGGATGGGAAGTATGGTAGACACCTCCCAGACTACGATAAGAATAAGGACAATCCAAAGGGTATAGATCCGCAGTCAAGATATCTACAAGCTGCACTCATTGCTTTTGAGCCAAAGACAGGTTCTGTAAAAGCGATGGTAGGGGGGCGCGAGTACCGTATAGATGGTGTAAATCCATATATTCGCGAAATGAGAAATTACAATTTCTTAAACCGTGCTTTAGGGAATGCCAAACGTCAACCTGGCTCCGCATTTAAACCGATAGTCTTCACAGCCTTAATGGAGGATCCTGCCCTTCTCACCCCAGCATCCATCATCGTTGACAAACCGTGGGTGATTCAACACATGCCCGGTCAACGTTGGAGACCAACTAACTATTTAGAGGAAAAGTTCTATGGACCTGTAACTGTTAGAAGTATACTAAAGAAATCAATCAACGTAGCCACAGCAAAGGCTGCTTGGGAAACACCTGTGACCGCAGAAGGACACAGAGAAGGGATTGTCAGAATTATTGACCTTTCTAAAAGAATGGGAATTTCTACTAAAATGGATCCTAAAAAACCGGCACTTATATTAGGAGCATTTGGTATGACAGTGCTTGAACTAACTTCTGCTTACGGCGTATTTGCAAACCGTGGTATCAAAGTTGAACCGAAATACATAGAGTACATTACGGATAAGGAAGGGGAGATAATCTATCCAAATGAGAATTATCAACAGGATAGAACACGTGTGATTGATGAAAAGACCGCGTATCAGATGACCTCTTTCTTACATAGTGTGATAAAATCAGGAACAGGTATTAGCGCAACACGGGATCCGTATTATCTAAATCTACAGAATACACGTCCTGTTGCTGGTAAAACAGGTACTACAAATGACTTCGTTGATGCATGGTTCATCGGATATACAAACGACTTGGTAGTAGGTGTTTGGGTTGGCCTCGACAAACAGCAGAGAGGTATCCGTAACTATAATCAGCAAGGGGCATGGGCAGCACTACCGATTTGGGCACGATTCGTTGCTGAAGGGGTACGCGGTCCTCATAAAGATTTTGAAGTTCCGAAAGGAATTGAGTTCTGGGAGATTGACAAAACGACAGGATTGTTAAGGAATAAAGAGAAAAGTCCAGTGGAAAACATCAGCAACGAACCTTTCATTCAGGGACAAGCACCTACAAGAATAAGTGACAAACATTAGACGGGTGTGTAAAGTTTTTGTCACTATAAATGTCAATTTTGGGATTTCATAAGCTTTTAATAGTAGTAGGCACTCTCCGAGTGCCGTCTCTTTTTGGGATTTCATAAGCTTTTAATAGTAGTAGGCACTCTCCGAGTGCCGTCTCTTAAGGATAAAAATGAGAGAGAGTATTGATTTACGTCCATCTATATCTCCTATAAATGTAGATCCTGAAGCACCATCTAAGTCTTTTACGTTGGTCTCTGATTTCTCGCCTGAAGGTGATCAACCGCAAGCGATAGAAAAACTCACTGAAGGTATTCTCAGAGGCGACAGAGCACAAACACTCTTAGGGGTAACAGGTTCTGGTAAGACCTATACGATGGCGAATATCATAGAAAACGCACAACGTCCGACCCTTGTTATCTCACCAAATAAAACACTTTCTGCCCAACTTTACAACGAGTTTAAGACATTTTTCCCGCACAATGCCGTGCATTATTTCGTCAGTGATTATGCGTATTATCAACCGGAAGCATACATCCCATCTACTGATACCTTCATTGAGAAGGATGTGCGTATAAATGAA
>JAJDZB010000057.1:0-67277 GCA_022824835.1 Candidatus Poribacteria bacterium | reverse complement strand
GTTACAATAAATAGTATAGTATTAACGGACGACGACATAACAGGTTTTGCACAATTCATCGGAAACGACGGTCAAAGAGGAATTCAGTTTTTCTATCCAACAGAATCCGCAGAACTTTTAGATTTAAAGGTACAGATGGATGGTATAGTTGATGAAGAAGGTAATGTGAGATTCAATATTAACTATTTGTGGCATTCATACTAACAACATTTTCATCAAGCATCTTTTAAATCACCTTATTTCCGCTGTGTGACTGACTTCACACAGCGGAATCCGCACTTCATAGACCACAAGGTGCCTTTGTGAGTCATATTGATAAACCTCTCTTAAGAATTACACTATTTGCTACAGAATGGGATTATTCAAAGGGTTGGAGTTTTCCATCCTTCACGATCATTATAATCTGGTCATATAGTGCGTCTCCATCAGGATTAAAAGAAAACTTACCTAACATACCTAAAATTGTGGGATAATCTGTTGTTTCTGCAAGAGCGTTCCGAATTAGGGTTGCATCTGTCGATTGTGCAATCTTAATAGCGTTGGTGAGTACATAAAGAGTGGCATAAGACTGAGCCGCCCAAGGTTCAGGTTGAATACCATATTTCGTACGATAGTTCCGAACGAAGGACTGGTTTCCGGGGGCATCAGATAGATTAGACCATCCGATAAAACCTATCACGCCTTCGGCGGCATCACCAGCCTTTTGAACTTCATTCATGGTTAGATCAGGAGCAATAATGCTAATACTTTCGGGAACACCTATCACGGATGTTTGCTTGATAATCTGCGCTATTTCTTGTGATAGTGCAGAGATAAAGAGTGCATCAGGTCTCAACGCTATTATATTAGTTAGTTGCTGAGAAAAATCGATGTCCCCAGTTTGAAAGGTCTCCATCGTTAGCACCTCAACACCGTTTGTCTCAAGGGCTTGCCGTAGGACTTCATTACTGTTTCGTGCATAAACATCAATCTCATCATATATCGTTGCTACTCTTCTATAGCCAAGTCTCTTCTGAGTTACCATCAAACCACTGGGAATACTTATATTTGTTGCCAGACTTGTGCGGAAGATAAAATCCCCAATTCCACTCAAACCTGCAGCGGAGGAGACCGAACTAAAAGCAATAACGCCGTGTTCTTGGGCAATCGGTGCGACCGCTTTTAGGTGCGTTGAGATAGCAAGACCGACTATGGCAGATACTTCTTGATCTACCAAATACTGTACTGCTGCCCTCGCTCCCTCTGGCGTGCTCTGATCGTCCACAGTAATAAACTTGATCTTTACCTCACCCCGGCTGTTAATCTCTTCTCGTGCCAATTCAAAACCACGTTGCATAGCAAACCCGTACGCCTCTGCATGGCGTCCTGTCATTGCCACAACTACACCAATAGAAACTTCTTCTTTCAACATCTGATTTTCTGTAGCATCAGGCATATTCAACGGAAACTTGCTACAACTGAAAAATACGACAGACAAAGAAACAATCCCTAAAAAATAGATGAACGTTATAATACTCTTTAACCTTAAGTCAATTGAATTCATAATAGTTTCCTTTTTTATTGGTTGATGAACGACTTAACGCTGTCTATTTACAAAATAAATCCCTGCTGCCACCAGCACAGTACCTCCCAGGACATCTATTGTCAGTTTATCACCCAACAGTAAATTACTAAATAGGACACCCGATACCGGCATCAGAAAAGAGAAGACTACCAATTTGCTTGCTTTGTATTTCCTTAGCACTGATGTAAGTGCTAAAAAACAGAAACCTGTAATTATCACGCCTTGATAAAACAATCCTGAACAACTTTCGAGTGTCCATGCAACCGGCTGTCCACGTTCGAAGAGGATGCTTAGAATTAGAAAATAGGGAATACTCAAACCTAAAAGCCAGACGAGAAGTCTGTGTGAGTATATGTCTTGAACAAATACCTTCGTGAGTGTAATACGGAGTCCTAAAGAACCAGCTGCAAGCAGGACAATCAGATCTCCAAACAGATAGGTCGCAGACATGCCACCACTCAGACTCGGGGCAAGGGTTAGTAAAACCCCAGTGAACGAGGTAAGAATCCCTAATACCTTTTTTGGTGAAAGTCGATCATTGGGTAACCAGAAATGTCCAAACAGCACCGTAAACAGTGGATATAACGTGAAAAAAATGGTGGAACGGGATGCCGTTGTCAGTTGCGTGCCGAAATTCAGAGTGATTGTATGCAAGATGTAAAGTAAGGCAATTAACAGCAACCGAGGCAGTTCCTTAAAACGCATCCGCATCGATATACCGTAATAGAAACCTATTCCACCAACAGCAATAAGTCCTAATATACAGCGGTAGAGTGCCATTTTTAATGATGGAAAACCTTTCAAACCGAGTTTAACGGCGAACGCTCCACCACCGATAAGGGACACAATGACGAGGACAAGTGCAATTATCTTACCAGTAGGATCTTCGTTTCTAAATTCTTTTTCCAGCATAAGTATCCGTAAAAGATTCGAAATCCTTAATCAATCAAGCTCGGTAAAAACATAATCTTTATCCTCAACCCGTGAATGACAACTCCAACAAATCCTACCTGATGCCAGGACTGTAAAATCAGCTGCCTGTTCAGATCGTGAATACTCAATAAATTCCCAATCGTTGTGATCAGGATTACTTCCTTCAACTTTCCGCATAATCGCGATGAGTCCAATATAATCCTTACCAGGTCGAGTTGCCTCTTTTACCACTATGCTCCCATCTGGATATGGGAACTGCTGTTCATCATCTGGCGCGATTGTCTCTCGATCTTTATTGACATAGACGTTCTTTGTTCCATTGTGAGGATCACCACCAGGAACCGGTGGAATAGGTTCACTGTTTAATTTCAGCCATGACTCATATCCAGCAACATATTCTGGTAGTCCAGGTAGTGCAACAGCAGGTTGCTCAGATTCTTGATCCGTTTCATCTGTTGTTTCTTGAAGCTGTTCTGCTATCTGTTGTTCCTCTACACAAGCAGCGAACATTACCCCAAATACCAGCATAAACGCGATACAGAGAGAAACACTATAACGCTGTTTTTTGTGTTTTCTATTTTGCATCATATTTCTCCTCAAATTACATTTTTGTAGTATGGTATAGTGAAGTTTGAAAATAATTACACACTTTCGGTCCACGGTAGGTGCGGTTTCCCAACCGCACTGGTACAGATTCGGTCCCCGGTAGGTGCGGTTTCCCAACCGCACTGGTACAGATTCGGTCCACGGTAGGTGCGGTTTCTCAACCGCACTGGTACAGACTGTATAATATAATTCAAAAATTTACATAGACACTTCTTCGTTAGCATATATCCACTATGTAATCGCTACCTTAGTTTTCTCTCTTGCCGATTGATATGTGGCTAAGACAATGGCAACAGCGTGTTTTCCACCTCTGCCATCAATCATCGGTGTTCTATTGTCTCGGATGCATTCTACGAAGTGAGAGAGTTCTCCAACAACATGCGTTGGTCCTGAGCGATCAGGGACGATCTCCTCCCAATCTCGGTCTCCTCGCTTTTTGAGATATGCTAAGTCAGCACCCATGTCAAGTCGTAGTGACCCTTTAGTGCCGTCAATGATCGTATCATTTGTACCACGCGCACCGAGAAAACCACCCCATCGTAGAATACCGACTGCTCCTGAATCATATCGTATGAGTGAAACAGTGTAATCTTCCCAGTCATCATGTCCAGAGAAACTACCAACTTCCGCTGCAACAGTGAGTGCTGTTCCACCGAACCAATTTATTAAGTCTGACTTGTGAATGCCATTTTCCAATAGACCACCGACAGTGCCGTACCAACTCTCCGGACGATTCCTCGGCGCATTATAAGGTCCTGAATAGTCGGTTTCTATATAAGTAATATCACCGATGTCACCAGCATCAACTATTTTTCTACCCAGTTTATGCACCGGATAGAACCTTAGCACCTGTCCAACCATGATATGTGTTCCAGCTTTATCGGATGCAGCAATCATCTCGTCAGCTTCCGCAAGCGTTAGAGAGAGGGGTTTTTCACAAAAAACGTGAACTCCAGCTTCAGCTGCATCAACGACGACTTGGGTGTGTGCTATGGGAGGTGTAGCAACGACGACCCCATCAACAAGTGGGAGAAGTTCCTGATAGTCTTGAAATGCACGAATGTTGTGTTTTTCCGCAACAGCTTGTGCCGCATCCAATCGCAAATCTGCAACACCTACAAATTCACAGTTTTCTACATTAGGGAGTGAGTTACAATGGGAATTACCCATGCCGCCTACTCCAATTACGCCAATCCGAATCATGTTTTTGCTTCCTTCTTAAATAGGTTAATTTTGGTTTGTCATTATGGTGAAGTTTAAAAATAATTACACACTTTCAACCCACGGTAGGTGCGGTTTCCTAACCGCACTGGTACAGACTGTATAATTAATTCAAAATTTTACCATAATTTACAATATAGATAGACTGATGTCAATTGGTTTTTGTGTGTAATCGACCACTAATTCCTAAATCTCCGATTCTTTAGCAACCATATTACAAGGGACCCAGAAATGGCGATACCGAAACCGTAAAGCATCAATCTTGTATGGGTTGATATGCTGTTACCAACATAAGTGTAGACCGCAGTTGCTGGAAGTTGACCAATACCAGTTGCAATCCAGAAACTGATGAATTGCATACGGGTTAGACCCGCTACATAGCTTACAACATCAAATGGAACAAAAGGTAAGAGACGCGCAATTAGGATAGCATAGTTCCCGTATTTTCTTAAGAAATCGTCTGTCTTGTCAACAACAGGTTGCGTGACGATTTTTGCCACATGTTTACCTCCAAAAAATCTTGCGATATAGAAACATAAAGCAGCCCCCAACATTGCACTACCCCAGGATAGTAACATACCCAACCAGAAACCGAATAAAGCACCATTGGCGATTGTAATCAAAAAAGCAGGTAATGGAGCAACGACACTTTGAAAAATCATCAGTAAAGCTGAGATGAGTGGCGCAAAGATACCGAAACCTGCAATGTATTCACGTGCTGTTTCAATACTACTAAATGCCGATACAAACTCACCAAGAAAACCTTGAATCTGATTAAAATACAGGATTATAATGATGACCGCAATAGAAATAATGAGGAGTAGTCCAGTGTTACGGAGGATTTTTTTTGACATTTGGGTAGATGGCAAGCATTAAAAAGGAGTATTCAAACCCTCTCGGTAGGGGCACTTACGTTTTGTAACGGTTAGCTGCAAATCATTCATTCTCCTGAATCGTACGAATTAATGCATGCGACATTCGCGTGCGGAGTGCTTCCTGTTTTTCCGCTGTCCATCGATAGAAACCTTCGCCAGATTTCACACCGAGTTTCGCTGAATCAACCATCTCTCTTAAAAGCGGATTGATTTCTGAGGAACTGTACAGGTCTTTGTAAAGTTCTTCAAAAGCAGCAAGTACTAAATCCCATCCTGCAAGCTCAAATACTTCAAACGGACCCGCGACACCGAGTCTTCGACCGAAACTGTTGCGAACCACAAGGTCTACGGTTTCAGCACTTGCAATACCCTGTTCCACTATGGAAAATGCTTCACGAATCAAAGCGGCTTGCAAACGGGGACCAACAAAACCGGGTGCTTCCTTTTCAATTATTGCGGGGGTTTTACCAATACACTTCAGAAGATTATAGGTGATTGATACAGTTTCATCTGATGTAGCTGGACCCCGGATAAGCTCAACGAGCGGAATTAAATAGGGGGGATTAAAATAGTGGGCATTGAGCACCCTATCTTGACGGTCGGTATTAACACCAATCTGACTCGGCATTAATGCCGTTGTGTTACTGGCTAAAATTGTATGCGGTTGACACACGTTATCTAATTTCTCAAAAATCTGTTGTTTTAAGGGGAGATTTTCAGAGACTGCCTCAATCACAAAATCCGCATTCTCAGTAGCGACTACGAGCTCAGGAGTAGTATTTACACGCTGCATGATGTCAGGAATGTTTGATTTATCAACAACACCATGTTCAGCGAGCAATGCAAGATTCTGCTCTATCTGCAGGCATGCTACAGCGAGTTGTTCCTCTGTGATGTCGTGGAGATATACACTAAATCCAGCAACAGCAAATTCTTGTGCAATACCGTGTCCCATTAACCCCGCACCGATGACAGCGATAGTATTGATGCTATTGGGTCTTTCGTCAGACAATGTCACACTCCAATCACTATAGTGAATTCTCCGCGCGGCGCAGTGGCATTGAATTTCTCCAGTGCTTGTTTGAAGTTACCTCGGAATATATCTTCATAACGTTTTGTGAGCTCACGTGTAATGACGATTTCTCGTTCTCCCATGATTTCCAAGGCATCCTCCAGAAAACGACAGATCCTGTGCGGAGACTCAAACAGGATTAATGTACGTTCCTCATTCGCAAGTTGTGTCAACTGTCGTTTCCGTTTTCCTGATTTTGGTGATAAGAAACCTTCAAAAATGAAGTTGTGGAGTGGTAAACCGGAGACTGCTGCCGCTGCAAGAATAGCGGATACCCCTGGCACTGCTACTATCCGCACTTCATCTGATATACATTGGCGCAGCAGAGGATATCCCGGATCTGATATCGTTGGGGTTCCTGCATCCGAGACAAGAGCAATCGATTCTCCATCCTTTAACCGTTCAATCAGTTTTTCGGTCTTGCGCTGTTGGTTGCCTTCAAAAAAACTTGTGAGAGGCGTATTGATTTCATAGTGTGTTAATAATCTACGTGTTTTGCGGGTATCTTCCGCGGCAATTAAGTCCACCTCTTTAAGAATACGGAGTGCTCGTAACGTTATATCCTCTAAATTTCCTATTGGCGTGCTGACGATGTATAGGGTACCAGAAGATGTTGTGTCCATAGTATAATTCTCAGGCGCAACTGAAAGAATAACGTCAAACTAAACCGCCTCGTTTTCTCAAAAACCATTCCAGACCCAGGAACAGAATGATCAAACCGAAAATCAGAGGAAGATCCCATATATCTACATCCGTTATTTCAGAAGTCGCACTCTCAACGAGCGATATCTGGTTCACCAATTGTCCAGCCTCTTCAATGGGGTAATACTTACCCCCGCTCATTTCAGCAAGGTTGGTAAGAAGATTCACATTCAGTGCAGCATCGCTGAATTCAGCATAAGATGGTTTTACTTCAAAAAGTGCTTGTTGTTTGCCGAGGGCTTCACCCTTGAGCGTGCCAGTCGCTGTAATCGTATATTCTCCATAGCGACTCGGAATGAACCTGGCGTTATATTGACCATCTTTTCCTAATTCCTGTTCAAGTACAAGCTCTTTGCGGAAACCATCTTCACCTACAACGATCGCACGCAACTTTGCATCATTTGTTAACGCATAGTCATTATCCATCGCAGTCACATTTATCACAACAGGCTCCTTCAACGTGTATTCAGTTTTGGCTATATCAAGTTTAAGGGAAGCCTTCGGTGCAGTCGTCAACCATTTAGCAGTTTGTCTCCAGAACCGTGCATGGCTTTCGTCATTACTATCTTCACCCATTTGCCACATCCATGAGTTGTTCGGTGTAAAAACCATAGCACGACCAGCATTATAATTGTGTGTAGCGATAAGGATGCGGTTACCAAATTCATTCCTATCATCTGGATGTTCAGCAAGGACTGTCGCTCCAGCTTTTGCACGTTTTACCTTACTATATCCCTTAAGTTCTGTTAGTTCATCCCAACGTTTTGTGTTCTCATTTGCATTATCCACCAATCGCATCAACGGATCACTCTTACCTTCAGTTGTTAGTTGCATCTTGTATCCCTTTACCATCGGAATCTGTGAAGGAGGTAGGTATACTGAAGGCGCTTTAGGCGGATCACCCAATTCCAATTCAACCGGGAGCAATTCGGCAATTGGCGTATTGAGATAGGAATCACTAACATCGGAATTACCTAATGAATCTGTCCCCCCTAACATCAGAAAGCCGCCACCGCGTGTTCTTACAAACTCAACTGTATTTTCAAGCTGTGTCTGTGTGAATTCGGACGCTGGTAAATTGCCGATGATAATCGCATCGTAATCAAATAGAACTTCTTTAGAATCTGGATAGAAAGTGAACTTCTGTGCTAAACTGTCTTGTGTTCCACCGAAACTCTGTTCACTGGTAACATAACGTACAGTCAGGACTATATTTGGATCGTCTTCTAAAGCACGGCGGATGAACTTGAACTCATATCTTTGTGTATCAACGAAGAGTATTTTTACTCTCTTTGTCGGATTTACTTTTAGTATGAATGTTTTTTTGTCGTTTTGGGGTATAGCCTCATCTGTTTCGGTGAGTACCTGGACTTCATACTTCAGTGTCCCCGGTTGGCGTGGTGTGAATTTTAACGGAACTCTTGTCGTCTCCTGCGGCATATTCACTGACACTGTCTGAAGTACTCTACCATTCTCCATGAGTTGGATCGTTGCTTCCTTCTTTGCATTTCCCGTGCGTCTTACAGTGGCTGATATATCAACTGGATAGTCTTCCTCAGCAGAACGCGGTACATCTACCTTTACCAATTCAATATCAGAAATACCCGTTTCCGATCCGATGCCAACGGTATGAATGGGCGCTTTCCTTTCCCGCACTTGCATTGCTAATTTTGTTATATCTGTCCCACTGCGATCTACGCCATCGGTAAACAACACGATACCAGAGAGTGGAATACCTTGCAGATCATCAAGTGCATCATTTATTGCTTTCGGTATATTTGTGTTTTCACCTTCAGCTGCTGGTACTATCTCAAGAGGAATCCTTTTCGCATCGCTATCAAACCCAAACAAGCGAGTCTTAAACTGATTCGTATGCATTTCCCCTAATAGACCGTCTAAACTTCCCTCTTCAGGACTCTCGCCAAAAAGTAATCGGTTCGTCAGATTCAACCGCGATGCACCATCCGTCGTATCGGTAATCTGCATACTTTTCGATTGGTCAACCATTACCAACAGGTAAGAATCATCTGGGTTGTTTTGATAGATAGTTAGGAAAGGTTTGAGAAGACAAAAGGCGAGGAAGCAGAGCACTAAAGCACGGAGTGTAATAAGAAATCCACGAAAGAAGCGATTGGTTCGTGCCCTTGCACTCTTATATGCCCAAATAGTTGCAGCAATCAGTGCAGCGATTAAGGCAATAATAAGAAGACCCGGTATCGGAATGCCAAACGAGAAATCACCTTCACGAAAGACCTCAATCGGGTACTTCATAAACTTTTCAAACATAACGTCAGTATACCTCTATAAACAGTATGCTTAGTGAATTAGAAGGACGTATTTAGAACGCGACAAATTTGACTTCACTGTTTTGCGTAGTACTATTATACACAGGAATGACAAATGATTTCAACCTATATTACAAGAAAAACGCTTGCTTGGTATTAGTTCGTTACGTGAATACGTTGTCCAGTATGTGCGGATTCATGCAATGCATCAATAACACGCATATTCCCAAGCGCATCTGAAATCGGCAAGAGGATAGGCGAACCGTTTACTACGGCTTCACAAAGGTTGAGAATTTCCGCAGCATACGGATTAACACCCTTAACACTGTTAGTTTCACCGTTGACGGTGAAGTGTGATTCTCCTTCACTATTCCCCCAAGCACTCTGAACACGGATAGTGCCTTCTGTACCAGTAATTTCATAGCATTCCCGCCAAGTCCAGCCGAAACTGCAATCGAACTGCCCTGTAACTCCATCACCAAAGTCCAATGTACCGATAAGCGTTTCCCAAACGCAATTTATAGCTTCATACTTACCTGTAGCCCAAACAGACTGTGGTTCTCTGCCAATCAGATAACGGATAATGTTGATACAGTAACACCCTAAATCCATGACTGCACCCCCACCAAGTTCTCCTCTTAACCGCCAATTTGTCCTATCTGTCAGTCCTGTTGAGAACGTAGATCGCGCATAGCGGACATCACCAATTGCCCCTTCCGCAATTTTCTCTTTCACAGCAAGCGTCAATGGATGGTGCCGGTACATAAATGCTTCCATCATAAGGATACCAGCACTTTCTGTAACCTGAATCATCTGCTGAAGTTGTGATGTATTGACAGCGATAGGCTTTTCTACGAGGATTCCCTTAACGCCACAGCGAACTGCTTCCAATACATTCTTAAGATGACTTGAGGGCCAAGTCGCAATCACAAGGATATCTGGTTGCTGTTTTTCAAGCATGTGTCGCAGGTCTTTGTAAGTATTCTCAACACTATACGTTGTCGCAAAATGTGAAAGAGATTCTATTTTCTCATCACATGCACCGACTATCTCAATTTCTGGTATATCTCGCCATGCGTTTCCATGTGCATGTGAAATGCCACCACACCCGACGATTGCCAAACGATATTTTGTCGCCATATCTGTTACCCTACAGTGATGAAACCTCTACCGGTCTATTCTCTTGTGCTGATAGATTCGCTGCAAGTGATAT
Organism: Candidatus Poribacteria bacterium; assembly: GCA_022824835.1. GTDB lineage: Bacteria > Poribacteria > WGA-4E > WGA-4E > WGA-3G > MSPOR6. Next base: position 56,806 of record JAJDZB010000057.1, on the reverse strand, counting down.
TTCAAGCGTCTTAACAGCATCACTGTATGGACTCTGAATTTGAGATGCATCACCGCTGCGTACTGCATTCACAAAAACTTCATCTATGGTCGGACCGGGTTCAGTCTTTTCAACCCATTCACCATCTTCCTTATAGTAGACTCTTGCAGGATTCCAATTCAGCATGTCCCCTTCGTATAATATGTCTAAAACATTTGCATTATCCCAACCGCCGCTGTATGCCCAGGCAGCTGTCATTGAACCCACGGCACCGCTGCTAAATTGGATTGATACACTATTGCTATCAGGACAATCAATCTGTTTCAAGACGCGATTTGCCTGCATGGCATATACGGAATCCACATCGCCAAGAAGGTTACGCATCATGTCAAAGGTGTGTGTTGCTTGTTCAACCAATTGTCCACCAGATTTGCTCATCTGTCGCAACCAACCATCAGGATTGCCACGTCCAGTGCCACACCAGTATTTACCAACAGCCATGTTGATCGTTCTACCCGTAAGAATCTCTTGTGTAATCTTTGTGGAACCGAGATAACGGAGTTGATAACCGACACACGTTATCAAACCTGCTTTTGTTACTGCTGCTTCTACTTCCCGAGCAATATCCATGTTGATTGCTACCGGTTTTTCCACGAAAAATGGCAGACCGCGTTCAATCACATCCAATTCGGGTTGTCCGTGAACGAAAACGGGTAAACTCAGATAGATCGCATCAAGATCGTCGCGTGCCAACATTTCACGATAATCTGTATACGGATCCGCGTTGTGTTTCTCCGCTGCGCGCTGTGCCTTCTCTGCAATAATATCGCAGATTGCCACGATATTTGCACCTTCCATATCCGAAAGTCGATTCATGTGACCATTTGCATTTCCACCTGAACCGATAAAACCAATTTTTATTTCTTTCATATTTTACCTTTCTGTTGATTGAAATCTGAAACCTAATCAAAGCTGCGAATTATGTTAGTCAGACAACTGTGAGGGCAGTTTGCGGGTACCTATCTGTTCATATAACAAATCGGGTAAATCTGCACATAAGTCATATAAATCCACTACTGGGTCACTCCTATAACTATACCACAAAGGATCTTTAAAAGTCAAGATTTTTGGACCCAAGCATAATGAAGTTAAAAAAATAAATTAGGTAATTAGGACTCAGACACGGTAGGTTCGGTTTCCTAACCGAACCGGATTCCACAAGAAACTGAGTATTACCCGATTAAATTCTTGATCTTCATAATGCTTGGGATTGTCAGCTAATTCCATTCAATTGTAGTTAGAGGTTATGTGAAAAAACAACTTGGGAGATATGTGCAATTTCTCCTCAACCTTTTCAACAAAAACTCGTTAAAATGAGTAATACATAAAACAGAAATGAAAGAAATACCGGGAGTATAACCTATGCAAGGATCAATGTCAGGTTCAGGTCGTGGCAGTTCGCGTCGTATGGGAATGGAGTCTTTCGGTGGAAAACCACGTTTCAGAAACCTAAAAGATGGAGAATTGACAACCAAGGAAGAAGTACCCGAAATACTGAAGAAACGTGCACAAGAACTACTTGATAACGGTGAAGAAATAAAAGTATCTGTCTCTACAGATTTAAAATTTGATGGAACTTATGGAAAAGATTGGGTATTAGCAACTGAGAAACGATTGATTTGCTTTAACCAAAAAGGTGTAATCGGACACGATATTCAAGAAGTATCCCTGACAGCAGTAGAGAACATAGAAGTCCTTGAGATGTACGGCAACAACATCCTCAAGGTCACTACATCAGATAGTGCTGTTGAATTAGCACGTTATTCAAAACGATTAGAACCCAAATTCAATCTTACAGTATCAGAATTAGAGAGACTTTCTTCATCTGAAACATCAGATGAGAGAAGAGGTGGTAGACGCGGGCCCGGACGAGGCGGTAGACGGCGCGGGATGCGTGGAGGAAGAGGAGGAGGTCCTGGCGGCAAGCCTAACGCACAGACTTCAGGAAATAGAACGCGATGCGAAAAATGTGGTCATCCCATCCCCACATGGTCAGGGGTCTGTGTCAATTGCACACAGAATTCTAAACTAATTTTTCGTCTATTCAAATACGCACTTCCATACTTACACGTCATGATACCCGCTTTTCTCATTATGATGTTGATAAGACTTATTGGTCTGTATCCCGCTATCCTAAGTAAACAATTAATTGACAATATACTTACTCCGGTTGGAAATGCAGTCGCAAGTGAAGAACCACTACCAGTAACATCATGGGGACACCTTCAAGGAACTGTAGATACACTTGGAGGATGGTTCGGCAGTATGCCACTTGGTGGGAGTTTTGGACACTTAATCGGTATCGTACTCCTCATGGCGGGTGTGAGATTCTTCATCCTGGCAACCTCATCTATCCGAGGATTTATGATGGCTTGGGTAGGTCAGAACATTACAAGACGTTTACAAAATGAAACATATCAGCATCTGAACGCTCTCTCCATTGACTTCTTCCACGAACGCGATACTGGAAATCTAATGTCCAGAATCACACACGATGTTTCAAGACTCCGAGACTTCATAGCGAACGGTCTACAAGATATAGTTGGTGATTCTCTCACGCTCATCTATATGTGTCTCATCATGTTCTTCTACAACTGGAAACTGGCATTGTGGACGCTTATACCCATTCCATGTTTAATATTCTTCACATTCATTTTTGGTAAAAAAATGAGCAAAGTCTATCAAGTCTTATGGAAGAGATACGCAAATATCAGTACAATCCTTGCCAGTACTATTCCTGGGATCCGTGTCGTCAAAGCTTTTGCACGCGAGAGATATGAGATAAGTCGGTTTAACGAGATGACACACCAAGTTTTCTCCGGTGAAATGAACGCAGCAAAACTCAGTTCACTCTACCGTCCTATCATGGAATTCATCACCTTTTCAGGTTCTATCCTCATTTGGTTAGTTGGGGGATGGCAGATATTTCAAGGTGACTTAACTCTCGGAATACTTTTTATGTTTCAATCTTATATGATGCAATTCTTCGGTCCTGTTAGAACTTTATGTCAGATGAATGAAAGATTTATACGTGCAGGAACTTCGGCTGAACGGGTCTTTGATATATTAGATACACCACCGAGTATTGCAGATAAGAAAGATGCTGTCGCACTCGCGAATATTAGAGGCGCAATAGAATTTAACGATGTTGTATTCTCCTACGATAACGAAAAGAACGCACTCAATGGCATTAGTTTTCAAGTCCAACCCGGTGAAATGATAGGATTAGTAGGACACAGCGGGGCAGGGAAAAGTACGCTAATCAATCTTATCACACGGTTCTATGATCCGAATTTCGGTGCCATTATAATTGATGGACACGATAGCCGAGATATAAGAGTAAAAGCATTACGACAACAGATCGGAGTTGTGCTACAGGACCCGTTCCTCTTTGAAGGTACAATTGCACAGAATATTGGATACTCAAAACCTGGCGCATCACGTCATGAAATCATCGCAGCAGCAAAGGCAGCAAACGCACACGACTTTATTATCAAATTCCCCGATGGATATGATACAATGGTCGGTGAACGCGGCGCACGGGTCTCTGGCGGAGAAAGACAACGTATTTCCATCGCACGGGCTATATTGAAAAACCCACGTATCCTAATCTTAGACGAAGCGACATCGTCTATAGATACAGAAACTGAATCCAAAATTCAAGAAGCATTAGAACGACTCGTGAGAGGCAGAACAGTCTTCGCCATAGCACATAGACTTTCTACGCTAAAATATGCAGACCGACTCGTCGTGTTGAAAGAGGGGGAAGTAGACGAAATCGGCACGCATGAAGAACTAATTGAACAAGATGGCACGTATGCAAATCTTTGCCAGAAGCAAACTGAACTATCCAGAATCCGCGCATGGTAATAGCAGAATTAAGCATTTCATTACGGTAGGTGCGATATCCTTATCGCACTATTAAAAATAGAACATGATAAATCCTAATAATTTGGTATAATACCCAAAGGATGAGAAATGAATGACGCCATAAAAGTCACTGATGAACTGGTGTTCCTGGATCCTAAAACATTGATGCTTGGAAAAAACGCATTTGGTGAATTAGTTGTTGAACTTCCAGACGGTTCAGTCTTTACAAAGGTAGAGTCAGTGCGTAGTTTCCCTGTAACTGAAACATTACGATACATTTCTCTACTGGATGAAGAGGGTAACGAAATTGGAATTGTTGAGGACGTCAACAAACTTACACCAAACGCTCGCGATGTTCTAACAGAGGAACTTCAGAGACGATACTTCATGCCAAAAATTACGAAAATCAACTCGGTTGATGGACAATACGGTGTAACACGGTGGAATGTTGAGACGAGTCAAGGAAATGTAGAATTTGGCATGCGTACTCGGTATGACATCGTCACACTTGAGAATGACCGTGTCCTCATTAAAGACGCAGATGGCACACGGTATGAGATAGAAAATTACAATAAATTAGATCCAAAAAGCATAGCACTGCTACAAACTCAGTTGTAAGTAACCATGAAAAAAGGAGAATAAATTTGGAGAATGTCAAAATAGAGCGAATTGAATGGGCACGGCTAACAGGTGAACGTCCCCGTAAGGCTGGATGCAACTCACGCCTCGGTGAACACGGATTACACGTACGACCACCAATTGCACGCATTACAACATCAGAAGGGGCAATTGGTATCGGATTCGCGTCCCTATCACGTGAAAAAGCAGAAACGCTAATTGGATTACAACTCAGTGAAGCGTTCGACGTGGAGAACGGTGTATCAGAGGAATATCGTTTCATGGAATATCCTCTCTGGGATTTAGTCGGTCAGTTAGAGCAGAAGTCAGTATACGCTATCCTCTCTGGCAAGAATGGGAACTTCAAAGCACCCTGTTACGATACTTCTTTATACATAGACGACTTACACATTGATGACAATGCAGAAGCTGCATCCCTCATAGCATCCGAAGCACTTGAAGGAAAGGCGCGCGGACACAAAGCATATAAAATAAAGGTTGGACGCGGCGCAATGCACATGCCACTTGAAAAAGGAACGCAACGTGATATTGATGTCATCAAGGCAGTACGCGATGCAGTAGGAGAAGACGCAACGATACTCATCGACGCAAATAACGGATACAATCTCAACATCACAAAACAGGTACTGGCTGGGACTGCAGACGCAAAAGTATACTGGATGGAAGAAGCATTTCACGAAGATGCACGAGTATACGGAATATTAAAAGAATGGTTGAATAAAGAAGGTATAAAAACCAAAATCGCTGATGGTGAAGGCGGCGCATCACCTCATCTTATCCAATGGGCAAAGAACGGACTTATAGACATCGTGCAATATGATATATTCCACCCGGGATTCTCAAAATGGCTTGAATTAGGACCAGAATTGGATGAAGTCAACGTTGGCACTGCACCTCATCATTACGGAGGGTACTACGGCAACTTTGTAACAGGACACCTTGCAGCAAAAATCAAGAATTTTGAGTTCGTAGAATGGGATCACGCAACTACCCCCGGCATAGACGACTCTAATTATTCTATCTCAAATGGTTATGTGAACATTCCTAATCTCCCCGGTTTCGGTTTGACCATAGAAGAGGATCCGTATCAAAAAGCACTGAAAGAGAATGGTTTCATAGTCAACGCTTAATAGTAGCAGTCACACTCCGTGTGCCGTCTATAAGTTCTTAATAGTAGTAGGCACACTCCGTGTGCCGTTCACAAGTTCAAAATCGCATTTAATAATATTAGGAAGGACTAAGTATGCCACTTTTGACAGATAATGACAAAGAATTCTTCAAAGAGAACGGGTACCTGGTCGTACGCAGCGCACTGTCCCAAGAAGAAATTGACGCTGCTCTAAATAAAGTCTGGGATACTATTGATGAAGACAGGAACGACCCTGAATCGTGGATACGCAAAGGTTATAGAACCGCTCCCATCGGCGGTGAAGACGTTATAAAAGGTACATTATACGGTAATAACGTATTCGCTATGGCAGAAGAAATGGTAGGGACAGGTAAACTTAACACTGGCGGTGGGGCAAGTCCACATCTAAACTTCCCCGACCCAGACCGGGAATATCGCGAACCAGGAGGCCATCTTGATGGATACCATACCCCTACAAATGGTGTGCCTAAAGGCGTAGTCGGTTCATTTACACTCGGTGCAACAGTATATCTTGATACTGTTGAGAAACATGGTGGTGGATTTACAATTTGGCCCGGAAGTCACAATATATGGGCAGAATACTTCAGACACCACGACCTTGACAGTTTACCCGGAGGTGTTGCTCCATTTGACTTAGGTCCCTGCTATGAATTCACAGGAGAAGCAGGAGATGTCTGTTTCTGGCATCACCAGATGAGCCACACAGCCGGACCAAACTGTGGACGCAGAGTCAGAATCGCACTCATCGGGAGGTATCGCAGAAAAGACCTTGATGAAATTAAATTTGATACACCAGACGATATGTGGGAGTATTGGGACGGTATCTCCTAACATTACCTGATACCATTACTTACTGATAATGCCTCTTTATTGTAGCACAATCTTTATTCAGATTGTACAATTGCTACACACACCAAGGCAGTGTTTTGAAGAAGCAGCAACTCAAATGGATATTTAGATTTGCTATACCAACTCTCTTAGCAGTTGTTGTTTCAGTTATACTCTTAAGAGAAATTGATCTGAAGGAGATACCTGAAACAATCAATCGTATCCCAATTCACGCGTTGATAATCGGTTTCGTCAGTTACTGTCTGCTTATATTTGCAAAAACCTTAAGGTTCAAAACTATACTGGGGTTAGAATCAAATATATTTCAGGTTTTTCCGATACTAACATTGCATACATTTTGGGGCAATTTTCTACCCTTTAGAACTGGAGATATATCATATCTATATCTAATGCAAAAAAGACAGAGAGTAGAGGCAACCCAAGGAATCGCTTCCTTACTCATCGCAAGCATCATAGACTTAGTGCTGTTGATCTTACTCATGTCTACCACCGCATTACTTCTGCTGCCAAAACTGAGTGGTAAACTCTCACTCACGATCCTGTTCTTAATTCCATCGCTCTTCGGTGTAGGATTGGTAACGTTGATCATTCTTGCATGTACCGCACCAAATGTTTGTCAGTTAATTGCTGAAAAATGCCTTCAACCCCTGGCGAAACTGGGGAGTCGTCATACGAAACTGGGAAGTCGTCATATAAGTCATATAACATGGTGCGTAGAAAAGTGCAGCACAATCGTAAATGAGATTACTTCTTTTCGTTTCAACTTTCGTTTCTTCAAAATATGGATTTATTCACTACTCTGTCTGTTACTTCGTTTCGGTTTTCAATGTTATCTCGTATCAGAAATGGGTGTTGAAATCCCCCTAATTGAGGTACTGTTTGCGCTTGTGTTCACGAATGTTTTTAACCTGCTACCTATTCAAACCGTCGGAAACTTCGGAACAACTGAATTTCCTTATGTCTGGTTACTGAATTATTTTGGAACACCACTTAACATAGCAACGATCACCGGTTTTAGTCTACATCTATTGATCCTACTCTACTGCATACCGTTAGGTATCTACGGATTCTTCATTAAATCGGAGGAACGATAATATGAGAATTATAGACCCACATGTTCACGTTTGGAAAAACGACCCCCAATTTCCGTGGGCACGCGAAAGAAATCATCCCCGTGAGGATGCTACTCCTGAAATGTTACTTGATCTTATGGAAGAAAACAGTGTTGAAAAAACTGTCATTGTTCAAGTAATACACTATATGTGGGATAACAGTTATGCCGCAGACGCAATAAAAAGATACCCTAACAAATTCATGGGAGTATGTCGTATCAATCCTGAAGACCCAGCAGCACCTGAGCATCTCACTAAATGGACAGAAAATCACGGATTCCACGGTGTCCGATTGAGTCCTTCTACCGGTCCAGATGGAGATTGGTTTACCGGTCCGCTGATGCCACCCATCTTTCGTTGTGCAGAACAGCTCGGAGTTCCCATGTTAATTCTAACGAAAGCCGAAAGATTACCAGACCTAATACCACTTATTGAACAACATCCTAATCTTGATATCGTACTTGATCACATGGCAGATTGTCCACCAGATGAACCTGATAAACTGCAGTTACTGCTTGATCTTGCAAAGTTTCCACATATTTATGTGAAGATTAGCCATACATGGTCAATATCCAAAGAGAGTTATCCATGGAAAGACACACATGAACAGGTAAAAAAAGTCTATCATACCTTTGGCGGTCAACGAATTATGTGGGGTACAGATTGGCCCGTCTGTTTAAGTCGTGCAACCTACGCACAGACACTATCTGTTGTTCGCGACGAAATGGATTTCTTTACACAAGAAGACAGGGAATGGGTGTTAGGTAAAACAGCTTTGAAAATTTGGAATTTCAAAAGCAGTTAAAGACAGGAAGACATTTGATGCTACTAAAAGACCGAATCTGTATTGTTACAGGTGGTAGTTCCGGTATCGGACGTGGGATCGCACTTGAATTCGCTCGTGAAGGGGCACGGGTTGTCATTGCCGATATTCAAGAAACACCACTGCAAGGAAAATACCACGAAAAGGATGTTACAACTACAACCACTCAGGAATTAGAGAAATTAGGTGTTGAGAGTCTATTTATTGAAACGGATGTTTCAGATGAGAGACAAGTTGCTGTAATGATACATAATACAATAGAACATTTTGGAGGTATAGACATACTCGTTAACAATGCGGGCATTCACATACCCGGTGGAGCACAAGATATATTAGTTTCAGATTGGGACAAAGTCGTTTCAGTCAATTTACGAGGGGTATTCTTAACAACAAAAATTGCCATACCCCATATCAAGAATTCTACTTATGGCAGAATAATACAGATCGCTTCCGTTCATGCATTCGGTGGCGGTGCAGGACCTGCTTATGCATCTGCAAAAGCAGCAGTCGTTAATATGGTCAAAGATACAGCATTAGAAGTAGGTAAATTTGGTATCACAGTCAATGCAATATGTCCAGGATATATTGAAACTGCTATACAAGACTACCTAACCCTTGAACAGATTGAGTCCTCATTGGAGAAAACCCCGATGCAGCGATTGGGTCTCCCAAAAGATATAGGACGTGCAGCGGTATTCCTCGCTTCTGATGACGCCGAATGGATTACCGGAACATCACTCCTTGTAGATGGTGGCGCAAGTGCAAAAGCATAGTTAGGATTTAAACGTTGCTGCATTATGAAGATTTTCTATAAACATATCGTTTCTAATGAAGTTAAAGTATTAAATCGGGTAATATTTTATTTTTCCCAGACCCGGTAAGTTCGGTTTCCTAACCGAACCGGGTGTCTCAACGAATTACCTAAATTATTATTTAAACTTCATACGGAACTGACGAACATATCATCTTATGAAACCCACAGTCAAGAACATTACTAATGTCCAAACTATTGTCAATTTTGAATATACTGAAATTTGGAGGATAAAACAATGGCACAAATCAGATCAGTATTACTATGGGAAAACCAACGTAGATACATAAGAGAAGCAATAGATGAAGGCACACTGAAAGGTGCAATCATCCCAACAGGAAGCACAGAACAACATAACGAACACTTGGCAATGTACCACGACACACAAAGTGCTGTCTACGTATCTAAACTGGCAGCAGAAAAATTGTATCCAAATGTCGTTGTAACCACACCCTTAGCAATCGGTGTGTCAGAACACTGGATGGACCATAAAGGCACACTAACGCTGCGTCCAGAGGTGTTTGGAGAGGTGCTATACGACGTTGCTGATAGTATGCGGCGACACGGTATAGAGAATATACTCATTGTAAATGGACACGCGGGTAACTCAGGACCAGTCATGCAACGTTTGGATGGTTACAGAGAAAAACTCGGTATCAATATAGAATATCATTCATATTGGGAAGCATATTCCGGTGAGTTAGTACAAGAACAGATGGAATCGGGGGTTTGCCCCGGTCACGCAGCAGAATTTGAGACAGCGTTTGCCCTTGCTGCATTTCCAGATAACGTAGATTGGAACGGCGTAGATTACGACAGTGCTAAACTGACTATTTCAGATGCAGGACAAGCGAAGTCTGACAGAGAATACCATCACCAAGCAAAACTCGCTACTACAGAAAAAGGACAAGTCATGATTGATGTCGCAGTTGAGTGGGTCGCTGAAAAAATACGACAGATGATCGCATAAGAGACGGCGGCACATAACGGACAACACTGAAACGTCTGTGCAAGCAGACGTTTTGGTTAACTTCTTTCTAATGTCCCTCAAGTGCTTTTCTTAAGCCATCACCATGTTCACGCCACCAACCGTATAGGATGGAAATATCAGTACCTATGCAAAAATGACGTACCCCCATATCAAGAAATCGTTTTGCACCATCAGCACTACCGATTTCTGCCCGCGGCGGAACTCCCATCTTAATAGCAGTCTCAAATACCCTACGTTCAGTTTCTTGAATCTCCTTAGAACCCCTTTGACCTACTTTACCAATACTCATTGAATAATCTGAACCACCCCATTGAATCATGTCAACACCATCAACCGAGAGCACCTCTTCAAGATTATCAACTGTTCCTTTTTTCTCTATCATAATGACAACCACAACATCACGCAATGCTTGAACATAAGCAGGTCCACCGCCATATCCCATATAAGCGAATCTTCGTGTAGCGACACCATAGCTGCCACCATCTTCTGGGGTATCTGCACGTGTTATACGAACACATTCTTTTACATCTTCTACATTTTGACAATCCGCGTAGAGTACGCTCTGAAATCCCGATCCAATCGCACGTTGTGCAATAAAGCCTCGCGGTTCCTGATCAACTTTGATCATTGTTGAGATGTTATGCAGTTCAGCAGCCCTACACAGATTATCTAAATCGTGTAAGTCAAAAGGTCCATATTCCCCAACAAACTCAACATAATCGTACATACCTGTATGTCCAATTGCTTCTACAATAGAAGGCCAAGTCGTATGTATATGAGTACCGACGGTGGGTTTGTCATTATTCAGCAAATCACGAAAGGTATTCTGTCTCATCAATTCTCCTCATCTGTATTGAATGCAATATTTAGAACGATAAAATGTTCAGTATGTATTCTATCAGATAGTATCATTCTTGTCAAATCAATGAAAACATAAAAACATATTATGCGTTATTGATTCAGGGTCAATGCATATATTCCTTGCATTCTGATTATTTTTCTGATAAACTCTGTTTCAAACTTGAACATTTAGAAAAATGAGGTATTATGATGTCAGAAAAAACATATCGTGTTGGTGTAATCGGTTGTGGTGGTATGGGGCGCGCCCATGCTCGTAGTTGGAATGGGAGTGGACGGGCTAAAGTTGTTTCCGCTTCAGATATCAGTGCTGAATCCGCTGCGAAATTCGCTGATGAATTATCGCTTCCTTCTCACTATACAGATTTTGCTGAAATGTGTGAGAAAGAGGAACTGGATATCGTAAGCATCACAACTTGGCAAAGCGTCCGTGCTGAACCTACAATTGCAGCTGCTGAAAATGGTGTAATTGGCGTTATTACCGAAAAACCGATGGCAGCTTCCGTTGGCGATGCCCAAGACATGATGGACGCTTGTGAAAAAAATGGCACAAAGTTAGTCGTTGGACATCAACGAAGATTTAGTCCACAGAATTGTGAAGCGCGTAGACTGATTCAAGAGGGGGCAATAGGACAACCCCAAACAATGTTACGGCGAGATGGACACGGTCTATTGAACCGTGGGACACATGAAATCGACGAAATGCGTTTTATCCTTGGCGATCCTGATCCGCAATGGCTCATTGGTCAAGTATCACGCAAAACAGATCGTTGGGAAAGAAGAGTGAGAACCGAAGATAAATGTATGGCTGAAATCTGCTTTGAAGGCGGTATCCGAGGTATTTATGAAAGCGATTTACCCGGTCCAGGTCTAAGAGGTGATGCTGTATACGGTGATGATGGTCAACTCAGACGAGGTGCCGATGGCACAATTGAGGTATTGAACAGTAAAGCAGCAGGATGGCAGACAATCAAACCGCGTCAAAGCGAACCGAATCAGTTCTCGGAGATGTTGGCATGGATTGAAGGTGATGTTGATGAACACCGGAATGCCGGTAGGCATGGACTTTGCACCATTGAAATCTTGATGGCATTTTACGAATCTGTGCGACTCCAAGACGTTGTTACCTTCCCCTTAACGACACGACCTAATCCGCTTGATCTATTGGTTGAAGGTGGAAAATTACCTGTCTTTGTTGAGGGACGTTACGACATTCGTGCTCCGTTCCCTGAGCAAAACAAATAGCAGTTGATTTGCTATTGAATTAGCAATCTACATCTTTGCCTTCACTACCAAATATATCCATGCGGTCCTGGGTAGAAATATCATCAGAACTTGCAGGTTTATAGTGAAACTGTAAAGCACGGCGGCGTTCGGACGAATGATTAACAGGACTTCCGTGGTGGAGTAATCCGTGCCAAAATAGACATCCCCCGGGTGACAGTGGCACCATTGTGTCGCGAGCGATTGGAACATCGGTATCGCATATCTGCCAATCTCTACGGTTGAAGTGTATCATCGGTCCCTCGTTATGTGAACCTGGAATGATGTGCATACAACCGTTCTCGGCAGTGGCTTCATCTAATGCGATCCATACACCAACAACAGTTGTGCCTTGTGCCAAATTAAAATATGCACAATCCTGATGCCACGGTTTTTCTGTGCCGTGCAGTGGCGGTTTTACCAACGCCATATCTTGAAACAGTATCGGTGTATCTCCCATAATTTGCTCAAGAACCCGTATGAGTCCTTCATGTTCTGAAAGTGCTTTCAGTCGTGCTTCATGGTTTACGAAATTAAATATCTTGCGAATGGCATCACGTCGTTCCTTCGGCTTCATCTCATCCTTGCGTTTAGCGAGTTTCGCTTCAAACTGTATGGCGCGAAAATCAGGTTTCTTTCCGTCCATCAGATACACCATACCTGCCAGTGCCTCCTCTATTTCTTCTGTTGAAAAAGCATCTTCAATGACTAAATAACCGTTCTGATGAAAATAATCAATGTCAGTTTTGCAAACAGATGAAAACCCGCCTGTAATGCTATTCGCAACTGTATCAAATCGGTAAAGTTCATCAGGATACGGAATTGGTGTTAGTGTGTTGACGACATCTTCAGTGCCAACGTTTTCTTGCTGGTTCATGATTTGCTCCTTATATTTCACCTCGTCCTTCCTGTTCAAGTAGATTCAGGAAGTTGGTAACGCGATCTATTGCATCTTGGGCGCGTTCACGGGCAGAGGCAGTTGTTTCTTCATTTACCCACTTCTGCCGTTCTGGCAGCCAGTCTGTTTGGAGATACTCAAGCTGATTTAAGAAATGTGGATCTTCGGTTTCACTCACAAAGTACTCAATAATACCTAATAATCCGTATTTGCGATTTATCTCCATATCATCTAATTCACCCACCATTTGGGCAAAGAGTTGCTGATTTCGATCTTGTCTTGCTTGAGCGACTTCACGTGAGGATTCGGTGAGGAGTTTGTCTACAAATTCTTGTTTGGAATTTATCCAACGCGGTAGATTCCTGACATATTCCTCTAAATTGAAATTACCGCGTTGCAGCGCAAAATAGGCATGTATGTGAATATTCCTGAAAAAGCCTGTATAGCCTATGTTTGGGTCCATCGTGTCTGCATCGTAGAGGATTTGGTTTTCAATACTCCCATACAAAAGTTTAAAATCTTCAGCGGTGAGATTTGTCGGTTTCAAATGTGCTAATACGACAGAAGTTGCGGCATCCACAAAATCTTGGTCAAAATCATACATTGCCAAGATATTCTCAGTAATGACCGCCCCAGACTCGTGATGTACCTTACCCCGAAGATTATGTTTGTCGTATAGTTCGGTGACGATGTTTTGACCTGCAGGACTTAGCGGTTCATTTAGCCAGAATCCGTTTTTGTCAAGTATCCGTTTCCCGTTGTCATCTGTCAATATAACACCATCATACCGTTTCGTTATGTCGTGTAGCGTGCCAGCCACCTCCAAGAGTTTGACATCACCACCTTCTCGTCTACCGAGTTCCATACTCATCGCACGTACACGCATAGTATGGTTCCACGTATAATGTCTCCATTGAAAACCGACTCGGTTGTGTTCCCATAGACCAAACGTTTCATTGACCAACGATTCCAACTCATTCAAGACTTGACCGTAATTCATAAACACCTCATTTTAATGATCGTTATATTTGACTTGGATAAGCGACAACCCATGTGCGGGAACAGAAGTACCTGCTAATGCTCTATCTTTAGCTTGCACAATTTCAAGAAACTGTTCACATGCATTGGTTTTGTTATCCGACTTATGTTTTGTACACTTGAGGAGTGTCCCGACAATTGCTCGGACCATCCCTCGCAAGAACGAATCTGCTTCAATCTCAAAGCATATCAGATCACCATTTTTATCACAAGATGCGTCAAAGATTTTACAGTTTGGGTTCTGTCTATCGCTTCCAGTTTTCTGAAACGATGTAAAGTCATGTTTTCCTAAAATTGACTTGCTAATTGACCGAATTAAGTCTAAATCTATCGGTGAAGAATAGTGATACGCTGTCTTACGTAAAATAGCAGATGGATATGACCGATTCAAAATTGTGTACCGATACCTTCGGCTTGTTGCACTGAAACGGGCATGAAAGTCAGTAGCTACTTCTGTAACGTCACAGACGACTATATCATGCGGTAAAATAGAGTTAAGTCCATGCTGAAATGCTGCTGTCGGTATAGGAGAATCTGTATGAAAATTTGCGACTTGTCCTTCAGCATGCACACCCGAGTCTGTTCTGCCCGCGCCTATTATTTTTATGCTTCTGTTCGTTAACTGAGTCAATGCCTTTTCTATTGTGCCTTGAACGGTTGGAAGATCTGGTTGAATCTGCCAACCGTTGTAATTTGTTCCATCATATTCAAGTATGAGTTTTATATTGCGCATTATGTCTTATTGCATGTTTTTTCGCTTAGTATGTTAAGATTACCACACCATCGGTTATGTGTCAAACTGTTTTGGTGGGAGGGGGGATGGAACAGGGGAAGGATGGAAGAGTGGAAGACCCGCAGCGCGAACGGTTTATAGAACAGGCGTATTTAGTTTCAAATTTTACCATTAATCGGGTGTGTAAAGATTTTGGTACTTAACTGTTAGAGGACACCGAAATATATCAAATGGAACTACGCCACAAAAAGTTTCCAGACCCGTTGAACGTCGTTTGTATCCTAAAGACGAACCTGACCACAAAACAGCAAGTACACGTCTTATTGTTCAGTTCTGATTTAGAACTTGAGACAGAAAAACTTATAGATTATTATTCGCTTCGTTTTCAATTTGAGTTCAACTTCCGAATAATCTGGAAGAATGTGCTACAAAAAAACCACATTTTCAATTAGAAATGGTATAGCTCATTTACGTCTTTAATTGAGGTTCTATTAGTCACTGGAAACACTCCTTAATTTTAGACACATTTAATCAAGCATAGGTTTTTGGTGGACCTACGCTTGATGTTCTCTTATTATGAAGTTAACGAGTCCAACATTTTTTATTGGGTCTTCTGGGTGATGAACAATTTGGAGTGAGACTGACACACTTTTCCCATGTATTACCACAATCCCTATACCGACAAGTACGTGTTTTGTGTAAATTAACCTGTGATGTATTTTCTGGATCATAAGTGTGTCCATGTTTGCATGTCGTTGTATCTGATTCATCTGGAGTTTCAGGAGACTCTGGATATGCATGCGTATGTGAAGGACCATAAGACGGAACATCTGGATGCTTACAACGCCAGAATTCATACGTGCAACGATCTCCATTAGAATTCGTAGTTGAACATTGTTCTTTGAAATGATTCCCAGCACCACATCCATATACTGTATGACCACATGCACCTACATTTGGAATATCGTGCTCTCCTGCCCTACATTGATAACCTACATGCGTTGCATCACCACAAGGAAAAGTACCCCATATATGCCTATCTTTTGATGTGAAAGAATATATATGACCACACGCCCCTAGCATTGGACACAGTGAACACCACTCGGTGCATTCATCACAATACGGAGTGTTGTCTATAGGATCATCACTATTTTCAGAATGAAGTGTTTCAACTCCACTAGAATTGTAAGGCTTTCTATGAACTTTCTTTAATTCCTGACATTCTCGATATCTTGCAGCACATAGACCTTTATCTACCCACTTTACTTGAAATTTGCCTGTATATTGATTGTATACTGCTTCTTTATAATATATATGCAACATACATATTTTAGCCTTATGTTCCTGTGTTTCACTTTCCATTCTACCATTACATTCCCAATATGCATCACCGCAACCAGCTGGCGTAGCTGTAGCATCAGGACATACTTCTATGTGTCGAAATGATATAGCTTCTGCCAAGTTGCTAAGTCCTACGACATCAGATGAAAAATAAGTTCCACATATATTAGCACACGGTGCCTGCACTTCAGGCACTTCAAGATAATAAGGTTCATGTTCTTGTAACTCTGGTTGACTTGTTGTAAGTTTATACGCCTCATAAGCAATATCACGTTTGGCATCAAGTTGCACAAGTTCATGATTAATGATGTCCATTTGTATATAACCACCAATACGTAAAGTATCCAATAGCCTCAAACGTATACCTTTCCAAGAATCCCAGAACGTAACGATCTGCATAATACCTGTGCCGATCATACCTAAAGCTGTTGTCGGTGCATCTCCCATAAGCGTAGAATGTTCAGTTTCCCACGCTATAATGGTTTTCTCTAATTCCTTCATCTCTTCATTCGTATCTTTTATAGCTTTTTCCGAATCTTTCCAAGATTGATAAGGTGACGGAGTTGCATGATTATCAGCGTATGCATAATCAAAATATCCGAAAGTAAAAGACACTGTGAAAACAATTAAAAATAAATTAAAAAATAATTTTCTCATGATTTTTCCTTATTTAGTCAAAAGGTTCTTTAACATTAACAATAACTGATGGATAATTTTTGCTTTTAATCAAATGCTTGTTCTTCTCTGATACACGCCAACGTATAACATGCCTTGCCTTTGATGCTATTGCCTCATGAATAAAATAGTCTGTAAGAGCAGCATAATACCTATCTCGGATTGGTGCTATCGTCTTAATATTTTCGGCTAAGATACTATCGTATTCCTCAGGAGTTTTTGCATTACGAGTTAAATTAACATTTACTTTTACGAGTTCATCATTAAGCTTGTCAACTTCCTTACTAAGATCCTGTGCAATTTTATCGGAGTCATCATGAATCTTTTTTAAATCTTCACCCGACATCAATTTAAGATCCGAATACTTTGGAATATTCGAATTTGCTAATACTTTTGCTTGAAAAGTATTGCCATCTGATTCTGGAGGTAAAAACGGTGTATGTTCAAAAAATTGAGTTTCTGGCATGATCGGATCATGCGGAGCATCATGCCACTCATCACCATGCCAGTGTCCACCACCTTCAAATGTCTTGCCTGGCGGAGGAGGCCTATTATCATTGTTATTTTGAGAGATTTCCTGAGTGACAATTAAATTCTTTTTCAATTCCTTAATCTCATTATGGTTTTGTAATGTATTAAACAGCAAAACTACTATCATAGCAAGTGCAATAAGACCTATGCCGTAAATCCATTTCTTGTTCATCTTTAAAACTCCCATCATTGAGTTAATTGTTGCTCGGAAGCATGGTTCTTTTCTTAATGATCCCGTCTATTTTGGAAACAATCGGATTATACCCTTTCACTATTATTTTTATACTTAATTGCTAAATTATAGATTATAATTCAGAAATTTAGCAAATCTAATTTTCTGTACTACCACAAGCAATCATAAAAAACATATTTCTCTCTCATACGCCGCAGCATCTCACCTTGCTTAAGTACGATGTCCCATAATGTTTCTGTATCTTGAATATTCATAAATGTAGTCATATACATATATCTTGCTAACGGTTGCGTATCCAGATCATCAGGTGGAAATGGCGGTATAAGCTCAGCTGTCCAATGTTCTCTCGCTTTCGCTTCATATATCAAAGCTTCAACTGGATTATTATTTAGCAATTCTGCGTCATAAGTCAAAGGTTTATCATACTTTTTTGTTTTGACAATAGGTTGATCAGCCTGTTCAGTCGGTTCATTCAGCATACTCATTGACCATAAGAAACACAAAAGCACCTATCAATAAGACAATGAGGATACCGATTCCCCAATAAAATTTATTATTCATGAATTTGCCTCCTTATAGTGTCGTTATACTTGCTGTTTGCTGCGTCCAGCGGACAAGGCGGTCCACCTTTCCAGGTCTCCCGTATATAATCTTTGGGCATCCTGTCAGGACCGGATGTCTCTACCTCTGCGCCCAACGGGCATGGAGGACCTCCCATCCAGCATTCCCGTCTATAATCTTTGGGCATCCTGTCAGGATGGCATTCTGGATTGACTTTTGATCGTTCACCCTGCCCAGGTATCGGAGTGTCGGGACGGGCTAATCTTATCCCGATACTTCCAAACGCCAATGCTGCAAGGATAATACCAAAAATAAAATATCGGATGTATTCACGGTGTTTAAACTTGTAACCTCGTCTCATCTTGTGCCTCCAATTATATCATGGAATAGGTTAATAATCTATTATAACGTGAGTTTGATAAATCAGAACAAATAACTTACGTAGGTTGGGTAGAGGAACGAAACCCAACATTTTGACCGATTATATAGCAATACCTGTCGGGTTTCGTTCCTCTACCCGACCTACAACGAATATTGCATTTAATTATCAAACTCAGGTTACTATAGTTTTGACAGTTTCGCTGTTGCACCATGTGCGTGCAGCGACAAGCATCAGGACATTCCCAATGCAACAACAAAAGCTCGCGAAGTGCCACTTTGCTGAGACAAAATTACTTAATTTTCGGTATATCTTTTGTTAATTCTGGCAATAGACGGGTACGTAAAGTTATTGTCACTATAAGTGTCAATTTTGGGATTTCATAAGTTTTTAATAGTAGTAGGCACTCTCCGTGTGCCGTTGTTCTTAATAGTAGTAGGCACTCTCCGTGTGCCGTCTCTTCTGAAAAAAGATAACAAAATACTTGCACACCCATTAATCAGGTGCGTCTAATTAGGTATTATGATATGATAGTGATTAGTAACTGATTTTTAAGAGAAGGATGCAGCGTGATGAAACGCGTAAAAATTGGAGTCATCGGTTGTGGTGCTGTTGCTCAGGTACAACATCTACCGAACCTAAACCAACTCCACAGAGAATTTGAAGTCTCTATCGTATGTGATATATCGGAAGGTGCAGCGGCGGCTACTGCAAGAAGATTTCATGTGCCAAAATATGTAACAGATTATACTGAGCTCTTGGATAGTGATGTTGAGGCAGTGGTGTTGTGTCATAGGGATCCGAAAACGGATGTGGCACTCGCAGCGTTTGATGCGGGTAAACATGTATTTATTGAAAAACCTGTCTGCTTTTCACTGCAAGAACTTGATAAGATGATTGCTGCACAGCAAAAAATCAATAAGATTGCACAGGCAGGATATATGAAGGTATACGATCCTGCATTCCAAATTGCTAAAACCGAAGTTGATGCTATGGAGAGTTATCGCTTTGTGCAAATTAACCATCTACATCCGAATAACCAACTACACCTAAGTCAGTTTGATGTTGAACGATTTGATGATGTTTCATCCGAAAATGTTACCCGATCAGAAACTGCAAGGGAAGCCGCCCGTATTGATGCCATTGGTGAAGCATCCGCTGAAGCACAACGTGCATTCTTTCTGCTCTCTGGTAGTATGATTCACGACATATACAGTCTTCGTATGATGTTAGGTCCTCCCAGCGAAGTGATAAGTGCCGAAGTGTGGTCTGAAGGACGAGGGGTGAGTATTGTTTTTGGATTCCCTAACGGTGCTCGCTGCATTGCAACTTGGGTCGACCTTCCTAATTTGTGGGACTTTAAGGAGACTTTGGAAATCTATGGCGACGACAAGAGGGTGTTCGTTTCATATCCTACCGGTTTTTCAAGAGGCATTCTATCTGAGGTAACAATCCAAGGTATTGATAAGCATGGAACGACATACAGTAAGACACCAAAGATTGAATGGGTGAGCGCATTTGTGCAGGAATTACGGCATTTTCATGAATGCATTACGACTGATAAAGCGTGTTACACGCCACTTGAATCAGCGCGCATGGATATTCAACTGATCATTAATATCGTCAAGTGTTACGTGGATAGAACACCTGTTAAGTGTGAGTAAGGTGTCACTTTAGTGATGTTCCCAGGTCGGTAGGTGCGATATCCTTATCGCACTGTTCCCAGGTCGGTAGGTGCGATATCCTTATCGCACTGCCTTCCTGGGAACATCACTAAAGTAACGTTTATGGGGCAACAGTGCGTTGCCCCTTTTGTTTAGAGGAAGGATTTATTCAGTTGTGTCTTCAACGTCTGCATCCAATTCAACATCAACTGGAAGCACTTCTACTTCTACATCTGTATCACCCGTAACGATAAACCGTCGCACGATGAGTGCCGTACCCGTAATAGGTGTATCAGATGGAATGTCTTCCATCATTGCTTCTTCTATGATCATTTCAGATTCTTCCACAACCATCTCACCATCATCAGGAATTTCAGCATCACCTGGTGGAAGTTCTCCGTCCCCAGGAGGTAATTCTCCATTATCAGGTGGAAGTTCTCCATCACCCGGGACTGGCAGGTTCTCAAGCAAAGTATCCAAAAACTGGGCAAAGAATTCTTCTAAAAGATCTTCTATTGAAGCTTCTTCAGGTATCTGTTCTTCCTCAGTTGCAAGTGTTACAAGAACCAATCCCTTATCAAACTGTGCATCTTTGAGTTGTTTGATAAAACCATTTAAGGACGCAGGTGAAGGCGGAAATCGTGAACTGAATGGATTAAAACCGTATTCGGTTACTGCAGCCATTGATATTACCGCTGGACCTGTCACAAAATTCTCTGGAATAGGAAGTTTCACTTCCCTATACATTGAACGCGTATTGCCGGCAGCAGTCCAGTGTGGCAGCATTTCAAGCACAAATGTTGCAACTTCCCCCTGTTTGACTTCACCAACAACATGAATGTCTGTAATCTCAGCGTGAAGAATATAAGGAATATCTATCATTGAAATATTTACTTCATCTATAGTTGCTCTGCCAGCCCCATTATAGAGTTTATTTGTAAAGGGTTCAACGATCGATCCTATGTATCCTAATACAGATTCATACGGGTCAGGAGTAATTGTGCGGAAAGATTCTGTATAGACGTTATCGGTCTCTTTGAAGCTAATTACAACATTTCCCTCAATTGTTCCAGGATTGACTTCCATACGTATTGCATCTAATGTAGTTGCAGCTACGATAGGGATAAACGATTCTTGTCCATAAGCAACCTTATGCCGTTTCCTAATGGGTGCTGGACTGTTAACAGGTTGATATATGACATTAACAGGAATCATAGGCGGTGGTGGTCCAAGTTCACCAACAATACCAGGTCTCAGGTCTTTCGTTATAGTGCCAATAGGGTTACCGTAGGCAACTGATGATTTATATGATATACGGGTGTTTGGCACTATGCCATCTACAACGGCTCTATAAACAGGTAATGATACTTGTCCATCAAGGAACATGTCATGTCCAAAGGCAACGAATTTATCACCGTAGACTTGGGTTACCGTTCCGAATCCTATGGAATTAACGACATCTCCCGTTACAGTTGCCACGCCGATCATGTCCCCCGCCGAAAGATTAGGGGATGCGTTTGCGGGTGTCGCTGCAGGAGCACCGCCAATTCTGGAATAGAACTCAACAGAATCGAATCGTGTTCCACTGAGGTGTGAAGACAATTGTTCAAGTCTGCTATTGTCAATTCCAGTGATAGTAATTGGGGTTTTGACCTGTGCATAAGTTGCGTTTACAACGGCACTTGGTGCACCGGGCGGATTTAAGAATTCACCAAATGTGGTATGTTCAAGCGTAGCCTCCATTGCATCAATTGGGGTTACCCAAAACGGTGCGGTGGAGCTGCCCATGCATCCCCATAAGACAGGGCTCCGAAGACTTTACCTGGTGGACCTACCGGACTTCCTGACATCCCTTGAGCAGTTCCTCCCATAGCTTGAATTGCTTCATCTGTTAGCACACACTCATATAATGGGAAACCGAAGCCTGTAGGTTCTACTTTGCGGAATTCTGCCTCAATGATAACTTTGCTTGTTCCTTCAATGACAGTGATGAGTTGAACTGGCGTTTTTGTCGCGAGTTTGCGAACCTCATCTTCATACATACTCTCAAGATTAACTTCCTCTACTAAAGGTGCGGCATTAATGTCATCCGCCACACCACTTAGCGTTGGATTGATAATTTTTTCCTGTTCTTGTTCTGATGAACAATTTAATTGTAATAGAATCACAAGCGCGATTCCAAGAAAAACAAAAATACGTTTCACAAATATTCTCCTAATTTTAGATTAGTTTTTCTATTGTTAGATGGCTATTAGATTGATTTCTCTGTCGTTAGATGAATTTTAGATTACCATGCAACCCAACCACCATCAACTGCAATTGTCTGACCTGTTATCCAATTTGCTGCATCAGATGCTAAAAAGAGAACAGCTCCGACGACTTCATCTACTTCACCGACACGCCCCATTGGAATGCGGCTAACGACATCTTCGTAAAATTCCTTTCTTTGTAATAATACATTGGCAAGAGGTGTACGAGTAAAAGCAGGCGCAACGGCATTTACAGTAACGTTGTGTGGAGCCCACTCTACTGCCAGACCTTTCGTTAACAGCACGACACCTCCCTTGCTACCTGAGTATGCTGTCCTGAGGGGACCACCAACTAATCCCATGGTTGAGGATATATTAATTATTTTGCCACTTTCCCGTTCAATCATCGGTTTAACGAGAGTTTGTGTGAGAAAAAATAGTCCTTTGAGATTTAGATCGTAGATTGCATCCCAATCTTCTTCAGTCAGTTCTAAGGCAGGTTTTGGACGATTCGTACCAGCATTGTTGACGAGTACATCTACTCTTCCCCACACATCAATAGCTGACTTTGCTCCTTCAGCAACTGAATTCATATCACTCACATCAAATACTATCGGTTCTGCCTCACCGCCGGCCGCCCGTATCTCATCAGCAACTTCATCTAAGTCCGAACGTGTACGACTGTTGAGGATAATTTTCGCTCCCATCTGTGAAGCAGCTAATGCAATACCTTTGCCAATGCCTTTACCAGATCCAGTGATTAACATAACTTTGTCATTTAACTCAAATCCTGGAAATGCCATATTGTCCTCCAAATATTATAAGGTTGAATTATTATTAATCGCTAACTTCAGTGTATTTTCTAACAGCATAGCACGGGTTAGCGGACCAACGCCTCCCGGTACTGGCGTAATATAGCCAGCAATTTCTTTTACTTCATCAAATTTCACATCTCCTACAAGTTTACCATTGACGTTATTGATTCCAACATCAATTACTGTAACGTTCTGCTTTACCATTTCCGCCGTAATGAATTCAGGTTTGCCGACCGCTGCTACAAGTATATCTGCTTTTTTTGTTATTGCCGCAAGGTTTTGGGTTTTTGAATGACAGTAGGTAACAGTCGCATTGCGGTTTAACAGCATTATACCTATCGGTTTTCCAACAAGATGACTTCTACCTACACAGACAGCGTGCTTTCCTTGAATTGGCACATCTGCTGACTCAATGAGTCTAATAATCCCAGCTGGTGTGCATGGTGTGACTGATTCACGATTGATAAATATATTTCCCAAGTTGAGTGCGGTTAGACCGTCAACATCCTTATGAGGTGCGATCGAATCAACAGATTCTTGCGCGTCTATGTGTTTGGGGAGTGGTATTTGTACTAAGATAGCGTGTATGTCTTGACGAACGTTTAACACTTCAATTTTATGGATAAGTGTCTGCTGGGAAGTATCTGCGGGAAGATGATGTAATTCAGAATGAATATGTACTTTGGCACAGTCCCTCTGCTTGTGTTTGATGTATAGTGAAGAGGCGGGATCATTACCTACTTGGATAACTGCGAGTCCTGGTGTGAAAGTGAGTTCTTTAAGTTGCTTGCGAATTTGACTTCGTATTCTCTGAGCAAGTCGGGTGCCGTTAAGGACTTCAGCTGTCAAATGTCTTTTCCTCCAAGTTACAATAAACTTGAAAATACCATAATATTGATCAATATAACCAACGATATGGTGAAGTTTAAAAATAATTACACACTTTCGGACCACGGTAGGTGCGGTTTCCCAACCGCACTGGTGCAGACTGTATAATTAATTCAAAAATTTACCATAAAATGTATTTCGCAGAATCTATTAATAACTATTATTTTACAGGATTAAACAGTTTTTGTCTACTTAAATTAGCCGTGTATGATGAGTGGTGAATTATTCGTTTTTTAACCGATTCTGACGTTCTTGTAGGAACTTTATCACAGTATCAGTGCCCTGAAATCCAAGACTGCCAGCTTCGTCAATGACAGTTTGCGCTTGAACACCGTTCTTATTTAGAAGACTCTCTGCTTTCTGATAATATTTCAGTGCTAAATCGGTTTCACCATTTTCTTGATGCATGACAGCTAAGAAAACATGTGCCGCTGCAAATCTTGGGGAATTGGGTCGATTCTTGATGAATTCCTCAAAAGCAAAACGGGCTTCAGCAAACCTTTTGTCTTCAAAATGAACCCTGCCAATTCGAAATTGTGCCCTATCGGCAAAACTATCCTTGTAACCACCAGAAAGATATAACTCACGTTCAGGGTAGGCACTTGTTTTTTGGTATGCTTGTAACGCTTCATCAAATCTTTGTAGTTTCTCATATATTTCCGCGATTTGGAAAGTAGCCATCATCGCTTCAAGCGTATTTGGATGATGTTTAATCACAGCGTTGAATGCTTGAAGGGCAGTATTCGGTTTGGCAAGTATGTCAGCAGATATTATGCCAATACGATATCGTGCTTCCGCAGCGTAAATGGAACGCGGATTATCTTCTATAACAGTATTGTAGGCATCCACCGCTTTGGCATAATCATGCAACTCTCGCTCATATATCGTAGCAATTTGTAACTGTGTACTCGTCTTCTTAGCAGTATCAAAGTTTGCGTCATTTATCCTAATCTGTAAGTTCTGAATTGCTGCATGATATTCTAATGAGCGAAGTCGGGATGAAATGCGTTTGGCATATTCTGAATCTGGCGCAATGACTATCAGATTTCGCGCATAAGAGAGGGCATTTAAATACTGATTGTTTTCGATCGCAATTTCAATTTTTTCATATTCGTGCTTTGGAATTATCTTGGTTAATGTATTGATTTTTGTCTGTATTAATTCACGCACTTGCAGGACAGTCTTATCATACATCTCGATCTGTCCGAGGTCCACGGGATCAAGTGATGGCAGGTAGACTTTTAGGAATACTTGAAACGCTCTGCGAGCATCCGAATAATTCTTCAGTTTCTCATGGCATACACCAGACCAATAGAATACTGCATGGGTAATCCAAAAGTTTGGATATCTCTCTTTTATAGTGTCGTAAACCGTGAGTGCTTGTTTAAATTCTTCGTCCTGTCGATGGATACTCGCTATATGGAAAAGTGCCTCAGCAGCAAAGTTACTTGTAGGATAAGTATCTGCTACTTTTTTATAAGCATCAACAGCCAATTCTGTTTGATGTAACACCGTGTGTCGTATATGTGCTATTCTCCACTGCGCTTCTGGTGCCATCTTGTGGGTCGGATGATTCTTCAGGAGCGTTTGATATGTTTCAATCGCTGTTTCAGGTTGATTGAGTTGCGATTGTGATCTGTAGATTTCTGCAATCTGAAATTGGGCGACTACTTCAAGGGATGTTCCCTTATACTCCCGAACAATGTCTCTCTGAATAGATAGATCTCGCAAACCCTTCTGAATGTCCCTTATCTTCTGTGAACTGATTTTGTGTACAAAGTTGGTTTCGTCCGTCATCCGGACCAGCGTATTAAGGTTCTGTATCGCTTTTTCATATTCCCCCATCCTTGTATACACATCTCCAATTTTGATATAGGCAAGATATATTTCAGCAATTGGCAATCCATCGTTCTGCATCTTAAGGATATTTCTGTAAGCATTAAGTGCCTTCTGGTACTGTTGGGTATAATTGTAATATATTTCTCCGAGTTGATAATAGCACCAACTGCGCGTTTCAATGCCTTCCGCTACACGTAAGAGTTTTTCTAATTCAGATGCAGCTTCTGAATAGTTTTTCTCTTGAACCAAGATGGTGATTTGCTCCTGTTGTGCAGCTGCTTTAGGCAAACCAGAGAACAACAGTAGAATTACACATGACGTCCAAAGAAAGCAATTTCTGATGTAACTATATTTTTTCACGAAGATACCTATTAGTTGTCAATGTTGTTAGTCGACACTGTTTTATGGTGAAGTTTAAAAATAATTACACACTTTCAACCCACGGTAGGTGCGGTTTCCTAACCGCACTGGTACAGACTGTATAATTAATTCAAAATTTTACCATAAAATTCTGATGATTACAGTTTTGAACTGACACCTTTTAAGTGTTTGTTGGCTAATGTTGCCCAATCGGTGCCTTTTGCTTGATCTTTGACACGATTGAGTTGACTCACAGTATCCCATTCATCTGATTGTCGTAGATGCTTATTGCGAATAACGTCCTCCATGCTGCGTTGTATACCCTGATGGTGGTACTGTTCAATTCGAGCATTAGCTGATTCTGTCTGATCAACTTCAAAAGTCGGTTCGTTGTCAAACGGATTAACAACGAGAAGTGTTATAGTGATAGCAACTACAGCGAGTAGACCGACGGCTGCCGGTTTCTGTAGTTGTAGAATCAATCCAAGCCTTGAAATGAAATCTGTAAATCGTGATTGAACCGAGGAGTTCTGGAGCGGTTCTTCAGCCAAACGTCTGTATAACTTCGAATTAAGATCTGTGGGGACAATGGCATTCGGTGTAATTTCCGCTTCAGCAGTATCTACCAATTGAAGCACATGCTTTAGAGCGTTAACTTGACGAATACAATGGTTGCATGTCGTCAGATGATGTCTATATTCAGCTGCAGCTGGAACGTCTAATGCGCCGATGACATAATCTATAACCTGTGCTTCAGATATCTTACATTTAGTCATGAATTTACCTCCTACATATCTTGTCTAAATTTCATTATTTTCCCATAAAGGTTGAAGTAACGTCTGAAGTTTCTTGATTGCTCGATGTAGATGTATTTTTACAGTTCCTTCAGCCATGCCAAGTGTATCTGCAACTTCCTTAATCTGCAAACCTTCATATCGTGTTAGCATGAAGACCTCCTTCTGTTTGGCAGAGAGTTCATCTACTGCTGCCCGTATGATTTCTCCACGTTCTTTATCTTCAAGCTGTTTTTCTGGGTTACTTGAGATGTCAGTTGCAACTAATCTTTTTTCTATAACATCTTCATCTTCAAACGTAAAGACGGGATGTCTTGATTTGGAACGGTGATAATCAATTGAGAGATTTGAAGCGATAGTATATAACCAAGTAGAGAATTTTGCTTTTGGTTCCCATGAACCTAATGCACGATACGCTTTGAAAAAGACTTCAAGCGTCAATTCTTCGGCATCTTCATAATTCCTGACAGAACGTAAGAGATAACTGAATATTCTCCGTTCATATCGTTTCATTAACTCGTCAAAAGCCTTCTGAATGCCTGATTTGAACTGTGTTACCAGCATTTCATCGTCAATCATTTTGTCCATATTGTTTGCCAGACTTTCGTTCAGTATTGAACAACTTATCATTTTTAACGTGTATGACATTTATTTTGTTTACAGTAATATTAGATATTAAGTAAATATTATGATACTTTTCCCAGACCCGGTAGGTTCGGTTTCCTAACCGAACCATAGGTGTCAATTTAGCAAATTCCCAAGACCATGACTGTAGCACATTCTGTTAGATTGTGCCTCTTTGAGCATCATTTATCATTCATTATATCCTTCTCCGCCCAGGAAAAAACTTGATTGTTCTGTAGCACATTCATCCTTGATTGTGCTTCTTTCAACAACATTCAGCCTTCGTTACCCCTCTCCGTACCACGTCCAAGGTCATGGTAATCGCTAAATTGACGCCTAGAGTGTATAGTCAGCATTGATCCAACCAATACCAAGCCCCAGAGGGGCGAAAGGTGTATCAAACGCACTAACGTTTTTTGCTATATTGACGCCTATGGTTCGGTTAGGAAACCCACCTACCGGTGGTGTTTTAATTTTTGTAGATTTTTCAAGAGAAATGCGTTAAAATAATGATATATCACTGATTAGATATCAGAATGTGAGGTACTTTTAAATGCAAAATGTGAATAGAGACAATGAATCTTCGGCAATTGTCGTTCCAGCATCAGAAACGGCTGCCCGTATGACGACTGCAGCGGCAAATTTATTGGATGGATTACCTTCTAATTTACGAGAAAAAGCATGCCAGCCTTTTGATGGTAATGAACGTTCGCGTTGGCACTATATTCCTATTGAGATGTGGGAAAGACAAGGTGTGTCGCTAAAAGAATTAAACAGTCAGCAACAGGAACTTGCTTTTGCACTCATGGCAAGTGGTTTAAGTGCGAAAGGATATGAAAAAGCACGAGCGATAATTAATTTAGAGACAATACTTGGAGAGATAGAAAAAAATGAGGGTGATGGTAAACTTGAACGCAACCCGGAATACTACTTTTTTACTGTCTTCGGTGATCCGACAGGTAATGGTGCCTGGGGTTGGCGTGCAGAAGGACACCATGTCTCATTAAACTTCACCGTAGTCAATAGAGAACTCATTTCCCCTAATCCTTTTTTCTTTGGATCGAATCCTGCGGAGGTACGTCAGGGCGAAAAGAAAGGATTACGTGTCCTTTTTGCTGAAGAAGACCTGGCAAGACAACTCTTAGCAAGTTTCACGCCTTACCAAAAGACACATGCAGTTATTAACCCTGAAGCACCCCCTGATATTCTAACACGAAACGCACCTAAAGTCGAGTTTGATTCAGTTGAGGGATTAGCACTTGAAACAATGCAGACGTATCAACGTGAACTTCTGATACAGTTAATTCATGAATATATTGATAGGTTACCGGATGAGGTAGCACAGATTGAACGTCGGAAACTCCGGGAAAGTAGTCTAAATGATATTCACTTTGCATGGGCGGGTGGTGAAGAACGCGGTATGCCGCATTACTACAGACTGCACAGTCCATTCTTCTTTGTTGAATATGATAATACCCAAAACAGCGCGAATCACATTCATTCGGTATGGCGACACATTGCGGATGATTTTGGTGCTGATCTGCTTCGTTTGCATTATCACAAAACAGACCATCATGATCACTAATTGCATTTAAAAAAGAAATAACCTCCATTTCTGGAGGTTATTTCTATAATACAGCTTTAACTAAACTAATCTACCGTGAAGACTTCACAGTTCCCCAGGTAGTCGTTAATTTACCATTCGGTTCAACAGGTGTAACGGCAGTATCGCTAAGAACTACGAGACCAGTTTGTTCGGAGTTCTTCCCAAAGACGACAGCATGCGGATACCAACCACTCCAGCCTTTCTGTCCATTCTGACCTGCTCCTAAATCACCATCGTTGACACATATTCCCAACCCAAATTCGATTCCGGCAGTGAAAGAACCAGCAAGTCCTACTTTATCAGTTGTGACACGGAATTCGTAATAGGTTTTGTTGGCACCCTCATCTCTGGTAACAGCAAAATCTTCCCCCGCAGTCAGACCAGGTAGATTGTTTGTGCGTTCATTTTGAAGGAGCACTTCACCATTATCCCTTAGTCCAGCATTGTAAAGGAACAAGGGTAAGTTAGCGGTCCTATCTCCACTCGGTTCAATTGCAATCTGTGCACCGTCTCCGTTCCAAGCTTGTCCCGCAGCATGCTCATGGTCATCATCTGTGACTTCAAGGGCAAGATATACTGCATCAGCATTCCAAGCAATCATGAAACAGGTAGTGTGATCATCTGCACCACTCCAAGTACCGCCACCGTGTTCCTGAAATGTGCCAACGTTCTCAAATGCAATTCCACAGAACGGCTCACCGTCTGTTCCGGTAACTGAGTTTTTCACATCAACCCATTCGTCCAGTTTTCCATCAATTGTAACGTCAACACCTGTTGGCGCGTTGTAGACATCATGTGTTTCGCTGCGCCACTGTGCGTCAGCAAAATCAATAGTAAGAAACATAACAGCTGCTATAAGTACAGCAATAGTCAAAACATGTTTTTTCATTTAAATTACCTCTTGTATATAATCCATTACCAAGAATGGATTGGATAGGATACTAAAATTAAATCGTGTTGATTAAGTTCAGTAGCACTTAGTGTGCATAAACGACCGGTGCAGTGGGTTTTATACCACTACACCAACAATTTCGTTTTCAGAGAATGTTATCTTTTTAGATTTCCCCACGTTGTAGTTAACTTGCCAACCGGTTCCACAGCAAGGACATCTGCTGTGAGTACGACTAAGCCCATTTTCTCAGTATTTTTACCGTGGACAATTGAGTGAGCATACCATCCACTCCACCCTTTTTGCCCATCTTGGCCAGCAGCCAGGTCCCCATCATTCACACAGACATCCAATCCGACTTCATCACCTTCACTGAATTTATCACCTTGTATTAGCAGATTCTCTGCTGTGAATCTAAATTCATAGTATGTTTTCTTTGCACTTTCGTCTCTAACAATAGCCAAATCCTGATCAATATCAAGACCAGGACTACCGTGAACTCTCTCATTCAGGTGTGCGGGAATGATGTTTTTCGCACTCTGATCTACTGCACCATTGAAAAGGAATATTCTTGTTCCAGCTTTACGTTCCCCTGTTGGATCAAATGAGATCTGCGCGCCATCGCCACTCCATGCATTGCCGCCACCATTCTGATGTTCATCATCCGTGACACTCAGTGCAAGGTATATTGCTTCTGTATCCCAGACTATCATAAAACATGTTTCATGGTCATCAGGACCATCCCATTTGCCGCCGCCATGTTCTTCAAATGCCCGAACGTTTCCATCAGCGTTCTGAAATTCCACACCACAGAAAGGTTCACCATTTGTGCCTTTTACTGTCTCCAGAACACCGTCCCACTCATCAAGATTACCGTCAATTTCTATTTCAAGACCCGTCAGAGCGTTGTAAACATCATGTGTTTTGCTGCGCCATTGTGCATCTGCTGTTAGGCAAATGAGTAATAGCATTAATGGAACTACAATGAATAATCTTTTCATCTTACTTCTCCTTGTATGAAATTATATGATTAAGTTTAAACTTTTCTACTTATACTGAAATCTATAATTACTTTTACATCCCTGGTAGGAGCGGTTTCCTAACCAATGCAGAATACCAACCGCGTATTCTGCCGGAACCAAGAATATCCGTGCGGTTAGGAAACCGCACCTACCGGGGTTGATTAGTTAAACGTATCTGTATGTTATATGTTTACTGATTTTGTATCTATCGATCCTCGACTTTAGGGGTTGTATTACTGCCACCTAAACAGAAAATGTATCGGTCACTTGAACCTATATATAGTTTTCCATTGACGATTGCGGGAGAAGAATAGAACTTTAACCCGTATTTTACTGCATCGGAATCATATTCCCAATTGATACTACCATCAAAGATGGAGAGAGAAAATATCTTGCCTGATGCTGTTGCAGCGTATACTGTATCCTGTGCAACTGCTGGGGATGATACGACGACTCCCCCCATATATTCCCGCCACCGTAGATCCCCCTCTTGAGCAGTAAGTGAATAGACATAACCGTCCCGTGAACCGAAGATGACATGTTCATCATAGACTACCATTGCAGACATAATAGCATCTCCTACTTCATATTCCCAAACTGTATCTCCCGTATTAGCATTTACTGCGACGGCTCTACCTTTAGGAATGGGTGCGCTTTCGGAGAAATTCCCTCTTCCTAAACCGAAGAACACGATGTCCTCGTACGCACTCGGACTTCCCCATACCGGATACGGCATTAGTTTTGACCAGATTTCATCACCTGTTTCCGCGTCAGCGGCAATAATTAGATAATCATCATATCCTGTGCCAAAGAAAACTTTACCATCCTTGACTAAGGGTGCCATGTCAGCGTGAACTGCCGGATAATGCCAAATTTCTTCACCGGCAAGTGCATCTAAACAGTACACGCCATCTGCTCCCGCTGTAAAGTAAAGTCTCCCTTGTGTAATGAAAGGTGTAGATTCTACATGACTCTTCGTTTTAAAGCTCCAGATAGGGTCTCCTGTTTTGGCATCCAGACATCTTAACGAACAGTTATCGTCGTAATGGAATCCTTCACCTATATAAACTCTACCTGCTACAACTGCAGGTGACGAAAAGATAGGTATGTCTGAGTCATACCGCCATATAACGTCCTGTGTATCTATATCAATACAATACGTAGCACCACTCGTAGAGAAAACCGCGCCCACCGCTGCAGCAATATAGAGACGATTTCCAACGACAGCAGGCGATGAAAGAAATTGGACTGTTTTCAGTCCTTTTTCTTTAAATATCCATGCTATGCTCTCGTTTTGTGGACCTGGTAGCGTATCAGCATGTCCTGTCCGGTCCGCATTGAATCTGAAAGTTGGCCAAGGCGTTCCTGTGATAGCATTGGTGTCGCCACGGTTCCCGTCTTTTTCAACAACTGTAGGTGGAGAAGTATTAACAGTCCGTACAACTATCTGGTAGGTTAGAACTGCTATTCCAATCAGGACAACCAGACTGATGAGCAGTGTCGTAACCCTTTTCAATGAGAAAAAATTACGAATTTTGTAAAAGACCAGTTTCGTTGTATCGCGTGCAAAGACAAGTGATGTTATGATCGCAACACCAACAAATGCAAGTATTTGCGGGACAATACTCATCAATGCTGTCAAAGGTCCAAGTAATTGGGGTATAACCGCATCAGCAGTGATGGTGAAGCAGGTGAGAATAGATGTCAAACTAAGTGTAATAACCCATGTGATTTTTCTCATCAGTTAGTACTCCTGCACTATTTAGCCACTATTTAGATCTATCTATAAAGTCTACTGCAAAGTGCAATATATTTTCCAACATGCGTCGGTTTTTGGACACATTTTCTTTTCTGCCGTTATGAAGACCTGTAATGAGATACATCCCTTTCCCGTGTCTCAATTTTGCTATAGCGATCTGTTTACCGCCATTGGATGTAGCCATGACCTCGAATTTGTCGTTCCATCCGTTCCATGAATCATCAAGTGAAAGTTGACCGGAACTAATTTTGTGTGGCGCTTTGAAGATATTTCCTGCTTTAGATGTGGGTTTGAAATCGTTGCGGTGATCACTTTCTACACCTTTTAGTGGATGTGGCAGCCAACCTGTTCCGCAAGGTCTATCGGGATCACTATCTTGTCCAGAGGCAATGACAACCCCTCCGTTCTTGACAAAATCTCTGATCCGTTTTTCTTGATTACTATTGAGTCTATAACGACCATTTTTTCCGATGGAACGAAATCCGATCCATAGGATGTCAGATCTGTTTATGTCAGGTAAGTTGCGATCCTCTGAAGGATTAAATGAAATCCATCGGTTACTCACTTTGTTGAATTCGGTGATGATTGGAATTTCATTTTGATAATCGTCTGTGTTTAAGAATAGGAGTTGAATCGCACTATCACCCAGCATACTCTCCAACTCTTTGATAAATTGAGATGTAGAATCTCTTTTTGAAACTTTATCTTGATTGAGGTATTTCTCAAAATGCGTGAAACGCCATCTACCCCAGCCTCTTTCCTTATCCTTTGTCAGTTGGAGTTGAAACCATTTTCCTCTTGTATGTGCTAAGGCGTCAATTCTACCACCTTCCTGAAGATAGCAGACAATAATCCGTTCTTTCTGCTTTAGGAATCGTGCTATTTCTGCCCGATAATCAGTTTCACCTTTATATACGTCATAACGAATTTTGATGACATCAAACTCACTACGTCCTTTAACGTTTTTTTCTATCTTAATATCAGCAGTCTTACGACTGTTGTTCACTTCCGAAATTGTGCCAAAGACGATATTACTGCTCTCTTTAACGATTTGAGCAACGGTGTAACGTTTTGCTATATATGCAGTTGCGTTCGATTGCTGACCAAGGACAGCAGAAACGACAAGGAGTGATACTATTAATAGCATGCGTGATTGTAGATTCTTTATTAAACTCCGTATTTGTTGTTTCACTGATAGTTCTCCTTTTAATGTTTTATTATGTAGTGATTTCTATTGAGATTTTCCTCTGGCATTTATTTCCCAAACAGATTCAACAATATCATTTCTGATACAGAAGTATCTGTCGTGTAGATTTACAGTTGTACAACAGTGTGTTGGTTGTATTTCCACTCTATCTCCAGGTTGCAAGGTGACGTTGTCAACCGTTACGTGCATCTTACCGTGCTCTTCAGATAGTCCTGTCATCTCAAGTCCCGCAACGTTGATAGGTTGTGGGATGCCAAATTCTTTTGCTAACACCTTCAAACCTGTGTCAACAACTATGCGGTTTTTTGTAGGACGACTTACGACAGTTGCCATGACTGACAATGCACAACTGAACTTTTCGCCAACACCCTCAACATTGTGATAAGTAGAATCCATAAACACATAGGAACCCGCTTGGATTTCTGTCATTTCAGGTATACTTCCTGTAATGTCAAAGGTTCCTGTTCCACCCCCACTCATAATAGAGACTTCTATCCCATTTCTATTGAGATAGTCTTTGGTTTCAACTAAACGTTGCATCGCTGCACGTGTCGTTTTCTCACGTTCAGTACGGTCAGGTTTTGCTACTGTATGTCCTTCATACCCCATCAAACCTTCAAAAATTAGATTTGGACACTGAATTACCTGTTGTGCTAAATCGTATGCAGCTTTCCCAGGTTCAACGCCACAC
Organism: Candidatus Poribacteria bacterium; assembly: GCA_022824835.1. GTDB lineage: Bacteria > Poribacteria > WGA-4E > WGA-4E > WGA-3G > MSPOR6. The sequence continues at coordinate 21,645 of JAJDZB010000057.1, read as the reverse complement.
CGATCCATACCGATGTTGACTTCAACCAATATTCTGATGTTAACACCTGCTGCGGTAGCTGCATCTGATATGTCCTGCACATTCTGAGCATTGTCAACAGCGACCATAATATCCGAGTTAACTGCAATCTTGGTGAGTCTTGCTATTTTCTGTTTACCGACAATCTGATTTGCGATGAGAACATCTCGTATTCCCGTATCAACGACTGTTTCTGCCTCTCCTAATTTAGCACATGTTATGCCTATCGCTCCTGCAGCAATCTGTTGTTGTGCAATTATGGGTGATTTATGTGTCTTTAGGTGCGGTCTAAGTTCCGCATTGACAGTGGAGAAATAATCTGACATTTTCTGGATATTCTTTTCAAAAACATCAAGATCAATCAACAATGCTGGTGTGTCCAATTCAAATTTGTGTTTACCAACATAATACGCACTGTCAATCATTCATCACCCTTATAGTTGTTTCACTGGATTAGATAGTATGCCGAAACCATCAATTTCTATCTTTACGACATCACCCGAATTAAGTGGAAGTTCGTTTGGTACAATGATGCCGGTTCCAGTGGAAACAACAGTACCGAATGGAATAGGATTATCTCGCATCAGGAATTCGGTGAGTTGTTCAAACTTCCAATTGATCTGTGATGTGTTTACTTCTCCAACAAATAATTCTTCGTCTCCACGTAGAATAGTACATTTCATCAGTAAATCGTAAGGATCATCAACTTCAGAAGGTGTTATGAACATTGGACCTAAGGCACAACAACCGGAATATATCTTTGATTGTGGTAGATACAAGGGATTATCACGTTCTATGTCCCAGGCTGACACGTCATTGCATAATGTATACCCCAAGATTTCACCCGTATCACTTAGAATATATGCAAGTTCTGGTTCGGCAGCTGTAAGAACAGAATCACTGCGTATTCCGATATATCCGTTAGGTCCAACGCAACGCGGTAATGTTGCTTTGAAAAAAATCTCTGGTCTATCAGCGTGATAGACGCGGCTATAGATATCTTGTTCACTATCGTCATCACGCATATCAGCACTACGCCTATAAGTGACACCACATCCCCAGACTTCAGGTGTATCAATCGGAAGCATCAGATGTGGTAACTTTTCATTAGGCAGAATCTCCAATCTCTCTAAAGTCAATCCACTATCGTCATCAACTACAGTATCAGCATCTTGGAATGCGGTGAATCGCATGGGAGTCGGAGCAGATACCTTTTCTTGGATGTCTGCCAATAGTACGCCAAGGGACACTCTTTCACTATTAGCAAGTTGAAGAATCTCTAAAACACCAGGCGATTCATCGCTGGTGACATCAATAACTTCGTTCTCACGAGTAACTATCCCCACTCGCTTACCTAAGTTAGGGATATGAAATTGAATTAGTTTCATAATACGTCGACCAAAATAAACATGTAAAGTGTTCTGAATATAGGGTCGCCATCTGTAGACCTATTAGCGACACTATCAGTTCTGTTTTTATATGTTTACTTGACAACTGGAACTAAACCTGCCTTTTCAAGATAAACAATGACCTGACGGGCTGACTCAATAACACTCAGTTCAGAAGTATTGACAACCACTTCTGGATTGTTTGGTTCTTCATAAGGCGCACTAATTCCAGTAAATTCCTTTATCTCTCCTGATCGTGCCTTTTTGTATAGTCCTTTTGGGTCACGTTCTTCACAGATATTAAGCGGACATTCAACAAAAACTTCTACAAATCTGTTCTCCTCTATGAGCTCTCTTGCTTGGTCTCTATCTTCTCTGTAGGGCGAAATAAACGCTGTCATGACGATAGTGCCAGCATCAACGAATAATTTTGCCACTTCACCAACGCGTCGAATATTCTCTTCTCTATCTTCGGGTGAAAAACCTAAGTTTTTATTCAATCCGTGCCTGACATTATCACCATCTAAAACATAAGTATGATGGTTTCTTTCATGTAATTGGTGTGCCACCGCATTTGCTAAAGTTGATTTCCCTGAACCTGAGAGTCCAGTAAACCAGACTACACAACCTTTCTGGTTAAGTAATTCTTCTCTATCCTGTTTTGTAACAGTCGTTTCATGCCATGTTAAATTAGATGCTTTTTGTTCTGCCAATCGATGTTCCTCGTCGTTTCTTCAAGTTATGGTGAAGTTTAAAAATAATTACACACTTTCGGGCCACGGTAGGTGCGGTTTCCCAACCGCACTGGTACAGACTGTATAATTAATTCAAAAATTTACCATAATATGAATCATATAGTGTTGTTCAAGTCTACAGTCCCATAGACTGTGAGACGTCAAGATTATAATTGTAAATGATAACACATTAGAGGCAAATTGTCAATGTAATTATCATGAAACAATGATCGCATAAAGTTTTCTTATGGAAGGTTGGATCCCCACAATTTACCGTTCTCTATCAGAAATGAGTAGATCAAACGAATTACTTTGCCATCCACCCTCTAACACGATATTATCCCCTGTTTCTTGTAATCGTTTAACCATCCGGTCCTTCATTCGCCGCAGTATGTGTTTGAATCCAAGATGTGTTGCAAGATTGTGAAGTTCATGCGGATCACTCTGCATATCGTAGAGCTCGTCCTCACTATACGGATTATAGACGTATTTCCAAGAATCTGTTCGCACCATTCTAACGGTAGCGAGTGTGGGTTCATATCCGTGAAATTCTGCAAACACATCATCGTGCCAATCATCCACTGTTTCTCCCTTAAGTAGTGGTACAATAGACCTGCCATCTAAGTTTCCAGGTGTTTCTGCATTCCCAATTTCCAAGAATGTTGGCATGAGATCAACAAGATTAACGAATTCATCACATGTTGTGCCAGGTGAAGTTACCCCGTGCCAACGCAGGAGAAGTGGAATGTGATGCGTCTCCTCATACATGTGAAAGCCTTTATTGAACAATCTGTGACTTCCAAGCATATCTCCATGATCTGTTGAAAAAATCACAATTGTGTTTTCATCCATTCCATTCTCTTCAAGGCAATTTAATATCCTTTGGATTTGGTCATCAATGAACGTACAGAATCCCCAGTATGCAGCAATAACTTTCTGCCAATCCGTCCAAGTAAGATGACTTGCATTCCACCTTAGCAGCTCTTTTTGCTGGATTAGCGGTTTGTTAATGAAGAGTTCATCGAAATTGCCCCATCGCTCAACCGAATCTGGATCATACATAGTGTCGTAAGGTTCTGGCACGGCATACGGGAAATGGGGTCCAAAGAAATTAGCAGCAATCATAAAGGGTTGATCAGCGTTCTTATATCCTTCTAACAATTCAATTGTCTTGTCTGCTGTCCAGGCTTCCATTGTCCGCTCAACAGGTAGTGGCAGTTTACCATAGAATGGCGCGTCTCCACCCCATTCATAAGGTTGAACAGCATCTCGGTCAATACGGAAATCAATATCATCTTCTCTTAACCATTGATGCCATTCACTGTAAGGATGCCACTTATCATACCCCCAAAACTCAGTATCCCCTTGTTTAGCGAGATGCCATTTTCCAACATTCGCAACATTATAACCCACCGATTTCAGGAGTTGCGGATAGGCGGGTTTATCAAGTATCTGATCACTGAAGACTCCATTGAAATTCCCCATGTTTGAAAGTTGACCGTGATTGTGTGGATATAGTCCTGTTAGTAGGGAACCGCGAGCAGGTGAACAGAGTGCAATAGGCGTGTATGCTTTCGTGAAACGCATGCCTGTTGCTGCGATGCTGTCCAGGGCAGGTGTTTGACAGACAGGAGCACCATTGCAACCCAATGAATCGTATCTTTGTTGATCAGTCAGAAGAAAAAGTATATTCGGTGATTGTGTCATTGTTCGTCCTTTCTATCGGTTTTCCGAGCAGAATGTCTCGGTAATATCCTTTGTCAATGTGTACCACCCTAATTACTACCGAAAAGTATGTGCGCTATCAAAAAATACCTCAACACCAACATAAGTACATAGCACCGCAATGAATCCGATGATTGTTGAGTATGCTGCTTTTCGCCCTCTCCAACCCCAGAGTTGACGTATGCCAACTTGCACAACATAGATGATCCAAGTAACAAGCGTGAAGAACACTTTAGCATCAAGCCATTGCCAAGAAACTCCTTTTATGTATTGTGTCCAGAGCGCGCCAATCCCTACACCAACAGTTAAGAACATTATACCAAGCAAAGTGCAACGGAAACCGAGTTCGTCAGATGCACCTAACGAAGGAAGGAAGTTGTCATATACTGTATGTGTCTTTTGACGGATCTTCTTCTCTGCCATCAGATAGAGTAACCCGAAACCAAAGGCTGTGATAAATGCGGAATATGCAAGTAGGATTAGGGTGACATGCGGAATTAACCAGTATGTTTCTAAATTTGCTGGTAAGGCGGATGTATCTCGTGAGAAACTATATGAGATTAATATAATAAAAAACGTAAGCGGCATGACCAAACTGCCTATCGCTCGAAGTTTTGTCAAATTGACAATGATCAGATATATTAAGGTAATTGCCCAGGCAAAGAATGATGTGGAGTCTGTCCAGTGTCTCATAGGAAAATGACCTCTTCGAGACCACCACAATATTATGAAAAGTGTTAATAGTATAAAACCCAGAACTGTCCCGAAGAATGCAATATGTGAAATCGTCTTACGCAATGCTTTCACTTCGAATTGCTCACTGACAAGCAGGTAAAGTACGTGGAAAATACTTGCTGCAAAATAAACTAAAACGGTTATGAGGAAGAGAAAATGGATATGCATGCGTTTTAAAAAAGTAAGGTCTGCATCGGTTGTTATTTGCTTAGAAGACATTCTGAAAGTTCAGATGCTTTAGTCAACTCACCTTGAAGGATCCAATTGAAAAGACATTCGGTAGTACAATCAGTATGATTTAATCTAAGACAACACGTATCGGTCAGGTTTTTATTGTTTTCTGCTCTATCAGAAAAAGTATTTACAAAAGTGCCATTATTTCCTACATAGTCTATTAAGTTATCAAAATAGTCTGCGCGTTCTTTGGAAGTAGAGAGTGTACTTAATACTTTCGGACGAAGTGTTCCGAGAAAGTCTATGAATTTCCCGTAACCTCTGTGCTCAAACTGATTTACCAGACTCTTATGGAGACGTTCCGCTTTTTTTAATCCTTTAGATGTTCTCGCTGAGATACTAATTATAAGATTGTCATCAATTATCAGTTTTGGTGTGATGTGCGTTCCAGCAGCTGGATTGTCAAGGCATTCAAAGATATAACTACCGATACTTTTCCTTATATTGTCAATTGCAGTATGATCTTCTGAGATCACCAAGAAAGCATCTTCAAGTTCTTCTAAATTCACACTGTTCGTATTTAGACACTTGACATGTGCACCACAACGTTGCAATAAGTGAATTCGCTGTTCCATTTCCGTAGTGTTTTCACTGTTTATAATAACACACTTTCGATTATGCAAAAGAAGATAAACAGGATAGGGTAATCTCTGGTTTTCAATCGGAACAGGTTTCCTCTGACCCTGTTCATCGTCATAACCGAGTGTATAGAGTGATGAGACGTTTAATCTCTCTTCGAAATACTCACGAATTCTGCGACTTGTTGCAGGACTCTTACCACTTGTTGAAATACTGATTACGATCTGTCCATCCGTGACAACTGATGCCGCGGCAAATGTGCATTGTGGTATCACATCAACAACATTTACTAAGGCAATTCTGTTCATTATATGTGCTTCTTGATATACATCGGTATTTATGCTTGTCGTGTCGGTCGCTGCGCACACAAGGAAATAACCTTCCGTGTCACCATTTTTATAATCGCGTCTTATTAATCGTATTGATCCATTTTCAGCGAGGAAATCTAATAATTCTGTTGAATCGGGACTGATGACTGTGACGATACCGCCACTGATGAGCATCGCGACCACTTTACGTTCGGCAACAGTGCCTCCCCCAACAACAAGACATTTTCTATTTTGAAGATTTAGATGGACTGGATAGAACATGGGTATTTCCATCAGATGAATTATAGGGACAATACCAGAGGCTTATGAATCACGTGACACAACATAATCTGCGAGGTCTATTAATGCGTTTTTGGCTCCTGAGTCCGGTACTTTTATGAGTGCGCTCTTTGCACAGTCTGCATATTCTTGAGCAACATCCAAACAGTGTGATTCAACACTATACTTTTGGAATAATGTCTCAACGTAAGCGATAGCTTTGGATTCTTCAGTATCAGGATTTAGCACTGTTTCGAGTTTCTGTTTCTCATTTTCATCACACATTTTTCGTGCGTGTATGATAGGATATGTGAGTTTTCCTTCGCGAAGATCACCGAAAGCGTTTTTTCCAAGTTTTTCTGCGTCTGAAACGAAATCGAGGAGATCATCAACAATTTGAAACGCTGTGCCGATCTGCTGCCCATAAGATGTAAATGCGTTCATAAGCCTATGTCTGTTTTGTCCGAGTATGGCTCCGAGCGTGCATGAGGCTGCGATTAACTTGCCTGTTTTGAAATGTATGATTTTGAGGTATTCTGATTCAGAGATATCAAAATCACCGCTTTTGTAGGCATGAATGACTTCTCCCTCACACATAGCCTGTGTTGTATCCGCAAGAATTTCCATTGCCGGATCGTCTGCGCGGCGAGATACAAGCATAGAGAGTACCCGAGCATGTAGGTAATCTCCAACAAGCACAGCAACTTTGTTGCCCCATTTTGTCTGTAATGTTTCCCGTCCACGGCGTATTGCTGCCTCATCCAGTACATCGTCATGAACGAGAGAAGCAACGTGAATCAGTTCAACAACTGCTGCGAGCAGATGGGCATTATGACCTTTATATCCACTGGCATCTGCAGAAAGCAGAACCAGAATCGGACGAAGTCTTTTGCCCCCACCTTCAACGACATGCTGAACTGCCATGTCCACAAAACTATATTCGCTTGCAGTATTCTCTGTTAGTATTTCCTCAACTGCTTGGAGATCGTCTGCAATTACATCAATTATCTGATTGAAACTTGTCATTCATTCCCTTTTCTAACTGTTTTGAAGTTTTGACAGAACTTCGCTTGCAGCATTGACAGTAGCGTTGATGTCCTCATCTGTATGAACTAAAGAGACAAAACCCGCTTCAAATTGTGAGGGTGCAATATATATTCCTTTTTCAAGCATTCCCCAGAAGTATTTTCGGAATCGATCGATATCGGCAGTTCTTGCCCCATCTGCGTTCGTTACAACTTCAGGTGTAAAATAGAGCATTAGCATCGAACCAACACGGCTATGCCACGTATCTATATTATGTCTTTTTGTCGCAGCAGCAAGTCCTTCTGCAAGTGCCGATGCCTTTTCCTCAAGTTTCTCATATACACCTTGTGCTGCCAACTTCTGCAAAGTCGTAATTCCAGCAGTCACAGCTAACGGATTGCCAGATAAAGTGCCAGCTTGATAGACATCACCTTCCGGTGCAACAGATTTCATTATCTCCTGTTTCCCACCGTAAGCACCAACAGGTAAACCTCCACCGATGATTTTTCCTAAACATGTCATATCAGGCATAACATTATAGTATGTCTGAGCACCACCATACGCTACCCTAAAACCGGTTATGACCTCGTCAAAGATAAGTACGATACCGTTTTCTTGCGTAATTTCTCTGATTTCATTGAGGTATCCATCCTGTGGCGATATGATTCCCATGTTTCCCATGATGGGTTCCAGTATCAGACACGCGATCTCGTCTTGATTTGCTGCTACGGTTGTTCTTAATGCATCGGGATCATTGAAAGGGATAGTAAGTGTGTTTCTGGCGAAATCTTCTGGAACACCGCCGCTATCAGATAATCCGAATGTCGCTACACCAGAGCCTGCTTTTGCAAGCAGATAGTCGACATGACCGTGATAGCACCCATCAATTTTGACTATTTTATCTCGACCTGTATACCCGCGTGCTACCCGTATAGCACTCATCGTTGCTTCAGTACCAGAGTTGACAAGTCTTACTTTATCAATTGATGGTACTGCATTTACGATTATTTCTGCGAGCTGTGTTTCTAAGGTAGTAGGTGCCCCGAAACTTGTGCCACGTGATGCAGCTGCACTGATCGCTGCAACAACATCAGGATGTGCATGTCCCAATACCAAAGGTCCCCAAGATGCAACATAGTCTATGTACTCATTTCCATCAATATCGTAAATCTTAGAACCTTGACCACGGTCAATGAACCGTGGGTGCCCTTCAACCTTACTAAAATTACGGACTGGACTGTTCACGCCACCCGGTATATACTGTTGTGATTCATTCCACGCTGATAAAGATTTGTTACTCTGCAATTCGTTCCTCCAATATTCTTTTTTCTGTTTATCAAATGCCTCCGTTACATGTTATCACGTAAGGTCTTCATAAATGCCTTCTTGTTTTGTTTAGGAGGATTGTGGATCTATTTCCTCTAAACTTTGTGCTTTTATTGCTTTCTCTAAGAGCGTATCAAGGTGGATTATGTTGTGGATGTTCCTGATTTCACTTGAGAGCGTTTCTGGAATGTTTTGAAATCGGATCTGTAGGAGTTTGAGGACCGCGTCCTGTTTACCTTCCACTTTACCTTCTTCTCTGAGAAACTCAGCCGTTGTCTGTGCCATAGTGTCTAACTCCTTATCATCTTGAATGTGTTGTCTCATAAGGAATGCATAGTATAGCATAGGAATGCCGAAAAATCAACGGGATTGTATATATACCTAATTATCCAACCATTCTGCAACAGACTTAGCGAAATAGGTTAGGATAATGTCAGCACCCGCACGTTTAATACTTGTTAATACCTCAAGTGCAACGCGCTGTTCGTCAATCCACCCCTTCTGAGATGCAGCTTTTATCATTGAATATTCACCACTGACGTTATATGCAGCAACAGGCATCTGAAACTCCGATTTTACTTGATGGATTATATCCAGATAAGAGAGCGCAGGCTTAACCATAACGATATCAGCACCTTCGTCTATATCTAACGCAACTTCGCGTAACGCTTCTTGAGAATTCGGAGGGTCCATCTGATACGTGCGACGATCTCCAAATTGCGGAGCCGATTCTGCAGCGTCACGAAAGGGTCCATAAAATGCGGAGGCATACTTCGCTGAATACGCCATTATCGGAATAGCATCATAACCTTCATCGTCTAATGCCTTTCGAATTACGCCAATCCGACCGTCCATCATATCCGATGGTGCGACCATATCTGCACCAGCACGAACATGCGATATGCTCTCTTTAACCAAGAGGTCAAGCGTAGGGTCGTTTAGCACTTCTCCCTTTTCTACTATGCCACAGTGTCCATGATTCGTATATTCACATAGGCAAACATCTGTAATTACAAGTAAGTCTGGGACTGCATCCTTGATTGCCCGAACTGCTTGTTGAATGATACCGTCATCAGCGTATGCTTCTGATCCATGTTTGTCCTTGTGTTCAGGTATGCCAAACAGAATTGTTCCTGGAATTCCAAGAGATGCCAATTCTCTTGCAGCTTCAACGAGGCTGTCAACAGAATACTGGTAACAACCCGGCATTGATGAAATCTCTACTGCTGTGTTCTGACCATGAACGACAAACATAGGGTAGATAAGATCATCTACCGACAGCCGAGTTTCTCGGACGAGTCGACGTAAGTTTTCATTGGCTCGCAATCGCCTTGGACGATAGATAGGGAATCTGCTCATTTTGTAATTTATGTCTTTAGATTTTATTTCTTAATTTCGTATTTTTTGAGTTCTAATGTTTTAGTTACAGGTGCATTCGGTAAAGGCAGACCTTCATCATCAGGGACTAACTCCAAAAACATGTAATTCATCACTTGATGATATTTTACTATACCAACATTCGGAGCAAACCATATTGTCGTCAAGGTTTCACCGGGTGGATCTACCTCATCTGGTTCTACATCTTGATCCAATCCAGTCTCTGTTTCAGTCCGATATTGAACCTTTAAACAGTTCTCAAAAGTACCGACTGAAGTTTCAATCGTTTCTATACTCCTAATAATACCAGATTCTACAATTGCAAAATCTATAGTGATTGAATGATCTTGAGCAAATGAAAATGTCATGGTGGCATTGATCTTTAGGGATTCCCATTCCTCATTAGGGTCTATAGGTGTATTTAATAGCATTAAATCCTTTTCTACTTCTACCTTGATATCGTACGTGGGTTCTACCTCAGTATTTGGCACATCATCTTTAAATGCATCAATGAGAATCTTCATCTCTTTAGTCAGTCGTGCATGAACTGCTTTCTCTACTTCCTCTTTGACACTTAACGTAATACCTTTATCGCTCAGTTTGAACAGTTCTGGATGAATAAACCGACTAAAATCAACCCAGTCTTCTATCTCAGGTTCATAGTTGAATGCATGGTAAGTTTCTCCAGCGATCTCTTCTCCTTCAATCACCGTGCGTTTTAATGTATTACCATCTTGATCTTCGTAGATCCAATAACTACTTATAGTTGTGGGAAAATAATTTACTGCTTTTTCTTCTCCCATTACGGAAATTGTGCAGACAAAAACATACAAAAGAAAAATACTTACTCTAACCACTCTTAGCATAAACATCTCCAGTTGATTGTGTTCATTCTTAAGATGAAATACTACTCCGCCTTCTCATCGGTTGGTTCTTCAGTTTTGATTTCAAACTTCTTTAATGTCAATGTAGTTTCTTTTGGCGGCGGTATAACAAAAGGTATATCTTCATCTTTAGGTATCATATCTAAGAACATGTTTCCTTTTTTCTCATGTATCTTTACAATTCCAACATTTGGTGCAAACCATACGGTCGTAACAGTTTCTCCAGGTGGATCCATACCACCTTCATCGGGGGTAATTGTAGCTTTTGTCTCTGTCTGATATTGAACTTTCAAGCAGTTTTCGAACGTTCCAGCAGTAGTTTCAACTGTTTCAGTTTCCAGTATCATCCCGGTTTCAACAATAGTGTAATCTAATGTTCCTTGTTCTTCGCCAAATTGTGTAACTACAATGTTAACATTTATTTCTGTAACATCCCATTCTTCGTTAGCCACAGTCGGTTTTATCAGAAGTGATACATTGTCTTCAGCTTCAACAGTGATGTCAAACGTAGGTACACCGTCAGGAGGCAAACCATTTTGTGCCAAAGTCTGAAATAGAAAATTCAGTTCCTTGTTGAGCTGTGCTTTAACTGCTTTTTCAATACCTTCTTTCACAGAAAAGGTAATTTCTTTGTCATTATTTTTAAATAATTCAGGACAAATATACTTAATAAATTTATCCCAATCTTTCAATTCAGGTTCATAGTTGAATGCATTGTAAATTTCGCCTGCAATCTCCTCTCCCTCTATCACAGTCCGTTTTAATGTATTCCCATCTTCGTCTTCGTAGACCCAATAACTGTCTATAGTTGACGGAAAGTAATTGACTGCTTCTTCACTACGTACCAAGGGTGCACATAAGGTAAAGAACAACATTAAGGCAATAGATGCAAAAATTTTCTTTGTCATATTTTTTCTCCAATTATGGTAAATTGCGAATTTTATACTGTTTTAATTGAAACGTCTTAACTGATGGTTTTGTGATTTCTGCTGCTTCTTCCTTTGAAGCACGTTTTTTAACAAGTTCTCTTTCTGAAAGCGCATGCAAAAATATTTTCTCGGATTCACTATGGATCTTTACTATCCCTACATGAGGTGCATACCATATTGTCGTAACAGATTCACCCGGTACGTCAGCAGATGTAATTGGTCGTGTTTCAGTCATCTTTGTCTCGGTTCTGTAGACTATTTTCATGCATGAATCAAAGGTGCCTGCAGGTGTTTCGACTGATTCGGTACCCATTACTTTTGCTTTCTCAACTATTGCAAAATCAAGGATTGTAGTTGGTAGGTCTTCAGCATCTGGGAAGATTTCTAAACCTTCTATGTTAAACTTCATCGTTATTTCGGCGTTTATCTCTATTGATTTCCACTCACTATCAATGTCAAGTTGATGATTAAGGAGTTTCAGGTGTTCATCCGTGTCTACTTTTACTTCATAGTCAAGATCAACTTTTATACTATTGCCAGGGGGCAAGTTTTTCTTGAGTGAGGCAACGGAGAGTTTTGAAAATAACTCCATCTCATCTGTGAGTCGTGCTTTCATAGCTTTTCTTAGCTTCTCACCTACAAGAAGATATACACAGCCTTCTCCAAAATGACAATACACAGGATGTAAGAAACGGATAAAATCTTTACGCTCCTTTAACGCCGGCTCAACTGTGAAACCCGTATACGTTTTGCCATCATTTATCTTGCTTTCAGCCGCCCATCGTGTGAATTCGTTTCCATCTTGGTCCTGATATACCCAAAAATTGTCCGAAGAACTTGGAAAATATTGATGTCCTTTCTCCTTACCAGACATGACGTTTGTGGTAAATAGGACTAATAGGACTGCAATCACAATAGGTAATCTTTTATACATATATCAATACTTTACAAAACTATTAGAATTAACGTGAGTTTGATAAATCAGAACAAATAACTACGTAGGTTGGGTTGAGGCACGAAACCCAACATTTTGACCCATTATAGCAATACATGTCGGGTTTCGTTCCTCTACCCGACCTACAACGCATATTGCATTTTAATTATCAAACTCACGTTAGAATTAGGATTACTTGTCAAGGTTAACAGTTTCGGGTGACTCAATCTTATAACTTTTCAATTCTACTGTTTCAACTGCTTCAGAATCCGCTATAGAACTCATGAGTTTTACTATTCCAACATCGGGTGCTAACCATAGAGTCGTGATCTTATCTTTAGGTTGCTCATCTGTCAATCCTTGGTTAATGTCTGAAACAGTATTCTTTGATGATGTCGTTTTAGTTCGATACTCAATCTTTAAACAGTCTTCAAATGTCCCAGCAGCAGTTTTGACAGATTCTTTTCCAATACGCTCTCCTGTCTCAGATAATTTCATAGTAAGAGATAATGACTTGTTTGCTTCCGGGATGTTAATCTCAGTGCCTTTGACATTCATTAATATCTGTATTCTGACACTTACTTGTGTAGCTATCCACTTCTCCTCGTTGTTGAGAGTTGATGGCAGAAAATAAAGTGTATCTTGAGCAGTTGGTTCAACAGTGTAATCAACATCTAAAGATATACCGGCAGGCAGTTGGTCAGTATACTTCTGTCGCAATTCAGCAGCAATTTCATCTAATCGTTTTTTCAATTTTGACTTGATAGCACTTTCAATTTCATTTGCTACATAAAATCTAATCCATTCCGTATCAACCTGATACATGAATGGATGCAAAAGATAGTTGTATTTTTCCCAATCTTCCATGACAGGTTCATAGCTGAAAGTATGAAATACCTCTCCCGCAATGTTTTTTTGTTCAGTTGAAGTTCGTGTAAATTCGTTGCCTTCCTGATCTACATAGACCCAAAAACTTCCCTCTGTGGTTGGAAAAAACTCTGTTACTGTGTCGCTTGCCGTGATGACTACACTGAAACTAAGTAGTATCAACAAGAGGCAAACTGTCTTTATGTAATTCAATATTTTCACTCCAATTCAAATATCTACTGACTTTAAGTATAACGCAATACGATTTATGAAACAAGACAATACCAATTATGCTAAGAGATACAAGAGATTATTGTAAAGACTTTAGTATTCAAATGGAAAAGTTACGGGTGCTCCGTTGTTGTTCCGTGAACGTGCCATTGCAATATCTATTTCTCTATCTTTCCTTCCATTGTATGCACCATATTCTGGTTCGGTATCATTTCGAACTGCATTAGCAATACTCATGAGTTCTGATGCGACAGTGATCTCACCATCACTAAGCGCATAATACTGAAGGGGGTTTTCCCATACAACTTCAGGGTTAGTATCTGCAACAAGTGCTGCGAGTGTATCATAGCCATCAACGTTGTTTGTTTTTCGCGTGATCGTTACGGGTATCTGTTCGTCTGCATTCTCATTTAGCAGGACTGCTTCTTCTCTAAAACACATCCCTCTTTCAGCATAGAATTTTGTCCCATTAAAGCCACGGAGGGGTGAACCGTAAGAGAGACTTGAGAAATTGAAGATACCAACCGAACCGCTTTCAAACTCTATGACAGCATGTTCCCAATCTTCAGCTTTACGACGCGGTTGACCTTTACGCCATTCATGTTCTTGAACACTGAAGTGTTTGCTAAAACCGTAGACTTGCACAGGTTCATTGTCGAACCCAAGATAACTTCGTAGCAGTCCTATACCGTGGTATCCGTGTCCCCGATAATCGTTATATGCCACATTAACTTTGCCGAAAATCCCTTCAAGGATCATCTCGCGTTTTATACGTTCAGATGGTCGCCGATAATAGTTTTCATTGACCTCTAATTTTGTGCCGTGTTGTTTTGCAGATTCTATCATCTCATCTGCTAACTTCAGGTCGGAGTTGATCGGTGTTTCTGTACAGTAACTAACACCATGCTGCGAACAGAGCAGACCGGGAATATGATTCTTGCTTGGGGTGATCACGATAGAGCATATATCAGGTTTCTCTTTCTGTAACATCTGTTCAGTATCCGTATATGCCGGTACATTATACTTTTCTGCTTGTTGTGCCACCCGGCCTTTGTGTATATCACAGACAGCAACCAGTTCAAGATCATCCTTAAGTTTGGTGATTAATGGTAAATATGTATTCGAACCCCTATTTCCTGCTCCGATGTGTGCTATTTTCAATTTGTCCATTGAGAATCTCCTTCAGACAGCATCAAATAGAAATGAAAACTTATAGACGCACAAGCCATAAGCTGCTATTATAGGAAGTGTTCTCTATTTTAGCACGACTGCAAAAGAAAAACAACAATTTCAAAAAAAGGGGGTATGTAAAGTTGTTGTCACTATAGGTGTCAATTTTGGGATTTCCTATGCTCTTAATAGTAGTAGTCACTCTCCGAGTGCCGTCTCTCTAATAGTAGTAGTCACTCTCCGAGTGCCGTCTCTTATGATAAAAAGGTGTCAATATATGTCAGGCCCATTGGTTGGTATAAAGGTATTAGATTTAACGAGAGTATTGGCTGGACCTTTTACGACTATGCTTCTCGGTGATCTTGGAGCAGATGTGATTAAAATAGAACAACCTGAGATAGGAGATGAAGCACGGAATTTCGGTCCATTCAAGAACGGATTTAGCCTCTATTTTATGAGCATTAATCGCGGCAAAAAGAGTGTAACGCTAAATCTAAAATCTGATCAAGGTAAATCTATATTTAAACAACTCGTGCAGCAGTCCGATATTTTGGTAGAGAATTTCCGACCGGGAACTATGAAGAAATACGGTTTAGATTACGAGACGCTTTCTACCGAACATCCTTCACTCATTTATGCAGCATGTTCCGGTTTTGGACAGACCGGACCGCTTTCACAAAACGGAGCTTATGATATGATTGTTCAAGGTATGGGGGGCATCATCAGCATTACAGGTGAACCCGATGGACCACCTGTACGTGTAGGCACGTCAATTAGCGACATAACCGCAGCACTCTTCGCAACGATAGGAATTCTTTCTGCTTTACATCATCGCAGTCTTACTGGAAAAGGGCAGTTTGTAGATGTGGCAATGTTGGACAGTCTTGTCGCAGTATTAGAAAATGCTATCGTTCGCTATTTGAGTACCGATGAAATTCCGCACCCCTTGGGTAGTCGTCATCCTGTGATAACACCATTTGAAGCTTATGAATCAGCAAATGGTCATGTCATCATCGCTATCGGTAATGACTCTTTGTGGTCAAAATTCTGTGAACACATAGGTCGGAAAGATTTGATCTCTGATGTTAGATTCTGTACAAATGCTAAAAGAACTGAGTATCATAGCGATCTATACCCTATTCTCTCTGAGATTATACGTCAGAAAACAACCGATGCGTGGATTAAAGACCTTGAAAAATTAGGGGTCCCGTGTGGTCCCATAAACAGTATAGACAAGGTTGTAAACCATGCACAAATTCGGGCAAGAGAGATGATTACGGAAGTCATGCATAACATGACAGGTACGGTAGAAATACCCGGTATTCCAATAAAACTCTCTGAGACACCTGGGAGTGTTGATTCACCCGCTCCGAATCTGAGTGAACATACGACTGAAGTGTTGACCAATGTGTTGAATATGACAGAAAATGAAGTCGCACAATTGAAAAGAGATAACGTCATTTGAAGTAATTTATCAAGGATAACGTGAGTTTGATAATAGGAATATGGACTTCATTTTGCCCAAAATATCACTTGCATAGACCCGGTATGTTCTGTTTCCTAACCGAACCGGACCTACCGGCCTGGGAAAATCTGATTTATCAAACTCACGGGAGGATAGAGATCTATGACAAATACTAGCTGCAATCCATTAAATGATACTGAACCTTTGACATCTGATGCTGATCTTGCACTTCAGATGGTTGAGGACCTTGACAAATATGTAACCCGTGCCATCAAAACAGCAGCAGAAAACCGTGATGCGCATTGGCAAAGGAATTACAGTTCTCAGACTTTATATGTAGAATCAGTTGAACAGAATAGACAACGTTTCAGAAAACAGATCGGTTGTATTGATGAACGTCTTGAGATCGATTCCCTATCACTGATGGCAACGACTGAAACATCTGCAAAGATTGCCGAAGGTGACAATTTCACCGTATCTCGTGTGGGTTGGAACGTTTTTGATGCAGTGGATGGTGAAGGACTCTTATTAGAACCGATGGATAATGTGCCGGTTGTGGCACAAGTCATCGCCTTACCCGATGCGGATTGGACACCCGAAATGATAGCAGGTCTTACAGACGAACTGCCATTATCTGCTCAGTTTGCACTTCAATTGGCAAGTGCAGGATGTCGCGTTGTAATTCCACATCTGATCAATCGTGATGATGCGTTCTCAGGTAATCCAAAGATCGGAAGATATACCAATCAACCCCACCGTGAGTTCATTTACAGAATGGCCTATCAATTGGGTAGACACATTATCGGTTATGAAATTCAAAAGGTCTTATCTATAGTGGATTGGATGTCATCGTTTGAAGAACCCATCGGTGTTATTGGCTATGGTGAGGGTGGATTGCTTGCACTCTATAGTGCAGCAATAGATACGCGAATACAATCTACAGTCGTCAGTGGATACTTTCAATCCCGAGAAGAGGTATGGCGCGAACCGATATATCACAATGTCTGGGGATTACTTTCTGAATTTGGTGATGCTGAAATAGCAAGCCTCATCGCGCCACGTTCACTGATAGTCGAAGCGAGTAAAGGTCCAGAGGTAACGGGACCACCATCAGCACGTTCGGGACGTGGGGGCGCTGCTCCCGGTCAACTTGTTTCTCCGCCATTAGATTCTGTAAGATATGAGTTCGATCGTGCTCAAGTGTTTTATGATAAACTGAATTGTGCCGATAGCATTAGACTGATAAATCCTGAAGATAAACTCCCCGGACATGTCAACTCACTAACGGCATTACTGGAAAGTCTTGGAATTGAAGAACCGAACATTGATCAGGCTACCTGTTTAACTTCTGCTTTGTCTGATTCTTATGACAATAATAACCGTCAAAAGCGGCAGTTTATGCAGCTCGTGAATCTTACGCAACGTTTTCTGCGTGAAGCATCAACGAACCGACAGCAGTTCTTCTGGAGCAAAACTGATACGACATCAATAGAAAAGTGGGAAGAATCTTGTGTCAGCTTGAAAACGTATTTCTGGGATGAAGTAATCGGAAGATGTCCTGAACCCGATGTGCCAGCTAATCCAAGAACCCGACTGATATATGATGAACCAAAATGGAAAGGCTATGAAGTTGTTCTGGATGTATGGGAGGATGTCTTCGCTTATGGTATACTGTTACTTCCAAACGACCTTAGGGAAGGAGAAAAACGTCCTGTCGTGGTATGTCAGCATGGATTAGAAGGTCGTCCTCAAGACACTGCTGATCCGAAGATTAACTCAGTGTATCATGCTTATGCAGCACAGTTAGCAGATAGAGGTTTCATTGCTTATGCACCACAGAATCCGTATATCGGACAGGATGCTTTCCGGGTTATTCAACGTAAAGCGAATCCAATCAAATGGTCACTTTTCTCGTTGATTATCAGGCAGCATGAACGCACGCTTGACTGGTTGGCAGAGTTACCTTATGTAGATGAAAATCGGATAGGCTTTTACGGTCTTTCTTACGGCGGCAAAACAGCGATGCGTGTTCCTGCTGTACTTGATAAATATGCGTGTTCAATCTGTTCTGCAGATTTTAACGAGTGGATTGTCAAGAATGCGACCTACGATTCGCCATATAGTTATATGTTTACGGGTGAGTATGAGATGCCAGAGTTCGATTTAGGTAATACATTCAACTATGCGGAGATGGCGGGCTTAATCGCACCGCGTCCGTTTATGGTTGAACGCGGGCATGATGATGGCGTTGCACCAGATGAATGGGTGGCACACGAATTCGCCAAAGTGCGTAGACTATATGTCCGACTTAGCATACCTGAAAAGACAGAGATTGAGTTTTTTGATGGCGGACATCAGATTAATTCGGACGCAACGTTTGATTTCCTTCATCGCCATTTAGATTGGGAAAAACACATGTGAAGTCCGTAGTGTTTTAATAGTAGTAGGCACACTCATGAAGTTTAAAAAATAAATTAGGTAATTAGGACCCAGACCCGGTAGGTTCGGTTTCCTAACCGAACCGGATTATACAAGAAACTGAATATTACCCGATTAAATTCTTGATCTTCATCCGTGTACCGTAATCTTTAATAGTAGTAGGCACACTCCGTGTGCCGTAATCTTTATGTGTTTGACAATGATAAATGTTTACAGACTATTTAGGATAAGGATTATCTATGGACGGCACTCGGAGAATGCCAATGTTAGAAAACGAAGAATTGTTGAAACTTTACAAAATTATGGTCTGAAAAACCGATGGCACTTCAATATATTAACTTGTCAAGACAATTTACTTAGGAATTGAATAATCGGTATTGATGTGGACTCTCACGTATCATTTTGGTGTGATAGGCTCTTGTCCATGCAAGTGCTTTTTTAAGGTCTATCGGTTCATTTTGATGTCTATATCCTGCTTTTTTGTTATTTTTTCGTAGGGCATTGAGGCTCATGGTATTAGATTTCATTGAGTTGCATGGTTGACATAGCAGTGCTCGGTTATCTATATGATTTGATCCGCCATCACTTTTGGGGATAATATGGTCAAGGTGTAAATACCGCTTGTCTGGCGGAACATAGTTACATCCCCAACATTTGAGTCCGAACTGCTCAACAAGAATTTCGTGCATTTCTGCGTGTGTCAGTAGGTTTTCAGGTTCGGCAGAATAGACGGGGGACAATTCGGGTAAATTTTGTTCACCTTGATCTGTGCGGGTTGGCGGTTCGGTTTGGTAGTGGATTACATACTTTTCCATTTGCTTATCAAGCCATTTTTTATCAACCGCATGTTTTTCAATTCGCTCACGCTCTTTACGTGAAATTCCCATAAGACGAGTGATGATATGGTAACGTGCATCTTTCCGCCTGTCAATTCCTACCCAACGTCGTTTTAGATCATCAGCTGCAATAATCGTGGTAGCACAACCGCAGAACGGGTCTAATACAAGGTCCCCTTCATTACTGCTCGCTTTGATGATACGTTCATAGAGAGCAAGTGGTTTTTGGTCGGGGGATCCTGTCCATTCATCTCCTTTGTTATAATTTGTGAAGCCAGAAATATCTATAAATAGAGATTGAACAGGATTACCAGAGTCTGCTTCAGCATACCGCTTAAGCCCTGGCCATCCAGAACGTCCTTTTTTGGGATGGTGAATTAATCCGACAGAATCAAGAATGTCTAATCTGTCATGAACCCCTTTTATTGATCTATAGCTCGGAATGAGATTGTCTTCAATCCATTTAGCATAATTCCCCGTTAACGGGGCTGACCAAACGCGCCCCTTAGCTCTTACATCATACCCCGACCAAGGTTGTGAACTTTCCCCACCACTATAACCGTGAGATGGGCCTGTTAAGTCCCCCGTTCTGTATCTCCCTCGATCATCTTGAAGTGGATACGCTTTATCAATTTCTTCTGGGGTTTTTGGAACAGCGACAGTAGATCCATTCCAAGTTGTCTTTCCGCTTCCAGAATAATACAACAATCTATCTGAGTTGTTACCATATTTCTTTGGATCGTTGTGAGCAGTAGATCTGCGCCACACGATTTCGTTTTTAAAGTTATTTCTACCGAAGATGGCATCCATACACATTTTGATGTAGTGGCTTGCAGTTGGATCGCAATGCAGATAGATGCTACCTGTTTTCTTGAGGACGCGGTGCATCTCGATGAGTCTAACGCTTAGGAAGCAGAGAAATGCGGCGGTATCTTCGCCTTGACAATGTTTAGCAGCATCAATAGCATGATAAAGTTCAGTATGATTATCCTTAATTTCTTCAAGCCATTTTGGGTGAACTTCATTCCATTTCCATTGGTCAGGCATCCTATCAGTATCTCCCCATTTCCAGTTGTCTACATAGAATCCTGCCGTTCCACTTCTGTTACGCTTGGTATTAAACGGTGGATCTGTTGCAATCAGGTCTACAGTTTCACTATTCATCCCACGAAGAACAACTAAATTGTCCATTTCATAGAGAGTATTATCTAAAAAGTTTTGTTCCATATTATACGCTTTTTTTTAAAAAGTCTTGCAATCACTTGTTATTGCATTAATATCAACTACTCCTTAATAACAAAGAATTTTTCCTCTTTGATATGTTCTTCGGGGAACCGTGCGCGTGCCCAAATCGCCTTTGCATTCTCAATCATCTGTGGATGTCCGCATGCATAGACAACAGCGTTTGTATGGTCATATCCAATCTCATCTCCGTATTTTCGTATGACATCTTCTGCACGTCCTGATTCTCCTTGCCATTCTGTATCTTCCCACGGACGACTTACCGTTGGAACAAAATCGAACCACTCCTCTTGTGCAGCGAGTTCATTTAGTTCATCCATATAGTATCCGAGTTCCCAAGAACGACTTGCCCCGACAATACAGAGTATCTTATGTGGACTCGATTGTCCCTGTTCTTGTTCAATTTTCTGTGTGCGTGCAATGCTAATATAGGGTGCTGCACCTGTGACTGTGCCAGCCATGACATGACGTGTCATCCCGCTTTCCGTATCCATCACAAATTTTCCTACGAGACGGTCTCTGATGAAGACTTTGTCACCGAGTTTTAATTCCCAGAAGAGGGGTGTCGTTGCGCCTTCAGGTACCAATTCAACAAATACCTCCATAAAGGGTTCGTGTGGTGAGGAGACAATGGAATAGGGACGTTGGACAATCTTTTCATCAACTTCAAAACCGATCGTGGCATATTGTCCTGGTATAAAGGGGAGTTGCTCGTCAGTCTTGAATTTGAAAGCAGCTAAATCTTCAGAGAAATCTTCACGTTCAATAAGTTCACCCATACAGTATTTTGTTCTGGATCTTCTTCTTTGCATATCTGTTTCCTTCATAAAATAATAAAATTGGATTCTGTTTGCATGTCCTTGTATTATACTAAAAACATGAATCATTATCAAATATTTTTTTTAATTCACTATCCCCT
>JAJDZB010000023.1:0-85479 GCA_022824835.1 Candidatus Poribacteria bacterium | reverse complement strand
AATGGACAACTTGTCAAACGGATTTTCGGATTTGAACTGCTTGTCGCGCCGTATACGATTGCCCATCTGAAGTTAAGCCTATTTCTGAAAGCCCAAGGATGGCGCGATGATGAACGTCTCGGTATCTATCTCACCAACGCTGTGGAACAACCGGACGAAATGCAGTCTCCCTTACCTTTCGCTACGTTTATCTCTGATGAAGCGAATGCGGCACTCTCTGTGAAACGGGACGAACCTATTCTTGTTATCCTCGGCAATCCGCCATATAAGCAACATTCTGCCAATCCAAGTCGAGTCGCTGGGAGGTTAACTTTTATCGGTGAACTTATGGAAGATTATAGTCAGGTAGATGGAAAACCACTCAATGAAATAAACCCAAGGGCACTTCAGGATGACTATGTGAAGTTTATCCGGTGGGCACAGTGGCGGATTGATAGAAACGGTGAAGGTGTGATTGGCTATATCACCAATAATAATTTCCTTGATGCACCTACAGCGCGTGGCATGCGGCAGAGTTTGTTAAAGAGTTTCAACTCCATTTATGTACTCAATTTACACGGTAGTAACAGGAGAACGGAAGCGGTACCTACAGGACAAAGAGATGAAAATGTTTTTGACATTATACAAGGTGTCTCTATTGTGTTTTGTGTCAAGCAATGCGATAATCCGACATCAACAAAGGTCTATCACGCGGATATGTGGGGATCCCGAGAAAAAAGATACAGTACACTTTCGGAAACCGATGTACAATCTACGGAATGGTGTAAGTTGCACCCTGTATCTCCTTACTACCTTTTTGTGCCTCAAGAGACAAACTTCAGTGCAGAATACGAGAATGGATGGAAAATCACAGACATCTTTCAAACCAGTTCAATTGGAATTGTCACCGCGCGAGATAAACTGACAATTCATCGAACTGCTGAAGATGTTCGTGAAACGGCAACCAATTTCGCTTCACTTTCTGTAGATGAGGCGCGCGAAAGGTACAGATTACGAAGTGATAGTCAAGATTGGCAGGTTCACCGTGCTCAGGCTGATCTCCGTAATAATCCCAATGCTGAACAACACATAACGCCAATTTTCTACCGTCCGTTCGACAAACGCTGGACCTACTATACCGGACATTCGCGCGGATTTCATTGTCGCCCCAGACCAGAAGTAATGCCACATTTGCTCTCTGAAAACCTCGCCCTATGTGTTTGCCGCATTGTCAAAAGTCCTATATGGCAACACGCTTTGATTACCGATAAAATTACAGATAATTGTTATATCTCAAACACAACCAGTGAATCCTCCCACGTATTCCCGCTTTACCTATATCCAGAGTCAGGAGGCTTGGGTCTTGAAACCGAACGTAAACTCAATTTCAAATCTGCGTTTCTCACTGCACTTTCGGAGTCGTTGGGATTACCACAAGCTGCACCGTTTGGACTTCCCGAAGACGTTACACCGGAGGAGATTCTCGCTTATATCTATGCTGTGCTTTATAGTCCCACCTATCGCGAACGGTATTATGAATTTTTAAAATACGATTTTCCGCGTATTCCTTTACCGCCGGATATTAATTACTTCCGTAAACTCGCAGCATTAGGGCAGGAATTGATTAATTGGCATCTGCTAAAGGATGTGCAAATTCCCATTCGTCATCGCTTTGAAGGTGAAGGTGATAGTATTGTCTCAAAACCTCGCTATCAAGATAGTAAGGTTTGGATTAATGCCACGCAGTACTTCACGGATGTTCCCGCAAAGGTATGGGAATATGAGATCGGGGCATATCAGGTGTGTGAGAAGTGGCTAAAAGATAGAAAGAACATAGAGCTAAGTCATGATGATATTAAACAGTATCGTTCCATTTTGGTTGCTATTGCAGAGACGTTGCGGGTTATAGGGGAGATTGATGGGGTGTTGTGGTAGATTGTCTGAACCAGGATTTGCATGATTATAGGATTTTTATTGCGTCTCATTGAATTTGTTAACGGCACACGGCGTGTGCCTACTACTTTTAAGTCGTGACCGGGAGGTAACTCGGACAGAAAGAGGGATACAACCGACTCAGTTCATATCAGTTACGGATTTAAACACGGAATCCACTGCGCCAAAAAGCGTGGATAAATTAGCCAATGCAAAGTCTGTTCTGTTTTGCGTAAAGGTATCGCCGATAAGTCGTCCAAATTGCCATAATGTGCCATCGGTGACAATACCGTACACAGGTAATGCTGCACCATCATTCACTTTTTCAGCATTTATTTTTTGGGCGGCGACTAATTCTGCCAGACATTGCCCCCACCCTTGCTCAAAGTCGTTTTTCTTCGCTTCAACAAGCAGTATCAACGGACTTCCTACAACGGTTTTGCCTAATTCAGATTTAGTAGATATAAAATAGTCTGGTGTTCCGTTCAAAATGTCGTCGTAAGTGATGGTTTGCTTTATCCAGAGCGCGTATTGGTCGGCATAAGATTTATAACTCTCCTTCAGAACAGGAAAGATAATGGTTTCACATCGTGATGCTTCAGACGCAAAAACGTTGATATGTTCGCGGGTAAATTCAAAGTCTTGTAGAAACGTTACCGAAGGTGTTGCTGATCTATTTTCGACGAAGTCATCTTCTGCATACTTGACCTTGAATCTTTCTTGTACTTCAGAGATTGTCTTGAAATCGCTAAATGCCATGATATTATTCTCTATTTAAGCAGAACGTCTGCCGCTCATAATCCTCGGATTACAGGTAATGATGTCTTTAAAGGTCTGTGTTTTTTGTTCGTCAGATTTCATCTGTATATTACCCCTAAAATGTGATAGTTTAAGGATACCACAAAAATACATTAATTGCCAAAGGCATTCAGTTTATGGGTGTGATAATCCGCGATTCAGACAGTTCGTTTCTGACAGTTAAGGGGCAAAATCTTTATGCGTCCGTTTATGTACATAGCACTCCGCTGGAGTGCAGCCCGTTGACAATCCTTTTTCTATAGACATATTGCCCCGCTGGAGCAAGAGTTCAGCGATCCTTTTTCTTAAGTGACAAAAACTTTATATACCCCAGTTTAGTACGAAATTTTGGCACATTTAAAGATAATTATGGTATAATAATCCAAGTTGCTACCTAAATTATATTTGACATAATAATAGATTTTTATGGAGAATCGTTCATTTTTTGCATGTGTTTTGTACCGTAAACTGTTTAGTTTGCGGTCTCACAGGCACAAACTAAATGAAGTTAAAATAATACTTTAGGTAATTTGGCGAGGTTAGGAAACCTCGCCAGCAGGGGGAGTGAACCTGCATCATGTGAACAGGAAATTACCCGTTTAATTATTTAAACTTCATACGGGACTAAAGAGGAGGTGGGACACGTTTTCTATAAACATATCGTCCCTACGGGACTGAAGAGAGGTGGGGTAAACATTTTTCTATAAACATATCGTCCCTACGGGACTGAAGACACTACCTCAACGCATTTATCTCTTAAATTGACTTTATAGGTATGTCAGAATAAGCGTTTGGTATTCTGAATTGGTTAGGAAACCGCAAGTACAGGGTCTGGGAAAAATAAAATATTACACAATTTAATACTTTAATTTCATACAGTTTGTGCTAACAAAATACAAGATACCCTAAGGAGACAAAACATGCCAGAAAGCATAAAGGTATCCGTTTTTGGAATTGTTGGCAGTCCATTGTGTGTGGCTTCCAGTGATGGACAAGAGGTATATGAACGGCTCAATGCTGCTTTTGAAGCAAATCGAAAGGTAACACTCTCATTTCACAACGTCACAGCACTTACCTCTGCCTTTCTGAATGCGGCAATAGGTCAGTTGTATGAAACATTCAGCGAAGATAAAATACAGTCCTCATTGGATATGGAGAATATGGAAAAAGACGATGAAGATTTATTAGAACGTGTTGTTGAAAATGCAAAAGAGTACTTCAAAGATCCAGAAAGATTCAACCAAGCAATTCAAGAGACATTAAACGATCACGTATAAACCAGGGGATGTATGGAGTTATAACTCTACATCTCAACATAAATTATTTCATTCGAACGACGAGGATAATTATTCAAACATATTGCGAAAGTTCTACAGTTGATACTCAAGACGTGTATCTTCAAATGGACGATAATTCAAACGGACTTTAAATTATGAACAGAGAATGCCTTTCTCACTTATTAACAGATGAAGAACGAGATCATTTTGAGAAGCAGGGATACCTCTACGTTCCAAACGCGCTGCCAACAGATATGAGGGAACGCTTATTAGAGGCAGTAGATAAACTGCATAGTAATGCACTTGCAACAGGAAGAGCAAAACCTGACACACATTGGGGTTTCTCAAATTTCTTAGGTACTGATGACGTATTTTTAGATTTGGTTGACCATCCCACAACACTGCCGAAAGTATGGGGTATTCTGGGATGGAATATCTATCTTTACCATGCACACATGCACGTGAAACCACCTGCTGCATCTGATGCACAGGAGGGGGATGGATGGTTGGAATGGCATCAGGACAGTGGTCGTGTCAATATTGAGATGGAGACTCACCCACGTCCACGTCTATCCTTGAAGGTTGCGTATTTTTTGACAGATGTGTCTGAACCAGGTCGTGGTAACTTTTACATTCGTCCGGGTAGCCATTACTCTGATGTACCGTTGCCAGAGGTAGAAATTAGTCGTGATCCGCTCGAAAAGTCTGCATCAAGCATTCCGGATGATGCAATACCGGTCTGTGTGGAACCTGGTACTGCAGTTCTATTTGATAGACGACTTTGGCACTCCCGTAGTCCGAACACCTCACAGATTACGCGTAAAGCACTTTTCTATGGTTACGGATATAGATGGATTCGTCAGAAAGATGATATGACAGTTGAACATCTCTATGAACGTTGTGATCCGATTCGTCGGCAATTACTTGGTGCAGCCGTGAAGAATAACGGACGGTATGTTCCAACTGATGAGGATGTGCCGTTGCGGGGATGGTTGATTGAGCAATTTGGCGAAAACGTTGTGTATTCACAGGGACCACTCGGTGCATAATTGCGTTTCAAGGGATAAGACATACTTTGCCAAAGTTTTTACGCGATTCCAACAGTTGGTGTGCTTCGGATGCCTGATCTAAAGGTAGTGTTCTATCTATTATGGGAACTAACTTACCCTGTTCTGCCAAACGGACTAAGGTCCTGAGTTCTGCAGTTGTGCCTAATGCGGATCCCATGAGTGTGAGCTGCTGCTGATACATCTTACGGATGTTGATTTCACCGATATTTCCTGTTGTTACACCGCAAGAGACAAGTCTACCGTTTTTCGCAAGACTTCTGATACTTTTTTCCCAAGTTGCAGTACCGACATGTTCTAATACGACATCCACACCACGTCCGTTTGTTTCCTCAAGTATCGCCTCTGAAAAGTCTACATCGGCATAGTTTATGGTTATGTCAGCACCGTATTCTTTTGCTCGTGCAAGTTTTTCGTTTGTACTTGCTGTAGCAAATATGCGTGCTCCAATAAGTTTGGCAATTTGTAGCCCCGCACTACCGACACTTCCTCCTGCGCCGAGAATCAATATATCTTCCCCAGCTCGGAGCTGTGCACGGGTTATTAGCATGTGCCATGCGGTGAGATAGGCGATAGGAAGAACAGACGCTTCGGGATAAGATAGCGTATCGGCAATAGGGATTGCGTTTTTGGCAGGTGCTTTGACATATTCTGCATATCCGCCGTCAGTTTGAAAACCGAGTAGCTGTTGTGTATCACACAAATTTTCATAACCACTGATGCAGTCGCTACAGACACCACAAGGAATACATGGTGCAAGAAGTACGCGTTGTCCGATAGTGAGATGTGGATGTGTTCCAGATATATCCGCAATCTCACCTGCAATGTCGGAGCCTAAGATGTGTGGTTTTCCTGTTTCTTCAAGTTTCTTTTTAATTTCGGGTCGGTTGCGTCGTGCGTGGATGTCAAGGTAGTTTACAGCACACGCTTTAACTTCAACGAGGATTTCACTGGTGCCAAGGGGAGGTGTAGGGACTTCTTGATACTGTAGTACGTCAATTTCGCCTTGTTCGGTGAACACAATTGCTTTCATCAACACTTCCAATTAAGAGATTATGTATTTTGCGATTGAAGTGAGTAAATCTAACCATAAGCCCCATGATTGAGAAATCCTAATAGTCGACGTAGGCGTGGGTTTGCGTCTTGATACACCGATTCTGGCATATTGTAGTTCATGAACGGATAGAATTTATGTCCTACCAGTCGGCGTGCGTAAGTTATCTGCGTAATGTAGCGTGTACGTTGACTCTGATTGGGACCTCCGCGATGCCAGACTTGATTGTTGAACATGATGACACTTC
The DNA here is from genome assembly GCA_022824835.1 of Candidatus Poribacteria bacterium. GTDB lineage: Bacteria > Poribacteria > WGA-4E > WGA-4E > WGA-3G > MSPOR6. Next base: position 79,125 of record JAJDZB010000023.1, on the reverse strand, counting down.
CTGCTTTGCCGAGGTTGTATTGGATTTTGTTTTCCCACTCTGTTCCTTGAATTGGGTTTGGCGGAGAGGCCCCGTATAGATGGGAACCGGGTATCACTTCGGTTCCACCGTGTTCAATCTCGGTGACATCCGTTAGGTAGTAATTTGCGGTAAAGAGGATTACGGGTAGTCTTACATTTGTTGGGGGTTTCCCATCGGTTACGAGATAGTGTGGTGAGTCGTCTTGGTGCCATGATGTGATGCCACCACCAGGTCGGGTTTGAAAGGAGTTGTTGTGTATGATGTGGCATTCACCCGGAATGAGTGCTTCGGCAAAGGAGACAATGGGTTCAATGTCAAACAGTCGCAGGTTAGCGTTGCTATGTTCGAACATGCGATGGCTCAGATGCATCGTTGATTCGAAGTTGCCACTGTTTAGTCCATTCGGATTGTTTGCGAGTGCCCATTCCAGATCGTTACGAAGTTCGGCACAGTGAGTGGGGGTCAGCACATTTTCAAGGAATAGACATCCATCACGGTGGAAGGTCTCCACCCATTCCTGGATCTGTTCAGGACTGATGGTTTGTTCGGACAAGTATGATATTTCTTCCATTTTCAACATATCAAATTAGGTGTTTAATTTTCTTTATGGTCTACCGTTTTAGGAATTGATGGATCATTAGAGAAGTAGCGGACAGCATATCTATCCGCTACATAGCACGAAAACGTCTAACCCATGGCAGCGTGAACGATTATTCCGAGTGAAACTATGACACCCGCGACAGCAATACCTGCGGCTACGTTGTTTTCTTCTGCGATTTGCCTGTTTAGATCATAAGGTGTTGCGAGATCAAATACCTTATATCCGATCATGAGGATGATTAACCCGACTATGCTGAAGATTGCCACTAAGATAATATCTGTAGCAATAACCTTCCAAGGGAACAGTGCAGTATCTTCTGCACCAGCTTCTGCATCTTGTGCTATTGCTTGTGTAGCAAATATAGCATAAGCTATGACTGATATCATAACTAAAGCGAATGTGAGTGATACGATTCTTTTAGCTTTCATGGTTCCTCCTAAGGGTATGATGACCCTTTAATGAGAGTTTATTGATGTATAAGAATGGAACAAAGTCTATACTCTTTTATAGTGGTTTTAACACTTTACGAAAAATCGTGAAATAAATCAACACTATTTTTTTAGTTGAAACTGCATATCAGTTGTGGTATGAATCTGTTTAATCAGGATTGCGTCTTTTTCTGTGATATATTGCCATCCCGATGTGACCTCTTCTAAAACGTCAACTTGTGGTATTTCAAATTCTGAATTGTCAGTTTCATCACTCTTGGTTCCGCGTGCGGTGATAGCAGATGGGGGTTTATCATAACCTACAATCAACGTGTGGCTTGTCTCATTTTCAGCATAGTTTAGAGACCAATTGACTGTTCCGTTCCGAGAAGTTGAGACGGCATCAGGTATTGCCCCAGAACTGAGATGAATAGAACCTGCAATTACGGTCTTAACACCCGGATCGAGACCCCGTAGCGAGTAGACATTAGCCATAATATCTTCTGGATTAAGATGTGGGCCTTTCCCTTCAGTACAGAACCCGTAGAATCCGTCGGGATATGTTCCTTTTAGCTCACCATCTGTCCACTGCTGATACATTGCACTGGTGGTAATTCCTTCAGCGATTTTCTGCCATTTATCGTCTTTTGCGTATTGATTGAGCCGTTGTAGATAGTATGCATAGACTAACCCGTTCCATTGAACTGGGACACCGAACCAGGGGTGTGTATAAAAGGTTGTTCCAAAAACAGGTATTGAAGCGTAGAGCATTCCCGGACGATCTGGTAGATGCCAATGATAGAGGAATGGGAGTCCCGCGTTTGCCCAGTATTCTGCGCGTCTGAGATACGACTTATTACCAGTTATCTGATGTGCTTCCACATAAGCACCAACTGCATGTGCAGCTGCGAGGAGATCCGGTTGATACAAGGGACATTCCCAGGCTTGTGCGCCGCGGGGAACAAAAAATCGGTCCATAAAAGAGAGTGCTTTTCTACCAGCATCAAGAGAGGTGTTGTGTCGTGTGATGCGTGCATGTTTGAGCAGTTTAAGTGCGTTCGCTGCACATGTTCCGAGAACAGCATCACCGGTTTTACCGAGACTTTTCGTTCTCTCGGAAGCGGGTTGAAAACTCCAACTACCGTCCTTCGCTTGCGATTCAAGTAGTGGTTGAACTTCGGCTTCATACCGTGTTAACGCCGCATCTAAATGTCCATAATAGAACGGAAACTCACCACCGAGGATATGACATGAACCGCGTCCAGCTAAACCAACGGCACCACTATCTGCAATTGTTTTGTCAGCTATCTCAGCCACACGTTGTTTTACATCTTCAGCCTGTGTCACAAGGTAATCGTACCAGAGTAAAGTTGCGAAACTCGGTTCGTTTCGTGAATCCCAATCTACACAGTGTCTGGATTGCCTTTTTTCTGCATCCCAGACAGTGTGCATAAAACCGTGTCGTGAGAGTTCAATCTCCTCTACATCATCCCGTGGAGGTTCAACCGGTTTAGGGATTCCGTAGGCAGTAATCCAATGTGGTATTACATCGAGAATTGAAGCATTCCCATCCGCTATAATTTCACATGTAAGTGAGATTGGACGTTCTGGTGTCATCTGATATGTGTTTTCAGCGAACTGTTCATTCTCATTAACCCAATTTGGTACGGTGGGCAGAAATAGACCCATCAGATGGTTTCTCTGATGATCGTGCCAGTTGGGGGAAGCAAAAATAGCGGACAGATTCTGTTCATTTCCGTCCCAACTTTCCATAGGATCCCAAGCGATACCAACTACAGACTTCTGCATTTCAACCGCCATCACAGGAATAGTGATTTTATAGGGATGAGGAACTAACCTATTGTTTATAGGAGGTGCTGCATCCCGTGTATTTGATGAAGGTTCGTCTTCCTGAAGGAACTCCAGTCCGGGGAATAGAGCTGCTGTTTTCTTTTCGCGAGTACTCTTGTGTCCAGCATATATTTCTGTGCCATGGAATGCAAGAAGCTCGCGTTCAGCATCAACCTGCAAATTATATGTCGCTTTGATTCGTTTTGCTTCCTCCGTAAGAACAAATTGTAGCTGCAATTTCCAGGTTACGCCATCTATGTCTTGGTGCTCACCAGATAAACGGATGATGGCTTCTCCCAGACTGTTCCCAGACAGTTGAATGTTATCGGGAACAAATTGTAGGTTATGCCTTGTTCCATCTGATAGGTATGTCGCCATTGCGATCATTTTAGATGTTGCGACCTGTTGATATGTACTTCCTTTTGCCACATAAATAGCATAAAACTCGTATCCCGTTTCATGTTTTTCTGGTAGGTTCTTTTTTGGTCTTCTATTGATGGATTGGAATATGTCACCACTATGGACAAGAACGACTCTGAGATACTTATTCCCGATGACAGCATGTTCTCTATGCATATAAGTATGTAATTCGGTCTCTACTTGTGCTTCAAGTTTTGGAACTGCTGGTCGAATTTCAATGGTTCCCTCTTTTTTCCCTTTACCTTGGACATGACGAGATTTGAGTGAGACGTTAAAATTGAGCGTAGTTGGTCGTGAAACACCACGTGCGTACCAGATAAGGGTAGTTGTCTCACCTGGAGCGATAGATTTAACGTTTTGTGATGATCTACCCCTACGTAACTTAATATCGCTGATACTTAGTCGAGTCTTATTGTTCGCTAAGAGGGGGCCTACCCCGATGTTTCTGATTGTGCATTGGACTTCAAACGCTTCTCCCGTACTGACGACTGCTGCTGTCGATCCTACACTGACGATCTCTAATTTCGGTTGTGCTACATAGAGTGTTATTTCGGTAGGCTCTACTTCTAATTCTTGTTGGATGATAGCCATTATTTCGTGTGTTGGTGTCAACTTATCAACATTGAATTCGATCAGAGCTGTACGATCTTCAGGCAAAGTCGCAAATGCAATTCCACATTGGATTACTGAAGGGTGTTCCTGTTGTCTGTCAGGTTTAGTGAGCTTGATAAGTTTTGGGTGTCCCCACAATCCCCAGGCGTAGTTGCTATTACCCTCAACATTGCATTCAGTCATAAGGACGATCTGAACCTTCTGTCCAGCAAAACGGGTAATATCTACGTTATAGGGTGTCCACTGACATTCTGTGGATATGGACTCAAAACACTTTTCACCTGCGATCTCAATAGAGAACTTGACGCCGTCAGGGTGTCTATTCGGATCATCAAATACGACACCATCTCTAAGACCAATATTGAAATAGAGGTGGAGATTCGCATTTTCTTCAGTCGGCGGCAAATCTAATTCATAGATGATACGCGACACACCGTTTGATGGTGGATGTTCAAGAATAGCAGGTTTTGTGATACCCCCAGATGAATCTGCCATGTTGACCGAAATATTTTCTGATCCGGTGCATTCACTTTCCTTGAACGTAGCCACAAAATCATACAATTCTTCACTTTCACCGAGAGAAAACTGGATTTGTGGTTCAGGCGGTTCTGTTATATCTTCAACTTCGTCTGTTTTATCTTCAACTTCGTCTGATGTTTCGAGCGTTTCGGCTGTATCTTCTATTACGGTTGCTTCTTCAACATCTGACACTTCATAAACTTCTGCTATTGTTGGTTCTTCTGTCGTGTTCTGTGTAGCATCTGTCTGTTCAGCATCGGTTGTTTGGTCAACTTCATTAGTATTTTCGTCCTTAGCCTGAGGAATTTCTTCTGTTTCTTCCTCAGATTCCGATGTTTTGTCTACCTCGTCTGTTTCATTATCTTGTTTTGGTGGTTCATCTTCTGGAACAGCTGGGGTTGTTTCTTCAGGAGCTGTTTCAGTTTCATTTGTTTCTTGCGTGTCATCAGATGTATCCGCATCTATATTCTCTTCGTCAGGTTCTGTAGTAGTTGGTTCTGTTGTTTCATGTGAGTGTTCAGACTCTGGTTGGTCCTGATCATCTACCTCCTCACCGTTGTGTGTATCTTCTTCCATTTTATCGGTATGAGAATGTTGGAAAAAAGTCTGCATCTTAAATCTCCTTTGGTCAAATTAATGTCACACAGCGACATCTAATGAGTTTCCTGCCACTGTTTTTTATTTTCTTTCATTTCATCATTTAGAACAAGGTCTGGGGATGGTGTTTGGTTTGCTTTGTCAACAATCCAATTGCCATCTTCATCCTTCAGGACAGGTTTACGTTGTTCAACGGGTAGTATACCGAACGGTCTATGGGGTTCTAACTGATACCAGTATGCCACCGATGATGTCTCGTTGCTGAGATGGTTTCCGTGTCCGTGTTCAATTGTAACCCGAATTTCCTTTTCAAAGCGTATTGGATTTTCAAGATGATACACATAGGATGTCTGATACCCGTTAGTATTGCTTTCATGAATAGATGAACCGTTATGTGCGAATGCATTACGTTGCATTCCCCATGCCTGATTGAGGTAGTCTTCTGAACCTGTTCCGTGTAAGTCTGGTGGCCATTTATATCCGTCAATCCATATCATATCATCACCTTCACCCCACCATGTTCCTTGAAAATTAGTGACAGATAGGTTGCATCCGATGTAATGTCCTTTCCCTTCTGCATCTAAAATTAGATAGTTGTTTTCCCATGCAAGCCGTTCAGCATTAACGATATTTGCTTCCGGTGTGTTGACTGTGATTTCGTGTCCCCATCCATCACAAGGATTCTCACGATGGAATTGTGCATGTAGATAAGCGATATTCTCATCATGTTTTGTTGGATAGAGTTCGTAATCTACATAGAAGTATTGCATGTGTGGTGAATCTCCCTCGTTGAGGAGTTCAATTCGTGCTGATCGGTTAAACGGCATCTGTAGATAGCAGTTGAGTGCACATCCAGTATTGAAGTGATTGTTGCTGTGTGTAGAAGCTGAGAAGGGTATGGAATCGTAGGAGTTAACGATTTCGTTTCCGAGTCCGAAAAAATCGCCTAACGGACATAAGACACTCGGATGTTCTTCATCATCCCAAAACATCTGAATTAGTACATTACGATATCCGTTCGGCTGTGTCATCCAGATATGATTGATACATCCCGGACCTTTGATGTCTGCGAGGACACGTGTTTCTCCGGGAGCGATATTCCAAGCATCGTTATTGCGTCCTGTGGTATCCCAGGAGGATGCGCGTAGGGTTTTTGCGTCTTTTACCTGTGTTAAAGATGATAATAATCCATTAATGTAGTTCATTTGACTTATCCTATTTTCATTATAGTTCCATTTTTAATTCTAAATGGTTTAAGAGTATATGGATGTTCATTCGTGATTTTCGTTGGTGTCATTTATGGCTTTTTTGAATTCATCTGCACAGATCATATCTACCATTTATATATTTTATCATAATTATGAATAAACCTGCAATCATGAGAGGTCTTTTATCACAGCCTTCATCTTCTCTAACCCAATACGTGCAACTTCTACGGGATCTTCCTCCCAATAAGTGGGATTGAATAGTTCTAACGAGATTACACCTTTATAATTTGCGTCTTGCAAAATAGAGATCATTTTCTTAAGATCAAGGATACCATCACCTGGATAGACTCTATCCGCATCGGTTTGTTCTTCACGTGCAGGTTCGGCGGGTGCATCGTTAAAGTGGAAGACTGCAATCTTATCACCAGGTATGCCTTCCATATCCTCAATTTCTCCACCACCACGATAGATATGGAATGGGTCAAGGACAATCGTACTGTCAGGATGATCAGCGACTTCCATAACCTCCCAAGCATGTTTCACCTGATTTACACCATCAACGAAGCCGAGGAATTCCATTGCAGGTTTGACGCCGAATTCGCGACCGAGTTCAAGGAGTTTACGATAGTTCTCACCACCTAATTGTAGGTTAGCGACTTCACGCGGAGGACTTGAGATGATATAGGTTGCACCGACCGCGGAAGCTTGTGACATCCGTTTTTTGGCATCCTCCAATGCATTTTGCAGCTCAACACCCGTTGCATTGAGCCAACCATGCAAGGCAATAACGGTAGGAACTGATAGTCCATGATCGTCCAATGCCTTCTTTACGTCAGTGAGTGATCCCCCTTGTTCTTCGTAATCTGTCAGATCGTTATTCCACAACTCTATGGCTGAATATCCTGTTTCTCCAGCAATCCGAATTTTATCCATCAGATCAACCGGACGGATTGTACTTGTATTTAATCCTAACTGAAATTGTGCCATTCTGTCTCCTTATTTTTCTATCAAACTCCGTATAAATCTCACATCTACGCGGGCAAGATCAATCACACTATCAACAGGTTCCCCACTGTATTCGCTATGAAAACTGATAGGACCTGAATAGTCCATTGACTTTAGCGTGTTAAGAGCTGTTTCCCAATCAACAAATCCTTTCCCCATCCGGACGACTTTTCCACCACGCATCCCAGGAGAGCGTGCAAGGTCTTTGAAGGCGATGACAGCAAGATGGGATCGTACAATATCAAGAGCCATGTTAATCGGTTCACCGACAATTGACAGGTGTCCAGTATCAGCAAATACACCGATATGTTGTGAGTCAAACCCTTTCACCAGATTCATCACTGCACACGAGTTTAACCCCATAGATGTACCTGAATGGTTGTGGATGCAGGTTCGGGGTCCATGTTTTTCAGAGAGTTTCGCAAAACCGTCGAGTTGACTTCTGATGTAATCAACCTGTGACCAGTAACCGCCATTATCTGCGTGCCAATGCCAATAACCGAGTTTGATGTTTTCGACTCCTGCTTCGCCAGCAGCAGCATAGACTCGTTCTGTTTCGTCTTTTGATGGGTTTAAAAAATCACCTGGGGTAGTGACAAGCGGAATAGACAAACCCGCTTCTGCAAACATTTTTGATGCTGCGGGTAGTTCTTTTTCTGCGTTTTCAGGGTTTACAGGATATCCGGGACGCACACAAAGGTCAGCACCTTCAACGTCAACTGTCTGTAATGCAGTGATTATTTCTGGTAATTCTAACCCTTGTAGATGTTTTGTGAACATTATAAATTTCATAATAGATATTCTTTCAGTTGTTAGTTATTCGTTTCAGTTTTCAACTGGCTGCTGACTGTTAACTACTATCCCTTACCAATCCACGACAGAACCATCATCAGGATGGTAGGATTCTGGGTTTCTCCAATCGTGGTCAATTTTATCTTCAAGAGCATCTTCGTCTAACTCGATGCCTAATCCGGGTTCTGTTGGTAGTTCAACAAAACCGTCTTTGAAAACGAATGGATTCTTGAGATAACCTTCACCGAGTGTTGTGTGTTCTTGCATGACGAAATTTGGGATAGATGCATCTAACTGGATGCAGGCTGCTAAAGAGATAGGTCCAAGCGGATTGTGTGGTGCGATACCGCCATAGTATGCTTCTGCCATACCAGCGATGATTCGTACTTCGTTTATACCTCCCGCATGACACAGGTCTGGTTGCAGGATTGATGCGGCTTGTTTCTCCAAGATTTCACGGAATCCCCATTTTGTGAAGATTCGTTCTCCTGTTGCGATGGGTAGATGTGTGCTGCGTGCAATTTCTGCGAGTGTGTCCACGTTTTGACACTGTATCGGTTCCTCAACAAACATCGGTTGATAGGGTTCTAACGCTTTAATCAATACTTTTGCGGTCTGTGGACTTACCGCCCCGTGGAAATCGATAGCCAAGTCTACCTCAGTACCGGCTGCCTCACGTAGTGCGGCAAAATGATTGACGGCTTTATCAATGAATGCTTTATTTTCAATAATTCGTGCGGGTCTTCCTCCAGCAACTCCCGTTTTGAAGGCGGTGAATCCTTTATCTATCCATTCTTTGATGCCATCTGGATCGCCGCCACCTTTGTATAGTCGGATACGGTCACGTGTGGGACCACCGAAAAGTTTATATATAGGAACGCCGAGTGATTTACCTGCTAAATCCCAGAGAGCTTGTTCAACGCCACTTAATGCACTTGTGAGGATAGGTCCGCCTCGGTAAAATGCATGCCGATACATGGCTTGCCAATGATGGACGACGCGTGTTGGGTCTTGACCGATGAGATATGGCGCGAGTTCGTCAACTGCTTGTGCGCATGTTTTTGCTCTCCCCTCTAAAATCGGTTCGCCGAGTCCGACTAAACCTTCATCGGTATGAATTTTTAGAAAGAGCCAGCGCGGTTGCACAAGGAAGGTTTCTAATTTTGTTATTTTCATTACGAGTTTACCTTTATCATATTTGGAAAAATGATTACCTATAATAACATCATATACAGATTATGTCAATCTGTTTTTCAGTTGGGGTATGTAAATGTTTTGTCATCTTTATTCATAAGAGACGGCACTCGGAGTGTGCCTACTACTATTAAGAGCTTATGAAATCCCATACATTTTACACCAACGACCACACATTTTCTATTGCTATATGTTACCCACTCATGTAAAATTGCGGTTAGTGTAAAATAAGAAATACGTTCTAAATGGGAGAATTAACGAAGTTTATCTTTTTTCAGAAAATCACTTCTTTACAGTTATCCTTGGGATTATTCCTATCTTCTTCATTTTTTTAGAATTGTTAGAATTAACGTGAGTTTGATAATAGGTATATGGACTTCATTTTGCCCAAAATATCACTTGCATAGACCCGGTAGGTTCGGTTTCCTAACCGAACCTGCTTTGTGCCACTTGCGTTCATAAAGGTTTTCGCGTAGGATCAGGTTCGGTTAGGAAACCGAACCTACCGGCCTGGGAAAATCTGATTTATCAAACTCACGTTTAGAATTAATTCATTTTATGCAACCTTTGCCACTAATATCAGAGTCTTTATATTTTAAAGTATCCAATTTTGGAGAAGATGCATGGAAACCACTGATTATGATCTGATCAATCGTACGTTATCTGGTGATCAGAACGCTTTTACCGAGCTTGTGCAGAGATACCAAGAACGTGTCCATGCCCTTGCGTGGCGTAAAATCGGAGATTTTCATATAGCTGAAGAGATTACGCAAGATACCTTCCTCAGAGCTTACAGGAATCTTGGTAAATTGAAGAATCCAAATCTATTTGCAGGATGGCTTTATGTGATAGCGAATCGTCTGTGTAAGACTTGGTTTGAAAAAAGAAGCGTAGAAATGCAGTCCTTAGAAGACTTGCCTGAAGTAGAACTTGAAAGACAACGCTATTCAGAATATATGGATCAACAGCTTGAAGAGAGAGCATTAGAGAGGCGAATTGATCTCGTTGACCGGCTTCTTCAAAAACTACCTGAGAGTGAACGGGTCGTCATAACGCTGCATTATCTCGCTGGGAGTTCGATTAAAGAAATTAGTGATTTTTTGGGTGTATCGTTGAATACGGTGAAAAGCCGTCTCCATCGTGCCCGACAGCGATTACAAAAGGAGGAACACATGATAAGGGAAACCTTAGGAAGTTATCAACCATCAACAAATTTGACAGAAAACATAATCCGAACCATCAACGAAACTGGTGCACAGATTGACCCCACTAACCCTTCCGGTAGCAAACCATTTATACCGTGGGTAGTTGCTACTTCAACTTTTGTTTTGGTGGTGTTGATGCTTGGACTTGGTGCCCAACATTCTGCCCGTTTTCAGCAACCCTACAGTCTTGACACGACAACTGAACTGACAGTTGACATTGTTGATGCATCTGTAATGACAAATCTGCCATCTGATCCTGATGTGCAAAATCAGATTGGTCATGCGGATGCACCTAATGAGAGCGAAGGTACAATTCAGGAACCTAATGTGGACTCATCCTTCTCAGCAAGCGGTCATGTAGTTGATGATAGCGGGAATCCAGCGAGCGATGTCAAGTTAGCTATAATCCCTGTAGAATATAACAATGGAGGGTGGTTTCCAATACCTGTAGATGAGGACCAGGACTGGCCCGATGACCCATTAGCGTTCCCTGCGGAGGTTAATTCCAATGGAGATTTCACCATCAAGGCAATCAACCAAGGTCCATACGCATTTGGCGTATTACCCTATTATAAACCGATAGCTCAAGTATTGAAGTTAAAGATTGGTGGTATTTCTTTTTATTCAATCGATAATATGATCGGTTCTGGGATTGTGTTTGCACCGGAATCAATAGAAAAGATTGAAAACATAGAAGTGGCGGTCACACACTTTCTAAGAATCCAAGGGACAGTTTTACACATGGACGAAACGCCAGTAGCCAATGCACACATAGAATTCAATGTAAATCAATTAGGTCTGGATGGAATGGGAGAGAGTAATATTGGTTTTGGAACAAGGACAGATATTGAAGGGAATTTCATACAATATGTTCCATCCCATATCAATGGACCCGCTTTTTACATAATGTCTGTGGATTATCAAGGGCAGCGTGCAATGTTGAAACCAATTGTGGTTAAACCTGGATATAGAACTCACAACGCTGTCTTTATGTTCAATTCACCCGTCATTCCGCCATCACCGAAGGACGTTCCAAACAGATTACAAGCAAGTGCATCAGTCTATAGCGGTCTTGACGCACAAGACGTGTGGGTAGTAAATCCATTAAATGGTCATGCATACAAAAAAATCCGGTCTCGTAGTCCTGAGGATGCTATTCTCCAAAGCACAGCAGAAGGTGCTTATCTGGTCAGAATTAATGATGAGGCAGAACAGGAGTGGATAAAGAAAGTTTTCCTACCAGACAGAATACTGATTGGTCTCAACGATATTGAAGAAGAAGGAGTGTGGAAGTGGCACAATGGCGAATCTGTAGAATACACTAATTGGGCAGAGGATGAACCCGATGACTCTGACAATGGTGATGAGGATTATGTTATTCTAACTATGCAAGGATGGGTGGATATTGGTCCTGAGAGTATAGAATGGCGATGGGTACAAACTACACTACTTGAGAAGGAAAATTGGTCAGATGAGGAATAGTTTGGTTTTATGGAATCTGATTTATTGCACCACTTTACAAATACTTTTGAAGGAGAACACCGTATGATACGTTTATTTTTTAGACTCAGCGTTACTATATTGCTCATGCCAATTCTGATACATGTCCCTGGACTTACTTCATATAGTATTGATCAGGAAGGCACTGCAAGCGTTAGTGGACGTTTTGTTGATATAAATGGACATCCTGTTCAGAATTTGCCACTATTTATCGCTCCCTTGGAAATCATCAATAATAGTTGGGGATCAAAGGTAAATTTGCCTAATGACTTTTTCTTGTTGCGTCGGGCTCAGACTGATGAAAAAGGTCAGTTTTCTATAACCGGTATACCAAAAGGATCATTTTACTTCGGGACACTCTCCTACAACATAGATGAGCGTTTACCACCTGACTATGAAAAAAAACTTGAAGAATTTCTGTCTTTGGATGATGCAATGCTCCATCCAGACTATATTGATGTTTTTATTGCGAATAATTTCGGTTTCGGTTACGATGATTTTGAGCCAGACGTGGAGATCCTATCTCTTAACGTCAAAGGAATCACCTTCTATCCAGCTGGTGATGCCGGGGAAGTTGTATTCGGGATTGAGCCGGGTTCCCATATAAAAGACGTAGTGGTTACAGTACAACCACGTATGCGTGTTCAAGGACAGGTTGTTTTTGAAGATGGTACGCCACTTTCTAATGCGTTGTTGGAGATGCAAGCACAATTTAGTCTTGAAAATGATAGGAGACGTATATCTGGCACACCTCGAACAGATAGTAATGGTAGTTTTGTCTATTATCTTGACGAAGAAAAAGATACAAGAATCTACACGTTTTCAGTGAAATATCAAGGTCTTGTAGCAACTGCCAAACCTATTCGACTTGAACCAGGAGAGAGATTGGCAGGTTTGTCGTTTACATTTAATAGTAAACCGATTGCACCCAAACCACTCCCTCCTAAGACAGAGGTAAAACCTGCTAAAACCAATCCGAAAGAGACACAGGAAACACAACAACCTGAATCTAACGAAGTATGGATTGTGAATCCAGTAAACCGGCATGCATATAAGAGAGTTCGTTGCAAAACTCGTGACGATGCTATTGCACAAGCCATCAAAGAGAAAGCACATCTTGTCACGATTAACGATGCGATAGAACAGGAGTGGTTAAGTTCTGTCTTTGGCAATGAATTCTATTGGATAGGACTCAGTAAAGATGAAAATAAGACAGGATGGCAATGGCAGAACGGTGAAGCTATCACATACAAAAACTGGTTACCCAATGATTACTTTTCTGAAACATGGGATGCCGCTGAAAGAAAGCACGTTGTTACTACTTTTGCTGATGGAAAATGGTATGCTGTCAGTCCTAAGAGTGTTATTGTGCAAATGACTAAGTTTGCAATTATTGAAAAAGGAGACATTAAGATACTTACAACAATCGAAAAGGCATCAATCAAAAAGAAATGATTTTTTGTCAGCATGTCGCTGATCTATCTCCTACTTTACTATTGCCTATTCTTTCCCCATAGTGTATAATACTCATATTGATTTAATTCCCTTGTTTACCCACCTAATATAACCAGAGGAGGAGATCAGATGAGTCGTTTAGGGTTCACAATATTTTATGTATCCATCGTAAGTTTTGTTGTTATGTTGATGGCAGCACCTTACTGCTCAGCAGCGAAATTTTCAGGTAAAATCGTTGATGTAGAGGGAAATCCTGTTCCAGATGTGCAGGTATCAATAGATTCATATAAAGGAAAGTTTATTCCTGATAGGCACCGGTTTAACATGAATGAACGTGTGTTCCCTCCCCCGCAACCTGCAGAGAGTGATGCTAATGGTGAGTTCTCTATTGACAATATTACATCACCCACAGTGAATGCATTACAATTGTTCGGTGGCTTTGAGTCAGATTATGAATTTATTTCAATAGAGATGCAAGGTATTAGTTTCTATATGTCTCATCTGGGACGTATGATGCATGAAGGATTTCCTTTTGGTATTGAAGAGGAGAGCGATATTAAGGATGTAAAGATTACCGTTCGTCTACGTATGAAGATTAGTGGACAAGTGCTTGATGCAGATGGTGTGCCGCTAAGCAATGCTCATGTTAACATGATGGTCAAAAGACGAAGATTAAGCGGGGGCGGCGGTAGTAGTGGTGGAACAAGAACACTTGATGCAGAAGGAAAGTTTACACGTTATGTAAGTTCTCCTGCGTACTATACTGTTTCTGTGACATATCAGGGGCAGACTGTGGAATCCAAGGAAATATTGCTTGAACAGGGACAACGTCTTGAAGGACTCACCCTAAAACTGAAAGAGAAAATAGAAGAACCTAAAATACCAGAAGAGGTTAAACAAGAAATTCAGGGACAACCTAATTTTGAACGTAGACAAGCATTCCACGAGCGTCGACGCAAAGGTGTGTGGGCAATCAACCCAGCCAATAGACATGCATACAAAAGGATCGAATGTCAGACTCCAGAAGAAGCGATAGAAAGAGCTAAAGAGGAAGGTGCACATCTCGTTTCAATTAATGATGCAGCTGAACAGACGTGGTTGCTTAGTGTTTTTGGCGCAGAAAACTATTGGATAGGATTCACAGACGGTATAAAGAAAAACGATAAGGAGTGGGATGATGGGGATCCACTCACTTATACAAATTGGGATGATAATAATCTGATATCTGAAAGTGATAAGGATACAGAAAAGAAAGATCAGACAAAATACAGTGTACTGATCGGTGTGACTGGCAAATGGCAAAGAACGCGTAGTGATGGTCATCTCGTGAATATCACTAAAAGAGCAATTTTAGAAAAAGTTGATCTTATGATAGGCACACCTGAATCAGAGGAAAACACGGAATAACTAATATATAGTAGAAGTTAGAATTAATTGGACATTATGTTCGGTTAGGAAACCGAACCTACCGGGGTGTGCTACAAAAGTGTCTCATTAATTGTATGTTTTACTACATAACCATATACAAGGAGTATTGACGATGAAACAATTAATACTTTTAGTCTGTATTTTTACAATATGCTTTACAGTGCAAAGCATTAGTGTTGAAGAGATAATTCAACAACCAGAACAAAGTGCAACGTGTGGACTGTCTGGAATAGTTGTAGACAGTGAAGGAAAACCCTTACCGGGTTTCAAGTTTTCTATTCATTCATCCGAATCCAACAATGGAAATAGACAACTGCAGTTTGTAGTTCCTGCTCCTAAATTAGAAGTAAGAGGCGAGGATGGTGAATGGATAGAACTGCAAGGAGGAAACGCTCAAAAGGGTACACCTCAGAGGTTTCTGTCGGTGGAAACAGATGCAGATGGAAAATTTGATGCTCCCAATATCATACCTGGTCAGATCCAGATAATGCCATTACCTGAAGTTAGCAAGGAACCACAGGAGCATAAGGCACAGAATGCACAAGTAGCTGCTCATTTTCCCAGACACCTGATGTTTGGTAAAGGAGAATCTGGTATCAAATTAGTTTCTATTCGACTGAATAAACTTATTTTTTTCTATCCAGAAGAGAGACATGGACCTTTTGAGAGCCTTCGGTTTGGACTTAAACCGAAGGCGAAAATCAAAGACGTTAAAATTACTGTGAAGAAGAGAATGAAGATCTATGCCCAGGTCGTGTATTCAGATGGTACACCCGTTGCAAATGCACAAATCGATCTTGACATGGACGTTGAAACCGGAGATATTGGAACGCAAGGTGGTTCTTATGGAACTAATAATTTTACCGACGCGAAAGGGTATTTCATAGAGTATAGAGATAATGCTGGATATTATACGCTGTCTGTAGAGCATAGAGGATTTACTGGTGGTGCAGGTCCCTTCGTTCTAACAGAAGACAAAGAACCTGAGAAGCTTGTCATAAAACTTAATGGGAGTCCTACGGTAAAGAAAAAACCGAAGGAAGTTAGTAAGGAGTTTGATGAGGACAAAGCACGGAGTATTGTCCAAGGGTTATTGGGAAAAAGAAATGCTCGTCCTCACGTAAAAATAAATCCTAATGTTCGTCGGCTTGAATGGAAACCGGAAAACATTGTCTGGATCATTAACCCCGCGAATGGACATGCTTATGCAAAAGTCAGTTGTGAAAATTGGTATGATGCACAACAGAAAGCGATTAAAGAAGGTGCACATCTCGTATCAATAAACAACGAAGAGGAACAGTTTTGGGTGGAGACAATATTTCAGAGGCATTCGTTTTGGATAGGACTCAACGATGTTGAGAAGGAAGGCGTATGGCAATGGGATAGCGGTGAACCGGTTACTTATACCAATTGGACAACTTATAATCCTTTTCCTGACAACTTACCCGATACAGAAAAAGATTTTGTCACAATGACCTTTTTTGAAGGTGGTTGGCAGTCGTCTGGGGAAAATGCGGATACACATTGGCCAACACGTGAGGCAGTCATTGAAAAAGATGGATTGATCTCTAAGGTGCCTAATGCTGAAGAAGATGAGGAAGAGTAGGTATTTTCACTTAATCAAACTACCACAATATGCACAGGTCTGTATTGTCGTATCGCCATTAAACGTTTCCTGTTCAGGTAATAGATACGTTTCGTGATTTGTGACACAGTTTGGATTTTCACACCGATGTGATGCTTCAGTTATGTTGCGTTTTGGCGGTTGGGTTAAGATGAGTTGTTGTAATCCCATAAGACTTGAGATAAGTGCCATACGGATGGGTACTGCATTTGCGGATTGTTCAAAATATGCAGCGCGCGGGTCATCATCCAATTCATAAGCGAGTTCGTTTACACGAGGAAGCGGATGCATAATCATAGCATCAGGTTTAGCATTTTTCATCACTTCAGCATTCAATAGATAACTTCCTCGAACTGTCGCCGCATCTACAGAGGGTGGCAATCTCTCCTCCTGCAATCTGTTTACATAGATTACATCAAGTTTCTCAATTACGTCTTTGATGTTTTCCACCTCAAGTGGTTGATGTTTGTGGTATTTTGTTAATCGTGTGAGGAGCCACGTTGGCATTTGTAGACCTTTTGGTGCGATATGTACCAGTTTACCTCCGAATCTTGCGACTGCTAAAGCGAAGGAATGTGCAGCGCGTCCGTATTGTAGGTCTCCACAGATTCCGACAGTTAAACCTTGAACTTTTGATTTTCTGCGAATGATTGTATATAGATCGGTGAGAGCTTGTGTTGGATGTGCGTGGCTTCCATCTCCTCCGTTGATGACGGGTATACTTGCATGTTTTGCGATTACACGTGCGGAGCCCGCCCAGTTATGCCGTACTACAATGATGTCGGCATAGTTCGTTACCATTCTTGCGGTATCCGCGAGCGTTTCGCCTTTGGCTGCGGATGTAGAATTTGGGTCAGCGAATCCTAATGTTCCGCCATTGAGTCTTTCCATTGCGCTTTCAAAGGAGAGTCGGGTACGTGTGCTCGGTTCATAGAAAAGGGTTGCTAAGAGTTTGCTACGGCAGATTCCTGCCCAGGTTTCTAATTGTGTTTGCATTCCTGCTGCTAATCTGAAGATCTGTTCTATTTCAAAGTTTGAAAAATCGTCCAGTGTTATGAAATGGCGCATGGTCTCCTCAATGAGAACACATTATGTTTCTATATGTTGTAGTTGCGAGTTTTGATTATATAACGTCTGTTTTTAAAAAATAACAACAAGATAGGAAACCGAAACTACCAGCACTGGAAGAATGGAAGAATGGAAGGATGGCAGAATGGAAGGGTGGAAGGGTGGAAGGATGGAAGGACGGTGAATTTGCACAATCTAACAGAATGTGCTACGAGGGACACAAACTGGAAAGTTTGTGCTACAAAGAGGAACAATTACTGGGGCACAATCATGGATGAATGTATAGAAAAGAAAGATGTGATATGATATACTCTATCCAATAGGATTTAGTGAGTTTCTTACGAATATAATGAAGATAGGTGATTCATGAGTTGGCAACTGAATACGACAGTCTCTGATGAACAGGTGAATTTCTAAAAAGAAAATGGATATCTTACTTTCGGACGAATATTTACCGAAGCAGAATTAAACGCGTTACGTGAATATGTAGACAAGATGATTGAGAACTTACCAGAAGGTAAACGTCCTGAGCAGATGGATGTTCCGCATTTTGAGCATCCGTATCTGTTCAAGTACTTGACACATCCGCGCGTGTTAGATGTGATTGCGCGATTTATTGGTCCGGATATATTGCTCTGGTCAAGTCATTTTATCAGTAAGCGTGAGAATGATGGTATGGCAGTACCGTGGCATCAGGACGGTGTCTATTGGGGTAAGATGTTAGAACCGATGCACGTAATTACGATGTGGCTCGCGGTTGATGAATCAAAGATCGAAAACGGTTGTATGCGTGTTATACCCGGGAGTCACACGCAACAGGACAGACGTTACGAACCTGTAAAAAGAGATAACAATCTGTTCGGGAGTGAAGTAGTGGATGAGGATATAGATACCTCAAAAGCGGTTGATCTTGAATTGGAAGTAGGTGAATGTCATTTTCACGATGCATGGACGATCCATAATTCCAGTCCGAATGTCTCGCAAAAACGTAGATGTGGGTATACGATGCGCTATATGCCAGCGAATGTACGGTTTCACGGTGCAAATTGGCGTCGTACACACGATATATATCTTGTGCAAGGTGAAGATAAAACAGGTGGTTATAATAGGTATGCATCCATACCGAATTTAGATGATTGAGAGTAAAAACCCATAGCTTTAGAAATACATTAAGGAGAATCTATGCGTCCCTATTTTGATGTTCACTGCCATATCGGTATGACGGTTTCTCGTGCACCTGTCGTTGGACAGAGTGTTGGTAGGTGTTTAGCACGGATGGCTTCTGCAGATGTTATTGGTGCGATTCCGTGTCCGACTGCAGGTAGTCCACAAGCACGTGGGGTATTGGATACACGTTCACAGAATGAGGTAATCGCGAAGGCTTGCCAGAAATATCCTGAACGTTTCCCAATTGGACTTGGGATCGTAGAGGTGCGACATGAACAAGCAGGCGTTGATGAGCTTGATAGAGCTATGTGTGATGAGGGTTTAGTTGGATTTGTATGTCATCCGGGATTATCTGGACATTCGCTTGGTGGTGAGCTCTATGCATTCTTGGAGGTGGTTGCAATGCATAACGGGTTGTGTCTGCTGCATCAAGCAGGTTCTACAAGCAATATTGCTGCTTATGCAAGAAGGTTTCCTTCAATTACCTTTATTATCGGACATGTCTCAATGAATAAAGGTGGCCATCTTGATGCTATCCAGCATTGTGCAAAGTATGATAATATCTGGTATGATGTTGCACAGAAACCGGAGGGGGCAGATGAAAGTTGGGACTTAGTCCACTTGGTTAACAATCTCAATAAGGATCGGCTGATGTTCGGAAGTGACTTGCCTTATTACGATTTTCGTCTTGTTCAAGCGCAGATTGAAAATGCTAGTCTTGATGATGAGACGAAAGAGAAAATAGCTTATCAGAATGCTGTTCGGTTGGTTCAACAGTTTAACGATTCATGGGAGCCGACATTATCTCCGATTGAGCCACCGCAGGTTTATTCGGAACTGGAGATGTGGGATGCGAATGGGGTACGGCTAAAGTGAGATGGTATTATGTGACAATCTCAACAGCACGTATACGATGACGAAGCACCAAGATACAAGATACAGTAAGGGCTGTTAATAGGAGTATCGTCCAAGACAGGTGTAAGTTGTAACTTCTATCTAAACCGAACAATACTTCACCAAGGAGCTCCAAGTTTGCCCAAACTGAAACTATTGCAACTGTACTGGATTGGAGAACCTGTGTGAGTATGAGTTGAATCACTGACAATCCGAACCATACTGCACAGAAACCGATTGTTGCGAAACGCAGGTTTTTTGTTAGTGATGAGAATGTCAACATGAGTAAACTCGTTACTGTCGTGACAACAAGTGAATAGATGATAATTGAGAAGATTAGCCAAAAGTTCTCTATAAAGAATGAAATATCAGCTAACAACGCCTGCTCAAGAAATAGAAGAAGTCCCGGAACTAACGTCATTGATGCAAGCAGAATTCCAATTGCAATAAATTTTCCAATGAGATAGTCTACCCAGGAAATGGGTTTAGATAGATACAGTGAAAGTGCGTTGTATTTGAGGTCGTTTGAAATGAGACCTGAACCCCCGAAAACGACGACGAGAGCGATTAAGAACACTGATGGGAATGGGTGTGTGCTAAATATGAATTTCTGGAAAAAGCCTTCGCCTATTTCGTCAAATGGGAATGACGTACCATCAAGATAATTGAACATATAAATTAGTATTGCATGAACTAAAATATAGATTACAGGGGGTACAGCGACAATGAGTCGGATAATTTTGCGTTGTGCAAGTAGTTTCAGTTCTGCCTTTGCGATTATCCACCACCTTTTATATTTTTTTAGTTGCAGTGTTCCGTCCCAGTGTCTGTAGTCTTGTGTGTGAATAGGCATTTTTAGTTCCTATAGATTTCTGTGCTTTCCAGCGTATCCGTGAAAGGTCCCTGTTTATTGGTTTTAATTTCAATTGTAATTATACCTAAATTTGTATCGCGTTCGGGGTCGTCTTCAATGAGTCTGCGTGGGATTTCTGCGCTCAAGAGTCTATCAAGACTATTCGGTTCTTGTGACCATCGAACATCAATAAGCCTACCGTCATAAACTTTTTGATGTTGCTTACCATCGCGCAAGGAATAGACTTTAGCATTCGTGATGAATTCTGCTTCTGAAATCGTGCTAACACCAACGCTTGGACTGAGTATGCTCTGATTCCAGATGAGTGGAATACCGTTCTGGTCTGTGAGATATATTATAATATCCAACCGATCTAAACGTGGTTCAGAAAGAATCTGTATACCTTCAAAGTTTTGGATTTCACCCGTTCCACACCCTAAGAATACGAGTACACAGATACAGCACAGAATGGAATTTCGCTGATAAGTTCTTATTCTAAACACGTCAGGACTCCTTTCAATCTTGTGCGACTGAAACGGACATACCATCTTTTAGCAGATGTTGATTTTCGACTATTATTTGTGTTGACTGAGGGAGTTTCGTCTGAGTCTCGATTTCACTACCATATACACTACCTATGTTGACCTGTTTTAGACGTGCTATATTCTGCTCAACGACAAAGATATTGCCTTTTCCATTCTGGATCTGTAGTACTGCGCGTTGCGGTAGTAAGGTCACGTCTTTGCGTTCACCCGTTTTGATAGAAATTGTTATGGAAGTGCCAGGTTTTAGTGCGTTGTTTTGTTCTGATACAGAGAGCGGATTATCAGGATCACTGTTTTCCAGATTTTGCAGTGTAGCATGAACCGTGACAACATTCTCTCCCGCTTTGACGATGGGACTGATAAAATCAATTGTTCCTATAATGTTCCGTATTCCTGATGCGGTAGAAATGAGGACCATATTGCCGATTTGTATTCGCCTAATCTCACTGACTGGGACTGTCCAAACGGCTTTTAGCACATCAACTGCTATGATCGTAAATACGGGTTGTCCTTGTGAAGCGGCGGATTTGGCATAGTCTCCTGTTTCCAGATGCCGTTCAGCGACAACACCGTTTATTGGAGAAACGATAGCTGCTTGATTGACCTGTTCTCGTGCGAGTTTGAGTTGTTCTTCAGCTTCACTGACAGCAGATTTTGCGATTGCGATTTCTCGTTCCCATGCCTTTGCTTCTACCAATTTCTGTGCGGTAATTAGGTTTGCTTTTGCTTGTGTGACTTTTGATTGCGCAGCGGCGATTTCTCGTTCCCATCCTCTGTTTTCTACTATCTTCTTTGCTATTGCCACTTCTGCTTTTGTTTTTTCAACTGTCAGTTGTGCTGAACCGTCTTCAAACTGTTTTGCTGCGGCGACAGCTTCTTCGTGTCGACTTTGCACGAGTTTATATCGTGTTTCAGAAGATTCGTAAGCACTGTCACTGATGAGTTCTTGCGTGTGTAGTTCCTTATCACGTTCAAAATCTGAGGTGGCTTTTGTGAATTCAGCTTTTGCCCGTTCTAATCCTTGTGTTGCGCTTACGCTTGCGCGTTCCAGATTTGCCTCTGCGGCTTTATATGCCACTTCTGCTTGTATGAGTTGGTTTCTGATACGCATTTCAGCGAGTGATTTTGTATCCTCAAGTTTCGCTTCAGCCTCCGCGACCGATTCCTTAGCTGTTTCAAGCTGCGTTTCGATGCGCGTCTGCGCGTTTGCCTCGGTTGTTGTCAGCTGTGATTTTGCAACACTTAGTGAGACTTCTGCTTTTATGGCAGCGATTCCTGCTTCACGTGCACTGCTTTGCGCGATTACATCACCCTTTGCTACAGTTTGTCCTGCTTCTACATTAAGGCTAACGATTTTTGCGGATATATTTGCATATACTTTCGCTTCTACCCGCGGTTTTAGCACGCCGTTATAACTCTTTTCTGAGACGATTGTGACTTTCCTTGGCGTTTCCGTTTTCACAGTCGTCAGTTGCTCTGTTCCCTGTGCGGATGTATCGCTTGTCTTTATGATCAGTGGATTTAGGAACAGTAAAGGTAAAACAAACAGTATAAATCTAATAGAATTGGGTTTCAATACTCTCTCCTCCATCCAATTAAGGTTTTAGTTTATCCTTGAAATCTTTGGTGAACTTCTTGATTTTAGGATGAATTACGAATTGGCAGTATGGTTGTCCGGGATTTAGTTCAAAATAGTTTCGGTGGTAGTCTTCAGCAGTATAGAAAACATCAATTTCTGTTATCTCAGTGACAATTGGGTCATCCCATGTGCCAGAGTTGTCCATCTCTCTCTTAGATTTTTCAGCGATTTCGCGTTGTGTCTCTGAGTGATAGAAGACAGCGGAACGATACTGTGTGCCAACATCGTTCCCTTGCTTATTTAGTGTTGTTGGGTTGTGTGTGTGCCAGAAGATTTCCAACAACTCGTTGAAAGAGATGACTTTGGGATCGAATTCAATCTGAACTACTTCTGCATGTCCTGTCGTTCCCGTGCACACATCACGATAGTTTGGATTGATTGTCGTTCCACCAGTATAGCCGGAGATGACTTTATGAACACCTTCTACCTGTTGAAAGACTGCTTCAACACACCAAAAACATCCTGCCCCGAATGTGGTCGTTTCTGTTTGCATTTTATTTTATACGGTTCTCCTCACAATATGTTGAAGGATACCGTAATGCTCCTATGGTTTAGAAAAATTTGACAAGTAGATGTATGATAGCACAAATATTATGTGTTTGCAAATTAGTAGTTATCAGGTTCTAAGTGAAATTGCAGTATTTCTAATTGAGAATCTGGGTTTATTAATTCTTGTAGACAAGCATCCCAATAAGCGACGGTATACTGTTTTACCGTATCTGACTGGTTGTCTTGTTCAAGATAACTCTCAATCCAATCGAGTAACCGTTGGCGTGGTTCTTGTCGGACCTGTTTACTGTTTTCATCTATAATAATGTTCCGAAACTCTGATAGTGTGTCTGGTTCTAACTGTAGGTCTGGTTCATAGTATAACGCCAAATTAGCCATCAGACTAAGTGTTAAGGTTTGAATTGGATCTATTGCTATACTAAATGGTGGATCAACAGAAAAGACTTGGTCAAGTGGTAATGCTTGAACATAGAGCCACCTTGATTCAAGGTAATCCAATTGTTGGCGGATTATTTCCATATCAGATAGGTTGGTAAATGTCCTGGGTGCATGGCTATCTTTAAGTATAAGGTGTGCATTAGAAATGGTAGTGTTGTATGAAGATAGTGCATCCAAGAATTTTGCTTCTGTATGATTATAGATATGGATGTTGTCAATGTCAAGATGCATCAGGGCATCGTCGGGTTCAATGTGTGCGTTCTCCAGAATGTGATTAGCTCTCTGCAGCAGTTTATCTGTAAGCGTATTTCCGATCTGGTAAAATTTGACGATAGGGTTTGCAATTAGTACCTTTACAGCTTTGTCTAAGTTCCCTTTACTACCGTATTCTAAACCGATGCTGGTCAGTGCAAAGGATGTCTGTATCTGTGTTCGGAGTGCTGCTTCATCAGATAGGTCAACCACTTTCATCGTAATGAGTTTATGTGTTAGCGCGGCGATGTCGTCGGAAAATGTTTCTGCTTTTTCAGAGTCGATTTTTCCGATATCATCGCCGTGTGCTAATGTACGCGCCAAGAAGGATTTACCATCAAGGGTTGCGTCGGTAACAAGTGAGAACTTACTGGTCTGCATTGTCTTTTTCGTCCTCAACAAGTTCAATTGAATCTAAGTCAACTTTCTGTTGTATTTCACTTTCTGTGACTTTGATTCCTGCTTTCTTATCCCGTTCCCTGATACGTTCATCTCTTTCTGCTCTTGCTTTCTCTAATGCAGTGACGAGTGCTTTATCTACATCAGCTTCTTTATCTATAACGAATAGTTCTCTCATAAGGAGCATGAAGAGTTCTCCATCAGCTTCCCAAATTGCGTTGAGTATTGCTTTTGCCTTTTCATCTTTACATTCAATTGATGGAGAGTTTGGATCGATGATACCTTCTTCTATGAGCATCGCACCGAGGGCACCTTTTAGTTTTACCCTATCCTTTAGGAGTGCAGCGAAAATCCGCATATCCATCTGTCCCATGAACCGACTTAGGTCTTCTCTATCACACTCAGAAAGTTCATAGAGCCATAGATTCAGTGAATTTTCATCTATCTCTCCTTCATGCCAGATAGCGATGTCAATAATCTCTTCAAATTGTTCGTTTGATAAACATGGTAAGAGTCCGCAGGCAAGACCTGTACCAAGCAGCGTGTCTAACACCTGTAAGACATCCTCAGTCGGACTTTCCTGTATGAGTTCTGTACAATCTGGAACCAGGTAGTATAATTCTTCTCTCTGTTTCGGGTTTCGGGTTGCGCGGATAATATCAAGTTGTTGGTCTTTTTCGTAGCTTTGAAAGAGTTGTTCTGCTTCACGTGTTGGGAGTGATAGTAGTTTATTGACTTCTGATTGTGGAATAACCAATTTATTGGAACTGCTCATACCAATCCTCCCGGTATGTATTGCGAGGTATCGCTTTGTATTTCTTTAGCTAATGTAATTCTTGTAGTTTAAGTGAGTTTGATGATAGATATATGGACTTCATTTTCCTCAAAATATCACTTGCTTAGACCCGGTAGGTTCGGTTTCCTAACCGAACCGGCTTTGTGCCACTTGCGTTCATAAAGGTTTTCGCGCAGGATCCGTCAGAATACGCGTTTGGTATTCTGAATTGGTTAGGAAACCGAACCTACCGGCCTGGGAAAATCTGATTTATCAAACTCACGTTAGTTCAGTTTAGTCTGTGCAGGACGACATGCACATCGTCCTACAGGCTGAATCTGCCGAGTTTAGTAGCTCTCTCTGACAAAGTTCATGTTCTTTGCTGCTGATGCGATAGGATCATCTTTACCTGGTGTTTCCAAAACGAACCAGCTGTCGTATCCGATTGCATGTGCGGCTTCAAAGACAGCGGTGAAGTCAACATCGCCTTCTCCAGCGTGGTTCCCTCCTGTATCCTTGATGTGCATTTGGACGATTGATTTGCCTAAGCTTCGTATTTCTGCTGGTGAGTCGAAGCCGAGACCTGTTGCGTTACCCATATCGTAATAGACACCGACATGTTTTGAACCGACTTGATCAATTATCTGTTGATGTTGATCAGCAGAGAGTGTGGATTCAATTGCGAGATAGACGTCTTCATTTTCAGCGGTTTCTGCGGCTGCCTTTAGACCGTCAAGGAAACGTGGCGCGGAGATATGTTCATCTTTTATCTGACCACCACCGAAGAACGGAACGAGGATCACATTTGATCCTAATTTGGGGCATGTTTCAGCGAGATATTGTAGTTTTGCGATGCCTTCAGTGCGGACACTATCGGTTGGATGCATGAAGGAATATGCGGTAAAACCTCCCGGTGAAAGTGATGATACTTCAATGTCCGCTTCTTCTGCGAGCTTATTTACCGTGTCAATACCGTTTTCTTGCCAGAGTATATGTTCTCGGTAATTACCACCCATACAAAGTTCAATTCCATCAAAACCGATTTCTTTTGCCTTCTTAAACTTTTCTTCGAACGAAACGGGTATCATTCCGTCTCTAATACCTACTTTCATATTGCTCCTCCTGTAAGGTTGATTCTGAATTTTGACATGTTTCAAATTTTAACATGTTTTATTGGAGATTTTCAAATAGAATTTCGTATTTTTTGTATTTAGGGTGTTAGGAATTCCAAAAACAACAAACATATCGTCCGTTAACACCTTATATCGAAGTTGCTTTTTCTATTAGATGCTGGTACAATTGGATAATCGTAAATCGGAGTTCCCTCCTATACCTAACAGTATCAAAGCAATTGTAAAATCCGCAAAAGATAGGAAATATAAATGAAGAAATTAAACTTTGCCATAATAACACTCTTATTGACTTGTACAACATGGCTACTGAACACCTCCGCACAAGATTACACAAAATGGGGTTTACCCGAAGGTGTGAGAGTCCGACTTGGGAAAGGTATAATTCATGAGATAAAATATTCACCTGATTGCACTAAGTTGGCAGTCGCAAGTAGTATTGGCATTTGGATATACAACACACAGACAGGTAAGGAACTTGCCCTATTCATATTCATGGGACATACGGGTAAGCTTGAAAGTGTGGCGTTTAGTTCGGATGGAAACACTATCGCAAGTTGGTGTTCGGACAAGACCATCCGTTTGTGGAACGCACACACAGGACAGCATCTTAGAACACTTACCGGACATACGCGTCAGGTAAACAGCGTAGTGTTCAGTCCTGATAGAAACACCATCGCAAGTGGGAGTTGGGACAAGACCATCCGTTTGTGGAATGTGCACACAGGACAGCATATCAGAACACTTACTGGAGATGCGGGTTCGGTCACCAGCGTAGTGTTCAGTCCTGATGGAAACACCATCGCAAGTTGGTGTTTAGACGACATTATCCGTTTATGGAATGCGCACACAGGACAGCATATCAGAACACTTACAGGACATACGGGTTCGGTCGACAGCGTAGTGTTCAGTCCTGATGGAAAAACCATTGCAAGTGGGAGTTGGGACGACACCATCCGTATGTGGAACACACACACGGGACAACACATCAGAACACTTACAGGACATACGAATACACTCACGAGCGTAGTGTTCAGTCCGGATGGAAAAACTATCGCAAGTGGGGGATATGACAAGACCATCCGTTTATGGAACACACATACAGGACAGCATATCAGAACACTTACAGGACATACGAGTACGGTCGATAGTGTGGTATTCAGTCCTGATGGAAAAACCATTGCAAGTGGGAGTTGGGACGAGACCATCCGTTTGTGGAATGCACACACAGGACAACATATCAGAACACTTACAGGATATACGGGTACGCTTAAGAGTGTGGCGTTTAGTCCGGATGGAAACACCATCGCAAGTTGGGGTCTGTTGGATGACATTATCCGTTTGTGGAATGCACACACGGGACAACACATCAGAACACTTACTGGACATACGGATTGCGTCAAAAGTGTAGCGTTTAGTCCAGATGGAAACACCATCGCAAGTGGGAGTGTGGACAAGACCATCCGTTTGTGGAACACACATATAGGACAACACATCAGAACACTTACTGGGCATACAGGTCCAGTCGAGAGTGTAGTGTTCAGTCCGGATGGAAACACCATCGCAAGTGGGGGTCTGTTCCGCTCTATCCGTATGTGGAACGCACACACGGGACAGCATCTCAGAACATTTACCGGACATTCGGGTTGGGTCGAGAGTGTAGTGTTTAGTCCGGATGGAAACACCATATCAAGTGGGGGTACGGATGGTACAGTTCTCTTATGGGATATACCTACGTTAGATATTGAAATGCCGCCAGACATCTCAGCAGTCACCTCCAACATCCGAACTTCAAAAACTCCTCAACAGATCGCAAAAACTTCACTCACTTCTACAGTACTCATCGTCATGCAAGATGCAAATGGCAAGGCTGTCAGTTCCGGGAGTGGTTTCTATATTGGACAAGGTATGATCGCCACCAACCTACACGTCGTTGAAGGTGTTTTCAATGGGTATGTCAAACAGGTCGGCACCAACAAAAAGTACTCTATATTAGGTATTGCCGCTATGGATTCAAAGCAGGACCTCGCCATTCTGTATGTTTCAGATTTTGATGTGCCGAACCTTCCACTCGGCAATAGCAACAACGTTCAAGTAGGTGAAACTATTTACGTATCCGGAAATCCAATAGGATTTTTGGAAGGTACATTTTCGGATGGGATTGTAAGTGGTGTGCGTGAGTTCCGCATCGGGCAAAAACGGATACAGATTACTGCACCAATTTCCAAAGGTAGCAGTGGCGGTCCTGTGCTAAATAGCAAAGGAGAGGTTATAGGCGTTGCAGTTTCAACCATTACAGAGGGTCAAAATCTTAATTTTGCTATTCCATCACAATATCTCAACGAACTGATCAACAAAATCAAAGGACAGAGATAATACTATAATAACTCAAGTTGTTACCTATCAAGACTTAGGTCTGGAAACAACCTCTTTTGGGCAATATTGTAGCGTCTGCTTCCAGTTTATGTCCTCATAGGCACAATCTAACAGAATGTGCTACATTAGGTGGCAACTTGGGTTATAATAAACTCTGATTTAATCAATACCTTCGCCATTTTTCTGAGTTTGTATTGATTGTTTAGTCAACAAATATCACGCATTTATCTGGAATGTTGGATGATATTATGATTAAAAATAACTTCAGTTTGTGCTGATGTGTTTTTTATTTCTGTGTGTTTCTATACACCTGTCGCCCCGCTGGGGCTTATATTCAGCAGGATAGTCATTTTCTATACACCTGTCGCCCCGCTGGGGCTGTTCGACATTATTCAAAATGGTTTGTTGGCTAATATAAAGCATTTATTTTGGCGAAGGTATTGATTTCATGGGAAATAATACCATTTCTATATGAAAACATTACATTATATCGTAGGTCGGGTAGAAGCAGCAGCGAAACCCGACTTTTTATTGCGTCCTGTCGGGTTTCGTTCCTCTACCCGACCTACGATATATTATGACAATTTGTCAATTAGAAATGAAATAAGGATATATTCTGGAAAATAGTGATGAAAGATTAGCATAAGCTAAACATGATCAGTTTTTAGGTTATTTTTCTCTATAATTTGTCCTGTCTGTATTTCCTCCATACTTCAATGCGTAGATGAGGAGATTTGTCATGAACCGATAGACATCTGGTGAACGTCTCAATCGTAGCATTGTTCTGCTTTCAATTTCTGCTGTCTCCATTGCACACATGTAATCCTTGCGATTGAAGACGACAGCGAGACGGTTGTCTATTGTTATTCCTTTTTGAAAACGGAATTGTGTAGGTTGCGCGTTGTTTTCGTTTCCCCAAAACACATCACCTCCTGTCGGGGGTTTTGTTAGATGGAAGTGAATGGTATATATTTCGTGATCGTGGGGTAGAATCTCAAGCGGATACTCAGGAAAAACTTCTTTCAACTCTTCAGCAACAATATGTGCGAACAGTCCACGAAATCCACAGTCATCAAAAAAGAGCATACCTCCTTCATCTACGATGTATTTCCGTAGTGCAGCGCGTTCTTCGGGTGTAAAACTGTTCTGTATTGGACCGTCTTTTGCCAGTCCACGTCCGAGGGTAATATCTTTATCATGTCCCGTCATAACGATGAGAGGTGCATCAAAGATTTTCGGGTCTGTTATTGGCAAAGCACCTCCTTCGAAGCTCATGTCAACACGTATTGCTGTCCATTTATCCATCCATTTCATCAATGCGGGGAGAGCAGTTGGGTCTTGCCACCAATCAGAGAGCGTATGTTTCAGTCTTATAATTCGTATATGTCCGCGTATTTCGTCTCCAGTGCCTTCTAAAATTGCTCCTAATGTGCCTTGCGGTAACATAACGGGGTTTTGCAATTTGTTATCTGTATCGTAAGTTAGGTTTCCCGGTTGTAATTGACTGTCAAGAATATCATCAAATATTCCTGTGGTAGTTGTGTTTTGTTTTGGACTGATAACTGGGATATGTCGTGTCTTTTTTATTTTTTCAGTTGTCGGGATAGTTGGCGCAGCAGTCGTTGTTCTCGGTGTAGTCGTAATAGAACGTCTATCCTTTTCTAATTGCGGGTTAGGGATGGAGACTTCGGTTGGATCGAATACATCTGTTGCATATTCTTGCGAAGACGTTGGATTTTGAATACGGTTTTCTGTTTTTGGAAGATGATCTGCTTTCGGTATCTGAAATTGGATTGCCTTTGTCGTTTGCTGGGGCGTTTGCCGAGTAGTGGGAAGTACAGCGGTTCTGTGTGGTCGTCGCACTGTATTCCTGACCGGTTCGGGTTTGACAAACTTCACATCTATTGCCTTTTCATTCAATGACAAGTAGTGATCTGATATAAAGAGAGCGATAATGGCAGCGAAGAGGATGTGTAGGAGTAGTGAAATGATTGCAGCGTGAAAACGTCTATTTTTCATTCTTACCTGTCTTGAGGCATTATTGCATGTATGTCAAAAAAGTGTTGCAATGGTGATATATTTGGTGCATAATGTAATGTGACATCTGCTAAAACAACAACTATTCTAACACTTGTTTGTGGTATGCTGCAACAACTTCTGTGTGTTATGAAGTTTTTTAGTAAATCAACATTATTCCTTTATTGCATAAATATAGAACAAATATGTCATCATGCTCAAATAAAAACTATCGGAGATTTACGGACAGGACTGTTCGAACAAGCCTCTTGATAGTGTTCAACTTGTTAAATCTGGTGCTCGTTGATGTATCTTGTGCATTGGATTGGAATGATTTTCTTGGTCCAGACCGAAATGGAAAATCACAAGAGAAGATCAAGATCGTTCCGTGGGAAAAATCTGGACCAAAGATTGTTTGGGTCAGAGAAATTGGCACAAGCTACGGTTCTCCTACTGTCGCGAATGGACGGGTCTATGTCTTTGCCCGACATGCAGATTTAGCACGGCTAAGCTGTTTAGAAAGGACGACCGGTGATGAAATCTGGAGGTACGAGTATGCTACAGATTATGAGGATATGTACGGATACAACAACGGACCTCGTTGTTGTCCTGTAGTGGATGGGGATCGTGTCTATATCTTTGGGGCAGAGGGGGAACTGCACTGTGTCAGCACAGAAGATGGTGAACGGTTATGGAGAGTAGATACTGTAGAGAGGTTTAATGTCGTTCAGAACTTCTTCGGTGTCGCATCAGTACCTACCGTTGAGGGTGAGTTGCTTGTCGTCCATATTGGAGGGTCTCCACAAGGAACATCAAGAAACATCTGGGACTCTGATGGTAATCCAAAACCGGATGGTTCTGGAATTGTTGCCTTCAACAAACGGACGGGTGAAGTAATTTATCAGATTGCAGATGAATTAGCCAGTTATGCAAGTCCCGTATTTGCAGAGATTGATGGGAGACGTTGGGGATTTGCATTTCTTCGTGGTGGATTGGTCGGTTTTGAACCGAATTCTGGCAAGATAGATTTTCATTATCCGTGGCGTAGTCAGAAAGTTGAATCGGTGAACGCTTCCTCTCCTGTTGTGATAGGTGATCTTGTTTTCATCAGTGAATCCTACGGTATCGGCAGTTCTGTTATACGGGTGCGACCGGGTGGATATGACTTGATCTGGAGGGACAAAGCGAATTCTCGCAATATGTCAATGGCGTTACATTGGAACACGGCTATACACCATGAAGGTTTTCTTTATGGTAGCAGTGGAAAACATTCTGGCGGTGCTGATATTAGATGCGTGGCGGTAAAGAGTGGTAAAGTGATGTGGCGTCAACGTGTCAATGAACGCGCATCTCTGCTCTGGGTTAACGACTACTTCATATATCTTGGAGAGTATGGCAGATTGATGTTGTTGAAATGCACTCCCGAAAAACCTGTGATAGTTTCTCAATGCGTGGTGAAAGATGAGAATGGTAAACAGTTGATCAGTTATCCCGCTTGGGCAGCTCCTGTATTATCGGATGGATATCTCTATATTCGTGGGAAAGATCGACTCATCTGTTTTGATTTGGAGTCGGATTGACAAGAAGAAATGTCATTGGAAGGGTGGAAGGTTGACCAGGATTTTCAGGATTACAGGATTATACCAGGATAAGAGGGGATGGGTGGAAGGGTAGAAGGGTGACCAGGATTTTCAGGATTACAGGATTATACCAGGATAAGAGGAAAGGATGGAAGGGTGGAAGGGTGGAAGGGTGGAAGAACAACCTTAATTGGTGTGAATCTATGCTTGTTTTGACTGAATTGGTTGTGTTTTCCATCGGTTGTGAATCCACAACCACTGTTCAGGATGTTTTCTTATGTAACTTTCCAGTTCTTTCATAAGTTGTGCTGTGTATGATTCTATGTCCTTCTCAACGTTTTCTGATGATTCTAAGTGAATGGGTGGTGATATGTAGACGTGGTGTTTGTCATCTGGTTGCCGTATGGCTAATGAGAAGAGTATAGGTGCCTCTGTTTTTAATGCAAGGGTTACAGGTGCTCGTGAGGAAGATGCAGGTTTTCCGAAGAATTCAATGAAAATACCTTGATCCCCAGCATTCTGGTCAGCAAAGAACCCAACAGCTTCATTGTTCTTTAAGGCTCGCAACGTTGCCCGAATTGCGTTTTGTCTCGGAATTATCTTTAGACTCAAATGTTCGCGTATTTGCCACAGATAGGCATTCAATCGATCGTATTTCAGCGGGAATGCGATTGCTTTTGCTTGATTAGGAATAAGAGCACCATAAACCAGAGATAACAGTTCCCAATTCCCAAAGTGTGGTAGAAAGACAATTGCCCCTTTACCGTAAGTCAATGCTTCCTTTATGTTTTCCGATCCGTAAACAGTGACCTCATTCCAGATATTTTTACTGTTCAGTTTTTTGAAACGTAGAAATTCAATGAAGGTTTTGCCGAAATTGACGAAACTACCTATACAGATTTTTTCTTGTTCCCTTGCATCAATACAATCCCCGAAGGCAATCTGTAGGTTTTTAAGTGCAATCTTCCGTCGTTCTTTGAGGATTCGATATAGTATCTTTCCAAGCGTTGAACCGAATATCATTGCCGATTTTTTAGGGATAATACGACAAAACCAACTCAAACATACAACAGCGAGATAGGCAATTGTATCTATAAATCTGTTACGCATAAAATTCCTATTGTGGATGAAGTGTATAATTGTTTTTGATATTTGTCATAAAGTATAACACACTGGGATTATACTTGCAATTTTTGAGTCTGCGGTTTTAGATCTTGATAGAAAACCGTAAACTGTGATAGTATATAAGTAGATATGGAGGTATATCAATGACAGAAACGATTAGAACTGACATCAAAGGTATTGACCGGTTTGTATTTGAAGGTGGTATGGATCGGAGTAGACTCAGTCTTCATATTTCAGAAGTGGGACCGGGAGAACGCGCGCATCCACCACATACCCACGATGGAGAAGAGATTTTCTACGTGTTTTCAGGTGAAGGTGAAGTTCTGTTCGGAGAACAGACACATAATGTAAAGGACAACGAAGCAGTGCATGTTGACTGTACCGTATTGCACGGTATTACGAATGTCGGAAAGACCCCGCTCCGCTACGCTGTTATCATCGCAAAGTGAACAAGTTTAGAAGACACTATTGGTTTGTAGTGGTATTTTCCCCATTTTCCTGAGAATTCTGTTCCATCAATAATCCAGCGATTCCATAGATACCGCCAATAATCAATAGGATACCTATACTGCTTATACCACGTCTTATCCAGACAGGTGGTATGAATTGCGATATGTCAAACAGTGAAAGAGGCTGGAGCAATCTGGAAAAACCGATATTTACGTAGAAAGCTCCATAAGCAATAAGACACATTTCGCTAAAGAACTGTTGTCTGATCGGGTTGACAGATAACCTGAAAGGGTTAATAAGGTAATCTCCTGAAAAAATCAGTGTCAATCCAACCAAAAAGAATGTAATGAGTGTTACTATGGGATAGGCGGATTGATGTAGGAAGATCGCCAGTAGTATACTGACACCTCCCAAAATTACACTAATAATACCCTGGAAAATTTGAACGCTTCTGCTCTGTTCTATCATCAAAGTTCTGATTTACACTCCATAATTTAAAAGAAATACATTACAGTTATAGAGAGAAGGGGTCCAAACTTAAATGCATCGCTTTCTTGATAGTTCGTACCTGTCAGTGCATCTTCGTCATCATACATTGTCTGCTGATGTAATGGTAACATCAGTGCAATAGATAGCGGAATATTCAGCGGTGTAGTAACCGTAGAGCTAAAGGATGCCATCCCAAAAGTCAGACCCGTATTTATATCTAATTCACCATCCCAATATGCATAGCTCTGATAAAAGCCGAGATAACCTGCTTGGAACGCAAGCCAATCATTCAATCTATAGTTCAGTCCAGCCGTATAGGTTAGTTCCCTGGAACCGCGATATGTTTTAGCGTTTTCATAAAATGGGAACTTAACGCGGAGACTTGTTTGGGTTGCTAAACCTTTATAGATCGGATAACTATAGTGTATATCACCGACAGGATTGAATGTACCTGTTCCGAATTGAAGATGTTGATGTTCCCGTCCTTGGTCTCCGAGGGGCCAAGGGTTTTCTTCCGTTTTACCAAATGGAATCGTGGAACCTATACGTCCCATGAGGAAGTCGTTTTCTTTAAAGACTCCTCGGATATAGTGTCCAACAAAAATGTCGGCATCTGCGAGTCCTGTGTAGGTCTCGTTACGATGATGGATATAACCATTAAGCTTTATAGCATTCCACTGTTCTTCAGTGACAGGATCGATTTTCTCTACACGTGCTTCCTGTATTTTGGTTTCATACGGTAGATTCGCCTCCAGAATCCACCGAGGGGTCAAGTAGTATTTGATTCCGATGTCAGTACGATATATGTTTAGATTAACGTGATGTCTATGATTAGGTACTTTCTGTATTTTTTGTTCAGCATTTGGGAAAATTCCCTTATCTTCAAAATGTCCACCTTGGGCATCAAACCATCGCATCGTGCTAATTGATAGTTGGAATTTTTTGTTTTCTGAAGCCAGACCGACTTCACCTATCCCACCGCGTGGAATTGCGGGATTGCTTCACGCGCCTCAACTCTCTTGTGCGACAACGTCATAGACCCATCCAAAAAGTAGAAGGTGTAAAGAGAGTATCAGTGCGGTGGTGATTATTCTGTTTTTCATTTATGTTAACTCCTCGGGTTGTGCCAGTTAGAAATTAATTTTGTCAGATTCGAGGTTTAACCACTCCATTTCTTCATCGGATAGTTTGAGTTTTAATGCCCCAAGTGAAGACTCCATCTCTCCTAAGTTTGCGGGTCCTATGATTGGAAATATTGGAAAAGGAAGATGAACGCAATAAGCGAGTGAAACTTGAATAGCAGAAAATCCGTATCCTGAACCCAGTTTTTTCGCTCGTTCAAATCTTTCAAAGTTGTCGTCATTGTAATAGACCCGTACCATATTGCTGTCAGTGCGGTTTTCAGGTGTAAATGCTCCGCTAAAAAACCCTCGTGCTTGTGAAGACCACGGCATCAGTGGAAACTGCGTATCTTTATGCCATTGACGCGCTTCATCGTCAACAATGACACAACCACCCCAGATTGGTTCTTTCTGAACAGCAAGACTTATGTTATTGCTGCATGCGACAAAACCGTGTAGACCGTTTTCTGATGCATATCTGTTTGCTGCATCAATCCGTGCGGGTTCCCAGTTAGAAGCAGCGATCGCTCGGATACGTCCTTTATGAATCTCCTCGTTTAGGTAATCAATAATTGTGCTGACTGGAATAGATGTGTCATCTCTATGGAGCATATAAAGGTCAATGTACTCTGTGTTAAGTCTTTTCAGATTCTCATCAAGGTCTTGCTTTACATACTCAGGCGAGACTCTATTTGGAACTCCGCCGTGAGGGTGTCCTCCTTTGTCTATAAGAAAGACGTCATTTCGGTTTTTGCGTTCTTGCATCCACTGTCCGATTAACCTTTCACTATTGCCGCCACCGTATATATGTGCAGTATCAAGTGCATTTCCGCCCTTCTCAAAGAAGGTATCAAGCATTTTTGCGTCATGGTGGTATGAGTCAGGTGAATACATCATCGTTCCCAGGATCAATTGTGATATTTCCCTATCAACTCCTGGAATATTCCTAAGATTCATTAAATGTTTCCTTCTTTCATGTTATTATACTTTTCATGTTATTATACTACCAATCAAGTGTCAATCTGACTACATATACAATTATAGATTATATCACATTTCTTTGCTTAGTTCAATGCTGAATTTCTATCAGACGTGTTAGTATTTTGTCACCTTTTTAAGAAGAGACGGCACTCGGAGAGTGCCTACTACTATGAAGATCTGACGGCACTCGGAGAGTGCCTACTACTATTAAGAGCTTATGAAATTCCAGAATTGTCACTATTGGTGTCAATTTAGTGAATAACGTTAGTGTGTTTGATACACCTTTCGCCCCTCTGGGGCTTGCTATTGGTTGGATCAATGCGCGGACTATACACCTTTCGCCTCTCTGAGGCTTTAGATAATCACATATCAGCACCCGCTGAATGCCATACGCGCATTCATAGCGTTGATTTCGGTGCGGAAGGTGTATAGAGAACGTATCCCACGAAAACCCAAGCACCAGCGGTGCGAAAGGTATGAGGATAGAATTGGTTTTATATAACCCGCCAAGAAGCGGGAATATCCTTAAATTGACGCTTATGGTGATTGGAGAAAGATAGCACAATCAAGGATGAATGTGCTACAGTCATGGTCTTGGGAATCGCTAAATTGACTTCTATGATATGTAAAATTATTGTCACCTTTTTTGTCAGAATCTTTACACGTCCGTTTATGTACATAGCACTCCGCTGGAGTGCGGCCCGTTAACAATCCTTTTTCTATAGACATATTGCTCCGCTGGAGCAAGGGTTTAGCGGTCCTTTTTCTACAGTAACAAACTTTGGGGACAAAAACTTTACACACCCCACCCTTTCTGTCTCATATCCACCTATAATCTATTCTGATATATTGCTTGAATCAATTCCATTGTTTTTACTGCATCAGCAAAACACGTCAGGGGTTTCTGATCATTCTGAATACAGTCTACAAAGTGTCGCGTTTCTCCATAGAAACCGTAGGTTTTGTATGTCTCGTGAGAGTTTGCTGCCTCTTCTGTTGTGATTTCGGATATGCCTTCAGATGTGTGGATTATTGCTTTTCCGCCTGCATCTGGATTGACATAAGCTGAAACCCCGTGGGCATGCATCTCAAAAACATGGATACGTCCACCAACTGCCCAATTTGTGCATAGTATTCCTGAAGCACCATTTTTGAATTTCACGAGTGCATTGAAACTATTCTCGCGTTCAGAGTTGAAACTGTTTATATCGCTTGCAACAGATTTCACCTCTCCACCACCAAGCCATCGCAACGTGTCAACTGCATGTATGGCGTCACAAGTTAGTACGTCTATGATACCATCATAGTAGAGAGCATTCGGTGAATTTTTGTGGAATGCAGACAAACATTGAATAATCGGACCGTGTTTTTCAACTATATTCTTGACGTGTTGCATAAGCGGGATGAAGCGACGATTGAAACCAACCATGGTCTTGCAATCATTTTTTTCGGATGCTAAAGCCATTTCCCTTGTCTGATGCAGTGTTATCCCTGGTGGTTTCTCAATAAAAACATGGTGTTTCTGATTTAAACAGTGAATTGCCAATGGAAATAGGTGTTGAGGCGGCATAAGGATATAGACAGCATCAGGACTTGTTTTCTCAAGCATCTGTTTATAGTCTGTGAATGTATTTTCAATCTCAAACCTTTCAGCAGTGGCATTTAATTTGGTTTCTACTAAGTCGCATAAACCTACGATATTAACATCCTTGCACTCAGTTAGGGAGGGATAATGGACGCTATTTGCCATACCCCCTGCACCGATTAGTGCTATATCAATTTTTTTCATCTTTCACCTGATTTTAGTCGGTTTTTCTTGTATATTACAAGAGAAAGTGTTAAAATGCAACAGACTTTTTAGTGAAAATCATTGTAGATGTATCATGAGACATATTTGCATACATTTTAGAGTATTTACGACTTATGAAATTTGATCCGATAAAATTAGAACTCTATAAAAACATACTCACCTCAGTTGCTGAAGAGATGGGTGTTACGCTGCAGAGGACTGCATTTTCACCGAACATCAAAGAGCGACTGGATTTTTCTTGTGCTGTCTTTGATGCGAATGGTGGTATGGTTGCACAAGCTGCACACATTCCTGTACATCTCGGATCAATGCCGCTCTCTGTGTTAGCAGCAATTGAAAACATCCAGATGGCTCAAGGAGATGTCGTTGTTTTGAATGATCCATTTCGTGGCGGAACACACCTACCTGATATTACATTGGTCACACCCGTGTTTAGCGACACTTCTAATGGTGAACCGGACTTCTATGTTGCTAACCGCGCGCATCACGCTGATGTTGGGGGCATGACTCCCGGTTCAATGCCACTTGCGACA
Source organism: Candidatus Poribacteria bacterium (assembly GCA_022824835.1). Taxonomy (GTDB): domain Bacteria; phylum Poribacteria; class WGA-4E; order WGA-4E; family WGA-3G; genus MSPOR6. The sequence continues at coordinate 40,514 of JAJDZB010000023.1, read as the reverse complement.
AGTGTGATACAGGAGGGTATCCGCATACCGCCAGTTAAGTTATTACAAGCGGGTGAAATAAACGAAGATGTATTGCAGTTGATTCTCGCGAACGTACGGACACCGATAGAGAGACAAGGAGATATTGAGGCGCAACTCGCCGCGAACCGTATAGGTGAAAGACGATTACAGGAGATTACGCAAAAATACAGTATAGAAGAGATTAATTCATATATGCAAGAACTCTGTGCTTATGCGAGTCGGATGGTTCGTGCTTTTTTGCGAAATATACCTGATGGGAAATATGAATTTTCTGACTATATGGATAACGACGGTATTACAGATACGCCTATCAAAATCTGTGTGGCAATTGAAATCAAAGGTGAGACGGCGGTTGTAGATTTTACGGGAACTTCTGCACAGGTTCGGGGTTCTGTAAACGCTATATACGCCATTACAGTATCTGCTGTCTTCTACACATTCCGATGTATTGCTGGTGAAGATGTGCCTTCAAATGCTGGATGTCTTGAACCTATCCAAGTTATCGCACCGAAGGGTACAGTTATCAATGCGAATTTTCCTGCTGCTGTGGCGGGAGGAAATGTTGAGACATCACAGCGGATTGTTGATGTATTATTTGGTGCTTTGGCAAAAGCTTGTCCCGAACAAATTCCAGCTGCAAGTTCGGGTTCCATGAGTAATATCACTATCGGTGGATATGACAGTGAAAGGGATCGTGATTTTACCTATTACGAAACTATCGCTGGAGGAATGGGAGCAAGACCAACCTGTGATGGGATACACGCTATACACACACACATGACGAACACTATGAATACGCCTATTGAGGCAATTGAAACAAGCTACCCGATGCAAGTAGAACAATACGCTATTCGACAGGGAACTGGAGGCGAAGGGAAATTTAAAGGAGGGGACGGGATAGTCCGTTCCTTACGACTCTTAACTGATGCTGAAGTAACCATACTCTCTGAACGGCGTGTTTTCAGTCCTTATGGATTACAAGGGGGTGCAAATGGTCAGTCAGGTTCGAATGTCCTCATAAGAGATGATAAGGAACAACCTATTTCAGCAAAAGCGACTATGGCTATTCAGGAAGGTGATATTATTGAGATTAGAACGCCAGGGGGCGGGGGATATGGAGAATCAGAGACGAGTTAGAAGATTGGAGGAGTGGAAGAGTGGAAGAATGGAAGAGTGGAAGAACCCTCACTAACAACCGAAATAAGAGAGGATTAATGAAATACATTTTCACGCTACTGTTTATCTTAGTTTGTATTCTACCAACCTTATCAGATGCTGCCGATAACTCTGATATTCACGAAAACGCTGGCACCCGTGCTATGACTTTCCTCAAGATTGGCATCGGCGCAAAAGCCATAGGCATGGGTGAGTCGCAGGTCGCAGCTGTTGATGACTTGTATGCTTCGTATTGGAATCCTGCAGGTCTCGTTAAGCTACAGAAACCGCAACTGGCACTCATGCACAACGAACGATTCGCTGACATCAACTATGAACATATCGGTGTTGCGTTTCCATTAGGAGAGAAAAACAGTGTGGGTGTCAGCGTCAATTATCAGTCTTATGGTGAAATGCAGGGACGAGACCCAGAAGGAAATGAAACAGAATTATTCAACGCATACGACTTAGCGATGGTGCTCTCTTATGCACGCGGTTTTGGAGATTCTTTAGCAGTCGGTGTGAATGCGAAACTCTTACGTGAACAGATCGCAGATGAAAACGGTAGTGGATTTGCATTTGATTTCGGTGGGATGTATACTGTGCCTGATTTACCTCTCTCATTTGGAATCAATGCACAACACATTGGACCGCGAATCAAGTATGTTGAAGAAGCATTTCTGCTACCGTTTACATTGAGAATCGGTGCAGCCTATAGATTATGGCGTGAGTCATTTCTGATTACAATGGATTTCATTCGTCCTACAGATAATCACAATTCCTTCGGTGTAGGTCTCGGATATACAATCTTGAATATTCTGCAACTTCGGTCTGGTTACCTATATACATTCCGTGGTAATGGTTTAGGTGCAATGTCGGGATTAAGAGCAGGATTTGGACTGACCTTGCGACGTTTCCAGATTGACTATGCACTTGTGCCTTACGGTGATTTAGGACTTACAAACCGTTTTTCTTTGATTGCCAGTTTTTAGCACTTTCAATGAATGCACTAAAGAGTTTACTTCTGTGTTCAAGAAAATCGTCTGTGGCAGTCATCCGTTCTGGGTGATATTGTACACCGAGTACAAAGTCTTTTGATGGGTCTTCTATCGCTTCAATAACCTTATCAGATGAACGTGCAGTTATAACAAAATCTTTACCTACATCTTTAACTGCTTGATGGTGTGCTGAATTCACTTCGTCTACATTCTTACCAATAATTTCATTTAACAAACTACCTGATTTAATCTTGATTTGATGTTGAGAATCCCCATCATTATCCTTTGGATGTCTGAGCACGGGTTTCGGATGATCGGTGTCTATATCTTGATATAGGTTTCCCCACATGGCGACACTCATCACTTGGATGCCGCGGCATATACCGAATACGGGAATGTCTGTTTCCAGAGCTGTTTGACACAATCGTAACTCTAAAGCATCACGTGATCTGCTCACATGAGTTGCAGAATGTCTCTCTTCATAGTAATGCGTTGGATCAATGTCTCCACCGCCTGTTAGTAGGATTCCGTCATTATCCTTCAAGAATTCAGGAATCAATGCGTTGTGTTGGTGAGCTGGAATTTGTAGAGATTGAAGTACGATAGGTTCTCCGCCATACTCTTTAACAGTATTTATGTAGTTTGTCATATCACTGCTTCTCTTACATGTAATTGCAATTCTTGGCTTCAATGTATTTCACTCCTATTGTGTAATTTGTCTGAACAATTATAACATTTTTGGATTTGAAACAACAACTGTATCTGAATCAGGATTTTCAGGATTATAGGATTTTGACCAGGATAAGAGGGACCAGGATTTTCAGGATTACAGGATTATACTAGGATAAGAGGGATAAAGAAGCACAATCTGAACCAGGATTTACAAGATTATAGGATTTTGACCAGGATAAGAGGTATAATGAAGCACAATCTTTTTACTTTGTTAAACCGAGGAATTCATAAGGGTCAATTCCTGCATCTGGGAACGGATAGACTTTTGTGCCATCTGGGTAAACATGAACCTTTATACCGGATTCCTCAATTTCATTAGGTGTTATGCCTGTGCGTTCATAACTTCGGTTGACAAGGTATAAAGATTGCCACTTTTTAGCTGTTTCGGGGTGACCCGATATATGTGAGGCATACCTTTGACCTGGGAATTCTGGGTCATCGTCTGGAAGGGTAGTCCATTCTACATAAATTACCCCAGGCATATAGGGATAAATGAGACCATTACCACTAATCGAAACACTTGTCAACTGTGTACCCTGTTCCCACAACTTAATATGAACTCTATATGCCAATTCATGTTCTGGGGTGGGACTATCCCACCCCAGAATACCTTCGCGAAAAGGAAAATCAGAAGGAATTTCAGGATATGGACCAAACCCAAAGGGAGAGCGGTTGAATTCAATCAATGTTTTCTTGGCTTCATTCACGTACGATTCAGCATCCTCATTTTTATTGTATTTCCTGACTAATAATTCCAATGTTCGTATCGCTTCTTCATTATCGTTAAGGTGTTCTCGTTGTATACGTGCTTTATTAGTCAGTATTTGTGGTGTGCGTTTGCTATACGGGTAACGGGTCATAAGGTTCTCATAGGTTTCTACAGCTTGTTCAAATTTTTCTCCTGCTTCATAACTTTTCGCTAACAGGAGTTGTGCGTTGTGGCTCAATTTTAGATGTGAAAATTGGTTAACGATTATTTCAAAATAGAGCTGTGCTGTGTCGTATTTTTCGTTGTGATAGGTGTGGGTTCCGATACGATACCGTGCCTCCGCAGATTCGTCACTGGTGGGTGCTTCAGCAATAATCGCTTCATAAGCATCAATCCCTTTTTCAGGTTGATTCAGGTGCTCAGTGTAGAGTTTACCGATAGCGAGTTGTGCTTTGCGCGCATTAACAGTGCCGGGGTGACTCTCAACTATGCTTTGGTAGACTTCTATGGCACCACTGTAATCCTTTTCATTAACTAATCTCTCTGCACGGTGTGTTAGATTAAGTGATACACAACCGAATTGCACGACTGTAATAAGAAATAGTGTAGTGAACAGAAAGGTGTTGACAAATTTCACGGTTTTTCCTTTTATTTTGGATTAAGAGTCTCTTCAATTACTTTTTGATTCAATTACGTTTAGTGAACGTATCACATCAGAAGGTTCGTAATGTTTGCCTGAAATGAGTGTTCTTAGGTGTCTGCCTGGATTCACATTCCATAGATTGACTTCATTGTATCCCCAAGATGCGATAGTCTTGCCATCTGGACTGAATACAATCTTCCAGCCACTCGTAACATTATACCGTTCTCTGAATTTCTGTAGTATCTGTCCTGTTTTCACATCCCATAGGACAATTTCAAATCCGTCATAACTTGCGATAGTCCTGCCATCCGGACTATACGCTACACTATAGGTGAACGATGATCTATCAGTTGTCAGTGAATGAAGAAGATATCCCGTGTTCACATCCCACAGACGGAGAGTTCTGTCAAAACTTCCACTTCCACTTACAATTACCCTACCATCCGGACTAAACGCCACGCTTTTGACTCGATCCGTATGCTCGGATAGTATGTGTAGAAGTTTGCCTGTATCAGCATCCCACAGACGGACGGTTTGGTCATAACTTCCTGTAGCGATTATTTTATTATCCGGACTAAACGCCATGTCGTTGACATGTTGCGAATGTCCAGATAATGTGCGCAAAAGTTTACCGGTATCTATGTCCCACATACGGATGGTATTGTCCACTAGTCCAAAAGAGTTAAGTCCATTCTGCCTACTTATAATCGTGTTACTGTCAGGACTACATGCAACACCGATTATCAATGGTTTCTTATCCTCTTTGCGGATTTGTGCATTGATTGTTCGTAAAAGTTCTTCCGTGTTGGCGTCCAAAAGACGAATTCTGCCATGGAAATCAACACATGCTATTACCTTTCCATCGGGAGTAAACGCTATCCTAATCACTGAGCCTATATTCCCTGCTACTTTGATAGGTTTATCAACTATCCGAGTATCGTAGAGCAGAATACCGAAGTCTCCCACCACTGCAAGATGATTGCCATCAGGGGAAAACGCTATATCATAGACGAGGACATCCTTGGGAAGGATTTTCTCTGGGTGGACTTTCACACCATCATAGGAATCATCTTGTTGTGGATCATCCTGTAGGTCTTGGGTAATACTGTTGGATGTAAAAGTGAATACCGTAAATAGTACTATGAGAATTGGAAACAACCTATTATTCATCGGTTAATTGTCCTCTTTCTGCAGCAAACGTTTTTGCTTGTAAGCGAATTGTATTAAATTGTACTCTATTCTACAGTCATTTTTGGCATCTGTCAACTTTTTTCGAAATATGTATGTGTAAATATTTTGTCACTCTATTTGTCTGAATCTCAGATTACGTGGAGGACATGGAAGGGTTTTCAGGATCATTATATGACTTTGATAGGCTACAAAGAAGCACAATCTGGACCAGGATTTTCAGGATTATAGGATTTTGACCAGGATAAGAGATTTAAAGAAGCACAATCTGGACCAGGATTTTCAGGATAAGAGGAATAAAGAAGCGCAATCTAACAGAATGTGCTACATTTCTTTTTAAGTAGAAAAAGGTATTCTTGATTTGGTTTTGTAGTGGAAGGTGTCCATTCATTTGACCATTTCATATTTCCCATAACATTTCGCTTGTAATTTATCTCAGTAATAGCAAGGAGTTTACCGTTTGATTGCATGACTGTGTTTAGTTCCTCAGCAGTGGCACGTCCACCGGAACTGTATGACAGAAGAATCCAACGTGCTTGTGTCATCTTAATTAGCTTTTCGATTGCTTCAACTGCGATGAAACGTCCATCTGCATTTCTACGAAATTCCTCAAAGACAGATGCGGAGGATTGATCGGAGGAATCCTTACGACGTTTTGCTTTACCGAAGAGTTGCGGTTTATCATAAAGGATAATACTTTTCCAGATATGGTAGTATGCCGCGTATCTTACACGTGAGGGTGGCATCTTTTCGTTGTTTGAACCGTAGGGTGGATCAAAATAGGCAAGGTCTACTGATACTTGTGGAACGAGTTCAAAAATGTCGGATTGATAGATTTCATGATGACCTTCTGACCTAAATACCATTGGCACTTCAAGTACAAGCTCTTTGTAGGAACGCGGGGACCAATCTTTAAGGTAAGCGGAAAAATGACCGAGTGTACTGTCAACGCGATCCAATGCCAGAATTAAGCTTGTGAGTGCTACGGCTTTTTCAACACTATCAAGTTTCAGATTTTCAATTTCTTGTCGGACAGCATCTAATTTGCGGGTATTATGTCTTTGCCACGGTTTTTTCAGTCCATCTGTTTGGATTGCTGAACCGCCGTTAGTGTCTCCGCCATAGTGTTTTGTGAACCATCCATCAATTGGAGGAAGTGCGTTTAGATGGTCAATTAGAGGTTGGTATTCAGATCTCGATTTTGTATTAAGAAGGTAGCAAGTGCCAAGTACGTTTGACCACGCGGAGATGTCGTTACATATCACGTTATAGCCAAGTTTTGCAAATGCTTGTGAGACACGGGTTGTACCTGAGAAACCATCTAATATTGTCTTTGCATCAACTTTTCTGGTGAGTTCAAGTATTTGTGGAATGAGTTTTAGTTTGGAACCAGTGTATTTTATGCTTTGTGTGAGAGGAATTTCCGTTACACAATCATCAAAAAGTGTCTGCATTTGCATCATGTTTATATTCCCGATTGTTGTTTTAAAACCATAATATCTTCCTTTATTTTTTCAAGAGCTAACTTGTGACCATCTTCTGAAGATACAAGGGCATGTGAGAAAAGCTTAACAAGTAGCAAATTATGTGAATAGTCAATCCAGCCACTCGTAATGCTGTCAAAATACTTCTCAGCATTCTTTGTATGGGTCCACAAACCTCGTTGTAATGCATTTGCTTCAGCATCACCATAACGTACTTCACAGATATAACTACCACTATTATTATAAAACCTATAAACTGGATGTTTTCTTCTCTTTCCTGGCCCTACCCAAGTGATGCGCGAAGTTTCATTAACTGCACGTTCCCAGTCAAAAACAAGTATATTACAGCATTTTTTCTTTTCATTATAGATTAGTGGTAACACATTGATGTAGCTGAATTCTGTGAAAGCAGTATCTTCAAAAAGAATACGAATAGTATCTAGTTCCTTTATATCTGTCCCTTCTTGCTGCAGTCTAGGAAACATGCGAAAATTCTTGTCAGTGGAGAGTTGGAGAGGACCGAGTCCGTATGCTTTTAGACTAACAGGGAATTCATCTTTTGTGATTTCATTGATGATTTTTATGTCTTCCTCTTTTGACTTCGCTCGATACAGGTCCTTACCAACGTGAACTGATCGAAAATCATACATATACTGGTTAATAAATTCAGAAATTGCAATCTCTGCTAAATCACCATGGGTTTTATTTCCAATAAGTCTCATCGTAAAAATATTACTGAGCGTGGTAGTTATCAGTTGACGATGCTTGCTGAGCAATAACTTAAAGCGATCAATGAAATCTTTGTATGGATTTAGATTATTCATAGAATATTCCTTTTAACGGATTACCAATCCTTGTGTAATTGATTTACATTTCTGAGAAATCAGTTGGTAAAGTTCATGGAAAAGGTGTTTGCTTCTTCTGAATGAAAGTGTTTGCGTTAAGTATTTTGATACCGATGAGTTGCCCGATATCATTCAATTCAGCAGTGATATTATGACTCAACTCCATGCTACCGCTTTGTAGTTCATCAGAAATTACGAGATGTAGAATATCTTCTTTATCAAAATATGTCATCTTTGGCTTATTCATCGGTTGGTATCCCATTACCTTCCACTTTGTCCTTTTCTGGATCATGCAGACGATACTTTCCTTGAGCTACTCGCCATAATTTCCGTTCAGATTTAGGAATGACATCATACGTATTCTGATTTACAGTGTCCGTACCTATGTTAAAATTCACACCTGCTAACTTGAAACCAGGATATTTTTCTGATAATATTTTCTTTACATCTTTTGGTGCAAATTCAACGTTTGTTTTCTCTCCCGTTATCTCCTTTATTGCTTCACGGACTACTTCTATGATCTTAGGACCGTCTGCGACAATAGGCGCAGGTGCAAATAGGTTTTCATCTCCAACTTTAGTTTCCATGCTGACGAACTTTTCTCCAAATTCATCAGTTTGGAATAGTGAAACCGATATACAACTAATATCAATTCTATATGAAGTTCGAAGAAATCGACAAACACTCACAATTCTGTCTGTAATTTCTTCAGCTACGATAAACAAACGTAGGTTATGTTTTAACGGTGGAACATCATCATTATCAGGGATCTCAAAAACTTTCTTAAATACTTCGTTAAAATGTTTTCCTCTGAATTCCTCACGTTTCTCAAAGTATTTCCCGCTAATTTCCTGAATATCTTCTTCAGAGAGTTTTTTTGCCCAAGCTGCATACTCAAGAAGTTGTGCTACAACCTTCCGTGGAGTTTTTCCTCTTTTGAATTCAACAATGACAAGATTTCCTTCAGCATCAACACCAAGCAGGTCAGGGAAGATTGTACTCTCTTCTTCTTTAGCTTTTGGTTGTCTATCAACCCAGAGAATAAGTTCGTCTTGAACCAGTGCCCAAGGACTATTCTCAAGCCAATCCTCCAGATCGCTTTCAAATTCCAAGTTTGTTGCCTTGGCAAGGATAAGCTTTGAGTTAGTATTTTCACCTTCTAATTTAAATATAGGCATTATTACTCCAAGAATTCCCTTAGGAGCAGACAGTTTTACTTAATGGAACCGAAAATTGCTTTCATTTATAAATGCATCCAAATGTATACGTTTGGTAACACTTATAGTATTCGCTCTTACCAATTCAATCAAGATTTTATTTTTTTATAAGATTCCAATGATAAATTGTGCCATTATGTCGAGCAAAAAACATAAGATGAGAACTCCTTGTACTTGTTGCATATTTTGTTACTAATCGTTTCTGAGGAGTAGTAGATTGAGCCTTCAGGATTGCTCCAAGAGGATCCGGTGTGTTTTTTGACTGCGTAGTGGATTCTGATTTCCATTCCCATTTTTCTAAATATGGATTCCAACGCATTTCACCTTTTGTGGTCGTGCGTTGTGGTAGAGTGACTGGAGGCACATAAATTGGATTATTTTGAGGAACAGACTCATAACTATATTGAGGAACAGACGTTTGTTTGTGTTCAATCCACACATAAATCTTACCCCCCGCTTCATCAGAAACTACATTATCAGGCGGCCCCAATCTTTGAATAACACCTGAAATATGATGTCCTTTCCATGCATTCATAGTTTCTGCAAACTTCTCTTCTTCTGATATGCTATTTACCAAACTAGTACATCCTGTAAACAAAGATACTAAAAATAACAATATCCCAAACATTACTAAAGTTTTGCTAAACATTAAAGTCTCCTTTTCCTTTTAATATTTTATGGAGTTTTCCCCTCACAGTATATCAGAAATTAAGTAAAGAGTTTTTATCGAATAAAGCAGGAAAGAAATTCGTGAGAACGCAGCAAACCATCAGATTCTGCTTCCCATGTTCGCCAACAACATTAATCCTCAAGCTCAACCTATTTTAGCACAGTATATAAACCTACTGACATTAATTATCAGTCAATTAGGACTCGGCAAGTGTTAACTCTTTTGCTAATTTACCTTCTAATATAACACCCTCAATAAAACTGCTGGCATTAAGTATTTCAATACCTATGAGATTACCGTTCTCATTTAAATCAGCAGTGATATCAGGCGTTAATTCCAAGCTACCACTTTGAGGCCCTTCAGAATACAGAAGATATAAAATATCTTCTGTATCAAAATATGTCATCTTTAGTTTATTCATTTAGTAATTTATCGCACAAAACAGGACAAGAATTCATGGGACCTTATTAGTCCGTCAGATTCTGCTTCCCAGGTTCGCCAGTAACGGTAATCCTCAAGCTCAACGCTGACGATGCCATCAAAACCTTCATCTTCCAAAATCTGAACGACTCTTAACCAGTCGACTACACCATCACCAGGGATTGTGTAACGCCACCAGTCTTCACCGAAACCGCGTGGACTGTGAAAACTCGGTCCTAAATTTCCGTGTAGGTATAGAGCTTCCTCGTCAATAGCGGTATCCTTTCCGTGCACATGTTTCACGGAAGACGCAAATTCATAGAGTGCACGAATAGGGTCAATCCCTATTCTGACAAGATGTGAAGGGTCATAGTTAAGTCCTAATCCTTCTGGTGAACATTCTGCAAACATGGCACGCCACATTTCAGGTGTACAGCCAAGGGCGGGATACGTTGGTGCACCACCGGGCCAACCTTCAACTGCTATGGTAACGCCCTTTGAAGCTGCAAATTCTGCTATGGGTGGAACGGTGTCTTTCCATATATCAAAGTTTTTACCGCGCCCAAGACTTGCATCTTCAGGCACAAAAACACAGAACATAATGTGAACATCGTTATCAGCTGCTGCCTGTATTGCTGCTTTTGCTTTTTCTGCACCTGATTTCTGGGTTGATTTTTTTGCGCTGAGGAGTTCGCGGGTGCCGGGTAAATCTGCTGACCCGATCTCTAATCCTGCATCTCGTGCTGATTTTACGATCTCAGGGGTTACTTCACCAATGTCAATTGCTTCAAATCCGTTGTCCGCACACCATTTACAGAAGTCTGGAAATGGCATCTGACGTGCGGTGCCGGGTATACGTAATCCTATTTTCATATATTCTTTCTTTCCTCACAAATTGTGTTATTTACCTATCGTTTTGCTGTTTTCACATATTTCTATAGACATAGCACTCCGCTGGAGTGCAAGAAAGACCTTATCCTATTTCTATAGACATAGCACTCCGCTGGAGTGCCAGAAGAACCGCAATTAGAATCCCATTAATCCACAACAACGGCGACAGACCGGCATTGGACCATCGCTGCTTATTGACTGACGGAATTTCAATGCTTTTTGGTTGTTCCACATGTCAACGACCTTGTCATCTTTGATGTTGCCGATGATGTAGTCGTGGTAGTCTCTACATAAACTGACATCGCCATTGCTGTCAATTTCTAATGTCATGTAGATGCTGACACATTGGTTGTATCCGAAGGTTTCTTGATGTTCGGTATAGTATCGCTGTATTTCACCTTTTGAATTCAATCTCGGCATCATAACAGGTGGACATCGTTTCTGTTCATCAGACAACTTTTCCATCTCCGCAAACCGGTCTAAGATGACACCGTGATCAAAGTCTTTCCAAGTTCCTATCCATCCAAAGTGCGTTTGCGGTTTGAAGCCGAAACGGCTCTCAAAGTCCTCTGAATGTTCCTGAGCTGATTCGGCATCTATCCACCATGTGAGATAGAATATCTGTGCGTCTGCGAATTGACTGGTGAACTTATATAGGTCAACTACAACGTCAATGTTATACATCGTGACACAACTGAGCGGAATTATGTATGGAAATGAGACGTTCCGACGTTCCTTCTCAGCACTTAACGTTTCCAATGCTGCTTTTACATCCTTGAAGTTGTCGTAGTTTTTTGACACACCGGGACGTTGCGTGTTATGAATGTCCTCATCTGGACCATCTACGCTAAGGTAAATTATTTTGCAGGTTTCCAGTATATCATCTGCTTTTCTGGCAATGTTGGTTGCGTTACTTACAAGAGAGATAGGCATCCCTTTCTCCTTGATATAATGCATTAATTCTATGATGCCGGGATATAGCATAGGTTCACCACCCCAAATATACCAGACAGGGGACCAACCTTCATCAACTATTTGATCAACAAGGTTTTTATATATTTCTACTGGGACTTCGCGTTGTTTCAGTTCTTTGAGAGATTTACCGAGCAGGTATCCGTTATCTCCCCATTGACCACAAGAATGACAACGGAGGTTACACATATCTGTTATGCGAAGACTCACTAACTGGATATCGTCCCCTTTACCGTGTTTTGCCCCGAATGGGTGCCGCATGTTGAAGGTTTCTTTTGCCAGTTGGTATCGCATGAATTTGCGCGATGTGCTCCAGTCCTCTTTTACCGCGGTTGCAAGTTGATTTACAAGAAACCGCGATGAAACTCTACTCCTTAGTGCCATTTATACTCCTTTTGTTATACTTCGTTTTCTTCACCAGATTTAATAAGTGTAAGTGCTACGGAATTGAGACAATACCTTTTTCCTGTCGGTTCTGGACCGTCGTTGAATACGTGTCCAAGATGTGCGTCACACCGACTACATACAATTTCTGTGCGTGGCATGAAAAAGATACTGAAATCTGCTTTTGTCTTAACATTTTCAGGTGCAACTGGGTCCCAAAAACTGGGCCATCCAGTACCAGAATCGTATTTTGTCTGTGATGTAAAAAGTGGACTCCCACAACAGATGCAGTGGTATGTGCCTTGCTCTTTACAATCATGATATTGCCCTGAAAAAGCAGGTTCAGTTCCCTTTTTTCGGGTAACCTTATATTCTTCAGGTGAAAGTTGGTCTTTCCATTCTTTGTCAGATTTGGTTATTTTCTCTGTATCCATATTTCTCTCCTAATGTACTGTATACTATTCCACATTTTCAGAAAAAAAGCAAGTTTGTTTTAAGTTGTCAGTTAATTTAAGAGGCTATTCAACCTTTTTCACTGGACCTAATACTCTGCATGTCGTAGCAGACAGAATCTTGTATTCGACGCCTCCCCATACGATTTTTCGTTGAAATATTGCATAAAATGCGTTGATACCGGCAAGGATAATGCCAAATGGTGCAGCGTATTTACTAATGCGGAGTGTGTCCTGAACCCTTGGCATGTCTCGAAGCCACTTGGGGAGATTTCGACTACAGAGACCGAAACTCATCGCCTCAAGAAAGGGTATGAAAACAACGGGTAGTAGTCCCGGTTGTATGCCAATAAATGGAATCGCGCCAAAAATCAGAACTGCTTTTGGTAAGAAGAGAAATAAACTACCGAACCATTGTGCCCATAACCCCATGTGCTTCGTCATTATCATCTGTCTATTTGTGAATTCAAGTATCTGTTTCCATGTGCGATTTGTAGTCCTGGTGACTGCAACACAATCGGGTACAAAATGAATTTTAAGCTTGACATCTCGCACTGCACGGGTTGTGTTTAGATCTTCGATTGTGGCATGTTCCCAACGTTCCAGTATTTGTCCTTTTTCAAGTAGTTCACGACGAAAAGCGTTAGAACCACCCCATACCATTGTGAGCCAATGGTCTCGTTGTAATGACATCTGAAAATTGACCCAAGTGGCTTCAACGAGTGATGCGAAATTCCATGTTTGTGGAAAATAGAATCTGCCGCCAACGGTCGCGCCAATTGTGTCGTCTTGGAGTGGTGTCACGAGAAGACGTAGCCAGTCGATCTGAATTGCTACATCAGCATCTACAAATGCAATTACTTCTACATCTTCGGGTAAACTCTCTATCACTGTGATAAGGTTCTGAACTTTCTGTGAACGTGGTAGGTTGTTATCAACGATATTAGGTGCTAATTGGACATCCGCGTTGTGGACATCTTCTGCAATTTCTTGTAAATGTGGATATGACACATCGTACCCCGTACCGACTTTATCGTGTGTAACGAAGTGTATTGTAAAGTCTCCTTCGTAATCCTGATCAAGTAGGGTTTTTACATGTTCAGCTGTTTCGTTATCCCAACCGTAGTGAGGTGCAATAATCGCTACTTTTGGCGTATATGCGGGTCTATTGGTTTTCCGTTCACGTCGTGTATAGAAAAAAGATGGACTAACCAACAACATTTCAAGAATAAAGAGAATGTAAGTAATGACAAGAATATAAGTCGTCATGGTATTTATCAGTCTTCGGGCAGGAGACCTCGCTGCTTTAGCACGGGGAGGAATGCCCGCTCCTATATTGAAAATTCATACGTGTAAGCACTTGAAAATCTGTGCGTTTGGCACTGGTCGTTAATCGTTGCCCGCACATATCGTAAAGTGAAAATAAACCTTTGGCATTAACACCTGACAGTCGAGTCAGTCCATATCTAATATGTTTGACCAATGTGTTTTTGACTAATCCATCCTTTAAGATAGTGCCACCATATCTAGTCCGTCTTCTGCCCTTAGATTCTTGCTTTCTATGCAAACATCTACGCTTAATCGGTATAGGTGAAACGCAGAATATATCTGTGTTATCAGGAATACTATCGCCACCAACTGTATGATGTGCTAAGCACCAACTATCAACACAATGTGTATCAAACGTTTCTGATAACTTCTTATTGGACTTCTTGAGACCCAATCTATCTCTAATCTCTTTTGTTTCCCATCCTTGTAGTGTCAGCAACTTCCACCGTTTTTTGATTCCAGTATAGAACCATTGCTTACCAACTTCAAGGGGACTAAAACTTTGATTCCACTTTTTAGCACCTTTATGTGTCCCTGCCTTAATATCTTCTACACATACATGGCTGATAGGATAAAGGTTTGACAGCCATTCAAGTATTCGTAGTTTCCAATCCCATCTTGCACGTGTGCCTGCTGGGATGCGTTCTCTGTTAGCAAGACGGTTAGTCTTATTCTTACGATTCGGGCATTTACGGGTACGTCTACTTCTACGAAGTTCACGTCGCTTTTCAATCTTGTCACCAACCTTGTTATGGGCATCTGCTTGCACATTCAGATAGGTATGAGATGCAGACTTTACTGTAAATCCTTCTTTCTTTGAACCAGGATCAACACCTACTGCTATATCCTGTGTGTATTCTTCTGTTTCGTAATTGAGCCGAATGCAAAAGATACCGTTAGACCAATAAGGTGTTGCTAATCCTTTTTTGATTAGCACACCTGCTTTGTTAGGATTTGTCGGCATTACTTGATTGCCAGACTTACTTTTTACTGGAACAAACACAGTTTGTAATCTCCCTTACGGGTTGTATGTTTCCCCATCCAGATCAGGTATTCGTAGCGGAATCGGACTTGGGGAGCATCCGAAACATACTCTGGGCTGCCACGCCCAGAATACCCGATATTTTACTGTAGAAAACCGTTTAGTCCTATGCAGGGAACGTTTGGCTACGCTATACACAAGCCCTATGCTTTAGCTTAGGGTAGTTGACTTCCAAGTATTTAATTCTCTGTCGTGCGAAGCCAATTAAGTTGTGCTTTTAATCTCGGAATTACTTCTGAGTTAATCATGAAAATCTGATTCGGATCATTGCTTAGACGTGCATGATAACGTCCCGTTGAATCAGCTTTGCCTATCTGAATTGATTGTAAGTTTTTTGACTTCAATTCTACTGTAATTTGTATGACTGGTGAATTCAGACCTGTTTTATCACTTGTAAGTCTGTTTTTGTTATCCATCAATGTTCCAGAAATAAACTCATCCGCATTTAGGTCAATCATTTCGTATAGAATTTCATTGACTGCTGCACTGTTTGCATTTTCTTTAACGGGTGAAGTTATTCTCCACTCACTACCGAGACGTTGACATGTGAAATTGAGACTTTTATCCGGTTCTTTTTCGTCATTATATTTTACTGTTAAACGGGTTGGATCTTCAATACTAAAATGAAATATTTTTTTATCTCTTAGCCATGCAGCACCTTTAAAGATATTATCTATTAGGTTCCGTTTAACAGTGGCGACTTTTTCACTGTTTTTTGCTTTCACGTATACTGTGTCGTTATTTGTATTCTTTCCGATGAGAAGAACAGCAGGCTCATTTTCCCCCTGTACCGTGAATGAGACCTGCATTCTTGGTGGGTCCAAACCAAACTTTCTCAGCTTATTTGTTCCGTCCGATACAAACGTTACAGCTTTCAGTGAGTCTACACCGAAAAGTAGATCGCTAACAGCTACTGGATCTGCTTTGCGTTTTTTCGGGGTGTTGAGTTGCCATCTATCCTGACCCAGTTTGATGCCTTCTAACTTCTGTGTCCCATATTGAATTTCAAACTTCGTTGTATCCGTTCTCTGAAAATCAATCAAGCGTTTATCACGTAAATCAAATACTGATCTGTTTAGAATTTGGACAATTTTGCCTGATATTTTAAATATGCCACCTTGATGTATTGACTGTGCATAGACTTTTCTATATGCCCCCTCATAATTTTCAGCAGAACGGTCATCTGATCCTATTTTGAGTCCGTAAGTCGTTTTCTCATCACTTAGTGAAAACACGATACGTGGTTTCTTTAACCCGTATTTATCTAACAAGGGTGCTACATCTTCACCATCTGCTTCAAACGAGAGGACTTGTGCTTTACTTAACTCACTAAGTATGTGTTGAATTCTCTGTGTATCAGCGTTTTCCGAGAGTGGAAGTGTCATGACCCATCTATCACCCTCTTTCATACAGTGTATCTGTTCAGGTTTTTCAAACTTGATTTCTGTGATTGCGTCAGGATCATACGTAAATATTGCTTTATCACGTAAATCTGATGGGGACTTTGACAGGTCATCAAGCGCACTGGATTCAATCTGAAATACATGCTTTTCTGACTTCTCTTTAATATAGACAGAAAAATTTACACCTCTTTGTCCAATAAAAAAGGTTTTCGGCTCACTTGATGGGTTTTTCCATAGTTGAATAGTTATCGTAGGTTCACCTAAACCGTATTGCACATAATCTGATACGTTAAGGGTTTTCCTGATGCGTTTATTGAGAAAATCATCTAACAGTAACTTGACCTTTTCGTTATCTGCATGTGCATTGATAGGTGCTGTAAACATGTAGGTATTCTTATCGTTTTTCTCAATAGTAAACTTCTGAAAAGATTCATCTGAGAAAGAGATTTGGATTTTATTAATTTCTTCAGCGGGTATATCGTATACTTGAAAGATCCTCGGTTTCTCGCTTTTTGCACTGTCATCAAGAGGCTTGTTAAAGAATAGAAAATAACATACTGCAACTATCGTTAGCGTTACAATTATGAGAAAGGTTGATCGGAAACTCACCCTGTACCTCCTTCTCTCCGTAACCACCACACAACTATTCCTGTGCTAAATACAATTAGAGGTATGAGAAACACTGATAGTATTTGAACAAGTCGCGCTTGATGGTTATTTAGACTGCGCAAATTGCGTTTGCTGGGATCAGTCTCAGTGATGGTGACAAGATCATCTTCTAATGTCAACCAGTTTACGATAGCGTTAAAAATAGGCGGATATGCAGGGACATTAGGATTGTTTGATGCAAAAAACGCATCTGAAGCAAAATCTGAATCTCCGATGACAACAATGCGTGTCGGTGTTGATAGTTCTTTATCAGCCGTTGTACCACTTATATCCGTTTCAACTGCAACAGCAACAGAAACGGGCGCGGGGATATCTACATTCGGTGTGTACCCATTATTACTGAAGCTGCCATCTGCTTGACGTTCCGTTTCTGCCCAACTGACACCTTTTGGACTCTTTGTTTTTGCTATGGTTTTAACACTTAAATTATCGGGTATTTCTTGTAGCGGTGTGACGGATCGGCAGTAGACAAAAGGTGTCTGTAATTGCATATAATTACGGGTTATTTCATGGGGTTCAATCTGTAAAGCCAAAGCACTTGGTCCCCCCGATAATAGAAACGCATTTACCCTATCAAGAACTAAGTCATTCCCTACCTTCACGCCCCATTTCTTCATAAGCTGGACCAGACCATCATTCACGTCTATAGGAGAATTATGTGAAGGGTCCAATAATAACAGCATCTTACCGCTTCTGTCTAAATATCTTTCAATTGTTTCTATCTCATCCTTTCTTAACGGTTTGGTTGGACCAGCGACAACAAGTGCATCACAATCCGTAGGTATCTGTTGTTCTCTTAAGAGTGAAAGTGAGAGGACTTCGTAATTGATTTTCTGTAATTCCGTTTTTACCTGTTGATACCCTTTCCTACTGAAGTCATCAATGCTGCGTTCTTCGTGTCCGGTCAGAAAATAAACTCTCTTCGTCTCATTCTTGATGACCTTGAGTAAAGTGCTTGTGTATGCTTGCTCACTGACTATAGACGTTATTTCGTACCTTTCACCATCGTCAAAAACTGTATATCCATCTCTTTCAATACCGTATTTGGCAACTAAGTTGTGTTCATAGTCAGGATCAATAAGAGACACTGTGATGTTCTTTGTTTCATGTGCGTATAAATTTAATAGGTGTTTAACTTGTGGTATAGAACGGTTGGTATCTGTAAAGAATGCGATAATGTTCATTTCTTTATCAAGTGATTTAAGAATTTGTTTTGTCTGTTCAGAGAGTGAATGGCGTTTAAATACTGTTAAATCTAATCTCTTATTGAACCTTTGGGCAAAAATTACATTAACGAAGATTGCGATCCCTATCACACCGAGAATACTTATTGCTACATTAGTGCCATATCGCAGTTGTCTACTATGAAAAAAAAGTCGTATTTCATTCAATCGGATGACAACGAATATTGACAGTGATGTAACGAACAGAACTAAACATATCCAAAAGACATGCCATGTGCTCAGGAAAACACAAGCTACTGATAAGAAGCAGAAAAATAGAGTTAGAAAACCGAATACGGGTCCAATCATTTTCTTATCGGTCATATCCTATCTCCATTTTGAAGATTCAATTGATTTGAATGTGCTGAAGAGACATACACCTAAAAAACTGAGATAATATATAACATCATTCAGTTTGATAACGCCGCGAGCAAAATCGTTGTAATGGTCAAGAAAAGAGAGATAGCTTAACATTTTACCGATGTAACCTGATTTATTTGACAGAATGCCTATTACCCATAGCGTCAAAAAAAAACCGAAGCTGGTTAAGGCTGCAACGATCTGATTTTTGCTCATTGAGGACATGAGAAGACCGAATGCAAGGAAACAGGAACTGATAAGTATAAGACCGAGATATCCACTGCATAGTACACCTATGTCTAAGGGTCCAAACCGTGAAGTTAAGAATGGGAATAGGAGTGTAAATCCGAGCATAATCAGAACGAGGGTCCAACTTGCGAGGAACTTTCCTAAAACGACTTGAGCATCCGTTATTGGAGAAGTGAGCAGTAATTCAATCGTGCCTGATTTTCTTTCTTCCGCGAAGAGTTTCATTGTTAATACAGGTGTGAAAAAGAGCAGAATAATTGCGAGATTTCCGAATACAACTTGCATTACATCTGCCCCTGGAATCTTTCCTGAGTAGGTTATTAACCAGACCGAGAAAATGAAGCCTGATAGTGCTGAAAACACGATAATGACAAAATATGCAATCGGAGATACAAAGTAGGTATAGAGTTCTTTTGTGCAGACTGCAAGTATATTTCTCATTTTTGCTTTTTGATTTAGGATTCATTCACCCATCGCTTCCGCACCTTGCCGATAAAGAAGGGACCGAGGGATTCGATGTATTTGGTTGTCTGTTCTGTTTGGCGCATATCTTGAATGAGTCGTGATAATGGATATAGTTCTGGACCGACTAACCCGATAAGGAATTCGTTGTCGTTTGTATCTAACCCGAAGCATGCTAATCGGATATCACTTGCGTATCCACCAGCAGCATAACTTCTACCGAGCAACGCGTGTTCACCTAAGATTCTACCACGATCACGTTGTTCAAGTTGATAGAATTCCGGTTTTCTGCGAAGAGGATACCAGATTGCCCAGGGAAATTCTGGATTGAAAACATTCCTTATCGGTCTGTTGATGAGCCATTCTTCCAAATCAGGTTCTCTTCCACTTGAATACGTGCGACCGATCATCGTCATCTCTGGACGATATGAGATCTCATGATCGAATTTGCGTTGCATATCGCGTAATACAAGCGATTGATCCAACAAGGATGCTGGATCCGGTGCCCCAAGAAGCACGCCGAAACCTGTAGGATTATTTAAATCATCGTAGAAAACGGCACCGAGTGGACTGTATTTGCTCTTTTGGATATGCTCAATAAAAACTTCTGGATGGTAACAATCCGAAAAAACGTGGAGTTGAAAAAAGAGTCGTTTATCGCTTACCTGCGGTTTGTCATCAATCGGTGTGCCGACTTCTCTCAAGTCTAAAGGTTCTGGGCGCGATGGTTTCTGTTGTGAAGTGTTCATAGTCGGATTTATTCCTTTATTTCATCTTTGGTGTGATAAGAATCACGAATCCATTTCTCAAGTATGGGATCAGGATTATCCACGACCTGTTTTGGCAAACTGAACGATGTCTGTCCTGTATTCTGCTTAATTAGGTTCAACCCGTGTTGATAGCTTTTAAGAATCTCATCGCAAATCTGTTGAATGGAGAGTTCCTGTTTGATAGCACTCTGACAGATTGCTTCAATTGCTTCGGCATCAAATTCAATTTTCAGGTCGTGGTCTGCATGGAATTTTGATTCATATCTACGTATCTGTTCTTTCATGACACATGCCCTGTTATATTCAGGATCACTCATGATTTTCTTGAGTTCTTCATCTGGTGTATCAACTACCTTAGATGTCACTACAAACTCTACAACCCCTGTAGATGGCAGTTCGAACTTATAGTTCCGTAGAACTTTCTCACAGACGGTCATCAACGCGCGTGCGCCGGTTTTCTGTTCAATCGCTTTTTCTGCGATTTTTTCTAAACCATTGTCTGAAAAGAGTACATTAATCCCGTAAGACCTGAAAGCACTTTCATATTGTCGGATAATGGACCCTTCAGAGTGTTTCAATATGTGAAATAGGTCTTCAACTTCTAATTCCGTACAAACGACGTGTACGGGGAGTCTACCGATAAATTCTGGTTCAAAACCGAAGTCGATAAAGTCTTTGGGTGTGACATGCGCGAAATACTCTGCAGCAGCATCCTTTTGACTTGTAATTTCTACATTAAAACCGATTCTACTCTGATGCATACGCTTTTTGATAATATCTTCCATACCTGTGAAAGCACCGCTGATGATAAAGAGGATATGTCGTGTGTTTATTATCTGTTTATCAACTTTTCCCCGTTTCTGAAATTCCATAACTGCCCGCATTTGTGATGCGACATCGTTTCCTCCGTTGAGGTCAACTTCAGTTTCTTCCATCAACTTAAGGAGTCCAATCTGAACACCTCGACCGCTGACATCTCGACCTATGATATTTGGGGGTGTGGCGATTTTGTCAGCTTCATCCAGATAGATGATACCGTATTGTGCTAATTCCAGGTTATCTTCCGCTTGTGCCACCAGTTCACGTATTAGGTCATCAACATTTGCACCGACATAACCTGTTTCACTAAAACGTGTGGCATCCGCTTTGACAAAAGGAACACCGATCAGCTTAGCGATGTGTCTTATTAGGTATGTTTTACCTACACCCGTTGGACCGAGCATGACAATGTTCTGTTTGGAATAGTCGGTATCGGTAGCGTCAGGATTTTCATGGCACTCTCGGACATGATTGTAATGATCACACACAGCAATTGCCAGTGCTTTCTTTGCCTCATCCTGTTTGATGACATACCTATCCAGGTATTTCTTAATATCCTTCGGTTTAAGGTCAAATTTTAGGTCGAAGGTTTTCTGTGGCTCCGGTATTTCTGCTTCCGATTGTTCAGAAGTTGCTTGTTGTCCACCTACATATCCGAGACGAACACTTACACCGTCCCCGTATTTTTTTTGGAAGAACTCTTGGAAATCCTTTTCAATTTCTTCTTGTGTTGGGAGTTTTTTGTCTGTTGCCATTGATCTCAATATCCTTCGTATAACGCTTGATGTATAACGTGAGTTTGATAAATCAGATTTTCCCAGGCCGGTAGGTTCGGTTTCCTAACCGAACCAGATCCTACGCGAAAACCTTTATGAACACAAGTGGCACAAAGCCGGCTCGGTTAGGAAACCGAACCTACCAGGGTTGTGCTAAAGAATGCCTCATTAATTGTATGTTTTACTATAATTGTTTGCTTGACTCTACTCTTTCACATTTGCATAGAAGAATGGTGGCATTGTCAAAGCGACGACATCATCTTCACCTGAAACGGCACGGGCCATTGCCAGTGCATCGTTTAAGTCTTTTGCCCATTCAACACCTAACCGCTGTGCAACGCTCGGTTCCTTCGGACCAACCAGAATGACTTTCGAAAGGTATTTCAGCGGATAGGTTGCCCAATACCACACCGTAAAAGGATGAAAACCGTGATGTGCATATCTGTTTCTATAGCAGTCAATCAGATACTCGTCTTTAGCATATTTCTCTTGGTATTTCTCTTGCATTTCAAAAGGTTCAGTTGTATCTGCTAACACCTCATCATAGAACATTCTATAGGCGACGTGATACTCTTCATGGAAGATTTCATAAGTAGGATTCATTATGATGACAACCCCACCCTTCTTGATTATCGGTTTATTATAGAACCAGTTAAATACGTATCCCAAAATATCGCTTACGACTAAGACGGGATTAATACGAGCATCTACTGCATAAGGACTCATATCGGGCAGACCAAAGACCATCGTGCTATATTGGCGAGGGATATCAATTGCTAACTGATCTTTCATAAGTTTGAGTGTTTTTGCGTGAACAGCATCAATATCACCGCCATTGACAGCCATCGGTTCATAGTCGGTTTGCACACTCTTTAGGATTTTATACCTTACAGATTCAGGGAGTATAGACAGTGTTGCAGGTGTGAAAGTCTTGATGATTTTTTCAGCAATATTACAGTCTCTGTTCGGTTTTCCAACATACTTAAGATGGAATGGATAGATAGCACCGTTCATGGCTGCTTCAATTACAAAAATGGGAGTCTCTTTCTGTATAAGACGACTCATCCGCTCAATGCATGCATGCATGTGTGAACCTTCTGGCTGCATCACATGCGGACTTTCTGACGTCATGTGTGGTGAATGGTGCGGCGCGATAGAGTTATATGTACCTAATCCGACTGCTACAGATTTATGACCTCCATTGAGTGGAATCTGTATCATGTCCACATATATAATCAGGTCGACATCAAGGGCAGCTTTGTCTGTCTCAACGATTTCATCATGTTCTGTTTTCCCAACCTCAACTATCTGTTCTGCATCTTCAGCATCAAAATTACGAAGTTGATGCGGATAGAACTCGTTCATAATGTCTTTGCCCAACATAAATGTGA
Source organism: Candidatus Poribacteria bacterium (assembly GCA_022824835.1). Lineage (GTDB taxonomy): Bacteria > Poribacteria > WGA-4E > WGA-4E > WGA-3G > MSPOR6. The sequence continues at coordinate 17,240 of JAJDZB010000023.1, read as the reverse complement.
GTTCATGCTCTTTCATCTTCCTGTGTAGTGCTACTGCACAGATGAGTTGAATGTTTTTCTTTTCTACACCGTATTCATAAAGAAGTTTCAGAAGCGTCTCAATCATTATCTGACGCATGTCAGGTTTCTTGGTTGGTGGAAAAGGTTGGCAGTTGTCGTCAAATAGGATCAGCACTTTAGAATTGCCATCTACCAACTCCCTTAATGGTGCCATATTAAGTGGATTTTCAAAAGCATGCTGTGTATGTTCGCTGAGTTCAGATCGCTTTATACCTGGAAGCGGAGGTTTGGCATAGAACACCTCTGAATTGTCAGGTATTTTTGCGTTTACAAGGTGATTGCCGAAGTAGGTAAAGTATTTCATTTTTTGATAAACCGATCAAATACTATTTCATTTTATCGTTCAAATTTGTATTTATATTAGCATAATTTGGAGATGAATGCAAATATATAATACAGTCGCGTGTGTAAAGTTTTTGTCACTAAACATTCAATACCTTCCCAAATAATGTACATTCTGTTAGATTGTGCCTCTTTGTAGCCCATTCTGTTAGATTGTGCTTCTTTGTAGCCGATCAGGGGTATGTAAAGTTTTTGTCCCTTAAGAAAAAGGATCGCTGCCCCCTTGCTCCAGCGGAGCAAAATGTCTATAGAAAAAGGATTGTCAATGAGCTGCACTCCAGCGGAGTGCTATGTATCTAAACGGATGCGTGATGTTTTTGCCACTTAACTGGGAGAAATATAATACCTTGCCGTAGCACATTCTTCCAGATAGTGCTGCTTTGTAACCGATCAAAGTCATATAATGATCCAGAAACCCCTTCCATGTCCTCCGCGTAATCGCGGATTACGCGGAGGACATGCCCCAGTTAACAAAACTGGCATAGATGGGCGCGGAAGGTGTTTCTGGCACATCTGAAGGTTATTTTTAAAAGAAACAGGAATTACGCAAATTTGGGTGTCCTTGTATAGAATTTTGCTTTTTCAAGGTTTTATCATCGATTATTTGGATTTTTTGTCATTTTTAGGGATCTACCATTTTATAGCACAATCAAGGATGAATGTGCTACAGCTTCTGAATCGCGGATTACGCGGGTTACGCGGAGGGGTGTTTGGTAAGATAAAGTCGTTTTCAAGCTATTTAACGAAATCAACGACTGGTTTTAGCAGATTCTGTTTTGGAACGTTGTGTATTATTCATAGAGGTTTGATTCCTTTCTTTATTTTGATTCCTTTTTTCATTAGATGCATCCATATAGGTGTTTATAACGAGAAAGCTTATGTAGATGAAAGGATATATATGAAAGATACATTGACTTACCGTCATTGGCAGCCTGGTGATGATGACGCAATTCTGAAATTGTTAGTCCCTGCTGAACAAGTCTGTGAAGACTCTTATCGAACGAAGTTTCAGGATTGGCATGTTGAAATTGAACCAGAAGCAATTCGTTTAGCACTTATCAACGAAAGGGTCGTAGGGCACGTTCTCGGTGAACCTATTCCTTTGCACATTGAGGGCAAAATTCAAAAATTCGGATGGGTATCCCATGTCTTTGTTGATCCAGACATGCGTCGCCGAGGTATCGCAACCCGCTTGATGCATGAACTGCATTCATATTTCCAGCGAGAAGAATATCGGGGAAGTATTCTTGATACGGATGAAGAAGCAGCTATAGGATTGTATCAAAAGATCGGATATAATATGTTTACAAGAGAATTAGGGACACAAATTCCACCTTGCCCAAATTCATCACGACTCAAATGGACTCTTGTCAATTTAAATGACTTAAGTATTTTACCTCAATTGGATGAAAGATGGGCAAAACAGATTTTTCCTATTGAGTGTGTTCGGCAAGATATTGTCAAAAAACGTAGATTCATTAAAGTGCATCAGTACAACATGAGTGGTTATCGAATTTTACGTCATGGTCAGAATATTGTCGGTTATTCGAGATGGGATGAACCTTCAGAACATCACCCACACGGATTAATTCGTGATCCTATCGTGCCAGATGAAGATCCGATGGAAGTTATTGCATCAGTCCAGGCTGCAATACTGGCACCTCGTGCTTGGCAAACAGCAGAGGGAGGAATGTATGAAGAATCTCTTCGTTCATGTGGTTGTGTATTTGAACCCACAACCTGGGTTATAATGTATTTATCCTTTGGTCAAGAAATAAATTTGACGGGATACTACAAGACAGCTTGGCCGTAAATTGCTATATGCCTATGGATATAGAGCGTTATGTATTATTCTTAGAGGTATGATTCCTTGGGATGTGGTATAATCAGATAGGAACGCAATTGATACTATAGCAAGACTTATGCAAAAAATTGGATTTCACGATAAATTGCACGTATATCGCAAAGAACGCCCAATACTTTATGCTACTACAAACGTCAGATTCAAATAAGGTGTCAATACCGATATTAGGATTAAATTAGAAAAATAGATTATGTGAAATCGAAGGGAGATATTACGATGCAGAATACAGAAATTGAATCTATTGCAAAACGATTAGATCAACTTGAGAAAGGATTGTTGGATATAAGACAACAAATTGACATACTTTTGAATGCTCATTATGAACCCAAGAAGAATTTTAAGTCTGGTGAGGAAGTAATCGCATTTTATGCTTCCAACAAACAGGAAAACGCGAAGATCATTGAAAGCATATTTGAAGAGATAGGATTAACTGGTACACCTATTCCAGCGGAAGAACTACAAGAGCGTATGTCAAAAAACGGTGTACGCGCAGAGAATAACGAATTCAGTCGTGTCATTATTCAGGAACGTGAGAATTAAGTATGTACTATTATTACTTTGATGCAAGTGGTCTTGTTAAACGCTTAGAGATTGGATAAAATAGACATGAACTCAAAAATTGGTATTGGGATAATCAGTTTTGCACATGGACACGCAAACGCTTATTGCCATAAGATGATGACGTTTGAGGATGTAAATCTGGTTGCATGTTGGGATGATAATACTGAACGCGGTGAGAATGCGGCTTCTCAATTTGGTATGACATATACACCTCACCTTGAGGGTGTTGTCAATCATGCTGAAATTGATGCTGTAATTGTGACATGCGAAACGAACCGACATGCAGAAATGGTTACTGCAGCTGCATCCTCTGGGAAGCATATTCTATGTCAAAAACCGTTAGCTCTTACATTAGAAGATTGTGATATCATTGGTGATGCCGTGCAGAAGTCGGGTTTTAAGTTTATGATGGCTCATCAGATGCGACGTGATCCTGCAAACATTGCGATGAAAGAACTTATTGATAGCGGGGTTTTGGGGAAAATCGGATTGTTGCGTAGAAGACACTGTATAAATGTCCTTTTTAACGAAGCTTTTGTTACAGGTCCGAGTCGTTGGCATATAGATCCAGTTAAAAATATGGGGATGTTTATGGATGATGCCTCCCATGCAACGGACTTTATCTATTGGATGCTCGGGAAACCAACGAGTGTGATTGCTGAGATTGATAATGTTCTGACTGATGTCGCTCCTGACGATTCCGGTATTGCTGTATATCGGTTTTCCGGTGGAACAATGGCTATTCTGATTAATAATTCAGTTACTCTCGCTGGAGAGAATACTACTGAAATATACGGTGATGAAGGTGTGGTTATACAGAACTACGGTGATGGACCTTCTTGTAATATACCTCGTCCTGATGATGCTATAGCATTGAAAATGTATACACGCGCTGAACCGCTTTGGAAAGACCTTGGGATAGAAATACCGAATGGTCATGGTGAACCTATCTCAGGAGTTCCGCGTCCGTTTATTGATTGTCTTAAGGATGATACTGAGTCAGATGTAACGGTTGAAGATGGTAGGGTTTCTGTAGAGATGGTATTGGGGGCTTACCGAGCTGCGAAAGAGGGTAAACGAATATCGTTTCCATTGCCGTAGGTGTGGGTTAACGCTACGGACTATTTCTCCTCATGATGCTCAGTATCTGACCTGTCATACCAGAATCTGTGGGTTGTGCTGCGAGGAAGACAGCGGAGTCAACGACCTGTTCAGGTTCTTTCCACGGGTCACTCTGTCCTCTAAATGTGTCTGTGCTTTCCCATGCAGGTTTTGATAATTGCGTTTTCACGGGACCAGGAATTAGGATGTTTGCTATGATACCGTCCTGCCATACCTCTTCTGCGATGGCTTGGGTTAATCTATGTAATGCGGCTTTTGAAGCACAATAGATGCTAAGGTTTGCATGCCCTACTTCGCCTAATCCTGAACCGATGTTGATTATGTTTCCACTCTTCTGTATCTGCATGATGGGTAGGACAGCACGACAACAGTGAACAACACCCATTACGTTGATGTTCCAAACATCATTCCAATCTTCGTCGCTGGTTTCTAAGAAAAGACCTCTGGGATTTATACCTGCATTGTTGACGAGGATATCTATTTTGCCATATCTATCTAAAGTCTTTTTCACCAGAGATTGCACTTCAGAACGTTCACGGATGTCAGCCGTAACAGCGAAAACTTCACCATTTTTAGATGATATGCTGTTGGCAACTTCATCAAGTTGCTCTCTACTTCGCGATGTAATAACGACTTTTGCGCCTTCTGCTGCATAGGCAATGGCGATTGATCTACCTATTCCACGACCACTACCTGTGATTATAGCTACTTTATCTTTTAGTTGCATTTGTTAGTCCTTAAGAACGGCACACGGCGTGTGCCTACTACTATTAAGATGTTGGTTTCTTAATTTTCCATATATTTATCAAATTTGTCAGTTGTTTTTTGCTTGATTTAACCCTTCGTTTTAGGTCAGCAGCAAGTGTTGATAATAGGTCATTACCATTTTTTTCGGCGTTTTCTACTTGCTGTTTTAGTTGATATGTGCGTCCCGCCTTTACGCGATTTATCTCAGAACGTAATTCACTCATAATGCGGTTAAGATTGCGCAGATTCTGATGAAGGTGTTCTCTTTTTTCTTTATGGGTTTGTTCAGTTGCTTCCTGTAAGTCAGTCTCTCCGATATTTAATCTCTCCAAAATCAGCAGATCCTGGTCTTCATACGCCTTGTTTATAAGTGGCATGAGTTGTTCATGTCTGTTTTGCTCATCAGGATGTTCTGCTTTGTCCGGGTGAAATCTTTTGGCAAGTTTTCGATAGAGATTCTTTACGTATTTTGCTTCCTTATCAGGTAATTGATTTTTCTTAGTTTTCTTTTTAGATTCTTTTTCCTTATCAACAGTATTGAAACGGGCGCGATTCTCTTTGAAACAGGCTTCTACTCGTCTTTCTATTTCCTCAACACTGATGTTTTCTTGCTGTAATTTAAGTCTCAGACGATATTCCTGTGCTTCAAGATCAATCTGATCCAGTTCAAGGTAGAAGCGTCCTACGTGAGAATTATACTTATGTTGAAACAGGTCTACCTCTTCCTTTAACTGTTCAACAGTAACAGTTAGGTCTTCGACCTGTTTTCGTTTTTCTTCAATAGATTGAAGCAATCTATCAAGTTCTTTTTCTTCATATCTATTGATGTAAACTAATGTAGCAGATTTCATTACTTCCGATATGTGATACGTCCTCTTGTCAGATCATAAGGTGATAGTTCGACAGTGACTTTATCTCCTGGTTCAATTTTGATGAAATGCTTACGCATTCTACCCGAAATGTGTGCCAGGATTTCATGCTTATTTTCTAATTCAACCCGGAACATAGCATTTGGTAAAGGTTCAACAACGACACCCTCAACCTCAATTTTATCTTTCTGTTTGGCGTTACGTTCCAAAGTTTCTTCTTGATTGAGATCAGCATCCTTATTTTCATCCTTACGTTTTTTTGTGTTTTGCCGGCGATTAGTATTGCTTCTGTTGCCTGATCTTCCCTGGAAATTTCTTCTATTCCCTGCAGGTTTACGTTTCAAAATATATATCTCCTTATAGATAAATTAGTATCGTTAACATAAGTGTTAACAGAGTGACGTTATGAATTGTTATCTAAACTGAATATTTTTCCTGCTTGCGTAACAAGCTGTTGGAAATACTGAATTGATTGGTTGAGTTGTGTTTCGGATTCCATTTTGTCGGTGCTTGTTGATACAATATCAATTGGCATTCTGTTACCTTCTATATTCCGCAGGGCAACATAAGCCTTTAGGTATACATTAGGGTGACGTTGCATAACTTTTTGCATGAGAGGAGAAACTTCCGCTTCAAACATGCTTACATAAACACGAGCAGTATTAATTTCAGAACGGTATCGTTCAACTATGAGTGGGTGTATGTGAGTCTCAAATATCGCTTTCATCTCTCTTGGTGGTCCCGGCATCATCATGATCGTTGATTGGTTATGGTTGACACTGATACAGGGTGCCCAGCCATCAGGATTCTGTAGGACTTCTGCTGTATCCGGCACCGTTGCCATTTTTATGAGAGCATCATTTAAGATGTCATCATCAGACATCTTACGCCGTTTCTTATATTCTGCGACTGTTTCCTGACTTACGACAGGTTTGGTACCGATGAGCGATGCTACGACTGCGACAGTCATATCATCGGGTGTTGGACCAAGACCTCCTGTGGTTAGAATGAGTGCTGTATCACGTTTTGTTGCAGCATCTAATGCCTCGGTCATTTCATCAAAATCATCTCGAAGCATCGTTACACGTCTTAGTTCCCCACCCAATTGTAAGATCTGCTGTGCAATCCAATGCGCGTTTGTGTCTTGAATCTGTCCGAGTACCAACTCTGTGCCAATTGAAAAAAGTTCTATTGCCACTTAACTCTCCTTATCATAACATGAGTTTGATGAATCATATTTTTGTATTCGGTACGGTTAGGAAACCGTACCTACCGGGTCTATGAGAATAATATTTTCAGAAATTTGAAGTTCATATACCTATTATCAAACTCACGTTATTATACATTTCGGTATATTGTAGCACATGTGAAATAAAATTGTCTATACAACAATGATGAGAGTATTTCAATTTAGTCCTATAGGAACTGAAGTCACTATTAGAGTTGAAATACGCCATCTACTGGTTCAATAGGTTCAACACTAAACCTGTCGCCATCTTTGGATAGAAATAGGTTGATTTCTGTGGCATCACAGAACCTTCCATTGCTACATTTAAGACCTGTTCAACAGGTGTTGGGTTCATCAATAGTGCGACGCGGTCCCTTCCATTTTTTACATGTGCCACAGCATCAGAATCATACGCACTATAGCTGATATGGTCTGCTAATGTCTCAATTCTAAACATCTTGTTGATAATTGTCTCCTGAACAAGTGTGACATCCAATTCTCCTGGAACTGGTGAACGTGGAACTAATAGGCGATATTTATTATCTGGTGTATACATGCCAACTGCTGGTTTTTTTCCTTTGAATGTGTTCAATTTCGACATTAGGTCAGTTAATGATGCAGTTTCTAACACCTCAAAAATCTCAGTGAGGTTGGCAGTTGCCTGATTGATCTGATGAGAAGTGAGACCACTGAGTAAACGGTGAATTGCCAAAACTGCTAATCCAGAGGATTCCATACGGACAAGATTCATCATCATATAGCCGTAACCTGACAGTGTATCCTGATCATGACTGTTTTCAATTTCATCACGAAATGTTAGAGCTGTTTCATAGCGATGATGTCCATCTGCTATCAGGAGTTGTTTTGTCGTAAATAGGTTCTGTATTTTACGGTTGGATTCAGGTTTATCTATACGCCACAATTGGTGTGTACTTCCGAACGCTTCCTTACAGTCAACTTCTGGCGGTATTCCATCAGTATGCTGTTCCATTATATACTCAATGTCTCCATCAGGGTCCTGGTATATAAGGAATATTGGACTTAGGTTCGCATGGCAGGTACGCATCAGATTAAGTCTATCTATCTTTGGCCCAGCATGTGTCTTTTCATGAGGCAGGATTACTTTGTTCTCAAAAGGTTCAAGTTTTCCTAAGCCGATTAACGCACGGCGTGTATAATGCTTCCCATCTGGTGCGTGAAAGGATTGATCGTAGATATAATAATTGGGTGTGGGGTCTTGGATTAAGGTTTGGTCAGTCATCCATTGCTTTAACTGTGTAGCAGCGCGCGTGTATTGATTCTCTGTTTCAGTATCATCAGAATGGGGTTGACTTAGTATTAAGCGGACTATATTTGACGGGTGTTTTGCTTCTAAAGCAATGCGTTCATCAGATTTGATCACATCATAAGGCGGCGCAATTACATCGGTGATATCGCCTACTTTATCAACATTGTACCGCAACCCTTTAAAAGGAATAACTGTTGTATCCATAGAACTCCAATTTTGAGAATATAAGTGTATTTGAGGATATGTGAACTCAATCCCAAAGCCTCACGCTAAAGTATCTTTCACCAATGTCATTAAATACTGTTATGATTATCCCCTGTTGTATCTCTTTTGCGAGTCTGTATGCACCATAAAGATAACCTCCCGAAGATGTGCCTACGAACCAACCTATTTCTGCCAGACGGTTGCACATATCGAGTGCATCCTCAATAGATGCAGGAATTCGGTAGTCAATAACACTCTCATCAAGTATTTCGGGCACAATATCATCAGGACTTCCAAGAGGCTTTAACCCTTCAATGCCGGGGAACTCCTCTGGCACAATAGAGCAGACCTTGATGTTTGCGTTATAGTCTTTTAATCTTCTGCCTACCCCAGTGATTGTTCCACCAGTACCCACGCCAGCGACAAAGTGTGTTATTTTCCCATCTGTCTGTTTTAGTATTTCTACACCTGTCGTATCGTAGTGTGCTCGCCAATTGTTTTCATTTTCATATTGTGATTTGAAGAAATACTTCTCTGGATTTGCTTCGTATCTTCTATCAACCTCTCTCAATGCTTCATCATATCCGAGGATAGCGTCGGTATAAATGATGCGTGCCCCGTGTGAAAGAATCCGTTTTTTTCGTTCTTCACTTGCATTATCAGGTATAACAAGTTCAACTTTATATCCGAGAGCTGCCCCGATCATTGCGTAGGCGATACCAGCGTTTCCGGAGCTTGAATCCAATATGGTTTTTTCGCGTGTGAGTTCACCCGTAACAATTGCTTCAGTTAGCATTCGTAGTACGGGTCGGTCCTTTATAGATCCTCCTGGATTATAGGTCTCTACTTTTGCATATATGTCCACCTTTGGGAATTCATTCTTGAATAAGTCAATTTTTGTGAGGGGAGTCTGACCGATGAGTTGAAGTAGTGGAAAATCTGTGATATTCACTGTTGTATTATACTGTTTGTCCATGTAGTGTAATGTACCCTACCTTCCCAATTATTGTATGGGAATTGCGAGTCGTTTTCTGATTAACTTTTCCATAAAGTCTTTCGCGTCATTGCCTGTCAATGTTCCGTTTAGAATAGGCGTAACCTCAAATTCAGCGAGTCTGAGTGTGGGATTTAGTCCGTGTTGTGTTGGTAACCAATCCCGAAAAGTGTCAAAAAATGCGCGTTGTGCAGCGCGTCCGTTAATATAAGGAAAATCAGCAGTAGGTCGCCTAAATCTGTCAGGTCCTTTTGCTAATGCGGCAACGTGGTGCTGACGACAGAACTCTATATACACCTCTGTTTCATAAGCTAAGGGTATATTTTCAGGATAAAACCTGAACGTATTTTTTCGGTATCTTGTAAAGTGCTGCAGTTCGTCAAATTCAAAGATGAAATTATACGGTTCTGGAAAATAGGCGTCTGGTGTGAGATATCCGTGCGATTTTTGCGATGTTCCCTTCCAGTCTCCTTGTAAATGACGATACAGTTCCATCAAAACGTCGTAGTATTCACCGAAATGCTTCCGGTACGGTTTGTTACAGAGCCAATCAAATTGTGCTCTTTTTTCTGCAGGTTTCCCTATCACCTCTTCAAGCAATGCTATGATACCGATTTCTAAGCGCATTGAATCTATAGACTCGTTCTTGTTTTTAGACGGGATCGGAATCCATATTCTTTAGGGCAGCCTCGGTAATAGGTGTGGTCAGACTTGCGAGGTAATCCCTATCACGTTGGAGAGCTTCCAATTTGTTATCTCCGTGTACGAATTCCACTTGTATATAACCGTCATAACCGACATTACTGAGTATCTCTATAATCTTACTATAATCAACTACTCCCTCAGCGATTGGGCATGCTTTTCCTGATTCGTCAAAGTTCTGTGCATGCACATTTACAATATGGTCTGCAAGTTGTTGTGCAGCAGAAATAGGTTCGTCAGCATCAGGTCGTGACAAGGGTTGAAAATATGTCTTAAGAGACTGTAATTTGATGTTGTCAATAATATCTAAGATACTCTCAACCGAATCGGATAGATGATTATTGTGCATCTCCATACCCATTGTAAGACTTCGGAAACTTGCCCATTGTGCAAGACTCACCATCCGGAACAGAATGAGCCGTTTGTCAGCAGGTGGAATGGTTTTTGAGGCACCTCCGCCTGTCCAAATTCTCACGAGGTCTGTCCCCAGTTCGTGTGCGATGTTAAATGCATCTTCAAAATGCTTTTGGTGTAGATGCATCGTCGGATCAACATAGGAACCGTAAGCTGAAATTGCCAAACCTTTTTGATGTGCTAAATCACGTATATTTTTTACATAAGTCTCATCATAATCCATCGGCATGTGCGGTGGTTTACCCCAAACTTCAATACCATCAAACCCGTAGTCAGCTGCAATATCAATTACCTCTTCCAAAGGTTGTTCCTGAAAAGCGATAGTGCACAAACCTAATTTCATTGTATTATCCTCATTAGTGTATGTTTATATAGATAGAATACCACAAAAGTAGGTAGATTGCAAGGAAAGTTGAATGTGGCGTGAGTAAACTTTCTGTCACGAGTAGATAGTCCAGACTAAATAAATATGTCGGGTTTCGCTTCGCTCTACCCGACCTACAAGTTAAATTTGGCTTGTCCACTATTCAACAATCCATGTATCACCCGCATGGAGAAGTGCATCAAGATCCCCTTCCCCTCTTTGCTGCTTTGCTGCTGCGATTTGATCAGTCATCAGATCTTCGTAGCAGGTGTGTTGAACACTACGGAAGATACCGATAGGATGCGGCATATCTGGCATGTCGCTCATGCGTGCAAGGAAGTTTGCTAAGGTAGTATTCTCGGCGAACTGGTCATGCACAATGAGGCCATCAGTACCGTTTGAAACGGTTGTGACTTCAGGTTGGAAGTTGTTTAGTTGTATACCCTTATCGCTTTCTAAACCGAAAATCAGTGGCTCACCGTGTTCCAGAAACACCGTATTATCAGCTTTTGTAGGTTTTTCAGTGTACGGGAAGAAAGTGCCATCATTAAATATATTACAGTTCTGATAGATTTCTATGAAAGATGTTCCTTTATGTTCATACGCGTATTTAATGATAGACCGTAAGTGTTGCGGATCTCTATCGAGTGAGCGCGCGACGAATGTTGCCCCTGCGGCCAGTGCTAAACTGATAGGGTTAAATGGTGTTTCAAGTGAACCGAAAGGACTTGACTTTGTGCTTTTTCCCTGCTCAGATGTGGGGGAGTATTGTCCTTTGGTGAGTCCATAGATTCGGTTATTGAATAGTAGCACATTGATATCAAAATTGCGTCTCATGAGATGGATGAAATGATTTCCACCGATGGATAGTGCATCACCATCTCCGGTGATGACCCAAACAGATAGGTCTGGGTTTGCCATTTTAACGCCGGATGCGATTGTTGGTGCTCTGCCGTGTATTGTATGGAACCCGTAAGTGTTCATATAGTATGGAAATCGGCTTGAACAACCTATCCCTGAGATGAACACGATATTCTCTCTCGGTATTCCCAATTCCGGCATGATACGTCTTGTCTGTGCTAATATTGAATAATCACCACATCCAGGACACCACCGCGGATCTTGATCAGTGGTAAAATCTTTTTGAGTTAACGTTGGTACTCCGCGTGGAATACCTGACGCTCTTCTATTTTTCATAAGTGTGCCTACCTTTTAGCACTTTACCGAATTCCAATATGAGTTTTTTATACTGGAACACGGTATATCCTAATTTCGGATATAATTATCTATTTCTGCTTCCAATTCAAAGACGTGAAATGGTTGACCTTGAACTTTGTTGAGTCCGACAGCATCAATAAGATACTCGCTTCTGATGAGTTGTCGTAGATGCCCCGTATTGAGTTCTGGAATTAGTATCGTTTTATATCTTTTTAAGACATCACCTAAATCGTTTGGAAATGGATTTAGAAATCGTAAATGGACATGCCCGATTGCTTGTCCAGCTGCAAATCTGTTTTCAACGACAGTGCGTATAGCACCGAAGGTGCCTCCCCATCCAAGTATCAATAGTTCCCCTTCCTGTGCGCCGTAAATTTCGGTAGGGGGTATTTCGTTTGCGATTTTTTTAACTTTTTCGGCTCTTATTTCTACCATTTTTTCATGGTTTTCAGGATCGTAGCTGACATTTCCTGTTATGTCAGATTTTTCCAATCCCCCGATTCTGTGTTCCAGTCCAGGGGTTCCAGGCTTTGCCCATGGTCTTGCGAGTGTGTCTGGATCTCTCAGATATGGTTCAAAACCGTCAACCTCTGTTTGGAACTCTGCCTCGATTTTTGGCAGGTCAGCGATATCAGGTATTTTCCAGGGTTCGGCACCGAGTGCGATGTATAATTCAGATAGAAAGATGACAGGTGTTCTATACTTTATCGCTATTCTACATGCTTCATAAACGGTGTCAAAACAATCAATGGGTCGTGCGGCTGCGAGGATTGGCAGTGGTGATTCTCCATTTCTGCCATAGAGCATTTGTAATAGGTCTGCCTGTTCTGTTTTTGTTGGCATACCTGTTGAGGGTCCTGCTCTCTGAATGTTGCAGACGACGAGTGGTAATTCAGCGATCATAGCGAGATTGATCGCTTCTGATTTTAATGCGAGTCCAGGACCGCTACTACCCGTTACGCCGAGTGAACCGCTGAAGGCGGCACCGATTGCGACCCCTACTGCGGCTATTTCATCCTCCATTTGCATTGTAACGATACCGAAGTTCTTATAGAGTGCTAATCCGTGTAGAATATCACTTGCAGGCGTAATAGGATAACTTCCGTATACTAATTGCAGTCCAGATTGATGTGCGGCTGCAACGAGGCCTAAGACAGTCGAAGTATTTCCTGCGATGTTGCGATATGTACCTGGTGAAAACTTAGCGGGTTTTACTTCGTAGGTTACTGCAAATTGATCAGTCGCTTCGCAGTAAATGTTTCCTGCTCGTAATGCAAGGATATTCGGTTCAATCAGGTGAGGATATTTAAATGCGAATTTTGTCTTGATCCATCTGATTGTGTAATCCATTGGACGATTGAATAACCATAGTATCATCCCTAACGCAAAAAAGTTCTTACATTGGTCTTTATCGCTTAGATCAAGTTCTGTATCCTCAAGTGCATCACGGTTAAGTTTAGTCAATTCAACGGGAAAGACTTGGTATTTCTCAAGTGATCCGTCCTCCAAAGGATTGTCAGCATAACCTGCAAGCCGCAGGTTTTTGCGTGCGAAATTATCTGCATTGACGATCAGAATACCGTTATCTTTTAGTTTGCTTATATTGACTTTTAGTGCAGCGGGATTCATTGCGACAAGGACATCACATGTATCGCCGGGAGTATGTATTGTTTCACTGGAAAAATGTAATTGGAATCCTGACACACCAGCGAGTGAACCGGCTGGTGCTTTTATTTCTGCGGGATAATCGGGTAATGTTGCGACATCGTTTCCGATCATAGCGGAGGTTTCAGTCATCTGAGTGCCTATTGTTTGGGAACCGTCGCCAGAGTCCCCAGCAAACAGAACTGTCGCTGCTGGAATTTGCTCTACTTGCTTGCGCATCAGTGTTCAACCTTTTTGTATTCATTCATTTGTTGCATGTGACTTTCAATATTATATAGGCAATACGGGTTATATAGGTTTCATCCATGGTTATGCTCCTTCCCGTGTTTTGAAAGCATCACGTATCGGAGTTGGGGGTAGTGTCAATACTTCTTGAGGGAAAAATTCTATGAGATAAGATATTACATCACGAATTGAGACCATACCAGTTGGATGTTGCCGCTCATCAACAATTGGTAAGTGTCTAAATCCGCCGTGTGCCATATAGAGGATTGCCGTATCCAACATGTCATCAGGTTTTGCTGTTTTTGGGTCAACTTTCATGAATTGCGTGACGGGAATCTGTGTCAGATCACCAACGTCTCTATTAAGGACTTTTCGTAGTAGGTCGCGTTCACCAAATATACCTCGGAGCAGACCGTTTTCAACAACTGATGCTGCACCAATATTGTTTTCTAATAGTATCTCAATTGCTTCTTGCGTAGTTGTTGAAATGTCAATTGTAACACAGTCGCGCATTATGAGTCGTAATGGCACTTGTACCTCACTAACTTGCAACGCTTTGTGAGCTTTCTCTGCATCTTTATCCATCTGTGCTAATTCTTCATCAATTGCCATATCATACAACATGGTTATGGTGCTCCTTCGTTACTTTCAATGAAAATGGCGACGTGATCTAAAATATCGCGTGTTGATATCATCCCTACCGGAAATTCTTGTTGCTGTTCATCCCAAATACAGAGGGGAACATGTCTGAAATGACCGAGATGCATGATATTGAGTGCAAAAGCGATCGGGTCACTTGCTCGTAAGGATTCTGGTTCTTCAGTCATGATCTCTTCAACCTTGATGGTTTCAGGGTCTAAGTTTTTACCACATATATGTACGAGCAGGTCACGATCAGTGAGGATACCGACTAATCTTTGATCTTCATCAACGACAAGCGCACAACCGAATCCTTCAATCTGCATAAGGTCAATGGCATCTGAGACGGGAGAGCCGACCTGAACTGTCGCAGGTTGTTTGTAGTCCAATGTGCTGATTGGTAAAGATAGAGTTCTTGCGTCCATTGGGAATGTTCCTTGATGTTAATTTAGAAGAACGTGATTGCGTTTCTCATAGTGATTATTTCTCAATGATATTAATTAAAAAGGATACACTATTTGCTATATTTTTGCAAATATATTTTGCAATCAATATACTTTTGTTGAAAGGGTGCTAATCTTGATGTAAAGGACTATTTCCGTATAAGCATTTTGCGTGTGGCAGAGAAACCACCGGTATCAATTGTGTAGAAATAGATTCCACTGCTAACTGATTCGTTTTTATCATTGCAACCATCCCAGTAAGCAGCTTGTGATTGTGATGTATATACACCTGCAGCCATAGTACCGAGAGATAATGTTCGCACTAAATGACCATTTTGGGTATGAATGCGAATCGTAACATCAGCGGTTTCGGCAAGTTGAAAAGGAATCCATGTTTCAGGATTGAAGGGATTAGGGAAGTTTTGTAGTAGTTGATTCTTTTTTATATCACCGAGTTTAACAAACTTCTTTCCTTCTGCTTTAATCTCCATTGTCTCTTGTGTATTCCTAAGATGTTCAAAAACCTTCGCCCTTAACTCCTTTTCCAATGTCTTCATTTCAGGTAAACCTGCAAGATTATGCGTTTCATTAGGATCATTTTGAACATCAAACAACATATAGGGTTGCTTTTTGGCATTCACTGCAAATTTCCATTCCTGATTTAGCAGCATAATCTCATTTTCTATTTCTGATACAGCAAATTCTCGATGCGAATGCTGAGTGCCATCTAAAATGGGACATAAAGACTTACCGAATTGTTGATGGTTAATCTCGCCACCAGCAAGTTCAACAAGCGTAGGACCGATGTCAATCCATTCGACTGGATTTTCATTGATACGGTTAACCGTATTGCTTCTTAATGTTTCGGGAGTACGTATAAGGTATGGGATTCGGACTGACCCGTTGAGAAAATTGCTTTTGTACAGCATCCCGTTATCACCGTTCATTTCGCCGTGATCTGAACAGAACACAATCACTGTATTGTCAAGTTCTCCGCGTTCCTGAATGGTCTGTAGAATCTCACCTATCTGATCATCAATAAGTGTGACGTTCCCAGCGTAGTCTGCGCGTAACCTGCCGACTTCTCCAACTTCAAAATTTGGGTTTCTGCGATTTCCTGTCATAAGATTATCTAAATGTCCAAGTGGACGGTTTTTGGCAGTTAATCTTGGCATTGGAAGCGGCATAGTATTCGGGTTGTACATATTTGCATAAGGTTCGGGGGCATCCCAGGGTTCATGGGGTCCACCAAAACTTACCCAACAGCACCAAGGATCTTCTCGATTATAGTTTTTGAGGTATTTTTTTGCCTGCTGTCCTACATAGACATCGGCATCGTTTTCAAGTCCAAGGACTGTCGGACGTACCACATGGCGTTTATTAGCGAAACGTTCCTCATAATCCGCTCGGTAAGCAGCCCATAATCCTTTTTTTTGCCAATCCTCTGTCATATTGCAGAGCACACGCCGACTCGCCCTGGGTCCGGGAGTTTCATCAACATCGTCTAACCCGTAAGCATGTAACAGGTATTCACGTGAACGCAAGTCAACACCTTCTTGATAAGGTGTTAAGTGTATCTTACCAAACAGACTTGTACGATAACCCGCTTCACGAACTGATTGCATCCAGGTAGACGTATCTCGCGGCATAGTGTAAGTCTGATTGTTCCAAATACCTGTGTTATGTGGGTATAATCCTGTTGCCAAACTCACTCTCGCCGGAACACAGACAGGTGAATTGGTTATACCGTTGGTAAATCGTACACCTTCGCTTGCAATTCTGTCCATGTTTGGTGTTTGCACCCAATTTCCACTGCAACTCATAGCATCCCATCGTTGTTGATCCGTCATGATGAGTAGGATATTCGGTTTTGCCTGACCGTTTATATCCGTTAGGTTCTGTGCTGAAGTCTGTGAGCTAAAGAGTGATAGGGCACCGGCACCTGCTAAGCCGAGTTCTTTAATAAATGTCCTACGATTGATGTTAGGTGACTTTGGTGTGTTTGAGATCATAGCAATTTGAATTGAAATTTGTGATTGGTAAATGTTAATATAATTAGTAGATTGTATTGCACTATAGCATTTTCTTGTGTTTTTGTCAAACAGTTTTGGGGATATGGGTGATGAGACAGCACTCGGATGAAGTTAAAGTATTAAATCGGGTAATATTTTATTTTCCCAGACCCGGTAGGTGCGGTTTCCTAACCGCACTAGGTATCTCCACGAATTACCCAAAATATTATTTTAACTTCATACGGGACTAAAGAGAAGACAACCCGTATAACCATAAGG
>JAJDZB010000108.1:0-24945 GCA_022824835.1 Candidatus Poribacteria bacterium | reverse complement strand
ATAAAGGTTTTGCTAACTTTGACTGCGTCAGTAGTTTCTTAAGATATTTTGATGGGATCGCAAAATTAAGATTCTGGGCATCCAAAGCTGGATGTCCAGCAAAGGACACGCCGACCACTTCACCTTTTTTGCTTAGCACAGCTCCACCACTACTTCCCGGAGAAATCGGTGCAGTCATCTGTAACCGTTCTTTTGTATCTTCACTTCGCTTGCTGCTGATTATACCATCTGAAAACGTGCCTTCCAATCCTTTCGGATTCCCTGCCACATAGACAGTCTCACCAATCCGAACTTTGTCGCTATCACCGAGAGAGAGCGGTTTGATACCATAAGCGGTTACCTTCAAGATTGCGAGGTCATTTGTTTTGTCAGTTGCAGTAACGCCTTCAATGTTGTATGTGGTGAACTTACCTACTAACTTTGCAGTGCCTTTCGCTGCACCTTCAATCACGTGGTAGTTGGTAGCGATTAGATTGGGTTTCACAAAGAACCCGCTGCCGATGCCTAATGTTTTGCCGTTTGTATCTTTCATTTCCAAATATACCGTTGCTGCTAATGCTTTTTCGGCAATATCTTCGGCAGGCATGCTGGTTTGTGCGGGTGCGGTGTTTATTGTGCAAAAGAGTAGAAAAACGATAATAGCGATCTGGGGATTTTTCCAAAATAATTTGTCTATATGATGTTTCATAGGATATTTCCTTTTGATATTGGGCATGTTATATGTATAGTTTTTGCGATATTTTATACATATTCTAAGAATATAGCACTATATTATCATAAAACTGTAATTCTATCAAATTATAGGACTATATAGGGTGTGTAAAGTTTTTGTCACCTTTTTGTCGGAATCTCGGATTATCGCGCCAGGTACATAGATGGGCACGGATTGCGATACACAAAATCAACAATACGCGCCTATCTATTTCAACTATGTTAACTGGGGACGTCATCCGTGATAATCTGCGATTCTGACAGTGCGATTCTGACAGTTATGGGGCAATATCTCTACGCGTCCGTTTATGTACATAGCACTCCGCTGGAGTGCAGCCGGTTGACAATCCTTTTTCTATAGACATATTGCTCCGCTGGAGCAAAGAGCCAATCTATTGACAGTTCGGTGTCTCCTTACGACAGAGATATGGTATGTCAATAGAATTTGGAATGCCTAAGACTTTGCACTCAAGTCAAGTAGTATGTCTTATGACTTTCTCCGTGACGATGCCAAAATACTTGCACACCCTCCCAGCGAAAAACAATTGATTGCCAGCTTAAGTTATGGTATACTCTTTTCATTGATTTTACTAATGAGGTGGCTATGAACGACTATAGAAACATTATTACCATTGAACCAGGTAAACGCAGCGGACAGCCGTGTATTCGGGGAATGCGGATCACCGTTTACGATGTCTTTGAATACCTTGCGTCGGGAATGACAGTTGCGGAAGTGCTTCACGATTTTCCCGAGTTAACCGAGACAGACATTCGTGCCTGTTTTGCTTATGCTGCGGACAAGGAAAAATCACAGGTTGTCGTTTACACAGATGAAACTTCTATTCGATCAGAACCTATCAGACCAACTGGTGGTACTACTGACGGATCTGTTTCCTAATTCTATCCATGTCAAGACGACTATTGATTACACCCACAAGTTTAGCTTGGACTATCCAGTAGGTTAATAGTAGCATGCACACTCCGAGTGCCGTCTCTTAATAGTAGTAGGCACACTCCGTGTGCCGTCTCTTCTGAAAAAGGTGACAAAATACTTACACACCCAACAGACTAAATAATTTGCTTAAAATAAGACTGTATAGTATAATTTAAACATCATAATTGAATAAACGAACGGTTCAGGTGCCGAAGTACGGAGAATAGGGAAGTGCGGTGAGAATCCGCCACGGCCCCGCCACTGTGAACGATTGATACCTGCTAAAAGGGTAATTTCGCTGAAGAACCACTGTCAATAGTTGATGGGAAGGACAGCGAAGTATTGTAGTCGTGTAAGGTTTGCTTGCACGCTACGTCAAAAATCGCAAGTCAGGAGACCTGCCTGAGTCGTGTTTCACGTTTCTGCTTTCGCGGGAAAGCGGTGGAACAAAGCACAGCAGGATCCTGTAAAACAAACATTAGATTAATAACATAAGGTAATCAACCTTATTGACATTTTATAGGATTTCAGTCCACTTTTCAATAATGTGAAGTGTCGCCTTTGTCCCCCGTCCTCCCCCCATTTATTAAGCAGTAAAAGCAGTTAATGGAAGCAGGGGTTTCTTGTTTCATTACGGAGGTATTAATGAACACAATGTTTTCTTTCTGGCGACGTTTCTCACGCATTTCAAACCTTAAACTGCATCTGTTGCTATGTATTAGCGCGATGCTTTTCACTTGCCTTGTTAGTCCTGTCTTTTCCCAAACGGAAGTTGACAACCTCGCTGTTGTTGTGAATGCTTTAGATACGGACAATTGGGGTATTACGTCTTCACTTTCCATTATTGATTTGGACGAACCGAATCTGAAACAGGCTATAGACGATGAAGTCGTAGTTATCGGGGATGTGCCGAGTGGTATCCTCATACATGGCCATCTTGCATATATTTCTCGTTTCGATTGGCTGTCTGATGCCTTGAATGATGGTATTCTAATTGTCAATCTTGAACAGCGAGAGATTATAGGTCAGATCCCAATTGAACTCGGTGCTTATCCACAGCAGATGGCACTTGTTAATCCAAGTAAAATGTACGTTACCTGTGATAACGTTCATCAAGTGCATGTCGTTAATCTTGAAAGCCGCAAGGTGACAAAAGTAATTACAGATCTCTCATTTAACAGAACTACAGGTATCACAATTCTCAATGGAAAAGCTTATGTAACCAATCCTGCATGGGAGTGGGATGCAGTAGCGGGAAAATCCATCTACTACCAAAGCAGTGTAACTGTAATAGATACGCAAACAGATACGGTATTGAAATCTATCCCTACACTTATCAACACTACTGGCATTGTCAACGATGGTGATTCAACTGTCATTGCCAAAACAATAGGTGATTACAATATGATTTCAGGTAGTCTTGTATTGATAGACACGACAACCGATGAAATTATAACCACGGTTAATACCCGGACGACTCCTGGGGCAATTGCCATTAACTCACAGAAACATCTGTTTATTCAAGGTGGATGGCAACATCCGGGGTTACTTATCTACGATGTTCCAAATCAAGAGTGGATACGGGACAGAAATGACACACTTACTGAATTTGCAGGCGGCTCAGGAATGGTTTTTGGTCCAGATGGCAACCTTTATATTGCTAAACCGGATTGGACGCAAAGCGGATTGTCTACACTTCTCGTCATGGCTCCTGATGAGACACTCTTGAAAACCTACGATCTGGGTTACGGCACTGATAAGGTTGCACTTGTACAACTTATGCCGAGAAACGAAGATGCCAACAATGATGGCTTTGTTGATATAAAAGACCTTGTCATAGTTAGTAGAGATTTTGGACAAAGAGGTCCTGGCATAACAGGTGATGTCAATAGGGATGGTGTGGTTAACATCCTTGATTTAATTCTTGTGTCACGGCATTTCTAAATTTTAGGTTTCTGTATGCGTAAATTGGGATTTTTACCTATTCTTTGCATACTGTGTATCGGTTGCGCTCCAAAAATAGAAGATACCTCTCTATCTTGGCAGATTACCTTTGTTCCTCTCGGTGCCGAATTACATTTTACAGACGAGGCACCGATTAAGCGGGTATCTGTCTTCACTTCTGATGGTGTATTGTTGGCTCAACTTGAGTTTCCAATAACACCACGACAGATAGAAACCGTGTATTTCGCGTGGCAGGAGGGGGAAACCTATAGATTTGAAGCGATCTCACACGCTGCTCAGATAAGTGAGAAAACTGTAACCGCACCCCGCACCTATCCGCGGGGTAGTTTGGAAATTGCTATCCCTTATGGAACAGCTGACGCGGATGTTGTAAAGAAGGATCAGAAGATGCTTATGCTACGCGATAGTGAGATGACTGCCACTGTGATTGTCAAAAACGGAAAAATCCCAACTAATTTTGATTTGGAACTGTATATACCCGCAACTTATGCTATTACCCGAATACCTGCAGACTGGAAAATAGAGACAGTTGACGATCAGAAAAGCCAGTTAACATATCTGACAACTTCAGATACGTTTCACGTTGCGTCTGAGGTTTGGTTCCATGAATTAGGATTGAAGACTTCTGATACTGCTTTAGATACACAAGAAATAAAGGGTACCGTCCGTTTCACGACATCAGATGGTGAAACATGGGAGCAAAAGACTACAGTACAAATACGAATAGCCGCTGTTTCAGAGATTGTAGAAAAAATCTCCATTGTGTCAATAGATATGCCAACCGACGCGTCAGGGATAGCGGATCTCAGGCAACGTTCAGATACGATTTATCATCCGCGTCCGCTGTTCAGTTGGCTTGGAACGGAACAGATTGACCCTTATGTGCCAATATCATACCAGACTATTCGTCTGCAGAATCGAGGAGAAGAGACTATCCATGTCGTTGTCTCATCAATCAATCGTGACATGAATAGTGGTGCGGTGGTATCGTTCTTAGCTCCCCCTGATGCGATAAATGCTGGCACAGATAGAAGCATCAGTTTAGCGAGTTTACCAGCAGGTGACGTTACCTCTATCTCTTTACCTATCTATTTTCATCCGCAATCTGCTGAAACAGGTACGTATGAACGTAACATTGCAGTGAAAGTTTGGGGCAGTGATAGCACAGTTCTGAATGAGAAAAGACCCCTACATATCGTAGTTCCTAATAGACAGGCACTGTATGTAAGTGGATTGGCAGTGCTTGCCAGTTGTGTTGGACTTGTCATAATTCTACGATTTCACCGTCAATTCTTTGTCCGTTTCACAACGAAACAGTTGATTGTTATTGCACTCTTCGGGACAACAGTCTTTGTTACGGTTGTTGTGCCATCAACACTGTTCTTAAACCTCATCCGAGCAGTGTTAGGTCCCTTATCTGTGTTGGTGACAGGATTGGTTAATGAGACTCTCTACTATGCCTTACTCACAGCATTGTTAATCTACATTGGCGGTGAACCGAATAAGAAAACAGGAGAACATGACACATCGCACATCTACAGTCAAGGTGGCGTTATCCTTCTCGTCTCTGCGGTGCGTTTGTTACTCGGGGGTGTTACGTTTGGACTCTTCACTCCGATGACGATTATCTTTACAGGTACAAGTGTGTTATTGTTAGAGGGAGGTCTTTTCCTTGTCCATAGACGTGGTCTACTGATGTGGGGTGTTGTTCTGGGTATCTGTGATGCGATTGCTGTTTATGTTGATTTTCAACTTTCAATTCTGTTTTACCGACTGTTTTATGCTGATTGGTATATTTGGCTTCGCATTGTTGTTGAGGGTTTTGCGTACACGTTTATCGGTGTGCTGCTGGGTGCTAAGTTAGGTCGTGGATTATGGAGAGTCGCGGATTAAGTGCGTGAATATTTGTGAATAACAGGACATATTTTGCATCTAATATAAGGACATATCTATGAAACGAATTCGATTTTTCTGTCTGTTTTTGTTGCTGACTGCACTCCCCATGAGTGTGGCGATGGCTGAATTAAATATCGCATGGGTTCGCACAGGTGTTGTGCTTGAATCTGAAACTGTGGGGTCAGAGGATAAAGTTGCTGTAGGAATGTTAGGGGCAGCATTAAAGAATGTGCCATCTACACAGCTTGATGAGAAACGTGTACAATTGCAGTTTACATGGCATCCTAACAAACGTTATCAGTTTCGCTATGGAAAGAACATCCATGATGCTACTTCCCCGCTGAAACCTGTCCCGTATCTCATTCAAACGATTGAATTAGATACCCTACTGTCATTGATGGAAAACCTACGTCAACCTGCACTTTCTCTAACCGTGGCGACAGCATTAACATTTAGTAACGGTTCTGATTCACATCAGATCGCTGTTGCAACGGACAGAGGACATCTTGCAATTGTTAACGCGATTTCAGGTAAGGTAGATTGGAAGACTCGTATCTCTGAGGGGTATGTTAAGCACATCGCATTTAGTCCAGATAACAAGCTGCTCTATATTGGTGAACAAGCTGCGGATGGTTATATCTACTGTTATGAATTGACGGGTGACACACCGGAACTCCGATGGAAGTACCGCACTGCGGATGACATTGAGACTTCAAAACCGAGTAATCCTGAGAGTGTCTATGCATGGGTGAGTTATCCCGGTCAATCGTGTATGCGGTCACTGCCGAATGGAGACCTATTAGTTGCTGGTGTACATTCTTGGACACATGAAGATATTCCGCAGAAGCGATCAGTGCTATATCGGTTTGATGCTAAGACAGGTGATGTTAAATGGAAGTTTCCACATGATAGTGCGATGCAGAAGATTTTCCGGTGGTTTGATGTTAGTGCAGATGGAAACGTGCTTGCACTTATTATAGATGAAAGTGGTAAAGACATCCAATTATTACAACGGGGGTTACTGTCTGTAATTGATACAAGTACAGGTAAGGAGAGATGGCATTCAACTATTGAACCGCTCACACCATACTTTAAAGGTGTTACCTTTTGGCGAGGTGTAAGTATGTCGCCAGACGGCAAGTTTGTAAACGTAACAACAGATGATGGTCGCGCTTTCATTTTTGATGTAAATCAATCTGAACCGATATGGAAACAGAGTTTAGCAACACCACTTGAGGTTAGTGGGGTGCCGATTATTGCAACAACGGGAACGATTGGTGCGACTAACGATACTGCGCTGTTTGTGACAGGTGATACGTATATCCCTTATCATCTTCAGAAAGGCGCGCAACGTCCATCTGCTCTGCACCCTAACGGCATGACACTCTTTGCCTATTCGTGGAGCGGAGAAAAGGTTTGGCAGTGGAAACTTGAGAACATGCCGCAAGGTCTACGTATTGATGCGGGTGGTCGTTATGCTGCCTTAGCAGTTTCCAAGCGGAGTCAGAATCCGAATGAGAGTCTGCACGGTGTATCGGTATTTGACTTAGTAGAAGGGGATAGTGGTCTGTCAAAATACTTGTATACGTATCGGACTGAGGGACAATTGCCTTATGATACGCTTGCAATTAGTGCTGATGGATCGATGGTTGCTATCATTGAGATGCCGATTGTGCTGCCCGATGAGACCTTGCGTGGCAAGAATCGTGTGTATATATTGTATTGATTCTGATGTTTAGATTGTCCTTGACAATTCCCTTCATGTTATTTTATACTTTTTATGTTCAAGATAGCTGTATGTTGTAAAAATTGATGCCAATACACACCCAATTAATAGGGATCGAAATGCGTGATTTTACGGATGCAGAGTTATTGCAAATTATAGAGAATGATGAATCTGATCGTGTAGAGTTTAAAGAGTCATTATCTGGCAATTCTCCTATAAAAATCAGAGAGGCAATCTGTGCATTTGCTAATGATTTACCTAATCGCGAAGAACCGGGATTCGTTTTTGTAGGTGTTAAGAAGGACAAAACTATCGCAGGTCTTAGGGTAACAGATGAATTACTCCTGCAGTTAGCGGATATGAAAACTGATGGGAATATCGTTCCTCCACCATCTCTTACCGTAGAAAAGCGTGTGTTAGAAGGTCAGGGGGTAGCTATTGTGAAGGTGGAATCATCCAATTCTCCTCCAGTCCGATACAAAGGCGTGATTCATGTGCGGACAGGTCCACGAAGAGGAATTGCCACGGCACAAGATGAAAGGATACTCAATGAAAAAAGGCGATATGGAGACCGTCCGTTTGACTTGTATCCTATCCCCACTTCCAGTATTTCTGATCTAAATTTAACACTGTTCAATAATGAGTATTTACCCCAAGCTGTTTCTCAAGAAGTATTGGAACAAAATGAGCGAACTCAGAATGAACAATTGGCGGTTACAAAGATGATCATAGCAGCTGATCAACCAACACCCACTGTCCTTGGAATCCTTACACTTGGAAAGAATCCACAAGATTTCTTATTTGGTGCTTATGTGCAGTTTCTCAGAATTGATGGTGATGAACTGACAGATGAGATTATTGACAGTGAAGAAATCCGTGGTGCGATTTCTGATCAGATTAGACGTTTAGACGACAAACTTATCGCGCACAACAGGGTAGCTGTAGATATTGTGTCAGGCCCTGTTGAAAAGCGAACTTCGCTTTACCCACGACCAGCACTGCAACAACTTACCCGAAATGCTATATTGCACAGGTCTTACGAAGGCACAAACGCTCCTGTTCGTGTTTACTGGTTCAACGATAGAATTGAAATCATTAGCCCTGGAGGTGTATTCGGTTCTTTAACCCCAGAGAGATTTGGTGAACCAGGTATCACCGAATATCGGAACCCAAATTTGGCAGAAACGATGAAGACTCTCGGTTTTGTGCAACATTTTGGCATGGGAATATTAATAGCAAGACAATCATTGGAAGAAGCAGGTCATCCAGAACCTGAATTTGATATTGATAGTGCTTATGCAATCGCTACCATAAAAAAGGTGTCAAATACCAAGAGAACATAGTAATGTCTGTACCAGTTCTAACTTTTTTTAATAATAAAGGTGGTGTTGGCAAAACATCTCTTGTTTATCATCTTGCGTGGATGTTGTCTGATCTGGGTTATCGGGTACTGGCTTGTGACCTTGATCCTCAAGCAAATCTTACAGCAGCGTTTTTAGATGAAGAACGTTTAGAAAACCTTTGGGACGAAAGTCAATCATCCGACAATCGCGGAACCACAATTTTTGAGTGTGTAAAACCGTTGACAGAAGTTGGGGACCTGCTCCCTCCATATCTTCAACCCGTTTCCTCAGAGACGCATCTGTCAGGAGATTTAAATCTGATACCAGGGGACTTGGCTTTAGCGGAATTTGAGGACATATTATCCACTGAATGGCCTAATGCAATGGGTTCAAGTAAATTGTATCGCCCATTCAGAGTTTTGACTTCATTTTCTACAATTATGCAACAAGGTGCTTCGGACATGGATGCCTCAATAATTTTAGTCGACGTTGGTCCGAATCTTGGTGCTATAAACCGTTCCTCACTCATTGCAAGTGATTATGTAGTTGTCCCTCTTGGTGCTGATTTGTTTTCATTACGCGGGTTACAAAACTTAGGTCCGACGCTTAAGAGATGGCGACGGGATTGGCAAAACAGAAAAAATAATTGGGATAATCCTGATTTTGAGCTTCCTATAGGAAGTATGGATCCTATCGGATATATCATGCAGCAACACGGTGTTCATCTTGGTCGTCCGGTTAAAGCTTACGATAAATGGGTTAACCGAATGCCAAAAGAATATGCTCGAAACTTACTGGATGACGAGACAGGTCCCTATCCTAGTACACCGGAAAGTGATCTGCAAAATGCCCTTGCTACAGTCAAACACTATCGTAGTCTTGTCCCAATGGCGCAAGAAGCACGCAAACCTATTTTTCATCTCAAACCTGCTGATGGAGCTATTGGTGCTCATTCGACTGCTGCATACAGTGCATCCTTCGACTTCAAAATCCTTGCAGAGAAAATAATAGATAGAATTGGAATAGCAAGCAGAAAAGAGTAAAGGTCCATTTCAGATTCAACTTGACAAAAAAAACGGCATACTGTAAAGTATCAATATTCTGATGCTGTCAATAGAATTAGGAGGAACAAGATGGCTGACCGTTTAGCTGTAGAGGGTGGAACACCTATAATTACTGAATCTATTCCTGGTGGAATGCACGGTCCAAGCATGATAGATGAACGCGAAATTGATGCTGTTACAGAGGTATTACGAAATGGAAAACTCTTCCGTTTTGTTGAAAATTCAAATGTTGCTGCCTTCGAACAAGAAGCAGCTGCAAGACTTGGCGTGAATCATGCACTCATGGTCAATTCTGGGACATCCGCGATTATCTGCGCACTCACGGGTGTCGGTATAGGACCTGGAGATGAGGTGATTTTACCCGGATATACTTTCATCGCTACCGCAGCTGCGATAGTCGGAGTCGGTGCGATTCCCATTATCGCTGAGATTGATGAATCGCTCGGATTAGACCCAGAGGATGTTGAACGTAAAATCACACCCCATACAAAAGCAATCTTACCCGTCCACATGCAAGGTGTACCGTGTAGACTTGAAGAATTACTTTCAATCGCGAAACAGTACAACCTAAAGGTCGTTGAAGACTGTTGCCAGTGTGTTGGGGGACAATATAATGGAAAATACGCAGGAACATGGGGGGACGCAGGCGCATGGAGTCTCAACTACTATAAGGTCATCACGTGTGGAGAAGGTGGATTAGTCTTCTCAAATGACTATGACACTTATGAACGCGCTGCCTTTGCATCTGAACCAGGGTTACCGATGTGGATGAGTGGCTCCGAATGGCAAAACAAACCTTTCTCCTGTCAGACATATCGGGCAGGTGAAATTCTGGGGGCAATTGCACGAGTTCAGTTATCAAAATTGGATGGAATTCTTGCACATACCCGTATGCTCAAGAAAGCATTCTTGGCTGAGTTATCAGATAATCCTAAAGGTTATATTCGCCAGCACGTTGACGATCCGAGTGGAGAATGTGGAATTAGTGCCGCTATCATAGTGCGGGATACAGAACTTGCAAAAAAATATATAGAAGCATTGCAAGCAGAGGGGTTGGGTGCTGGTACTGCTTACAACGAAGGTTTCCCGGATAGACATATATATACCTATTGGGATTCAATTCTGTTTAAACATTCACCAAATCCTGCAGGCTATCCCTGGACCGATCCACGATATAAAGGGAACGTTGAATACGCAAGAGATATGTGTCCCAAGACATTGTCTATTCTTGGACGTGCTCTCAGGTTCGGTTTCAATGTGAACATGCAGGAGGAACATGCAAGATTGATGGCTGCAGCGATAAATAAGGTTGATGATGTTCTCGGTTAAACTAAGTAAACTATTGTCCACTGTGAAATAAAGGAAATGTAGTGTATGAAGATCACGATATTAGGTTCAGGAACTTCAACAGGTGTGCCTGAATACAGATGTGAATGTGAGACATGCATAGATGCAATGCTGAACGGGTCAAAAAACTACCGAACGCGTGCATCCATACATATTGAAAAGGATGGTAAGAATCTACAATTTGACCTCGGTCCAAACTTTATGGATCAGATTAATAGAAACAAAATTGAACAGATCGACGCTGTCATCTATACGCACTGTCATTCTGATCATATCAGTGGAACTAACGATATTGTGATGCCATGCCGCAAACAACAGGTTGATATGCCTATCTATGGACCTGAACAGACGCTAAAAATACTAAAAAGAAATTACGATTATATGTTCACTAAAGACACATTTCAAGGAGGGGGTGTCGGACACCTTATACCGCATGTCATTGAAAATAGGTTTCAGCTGCTCGGTTTTGACATAACACCCATTCCCGTAGAACATAGTACTATTGACACCTTCGGATATAGAATTGACGACTTCGGATACCTACCTGATGTAAAAGCGTTACCGGAAACATCTCAAGCTTTGCTGGAAGGGATTGAAGTTTTAGTAATTGACGCATTGAGTTTTAATCCGAGACATCCAACACATCAGTCAGTTGGTCAAGCATTGGAGATTAGTCAGGCACTGAAACCGAAAGAGACCTATTTTACCCATATCATGCATCGACTTGATCATCGTTATTTTAAGGATCAGTGTGCTGAACAGGATATTGAATTACCTGATAACGCATATCTTGCCTATGATGGTCAAGTGATTGTGTTGTAATCTTAGGGACATTTAGTTATCGGTCTTTCATTAAAAAAATCGGCACCAAGTATTCAATTTGGTGCCGATTTATGTTATCAGGGACTTTATCTTATTTAATCTGGTTTACCGACCCCATTCGTTCTGTGGTCTTTGACGACGTTGCAGGATGACTCTATCGCCATCAGTGATGCCACTCTTGACGATCACTTCAGTTTCGTTCTGCATGCCTGTCTCAATAGGAGTCTCAATTCCTGGACTGCCATCACCTTTGTCTAACATGACGAACTTACCCTTTGATACACTAACTTGTGCTGATACACCGTCTGCTTTTTTATCGCCATTGATTAGGAGAGAAACAGTTGCAGGACCAGGCATAATTCCGCGTTGTTTCGGATCTAATTCTAAAGTTACACTGCCATTCCCAACACTTTGCACTGTTCCGTAGAAAATCTTCTCGCTGAGAGTCTGCATATCTACTTTTTTACCAACTTTGAAGGGAGACGTGTTGCCAACTTGAGCAACGACGGTCGCAGAATTCTTGGATATAACAGCATCAATAGGAACCAGGATCACGTTTTTTTCCTCATAAGTAATAATGTCTACATCAGCACTCATGCCGGGTCGGATGTTACCAGAGGAATCATTAACCTCAATCATCACTTCAAAGGAGATGATGTTATCTTGTTGCTGACCGCTTGGAGAAATCTCGTACACATTACCTGTAAATCTATGTGTCTGGAACGCATCAACTTTGATGTTTGCAGTTTGTCCCTCCTTAAGCCTTTCCATATCAACTTCGTTAATGAAAGTTTTGACAACCATTTTTGAGAGATCTGCGATAGTCATTATCGGCGGACTCTGTGAAAATGCTGAACGTCCAGATGTCACAATCTCACCTTGTTCTATGTCGAGTTGTGTAACTGTGCCAGACATCGGTGCTTTTATGACAGTCCATTCAAGCCGTTCCTCCTGATTTTTCAAAGTGCTCTGCCTACGGAGAAGATTCGCATCCGCACTAACTTTTGATTGCTCAGTCAAACTCTTTTCATTATCAATAGTGAGTGTGAGCTCTTGTAACTGCGTAATTGCATTATCCAAACGAATCTGACTCTCCTCTTCGGACTTTTTCCGCATTTTCTTTAGATTCTCTAAATTCAATTGCTGATATTGTATTGTTGATTGGCGAGTTTTTATGCTTGTTTTTTGGGCAAGAATTGTACGTTCATGTGAGTCTATTGTTTTCTTTTGAGATTCTACCCGTTTATTTGCATTCTTGTATTGTGAGTTAGCACTTACGTAACGAGATTCTGCGTCTTCCAATGCCTGTTTTGATACGAGCTCACTCTCATAGAGTGACTTATTCCTATCAAAATCTGACTTGGCTGTGTCTACGGAAACTTTAGCAGATTCCAGCGATGTTTCGTATTCCGCCAGCGTTAAATTTGCTTGTTCAAGTGCAATATTCGCCTGTTCTAAAGCAATCTTATCTTTCTCTAAATCATTCGTGGTTGCTTGTAGATTGGTTTCTGCATTGCTAACTTGTGTAAGCGTAGTTGCTTTCTCCGTTTCAAGGTTAGCTCTGGCGATTTTTACTGCAGCTTCTTTCTGAGTAAGTTCACTGTTTAGACGGTCTTTCTTGAGTTCAATATTTAATTCTGCCTGCGTCAATTGTGCTTGTGCAGCATCAACATCAGCCTTTGCTTGCTTCTGTTCCTCCTGATATATCTCTGGATCAAGTTCAACTAAAATGTCTCCTTCTTTTACAGGATCACCGTCTTTCACATATAATTTAACGACTTCACCCTCAACGTTAGATTTAACTTCCACATCCAGGAGGGGTTCAAGATTCCCAGTTGCCCGGATTGTCATCTGAAAATCTCCAAGTTTCGCTACCTCAATTTTCTGAGCAGGTCCTGTCGCTGCACCATTCTTACCACGGCTCAGGACAACCCAACCTACTGCACCAATAAGTATGACAATGATACCTACGGTAATAATTAATTTTTTCAAAGTCCTAACCTCCTTCTATCATGTCGGGTTTCGCTTCGCTCTACCCGACCTACAAGTTTAACTAACCACAAGGATTTAATCCGATCGCAATGCTTCAACCGGTGTTAATTTCGCTGCCTTATGAGCAGGATACAGACCGAAGAACACACCGATTCCAACCGATACAATCAAGGCAATGAACATAGTTTCAAATGAAACAACTGACGGCCAGTTGCTATCTTCCCATACAAATTTGGAGATGAGTGCTGCTGTCCCTTTCCCCATAAAAATACCCAAGATTGACCCAAGAATACCACCTGTCAAAGTTAAGACTGATGCTTCAATAAGAAACTGTGTGATTATATCATTGAAAGTTGCACCGAGTGCTTTCCGTAATCCAATTTCCTGTGTCCGGTCAGTAACAGACACGAGCATGATATTCATTACACCGATGCCAGCAACCATCAACGCAATACCTGCTATACCTCCCATCAGAGCTTTCATGACTAACCCGACTTTATTAGCAGTCTTTAACTCCTCTGTTGCTGTCCAATAGTTATATTCTTCACCTGTATTTTTATGTATTCTACCTAATATCAATTTTGCCTCATCTATCACTTGAGGAATAGTATCAACATCAATAGCTTCCACCCGTATCCGTTCTACATCTTGCCTTCCCTTGAACCGATCTTGTAATGTTGTTATCGGTATAATGAAGCGATCGTCCCAACCTGTTGTATCCATTGCGTCGCCCTTCTCTTCCATAACACCTATGACCTTTAGACGTACTTCGTATAGGCCACTTCTCCCTCTCCAGAAAGATGGACGTGACGCTTTGATTTCTTTATTGACAGGGTCTTCATTTGGAAATATCTCTTCAGCGATCTTTGAACCGATGACTGCGACGCTACTTGCTGCGTCTACTTCATTTTCATTAAAGAAACGACCGGATGAGGTATACCAGTTATAGGATCTATCATACCCCGCAGTTGAGGCAACAATGCGAGATTCCTTCTTTCGTCCCTTATAACTTACACTCCATCCCGGCATATCATCTTCAGCGATTACATTTACGACGCCGCTTGCGTTTTTCCATATTTCAAAAGCGTCGTCAGTTTCCAGATGTTCGGCACGGTTTCTACGCCAACGACTTCTACCGCGAACAGCTTGACCGGCTGCCCGACTTAACGTTCCGGATTGTCTGTCCCAATCATCTTTATAGATCTCAATGATTTTTGTTCCACCAGTCCGTTCAATTTCACGCAGCACCATGGCTGATGAGCCGTCGCCGACGGAAACCATACTCACAACAGAACCAACCCCGACAATTATACCTAATATGGTCAAACTTGAACGAAGTGGATTTCGTTTAAGACTGGTAATTCCTAAGATAATACATTCAAAAAGACCCATAAGTTCTCCAATTACTCAGTTCGTAACGCTTCAATTGGGGATAGTGAAGATGCCTTGAGTGCTGGATAGAGACCGAATGATATACCGATCAATGCTGAGAAAGAAACGGAGATGACCACCCATTGCATGGAAATGACTGAAGGCCATTCGGGGACCATTTTCACGATATTGACAGCTAATACTGACATCGCTTCTCCAGCAAGCATACCTACACCAACACCTATTGCACCGCCGATCAGACACATCGCTATAGATTCAATCAAGAACTGTAGCATTATATCAAAACGTTTCGCGCCGAGTGCCTTCCGCAGACCAATCTCGCGGGTACGTTCAGTTACAGCGACCAACATCATGTTCATAATCCCTATACCACCAACAAGTAGAGAAAATCCTGCAATACTCCCTAATGCGATTTTGATAACCTTACTAATCTTCTCCAATTGTGCCATACCTTCCCGCATATCTCTGAGATCAAAGAAATCATCCTGATTATTGTGTCGTTTTCTTATGACCTCTTTTACTTCTTCAATTGCCTTCGGTACATCTTCAACTGTGTTGGCATGTACAGATAGCATTGAAATGTAATCGTTTCCCGTGAAACGTTCTTGTGCCGTTGTGAGTGGCATAAACACCATATCGTCAAGGTTCCAACCAAATCGTAGACTTCTTCCTCTCGGGTTCATGACACCTATGACGGTAAATCGTTCAGCCATCCGTGTTTGATCTCTTCTACCCCACCTATCATATCTGTCGCCACCTCTACCGATCTTTATTTCCTGGTCCAAAGGCGATTTGTTACCGAACAGATTCAATGCAACTTCAGTGCCGATGACACAAACTTTTTCTTTATTCTCAATATCTTCCGCTGAAATGAACCTACCTTCCTGAATTCCCCAATCCATTGCCTCGGAAAATGTATAATTTACCCCGTTATAGCCACTACGCACTTCTGCGCCATCATTCGTCTGAATTAGAACGCCTCTCCATTCAGGTATTCTGGGGACAGCGACTTTCACAGAGGGACATTCAGCCTCAATTGCCAAGACATCCTCATACTCAAAGTGCTCATTACTTCTGTTTGGCATCCATCGACTTCCAACGCGTCTATAGCTGCTGCGAAACATCGTGAATTGATTAACCCCGCCAAGTTTCTGAGCATCTTGTAAAACAATCTCTTTAGCACCGTCCCCAATAGATATCATTGCAAGCACCGAAGCTACACCGATGATAATACCCAACATGGTGAGTAAAGACCTAAGTTTGTTACTTCGGATTGCCGAAAGTCCTACTGAGAACCCTTCAAATATGCGCATTTCATGTCTCCAATTTACTAAAAGAAAATACTCTTATACATGAATTTAGACAGAAATAAGCCGTAAAAGTTCGTCCAGATTATAGGAAAATACCATAGTTCCTGTGAGTTAGAGTCGTGTAATAATTGACGTAAATCTATCAAATTTGGTTTATTACAATTATCTACAGCAACTTGCATCTGTGTATATAGTTGCTTGATAAATCAGGGATACTGAAATTCATTTGACATTTCTATCAAAATACTACTATAATGTTAGGGGGTTATATACTGTTTAACTTAATATGAGGACTGAAATGAATTCCATTGGTCAAACTTTTGGCGGGAACTGGACAGAACAGAAGAAGAAAAAATGGCAACCACTAACACAAGTATAGAGTGGACTGAATCTACTTGGAATCCTGTGCGGGGATGTACACGTGTATCAGAAGGCTGTAGGTTCTGCTATGCTGAACGTATTGCAGCAAGGTTTTCTGGTAAAGGATTGGCTTTTGAAGGATTCGCAAAACAGACCAAATCAGGACCTCAATGGACACGGGAAGTTCTACCCATCCATGCACTGCTTAAAGAACCTCTAAAATGGAAAAAACCGAGACGAATTTTCGTTAATTCTATGAGTGATCTGTTTCATGAAAACATCGAATTGGATTTTATTAGAGATGTATTTTCTGTGATGCAAGAAGCACATTGGCATAAATTCCAAGTCTTAACAAAGCGTTCTACTCGACTATTGCAATACAGTTCTGAACTCCCTTGGCCAAAGAATGTTTGGATGGGAGTTAGTGTTGAAGATGTTCGCGTGATAGATCGGATTGACGCCTTACGGGAAACTGGAGCAAAGGTTAAGTTTCTCTCACTTGAACCACTAATTGGACCACTTCCTGAATTAAATCTGACTGAGATTGATTGGGTGATTGTAGGTGGAGAATCTGGTCCTGGGGCACGCGAGATGAGAAAAAAATGGGTAATTGACATCAGAAATCAGTGTCAAAAAGAAAACGTGCTTTTTTTCTTCAAACAGTGGGGTGGTACGCGAAAAACTAAAACAGGTAGAGAATTAGATGGACGCACATACGATGAAATACCAGGACATTAATCAGTCCGAAGTGCTTCAATGGGGGAAAGCGTTGAGGCTTTGATGGCTGGATATAAACCGAAAGAAATTCCAATAAGAGCAGAGAAGGTAATGGATATCAGCACCCATTCTGTGGAAACAACAGAGGGCCACTCAGGTACGATCTTGGCGATTTTCACAGCAAGCATCGCCATGCCTTGACCAGCGAAAATCCCAACACATATACCTATCAACCCGCCTATACCACACATAAATACTGCCTCCATTATGAATTGAATGAGGATATCAAGTCGCGTCGCACCGAGTGCTTTTCTAAGACCAATTTCACGCGTGCGTTCACTGACTGCAACAAGCATCATATTCATGATACCGATACCACCAACAAGGAGAGAAAAACCCGCAATGCTACCCAAAGCTATCTTTATGACTTTGCTAATTTTCTCTAACTGCGCCATACCTTGCCGCATATCAAATATCCTGACAAAGTCATCTTGATTCCTATGACGTTTACGTATGACTGTTTTTACTTCTTCAATAGCTTTTGGGACATCTTCTACTGTATTCGCGTAGACGACAATATCCTGTATCCTGTCATTACCAGTGAATCGTTTTTGGGTCGTTGTTACTGGCATAAAGACGAGGAAATCGTAACTCCATCCGAATCGCAGACTTCTCCCTCTGCGTGTCATCGTCCCGACAACAGTAAAGCACTCTGTGAACCTTTCGTCGTCCTTTCTACCCCATCGGTCATAACGTCCATCGCCTCTGGCGATTTTAATCTCTTGTCCTATAGGTGATTCTTCACCGAATAGAGCAGTAGCAACTTCATCCCCAAGCACACAGACACTCGCCGCGTTTTCTACTTCTTCATCCGTAATGAATCTGCCTTCTTGTACCTCCCAATCCATTGCGGTGTGATATGTGGCATCAACACCGTTATAGCCAGCGCGCATTTGACGTCCTCTTGATGCTTCAATCAGAGCACCTCTCCATTCAGGTATTCTCGGTGTTACCGCTTTTACCGATGGACATTCTGCCGCTATTGCCAATACATCACCGTAGTTCATGTATTCATTGCTACGAATTCTAACCCACTGCGTTCCAACCTGCTTATACCAAGTCCTGTAAATTGTAAATTGGTTAGCACCACCAAGTTTTTGAGCATCCTGCATGACGATTTCCTTAGCACCATCCCCGATAGAAATCATTGCAAGAACTGACGCAACACCGATGATAATACCGAGCATAGTCAGTAAAGACCGCATCTTATTTGCGCGCATTGCAGCTAAACCGACAACTATAGCCTCAAATGCTCTCATTTATTTACACCATGAAAACTGTATTAACTGATAGAAAAACTGCAGGAAGAATCAATCAATCGGAGAATTGAACTAATTATACCATCATTTACTTAGAAATACAATTATGTTACTATACGACATTAGGACGTGTTGGTCTAATTTGTTTATAGTTTATTCTTTTCGGAGCGCATCTATAGGAGACAACATTGATGCTTGTATTGCCGGATATAAACCGAAGGATATACCAATTACAGCAGAGAATAATACAGATATTAAGACCCATTCAAAAGAAAGAACTGCGGGCCATTCTGGAACTATTTTGGCAATTTTGACAGCAAGAACAGACATACATTCACCTACAATTGCGCCAAGACAGATGCCGATAATTCCACCTATCACACACATAGTTACAGACTCAGAAAGGAATTGGTATATAATATCAAACGGTTTTGCCCCAAGTGCTTTTCGCAAACCGATCTCCCTTGTCCGTTCTGTCACAGCAACTAACATCATATTCATTATACCTATACCACCAACAAGTAGTGAAAAACCAGCAATACTACCAAGCGCAATCTTTATCATTTTGCTTATCTTCTCTAAATGACGAATACCTTTACGCATTTCATATATTTTAACGAAATTGTCTTCACCTTTGTGTCGATTGCGGATTACTTCTCTAACTTCTCTTACTGCGTTGGGAACATTCTCAACAGAATTTGCGTAGACAACTATCTCCTGTATCTTGTCATCACCTGTGAACCGTTCTTGTGCCGTTGTAATTGGAAAGAAGACCATGCTGTCAAAACTCCACCCAAAACGTAGACTTCTTCCTCGTGGCATCATCGTCCCAGCAACAGTAAATCGTTCAGTGATTCTTCTTGTACGCCTTCTTCCACGTTCGTTGTAATACCTGACATTCCTGACTATTTTGATCTCTTCACCCAACGGGGAACTATCTCCAAAGAGATCCCTTGCAACTTCTGAACCAAGCACACAAATTGTCATAGCATTATAGACATCTTCGTCAGAAATGAACCTACCTTCTTTGATTTTCCAGTCCAAGGCATTATGAAATGCTGCATCTACGCCATTATAGCCAGCACGAGTTTGACCACCACCAGGTCCAGTAATTAATGCACCTTTCCAATCGCGTATACGTGGTGTCACTGCATGCACTGTTGGACATTCAGATTCAATCGCGAGCACATCACCATAATTTAGATACTCTTTTGTGCGGATCGGAATGGTGTGTCTCCCAAGTTTCTTGTGTGAACGTCTGTAGAGAGTAAACTGGTTTGCGCCACCAAGTTTCTCGGCATCCTGCAATACGATCTCTTTTGCACCATCACCGATTGCAATCATCGCAAGAACTGCAGCTATTCCGATGATAATACCAAGCATTGTAAGCAGTGAACGCATCTTGCTCGCGCGTATCGCTGCTATACCTATCAATAGACCTTCAAATAAACGCATGAAATCTTCTCAACTTTCAATAACGGACAAAAAAACATGTGGTTAAACGTTATTGAGCCAGAAGGGTTTATTCAAAGTTTTTTAGTATATTAATGTGAGTTTGATAATAGGTATATGGACATCATTTTGCCTAAAATATCACTTGCATAGACCCGGTAGGTTCGGTTTCCAAACCGAACATGTTTTGTGCCAATGCGTTCATAAAGGTTTTCGCGTAGGATCCGGTTCGGTTAGGAAACCGAACCTACCGGCCTGGGAAAATCTGATTTTTTATAGAAGAAAGGCGGATAAACAGATCCGCCTTTAGATATATGATGTTATTTCTTTTTGGGGTAGGCTGTATCAAGAGATAAGATGGCATAACTGGTTGCTAACACCGGGAGTGCTTCCATCCAACGACTGTTTTCATTTACCCAGAATCCTTCAGGTTTCTGAACGGTTATAAGTTTCTCCGCAAGTTCCTGATACCAATCATGAGAGACACCTCTTGCATCAATAATCACATCTTTGCCGTAGAGTCTTAATGCCTTTGCCATCGTATGATAGTTGTAATAAAGACCTTGTGCCCCCATACCGTAGTTTTCTTCTACGGTGAAATGTCTACCAATCCATTGCACTGCTGCTTTCACACGGTCATCGTTTTTGTCAACCTTTGCGTAGATGAAACTGAGTAGACCTGCGTAAGTCATGCTGGCATAAGAGCGCGGACTTCCTTCATTGTCAACACCTGCTTTGCTCTCTCCATCAGGTGAATAGATAAACCCGCCATCATTTCCTGCCCAGGTCTGATCATTACTTTCACTACGATTCTGTGTACGTTCCAAGAACTTGACAGCCTTCTTCCACACTTCATCATCATCTGAACCGCTCTCCTTTAAAGCTTGGATAGCAAGATTCAGATTTGAAAGGTCATGCACTGTTTCACGACTTCCATAACCGATACCACCATAATAGACGCTCTCTTCATCTTGTATCTGCAATCCTTTTAGGAAACCTTGTGCTTTCTTGATAACAGCATCATATTCCGGATTTCCTGCAGACGAAAGTGCCAACACGCTTATGGAGGTGTTGTAATTTGGCAGAGCAGGTTGCTTACTAACATCATAGATGCCACCGTTCTCCTGTTGCATATCAACCAAACGTTTCAGTGCTTTCTGAATGAAAGGATGTGTTTTTTCTGTGTATTTTCCTTCAGGATGTCGTAAGAATGCAGTGATTGCCAGTGCTGTTATTCCGGGATGATCAGCAAATAATCCATCTTCACCTTGTTCACCTTTTAACCACTCTAAACCTTTGTCTATACTGGCAATTACGCGCTTATTTAATTCGTCATAATTTGTTGCGGTTAATTCAGGATGCGGGTGACTGAAAACGGGAATAGTTCCCATAAGCACAAAAAATACGATGAGTATTCCAATGCGTTTCTTTAGTATCATGTTCTTTCTCCTTTGATAATTATGCTCTTTCTGAGCAAATCTAATGCCAACCTATATTTCTAATAAATTAGATGATTCCAACGTTCTAACACACGCCACACCACACAATAGTGTCACAATTTGGACAGTGTTGACCATAATTTGAACAACTTGTCAAAACTAAAATCGGACAGTCTGACCTGTTTCTGCGGATTCCATCGCAGCATCATAGACTTTCATGACGTTTCGCATCTCTTCCGGTTTTACAACCAATTCTGCACCATCGTTCAGTACATCAGCGATATTCTTATAGTACGATTTCCAACTGCCTCGTACACTCTCAACAACGAGCTCCCGACGCTCACCGCCAGCTGCTGTCCAAACTTTTGCATAGTTAGCGGGGTCTTCTTCAGCTGAGTCTATATCTCCCTCACGCATCGGGCCTTCTTGGGGATCCAAACCGTACTTAATTAAACCACCTTCATCACCGACAACATACCAACGCGGTTTCTCTGCCATTGACAAGTTGCTAATTTCAATCTGATACCGCATATCGTTTTCAAACTTTATGATAAGGTTACCGTAATTACCTATATCAGTATCCCATTTTGTGTTGTAATGTATATCACAGTACACAGATTCCACCGGTGCGTCACCGAACAGCAGTGCTTGATCAACAAAGTGTGCGGGCCAATCATAGAGGATGCCACCACTATGCTTCTTAATACCACGCCAGCCACCGGGTGCCCCGTAACGCATAATCCCTACTTGGAAAAGGTAAGGTGTTCCAAGCAAACCATCAGCGATCACTTTTTTGACCGTAAGGTAATCCCAATCCCATCTACGATTGTGAAAGACGCTTAGCATCACATCGTTACGTTCACCCGCAGCGATCATTGCATCCGCCTCAGCAGCGTTCATCGCCATAATCTTGTCCGTCACAAGATGTTTGCCGGCATCCATTGCTTTGATAGCAAGTTCTGCATGTGTGTCGTGCGGTGTTGCTAATACCACAAGCTCAATTGCATCGTCCGCTATAACCTCATCAATTGTCTGATA
This sequence comes from Candidatus Poribacteria bacterium, assembly GCA_022824835.1. Lineage (GTDB taxonomy): Bacteria > Poribacteria > WGA-4E > WGA-4E > WGA-3G > MSPOR6. The sequence continues at coordinate 2,118 of JAJDZB010000108.1, read as the reverse complement.
CATTTTTGCATTCGGATATGCTTCCCGTGCAGCTTCACGACGTTCCGCATTGCGAGTCGCTATTGCGTATAAATTCAGACCCTCTTCCAAACCGATCAGATAGGAGTGAAACGCCCTACCAGCATAACCGTATCCAATAACAGCTGTATTTATCATAGTCTTATTCTCTATCGGTATTAAAAAGTTTACCGATATTTCCCTTCTTCATTTTATATCGTTTAATGCCCAATCATAATCCAAATAATGAAACGTGACATCTTCCTTTAACACAAACTCGGCATTCTCTGATGGCAAGTAATCAGCGAGAAAATCTGGGACGCCATCATAACCTTCCGTAAAATCTGCTGCATACCATTCAAAAATCTTTGACAGATAGACGATGTTTTCTTTCCTGTCTAACCTGACCTTTTCTGGGTCTCTAATAAACTTTAGTGTTACTTCATCTAACTGCTCCTCAATTGTTTCTGGCAAAAACACAGACTCCGCCAAGGGTGGACAACTTTTAGAGGCACATACAAGAGCAAAATGTACCCGTGCATCTACAAATTCTTGTCTGATGATATCGTGTTCAATCTGATTCAATGTATATACTTCCCTTGCAACATTGAACTTTAACCGTGAGAAAAATCCTCCAAAAAACTTGACACTTCGCACACTCTTTGTCGGATAATGGTCAATCACACCTTTAATCACAAGTGCATTGTATGCATTAATCCAGAATGCTAACTGTTCAGCATAAGACATCTCTTCAGGATTTGCCCAAGCCAATACATCCAAATAGTCTTCAAGCTTTTCTGAATTTGCTTTCAGGTTCGTGTAATGTACTTTTCCATTCTCCACATGTTCTTTATACACTTGATCAAGAAGGTCGTGAGAGAAAGGGGTATCTGAGTGCTGCTTATCAGCTCTAACATCAGTCTCAACTCTGTAGTGATATAGAAATATCATACTGATAATTGACAATATCAACAGACATGTGATAAAGATTATCTTCTTCATAGTTGTATCCCCTATTTATCTATTTTATCATATTTTACGATATTTTGCTTGTAAAAGAAATTATGGCACTATACCCACTAACCTTCGCAACAGCATGTCGATCGTGATTAAATCGGCAAATCAACCTACTTGACAACTTCTCCCACGCGTGTTAAACTAATTTAGCAATTAATAAAAAATAAATAAAGCAAGGAATCAAATGCAACTACGATTAGATTTCTTACAGCAGACCTTCAACACTGCAATCAATTTCTTATATCCCACACAGTGTAGAATCTGTGAAAATCAGATTGGACTATATGCAGTGCCATTCTTATGTAATGCCTGTTGGGATAGTATAGATTTTATCAAACCCCCATTCTGTGAAATCTGCGGAACACCTAACATAGATGGAACATGTGACGATTGTGACACGAACCCTCCACGTTATGGAAAACTACGGACAGTTGCACTATACAAAGGTGCGTTGCAACAAGCGATACACCTATTCAAATTCGAAAAACGGACAAACTTAGCAAAATACCTGATACAATTGATTATTGAACATATACCATCGCATTGTAACATGATCGAATATGATTACATCATACCGATTCCCATACATAAAGTACGTTTGAACGAACGAGGGTTTAACCAATCAATTATCCTTTCAAAAGGAATCGCAGAGAATTATCACGTTGATGTTAGAACAGATCTGTTGATTAGGAGAAGGCACACTGCCGCTCAAAGTAGTCTTGATAGAGAAAAACGAAAAAGTAACATAATTGGGGCTTTTGGATTAACAAATAGAGAGCAACTTCAGGGCAAAAAACTACTCGTGTTTGATGATGTTTTTACAACGGGTGCTACCATCCGAGAAGCAGTCAATGTCCTATGGGAGGCTGACCCAACTGAAATTGATGTGCTAACGCTGGCACGGACACCCTCATACACCAATGACTCGGTTGTAACCTAAACACACAATTTACGTAATTTACATATTGACCGCTCCCCGTCCTAAAGGAGCGGGGATTCTTTTGTCCCTACTCCGAACAATTAGGATTTAGTCTCACACCCATTTGGTGTTTTTGACTATGGGACCATCTTCAGACTTCTGTTAGGTATGAACCGCTAACACGG
>JAJDZB010000033.1:0-13303 GCA_022824835.1 Candidatus Poribacteria bacterium | reverse complement strand
CCTACAATATAGCACTTGACAAGAATTAGGAAAAAACATGCATAAAGAAATACGAGAGAAGTTTATTGAACAGATGGAATCTGGCAGCGTTGCGATCTTTACTAACGCACCGACTGCTATGCGGAATCATGACACGGAACACATCTATAATCCTGATCCAAATTTTTTTTATCTAACAGGTTTTGAGGAACAGGAATCAATTTGTGTGATCGCACCCGATCATCCGAAACATAAATATGTCTTGTTTGTACTACCGAAAGACAAAAGAGCGGAGATTTGGGATGGTAAAAGAGTCGGGGTTAAAGATGCATGCAAGAAATATGGTGCGGATAAAGCATATCCGATTGACAAATTTAAAAAACATATTGGGAAATTCCTCAAAGATGCTGAAAAGTTGTATTACACCCTCGGTTCAAATTCTCATATTGATGCTGAAATCCTTTCACGTTTTAAGCAGGCAGTCAGATCGCGCGTTCGAACCGGACAGGGAATTCATATACTCGTTGATCCGAGTCCAATCCTCAGTGAAATGCGATTAATTAAAAATGGAGAGGAATTGCAAAGAATTAGAAAAGCGTGTGATATTACAGTAGATGGTCATATCGCTGCAATGACCGCAGCAAAACCTGGCATGTATGAGTATGCGTTAGAGGCGTATGTTGATGCGACTTTCCGTAGCAGTGGCGCAAACGGTACAGCTTTTCCAACTATTGTCGCAAGCGGTGGGAACGCAACGACACTCCATTATCGGACTAACGACTGTCAGATAAAGGATGATACGCTTGTTCTGATTGATGCGGGGGCAGAATATCAACGTTACTGTGGAGACGTCACTCGTACTTTTCCTGTCAACGGCGTATTCACTGAAGCACAAAAAGAGATATATCAACTTGTGCTTGATGCACATTATGAGATTATCAATACAATTCGTCCGGGTGTATCTATTGATGAACCCCATCAGAAATCTATTGAGTTGCTAACTGAAGGGATGCTCAGTCTGGGGCTATTAAAAGGCAAAGCGAAAAAAATTATAGAGAAAGAGAAATACAAACAGTTCTATATGTACCGTGTAGGTCACATGCTTGGATTGGACGTCCATGATGTCAACTGTGTTAGGAAGTCAGAGGAGGAGTACAAGACGTTTGAACCGGGGATGGTAATGACAGTTGAACCTGGATTGTATGTTGCAGAAGGCACGAAGAAAGTTCCCAAAAAATACCTCGGAATTGGTGTGCGTATTGAAGACGATATCCTCGTAACTGAATCCGGCTATGAAGTGTTAACTGATGCTGTGCCAAAAGAGATTGATGCTATTGAGGAACTCATGAACCCGTCATAGTTGAAAACCTTGAAGATATAAATAACGAAATTGAAGTTGAAGTAAAAAACAGTGAAGAATTCACAATTCTAATGCAACAGAATACGTAACATCTGCAATAGGTGGAACTATATGATACCAGATGATGTCTATGTGCATAAAACTGTAGAGGGTGATGTTGAGGCTTTTAACGAGTTGGTCAATCGTCACCATAGCAAAATATACGGTCTTGCCTATCGCATGCTTGGGAATTCCGAAGATGCTCAAGATGCTACGCAGGAGACGTTCTTGGAAGCTTACAAGTCAATTAAGTCGTTTCGCTTTCAATCACAGTTTGGCACGTGGTTATATAAAGTGGGTCTGAACACTTGCAATCAGATTATTAGGAAAGCAAAATCACGCAACCGAATGATGGACGCCTATACCGAAGAGAAGTCTGTACGCGGTATGACGGAGACCCGCGAGATTCCTGAACGGTTGGCGATTAAAGCTGAACAACGTGAATTGGTGCAAGCCGCTATCGACCGACTACCACCGAAGCAGAAAGAAGTTGTAACCCTATTTTATATGCAACACCTTAAATATAAGGAGATCGCTGAAATACTTGACTGCTCTATCGGTACAGTTGCCTCACGATTAAATAAGGCGATGCAGAATCTCAAAGTTAAGTTAGAAAAACACTACTATTGAAGATTTACCGCACTATCGTGAGAGTAAAGTAACTATTATAGCGAGGAGTGTTATGATGAATTGTGAACAAGCTCGTGAATATTTGGTCCTACACCAACCAGATTCTGAGTTGAAAGGGACGAAACGGAACGAATTCTTTAAACACTTGCGGGGGTGCCATAGTTGCCAAATAGAATATGAAGGTTTATTGCATACCGCTGAAGTCATTGGAAACCTTGAAACACCGGAACCACCACCCGAATTACTGACTAATATTCAGACGCAGATACGCGAAATAGATAAGCAGAGTCGGACCGCAATGTTTGCCAGTCCATTCTCATGGGTGTTCGGCAAGTTTAAGTTAGAACTATCTCCGCAGATCGTTAATTGTACTGCCTTGGTCTGCTATGTACTTGTGTCAGCATTCTTGTTGAAATTTGCGTTTTTTACAGAGGTGAAGGAGGATGGACCCGCATTGACTGCTATGGAAGAATCTCGCCTTAGCTATGTCCGTATTGCACCGTCGCCATGGGGATCGTTGAAACACCATAACACGAAGACAGAAGAGTCCCATACGATGAATATTCCGACAGAGAATCCTGTCAGTCCTTCTGATCAATTTGTTGGTATCAAGTTGGAAGACAACTGGCACTCTCATACGGTCATTGAAGGCACAGACGCAGGTGATGGTCCTTTTATTAACGATGCGAGAGTTAAACTGACTCTCTTTTGGAACGACATCAAGACAAATCTGTAAGGAGGCGAATAAAGAAGTTTAAAGCTCAAATTGGTTTTATTATCCTACATGTCTTATTAACCTAAAAAAGAGGTGCAATGTTTTGCACCTCTTTTTTATGGTCTATCGTAGGCTTGTATTGGTCACCATAGAGTCGTTATTTTAAATTCATTGCGGACATTGAATATTTACGCTAAAATAAATGCACATACTCCCAGATTTAACATGACAACAAAGAGACAATACATTCAAAAATTGTGAAGGTATTGAAATGCCCAAATTAATATACTTTAAAAAGAGGAGATTACCTGATGATAACGAAACTATCTATGTTTGTATCGCTTCTGTTAGCGATCTTTATTCTTACGTCCACAACATTTGCACAACAAGTCTCGGACTGGGCTCAACCGAACGAAATATACACCAGCACCATCCCAGAAAATGAAAATGACTTAGATAGACATCAACAACCTGTTCATAGCGTAGTGTTTAGTCCGGATGGAAAAACCATTGCAAGTGGAAGTAGTGACAGAAACATCCGTCTATGGAATGCAAACGATGGTAAACATATAAGAACACTTTATCAACCTGAGTCTGGGGCAGGAGCAGTCTACTCCGTAGCGTTTAGTCCTGATAGCACAATTGTGGCAGGTGGAAGTGTGGACAGAGCCATACGTCTATGGAACGTAAACGATGGTATACTCATACATGGTTTAATAGGAGATACGACGGGAGAAGTACTGACTATAGCATTTAGTCCGGATGGAAAAACCATTGCAAGTGGAAGTACCGACACAAACATACGCTTGTGGAATGTAAACGATGGAACACACATACGTACCATTTCTGGACACACAAAAAGAATCCAAGAGATTGTTTTTAGTCCAGATGGTTCAATCCTTGTGAGCGCAGGTGATGACAGAACCATACGTCTATGGTACGCAAACGATGGTTCACATTTACTGACAATTGCAGATGACATAATAGGTTTTCCTTACTCTGTTGCAATTAGTCCTGATGGAAGCACCATTGCCTGTGGGAATGCCGAATCTACCATCAGTCTGTGGAACATATTTGACGGCTCACACATACGAACGCTTCATGGACATACGATGGCTGTTAACAGTGTAACATTTAGTCCAGATGGAACGGTCATTGCCAGTGGGGGAGACGACACTACCATCCGCCTGTGGAATAGCAGTGATGGCACGCACATACGAACTCTTGAAGGACATAAAGATAAGGTATTTAGTATTGCGTTTAGTCCGAATGGAAAAACTATTGTAAGTGGAAGTGAAACTACAATTCGGCATTGGTCAGTCGCGCCACCACCAGAACCCCTACAACTTAAAGAAGACATCAACGGTGATGGTAGAGTCAACGTGCTTGATTTGGTCTTAGTCGGTAGGAACTTCGGTGCGACAGGTGAAAACCCCGCGGATGTGAATGGTGATGGTACGGTTAATGTGTTGGATTTAGTGTTAGTTGGCGGTGCTATTGGTAAAACCGTATAGTCTAAATACATTGCGGACAATGTATATTTACGCTAAAATACTCCAAGATTCAACATGACAGCGGGGAGACAAGATTGGCACAACCTCTGCTTGAAGTATCTAACTTAAAAACTGTATTTCCTACGGAAAACGGTGTCGTTAATGCTGTGAACGATGTCAGTTTTTCTATTGAACGCGGTAAAACTGTTGGCATCGTTGGAGAGAGTGGTTGCGGCAAGAGTATTACAGGTCTATCATTGTTACAACTCGTTCCTCACCCTGGAAGGATTGTGGATGGTGAGATTCTGTTCTATCGAGATGAGACTGACGAACCGTTAGATATAGCAAACGTTTCCCAATGGAGTAAGTTGATGCGGGACATCAGAGGAAACGAAATTGCGATCATCTTTCAGGAACCGATGACCTCGCTAAATCCCGTCTATACTGTAGGAGATCAAATTGCTGAGGCAATTGTATTGCATCAAGAACAGAATCGTTCACTTTTGCAGCAGTTCGGTTTACAAACAACACCGAAATGGGCGCGTGAACGTGCTATTGAGATGCTTGTGCGTGTCGGTATTCCAGCACCTGAGCAACGCTTCAATGAATACCCGCACCAGCTTTCTGGCGGTATGCGACAACGTGTGATGATTGCAATAGCACTCTGTTGTGCACCTGCTTTACTTATTGCAGATGAACCAACGACTGCACTGGATGTAACAATCCAAGCACAAGTTCTGGCACTGATGCGTGAACTGCAAACAGAGATCGGTATGGCTATTATGTTAATTACGCACGATTTAGGGGTTATTGCGGATATGGCGGATGAAGTCGTTGTTATGTATGCTGGACGGGTCGTTGAGAAAGGTACTGTTGATGATATATTCTACAATCCTCTACATCCTTACACGCGCGGGTTGCTAAACTCTATTCCATCACTCGGAGGAAGTCAACAAGATACCTTACCATCAATCTCCGGCACAGTACCCCATCCATTGGATCTCCCTGTCGGATGTTCGTTTCAACCGAGATGTTCTGAACGCATGCAGATTTGTGAACAGATGCCTGAACTCAACGTTATTGGTAGGACAACGGACACGGACATCAGAAATGGAAAGCAGGCCGTAAGGTGTTGGTTATGGGAGGATGATGCTAATGCAGAAACTGCTTGAAGTGAATGATTTGCGTAAACACTTTCCCATAAGAAAGGGAATATTCCGCAGAACCGTCGGACATGTGAAGGCGGTGGATGGTATTAACTTTGATGTGCAACGCGGTGAGACGCTTGGGCTTGTTGGAGAAAGCGGGTGTGGGAAAACGACTGCAAGCAGATGTCTATTAAGATTGATAACGCCAACTGCTGGCAGCTTCATTTTCGGTGATGAACAGATAGACCTTGCCAAATTAACACCGAAACAGATGCGTCCCTACCGAAGAAGGATTCAGATGATTTTTCAAGACCCGCAATCTTCGCTGAATCCGAGAAAAACTGTGGGAGATATTGTTGGTGAACCGATACGTGTTAACCGCACAGTTAAGAAAGCTAATATCAAAGGCAAGATTGTTGAACTCTTAGAATCTGTCGGTTTGAAACCACAGGATATGCAACGGTATCCCCATGCGTTCAGTGGGGGACAGCGGCAACGTATCGGAATTGCACGTGCTTTAGCACTTAACCCTGAACTCATTGTTGCAGATGAACCTGTTTCTGCGCTTGATGTATCGGTACAAGCACAGATCCTTAACCTTCTAACTGAACTTCGTGAAAAATACGACCTATCTTATATCTTTATTGCTCATGATCTAAGTGTTGTTAGACATATCAGTGACCGTGTCGCAGTGATGTATCTGGGTAAGATCGTTGAAATTAGTGATGCTAATACACTGTATCGTTCCCCGCAGCATCCCTACACAGAAGCTCTAATATCAGCTGTGCCGTTACCAGATCCAAAGATTCAACGTGAACGGGAACTCATACACCTTGAGGGAGATGTGCCGGATCCGTCTAAACCGCCTTCAGGGTGTCATTTTCATTCACGGTGCCGATATGCAACAGATATTTGTAAAGAGGAGACGCCTGAACTACGTGAAACAGAACCGGGGGTCAGAGTCGCTTGTCATCTGAGTGACACTTTAGCCTTACATGGAGTATAGTTGTGTAACAATCACATCAGAAAATGGATTTGCGCGGATAACGCGGATTAGGGAGACTTGGCATGTGTTGCGGTTTCTCTCTGATTCTATAGACACAGCACTCCGCTGGAGTGCAAGAAGGTCCGCAACCTATTTCTATAGACATATCACGCCTCTGGCGTTAGGATGAATAGAGGAAAATAACAACATGTCAACAAACATTGACCAAGGCTTTTTTGCAACTGACGTTTCATACAAAGATAGTGCAGCAATTGTAACAGGTTCAAGTCGGGGTATCGGACGTGCTATCGCGATTGAATTGGCACGTCAAGGTGCCGATGTACTCATCAATTACAATCAGAACCGTGCTGCTGCAGAAGCAGTTAAACAGGAAATTGAAGATATCGGTAGAAATGCAGCGATTATACAAGCGGATATAAGTGATTTGGATTCGCATCAGAAATTACTTGACACCGCACACGAGACGTTCGGTAAAGTTAATATCCTGATTAACAATGCGGGTATTACGAGAATAGCTGACATCCTTGATGAAACCCCTGAACAGTTTGATCTGCTGCTTAATACGAACCTAAAAGCACCACATTTTTTAACACAACGCGTTGCCAATTACATGATAGAGAACAAGATTCCCGGGTGCATCATTTATACACTCTCCATTTCTGATACGATGGCTTCCGACAACCGAACTGCATACTGTATCTCAAAAGCAGGTTTAGAGATGAGTATGCGATCTTATGCAGGTAGGTTAGCGATGCATGGTATTAAGGTAAATGGCATCGCTGCTGGCGTCATCAACACTGACCTGTCACGTGTCCGCATTCCAGATTACGAAGAAGCAGCAGAGAAAGGATATATCTTCATGGTGCGTCCCGGTACACCAGAAGACGTTGCACATGCAACCGTTGCAGCAATGCGCCTATATGATACAGGTGTTGTTATACCCGCTTCTGGTGGTGTCATGACACCGCTGCTGAATCTTCGGTCTATGTCAGAATTAGACATGAATAGGTAGTACCATTTAGAATTGGATTTCGGCAGAAATAAAATCTGAGATGGATTGTGTTTCATATATGCGTGCATAGTACAGATAAACATCAATGATTCGCAATCCCAGACCACCCGTAATAGAGCCGTTTGAACTGCCAACCCGAACAGAAAAATACGAAGTGGGTATCCATTCCGCACCGATATAGTATTCTGATGTTTCTCCTTCAGTGGATATCGCTAAATCCGCAGAGAATTGGTAAGATTCATAACGGTAGGCTGTTCCAAACGTGACCCATTGGACGCGACTACCATCAAGATTCTGTAACAAACACCCGAATTTGAGATTAGGTCGTGGTTTGAAAAGCAGACCGATATCATACGAGGTATGATAACCGAAGAATTGGTAGTAATCGGAGGGATGTTCCCGTTTGAATTTAAGACTTAAACCCAATGAAAAATAAGCACCGAGTTGTCGTGCTATGCAATAGTAGTTGAAATCGGGTGTGCCACTTACGACATCAAGTGCTATCTTATTTCCCCAGTAAAGACCATAACCACGCCAACTAAAGCCGACACCTTTCGGATCAAACCTATAGGTTTGCCTGTCCTGAAACTTGGTGACACCGAAGAGTTTTACACCTTGCCACTGTATCAGTCCCGCGGGATTCCAAAAGCCTCCGGTAGCATCATCAGCGACAGCAGTAAATGCATTTCCCATAGCCAATGCCCGTGCCCCGACATAATGGGGACGGGCAATTTCAAATGGATATGTTGTCTGTGCGACCGCAGTAATTGAACAGAAAGTGAGGCAGAAAGCCAAAACACCCATACAAAGATTTTGAGTATTTCGTCTAAAATGTTTGTTTATATTCATCTATCGATTTTCAGCACCTGCAATTCGCCATAAAGTCCGTTTATAGGGACAAAAACTTTACGCACCTGAATATAGTAAAATATGTGAACACCCCCGGTAGGTTCGGTTTCCTAACCGAACCGGATCTTTCGCGACCCCCAGGCCGGTAGGTTCGGTTTCCTAACCAATTCAGAATACCAAACGCGTATTCTGACGGATCCTACGCTAAAACATTTATGAACGCAATTGACACCTTTGGTTCGGTTAGGAAACCGAACCTACCGGGTCTATGCAAGTGATATTTTGGGCAAAATGAAGTCCATATTCCTATTATCAAGCTCACGTTATATTATAGAAATTGTGAGAGGTTGTCAAGTATATGCGTATATGCCCCTTAAATATATAAATTTAAACTTGACACTATACGCAATTATTGCTATGCTAATAGAGGAAACACGAATTTGAGAAACAGAATGGGAGAGAAACGTAATGGGTTTTACTGTATACGATTACCGTAAAGATGTGCGTAATGTTCTGGTTACACCGCAGATACGCTCGCGTTTTCTGAAGATGGAACCTGGTCAGCAGGCTGAGCTGCATAGTCATGATCTGGGTCATGAGATTTTCCTGATTTTAGAGGGGCGCGTGGAGTTTGAAATTGATGGGGAGAAGCAGGAGTTGGGACCTGGACAGATGTGTATTGCATTAGCGGACCAACCGCATCGTGTAAGGGTGCTTGGGGATGAACCGATGACGATGTATCTATCTGTCACACCGCATATCCATCCGACACACACGCTTCGCGCAGAAGATGGTAGCCGTTTACCACACAACTTTATGCCACAACGTGTTTATGATGTGGAACCGGATTTGGATGTGTCCATATCGGATCTGGTTTCGCGTCAGGTAGATGTAACGCGCCGTCTGGCAGAACTCACACAGACGTGTGTAACCGTTCAAGAGGAGATTGCACATCAGTTTCAAGATGCTGTTGATGGTGCTGATGAAGAAGCCTTAATCTCGGCGCGTAAAGCGATGTGGGAAGCACTCTATCCTGTTTTCAAAGTTGTTTCAGAATTAGGAGAAATTTGGAATGAACTTGCTCCCCGCGTTACAGAATAGGTCAACCGTTTTAATTTGCGTTGTTTCTGTTATTTGTGTATAATTAAAAAGAGGATTTTTTGATTAACAAATATTATTCCATATTGAAATCAAATTTTACTTGACAACGTATTTACAATTAGGATAAATTAACGTCTTAAGCACGAAGTCACGTTTGAACGATTCCCTTTGTGTATTTAGTGACAGCACATCGGTATGGATAGTGTCCCAAGTTTTTCTGATGAAACTTAAACTCAAACGTAAGATCAAATCATTACCGAAAGGTAGAAAATCGTCACAAAGTTAATGAAATTATTAAGGAGTGTTATATGAAAACTCAGCTTTTTAATAGGAGAGTGTTATTTTCCCTATTGGCTGTTGCAATGTGTTTTGGACTGACAGGATTGAGTTATGGTGCAGCTACCGTTTCTGTAGACCCTGCTACGATGGATTCTCCCGCTGTTGGTGAACAATTCACAGTAAATATTAATATTGCTGGTGGTGCAGGTGTTGCTGGATACCAAGTTGATGTGGGTTTTGATTCGTCTGCACTCAAATATGTTTCAGACGCAATTTCTGATTACTTACCTGCAGGTGCTTTTAAAGTTCCAACTAAAGCATCTGAAGGTAGCGTACAACTTGCAGCCACTTCTCTTAGTGGCACCTCAGATGGAGATGGAACGCTTGCAACAGTAACATTTGAAGTGGTAGAGGTTAAAGCATCATCTATTACACTATCAGGTGTTATCGTTTCTGATGCATTTGCGGTTGCGTTAGATGTCACGACTGCAGATGGAGCGATTACTGTCGCTGCACCAGATCCCGAACCTGAACCGGATCCCGAACCTGAGCCAGATCCTGAACCTGAACCGGATCCCGAACCCGAGCCAGATCCCGAACCCGAACCGGATCCCGAACCCGAACCCATTGTTCCTGATCCCCAGATATTTGCAGTTACACTCACGAACCTGACGACTGGTGAACCGGGCATGGGTGGACAGATATTCTCACCTCCGATCTTCGCAGCACATCCTGCTGGTGCTAAGCTCTTTGAATTGGGTATGCCAGCAAATGCAGCATTAGTGGCACTCGCTGAGGGTGGTGATACATCAGGTCTTGCAGCCATCGCGGCAGCAGTGAATGCAAGTACAGTTCAACCTGAGGGTGCGTATGTTCATCCAGGGGCATCTATTACTGTTATGGTGCCAGGAAATGCAATCAATTCCGCGCTCACTTTTGCGACTATGTTAGTGTCTACAAACGATGCGTTTATTGGTAGAGCTGATGTTTCCTTGTATGATGAAGCAGGAATGCCAATATCCGTTACAATTCCGTTACAAGCTTACGATGCAGGTAGTGAACAGAACACCGAACGTGGATCCGATATTCCAGGACCTATCGGTCTATCTCCTGAAGAGGATCCTGCAGGGACTAACAATCGTGTTCCCACAGAAGGTGGCGTCATCACACCGCATACTGGTATCCTCGGTGTCGGTCAAGTTGCTGAATCATTTGCTTGGACAGAACCCACAGCAACAATTACAATTGAACCTTATGTGCCAGCACCAGAGCCACCACCGGAACCTGTTTATCCAACGTATGATGTAACACTTGCTTCTGGTTTGAACATGGTTTCACTTCCCTTAATGCCTCTTGAACCTGTCAACGCAAAATCATTTGGACAGATGTTAGGTGCGACAGTCGTCATTAAATTAGATGCATATTCACAGAAGTATGTCGGTTATGTTGTCAGTGAAGATGACGATGGATTCGCTATTGAGGGTGGAAAAGGTTATATTGTCAACACACCTGATGGTGGAACGGTAACATTTACCGGTACTGCTTGGTCAAATGCTCCTGCTGAAGAAGAAGCAGCTGCAGCACCTGCGCTTGCAAATATTACGAATGCTTGGGCATTTGTGGTCGCAAGTCGTTTGCAGGATAAGGTAAGTGGTGCTTCCTATACGCTGGTAGCCAAAAACCTACGCACAGGTGAAATTACAACCCAGAAGGTAACCAACGAAGATGGACAGAATACTGCTGTTTGGGCAGACCCGAGCTATAAGAGTGTCATACAAGCGGGGGACAAAGTTGAGATCGCGCTTGTTGATGATCAGGGCACAGTCGTTTCAGGTCCGTTTGAACGTACAGTCCAAACAAGCGATATCCACAACGCTTTTATGAGCGTTGAAATGCGAGTCGGTGACGTGCGTCCTAAGGACACTGTACTCGGACAAAACTTCCCAAATCCGTTCAACCCAGAAACTTGGATTCCTTATCAGTTGAATCAAGACGCGAATGTCATGATTCAGATTTATAATGTTTCCGGTCATACGGTTCGGACGTTGAACTTGGGGCATCAGTCCACAGGTTCTTACATGACGAACGCAACAGCGGCTTATTGGGATGGTAAAAACGACGCAGGTGAAGCTGTATCAAGTGGTATCTATTTCTATTCACTGAAAACAGCGAACTTCACTGCAACACGTCGGATGGTCATCCTGAAGTAGGTTAGTAATTATCACACTCTAACAAAAAACGCCCCGACTGCCGGTTTATCCGACTGCGAATCAACACCGATTGGCATCGGCGGTGGGGCGTTTTTTTTACGTATATGGTTAAGGAGACGTTTTGAACAAACTCAAGTACATCACACCTATCTGTTTTGTGTTATTCCTTTTCATCGTTAGCAGTAGCACTGTTTTTGCGTATTCATTTGGTCCACCGCATGAGCGGACAGGGGCTCCTAATGAAAGCACTTGTGCAACGGCTGGTTGTCACGCCGGGAACAGCTTGAACGCTGCAGGTGGTTCTCTTGTGTTGACAGTGCCTAAAACTTATGAACCCGGAGAAGTATATGATATAGTCGTTAAGTTATCCCGAAACGGTCAAAGACGATGGGGATTTCAGATGACAGCTCTAAATGGAAATAACGTGAGCGCAGGTACTTTTAGCACAATAGATGCAAATACACAATTGAACAGTGTTGACAACAAATACATTCAACATACTGCTACGGGAACTGCTCAAGGAACACCTAACATGCACAGTTGGATGTTTAAATGGACTGCACCCGCTAACGATGTAGGTGCTATTACCTTTTATACTGCGGGGAACGCTGCAAATAGTGCTGATGGAGCAAGAGGGGATTATATCTATACCCAATCAGCGACATCCGAAGTTCCTTATCACGGTGTTTCGCTACAAGGCGTCGGTAATTTGACAAGACAAACGACTGATGCAAGTAGTGGAATACGTTATACAGTTCAGGTAAGGAACACGGGGAACATTTCCGATACGATTGGTCTAACGACATCAGGTGATGTAAGTGCTACATTAAGCCGAAACACAGTATCTCTTGCTGCGGGTGCTACCGCCAATGTGACAGTTTCTATTCCCGGTTCAGCACTTACGGCTGCAGGTGAATATGATGTTAATGTAAATGCAACTTCACAAGGGGATTCCACAAAAACCGCTGCGATAACGACAACCACAACAATCCTTCCTGTGTATAGCATTTCGTTGGCAGGTGTAGGATCTTTAACAACGGAAACATCGGATGCAAGTGCTGGTGTCAGTTATCAGGTGCGCGTCACTAACAATGGTAACACGCGCGATACAATTCGTTTGACAACATCTGGTGATGTTACTGCGACTGTAAGTTCAGGAACTATAACCTTAAATCGAGGTTCTTCTCGAACAGTAACCTTGAGGATATCGGGTACTGCTCTTACTGCAGCGGGTGAATACGAAGTAAAACTTAAGGCAACTTCACAAGGGGATTCCACAAAAACTGCTGAGATATCAACAACCACAACAATCCTTCCTGTGTATAGCATTTTGTTAGCAGGTGTTGGATCTTTAACAACGGAAACATCGGATGCAAGTGCTGGTGTCAGTTATCAGGTGCGCGTCACTAACAATGGTAACACGCGCGATACAATTCGTTTGACAACATCTGGTGATGTTACTGCGACTGTAAGTTCAGGAAC
>JAJDZB010000091.1:0-20493 GCA_022824835.1 Candidatus Poribacteria bacterium | reverse complement strand
GCAAACTGGAAAGTTTGCGCTACATTTATCAAACTCACGTTAAAATAGAGAATTAGGTCGTACCAGATGGGGAAAATATGGGATCAACTCACAGACATTCTTAAAGAAACTGCGATTGAGTTAGACAAATCAGTTTCTTACTTAGATATATTAGAACTGTTTGGAGTTTTGGCAGTATGGTTGTTTATAGCAGGCGTTACAAGACGTTGGTTACGGAGATTGTTTGTTCGGTTGAGGATGCCTGAGGACATTCTGAACCGAACATTGGCCATTTATTTCCTAATTCTGCTAATAATTGGTATCGGTGTATCGTTACAGGTTGCAGGAATCAGCACTGGAATACTTGGTAAGGTTCTCCACTATGACCTTTCTGAACTATTTCAACCGGAAGATAAAGCAGTTGAAACAGATACAGGAGAAGAGGGGACAGATGCTGGATCAGAAGTAGATAAAGGTAAATTCACGTTAGCAAACCTATTTTATGGGTTTGCTATTGTGTTCGGCATGTTTATTCTGTCAAAATTCTCACAATTGATTCTGCAGCGGCAAGTATTACAGGCTTTTCAAATTGATAGACATGCACAATTCGTTATACTGCGCATTTTTCACTTCTTCCTCATCACTATCGGTGTCTTAATAAGTCTGACAACTATCGGTATTAGCCTGACGAGTATTGCGATTATATTTGGGGGGCTGAGTATTGGGATCGGTTTTGGATTGCAGAATACCGTAGCGAATATAATGTCAGGTCTCATCCTACTATTTGAACGCCCCATCAAAATTGGTGATTTGGTAGAGATTATCGATTTCAATATTTTTGGCCGTGTGACAAGTATAAACCTTCGTTCAACCGTGATAATGTCACTGGACGAAAAGGAGATTATTGTACCGAATTTACAAATGGTTTCTGAACCTGTACATAATCTTACACACTATAATAACCGCTTTCGTGTTACTATAAGCGTAGGTGTGTCGTACGGTTCGGATGTTGAACTTGTGAAAAGGGTATTAATTGAGGTGGCACATGCCCATCCTGAAGTAATTAAGGACCCGCCTCCTCAGATGGAAAACGTAACTGCTCCCTTTGTTAGGTTTACAGATTTCGGTGAGTCGTCTTTGGATTTTCAATTGTTAGCATGGATACCAGATTCATTTCAACGTTTTGATGTTGCAAGCGATCTTCACTTTATGATCTGGCACAAGTTTAAAGAACACGGTATTAAGATTCCATTTCCCCAACGAGATGTGCATTTTTATCAAGAGAAAAATGAATAACGTGTTGATATTCGCATCTATAAATCTGCATGTCGTATTACCTCCCCTTTGACGAGATAATATACTTCTTCTCCGATATTGACTGCCAGATCTCCTATTCGCTCCAAATGTCTATACAATAGTAGATTTCCGAAACCTGACTGAATGAGTTGAGGTTGGTCTATTAGAATAGAGCACAAGTCTTGCATCATTTTTTCATAGATTTCATCTACCTTCTTGTCGCGTTCTCTGAGTTCTTTTGCGAGTTTTGCATTTCGGTGGACGAGTGCATCAAATGCGTCATTCACCATCCGCTGTATCAACTGTGTAAGAGGTCGTAGATCAATCGTGCCTTGTATAGGTGGGTATGTCATGAGTTCCAAACTTCTTCTTGCGATAGAAACACATTTGTCTGCTATTCTTTCAATGTTTCTATTAACTTTTAGTGTCATTGTCAAGAATCTTAATTCAAAAGCAACGGGTTGGTGTGTTGCAATGAGTTGAATACATCTTGCTTCAATTTCGTTTTCAAGTCTATCAACTGTATCGTCAATAGCAATGACTCGCAGTGCTAAATCTTCATCTTGTTCTTGTATTGATTGAATAGCATCTCTCAGCATGTTTTCTGCAATTCCACCCATTTTTAGGAGTTGATGCTGAAGTGTTTTGAGTTCAGATTCCAGATAGTTTTGCATGATATTATCCCGATGTGAATTTGATTATCCTAACCGACCCGTTACATAGTTTTCAGTTCGTTCGTCTTTGGGATTTGTAAAAATCTGTTCAGTTTGTCCATATTCGACCAATTCTCCACTATACAGGAATCCTGCGACATCCGATACTCTGGCTGCCTGTCGTCTTTTGTTCGTAACAAAAATAATTGTATAATCATTTTTTAAGTTCTGTATGATTGCTTCAAGTTTCGGTGTTTCTGCTGCGTCGAGTTGTTCACAGGGTTCGTCAAAGATAATAATTTCTGGATTGGCTGCCAATGCTCTTGCTATACATAACCTTTGTTGTTGACTAATAGATAGTATTTTGGGTGAAGCATCAAGATTTTCTGCAGCTTCATCCCAAAGTTGTGCGCTTGATAAACTTCTCTCTACAATATGACCAAGTCTTTCGGGTTGCTTTATACCACGAATTCGGGCACTGTAGGCTACATCCTCATATATCGATCTTTGCAGCGGTATCGGTTTTGGAAAAATCATACCTATTTTCTGGGCAATTTCAGTTGATGCAGTTTTCGGTGCATTGATGTCTTTTCCGTTAAAGTATATGTTCCCCTTATACTTGAAATCATGTTGCATGTCATTCAATCGGTTTAGACATCGTACGAAGGCAGTTTTCCCACATTTTGATGGACCTATAAATGCTGTTACTTGTTTAGGATATATGTCAATAGTGAGGTCTTTAAGTATCTGTTTTTTTCCGTACCATACGTTCAATCTTTCAATACTGAGAATCGGTTGTGCTTCTTGACTTTGCATAGCGTAATCCTCTTGTTTTTATGATACAGGATCCTTACGGGTCAGGTGTCAATGTACTCTGCCCGACCTACAAAACAAAACTGGACAGAACATTAGGGACTGTCTTCCTATTTAAGAAACTTGCGCCCAGACTGCATAGTAGTGCAGCGATTAAGAAAACATAAGCGTTTTTAGGTATATTGAACGGATCACGTGAATGTGCCGTCTGTATCCACGCAAAGGTAACTAATATAAGTCCTGCCACGAAAAATGATCGCGAAACTGCGGTATATACACCTGACATAATTCCAGAAAACGCATGGGGTATTACATGCTGAGTGATCGCTCTTGACTTCTTCACCCCCAAGGCATATACAGCTTCACGAATTGATACATCTACCGATTTAACTGCGTATTGCGTGGATTGAATAGTGATTGGCATTGTCAGTAGTACTACAGTCAGTGAATGGGTTAGATACGATACACGTCCACTCTTAAAGATGAAATAGTAAATACATATCAAACCGTAGAAAACGGATGGAATCCCCGCAAGAATTACGATAATAAAATCAAAAATCCGGTATGTCCAACTTTCTCCTGCGAGCCATTCCTGTAGTAGTACTGCAAAAACAATTCCTATAAGAATTGATCCGATCAGAATGGGAAACATACTGTTTATTTTTTCTTGAAGACCGTAAAAAGCATCTGTTGATATCTCTTGAGTTGTCAAATCATTTTCTTCTAATGCGGTATCATGTCTATTATCCAATATCAGGAATAGGGCAAGAAATAAAACAGTGAATGTGAGGCAATGAAAAAACAGGCTTGACATATTCATAACATAAATTACTTTAACACTATCCGTATCGCATCTGGACGTAATCTGCTGTTTTAGGATGTTCTGGATCATCAAATAGTGCTTGGGTTTCTCTATGTTCAATAAGTTCACCGAGAAACATATAGATACATTCAGTGCTGACTCTTCGTGCCTGTGCCATGTTGTGGGTTACGATTAAGAAGGTATAAGAACCTGCAAGCACATCCATTAATTCCTCAACAGCGAGTGTTCCTTTTGCATCCAAAGCAGAACACGGTTCGTCCATAAGAATTATCTGTGGTTTGAGTGGCAAAAGTCTTGCGATACAGAGTTTCTGTTGCTGCTCCAGTTGGAGAGATGTGGCTTTCGTCTTCAGTTTATCCTTCAGGTCCTCCCAGAGAAAGACAGATGTAAGAGCGTCTTCAACGATTTCATCAGAAGCGGCGCGGGACAGACTACGAAACGGAGAATGTATCCGCAAACCGAAAAGTATATTATCATAGACAGAAATCGGTAACGGATTTGGACGTTGAAATACCATCCCAACAGTTTTTCTTAACTCTAACAACGAAACATCTGGATCATAGATGTTTTTACCTAATATATTTATTTCACCTTTCGTTGTGACATTTCCGTATCGTTCATTTACACGATTGAAACAACGTAGGAGTGTCGTCTTTCCACACCCAGAAGGACCGATAAGTGATGTTATTTTACCATCAGGTATTTTCACACTGACATCTATGAGTGCCTGAAAATCGCCATACCAAAGACTTAGATTCTCGGTTTCAATGCTGTAGTTATTCGCTTCCAAGTGTCATACTCCTATTCTTTCTATCCGAAGTTCCCATTGACATAGTCGTAGGTTGCTTGTTCTGTTGGGTTTTCCGAGAAGATAACATCCGTATTGTCAATTTCTATCAGGTCACCATTCAGCATAAATGCAGTTCGGTTTGCCAACCTTTTTGCTTGTTGCACAAGATTTGTTACAAGTAGAATAGTCATCTCATTTTTTAATGTCTTTAGCACTTCTTCAATTCGCATTGTTGTGACAGGGTCTACAGCGATAGAGAATTCATCCAGACACAGGACTTCTGGTTGATGAGACAGTGCCCTTGCGATTGTTAATCTCTGCTGTTGTCCACCAGATAGTTTTGTTCCGAGCGAATCTAACCTATCCTTTACTTCATCCCAAAGTGCTGCTTGCTGCAAGCAGCGTTCAACGATTTCATCTAATTCAGACTTTTTTCGTAGTCCAGCAGTGCGAGGTGCAAATGCTACGTTATCATAGATTGACAGTGGTAACCCAACGGGTAATGGCAGTACCATACCGATTCGTCTTCTCAAACCGTGAACATCGCTGATTGAGCTAATATCAACACCATCTAACTTTACTGAACCTTCAACGCTTGTGTCCTGCGTGAATTCCAAAGTTCGGTTGATAACCTTTAGCAGCGTAGTCTTACCGGATTGTGCTGGGCCTATGATACCGAGAATTTCGTTTTCCAATACATCAAAGGAAATACCATTTATTGCCTGTGTATCTCCGTAGTTGACTTTTAACTTGCTAATTTCTAATTTGTTTCTCAAATTGACCTCACATTTCCAACTTTTGTGAATGTTCACCTTTTTTATGTGTTCTGGTTCTCATCATTTTCACTCCTGTCTCCTTGTTGTTCTTCTAAAATCTCCTCTTCAACCCTTGCCTGTGTTAGAACGGATGCCAATAGTCCTGATGGAATTGCAATTAGACCTACACCGACTAATGCAACCAAAGCAGTAAAAACTTTTCCACCAGTAGTTATAGGAAACACATCCCCATAGCCGATAGTCGTTAAAGTGACAATTGCCCACCACATGGAATCTAAAATGGATCCGAAATCTTCGGGTTGTTTATCCTTTTCAAAATAGTGAATCCCGCATGCTGCTAAATAGACTAACATTGAAGACAAGATGAGAAGGGCAAAAATCTCTCGTTTGACTTCCCCTAATGCATCTATCATTCTGTCCACAGCTAAAATAAAGCGGGTTGCTTTGAATATCCTGAACACACGTAAGAACCTGAGAACCCTAAGTACCCTGAATCCAGGCACACTTCCCAATCCGGGTATTAATACGAGGGACGGTAAAATTGAAAGTAAGTCAATAATTCCAAAAAAACTGAATATAAAGGCTTTTCTGTCTGGAGCCGTGTAAATACGTAGAACGTATTCTACAGTAAACAGTATAAGAAACGTCCAATCCAATATATGGAAATAGAATTCATACTTATCAAAATCGGATTCAGTTTCAAGGACAAATGCGACAGCCGAAGCAAGAATTAAAAATTGAATGATAGCAGTAAAGACGGGACCCTCAATGATGTCGTCTAATTTGCTCCTTAGGTCAGAATATCCTCCAATATCTTTATTCAACATGGGTAGCATCCTAATTAAACGCCTAAATGGCGAGATGGAATTCCTCAGATTGGCATGAGGTCACCAGTTTCATATAATTTAAAGGCACCTCATATAATCCGTTTCTAAGCTACCACCTCTTACGCGTTCTAAGATATACCCGAAGCGCAATTGCAGCTGCATTAACAAGTAAAACACTTGCTACCAAAACAATTGCTGTGCCGTAAGGAATACCCTCTGCTACATCTGGTACTTGTGTAGAAATCGTATAGAGATGTAAGGAGAGTGCCATACACTGGTCAGTTATATTATATGCGAAAAAGTCTCCTTCTGCAATAGGTTTAAAGAAAACCGCGCCAGTGAACATTATGGGTGCTGTTTCACCGGCAGCGCGCGAAACCTGTAATATCACTCCTGTTAGAATGCCACTGATTGAATTCGGTAGTACGATTTTTCGGATCGTTTGCCAGCGTGTTGCTCCCATATTCCAGCATGCTTCACGGAAAGCCATCGGGACTGCTTTGAGTGCTTCGGTTGTACTTGCAATAATTACGGGTAACGTCATAATTGCCAATGTGAGAGAAGCCGCTAAAATCGACTCTCCTAAACCGGAAAACAACACGAAAGCACCTACACCGAACAACGCATGGACGATACTGGGAACACCTGCAAGATTTACAACAGCTAAGTTCACTATCCTTGTAAACCAATTCTCCCGTGCATACTCATTGAGATACACTGAAGCAAAAACACCAATCGGTGCTGCAACCATGAGAGATACGACTACCAGATAAATCGTTCCAAGGAAGGGTGCCCACACGCCACCACTCCGCATATTATCCTCTGGATTCTTGAACAGAAAATCGAAAGAAAGGACAGGTATCGCTTTATAAAAGAGATAACCGATGATGAGTAGTAGTGGAACAATCATCAGGCATGTCATAATAAAAAAGAAGACTCTGACGCCGTTCTCTATATACCTGTTACGTCTTCCAATGTCCGTTTCAGTGAACATCAACTCTGTAGTATTTTCCATAGTTTTCCTAAAGATGTTAGCTTTGGCGAATTCCTTTAATAACTAAATCGGCGATTAGGTTAACAACAAAAGTAATGGAGAAAAGTAAGATACCTATGAGAAATAGTACTTGGTAGTGTTCTCCACCTCTTGCGACTTCACCCAATTCTGCAGCGATGGTTGCAGTGAGTGTGCGTATCCATGAAAGCGGGCCTGAGGGGAGGTTAACTGAATGTCCCGTAGCCATGAGTACCGCCATCGTTTCCCCGATAGAACGAGCTGCACCGAGTAAGACGGCTGCCAATAACCCGTTTTTTGCAGCTGGTAATAGTACTCGATAGATAACTTGCCACCGAGTTGCACCGAGTGCTTCTGCAGCTTCGCGATAGGTATCTGGAACAGCTTTCAACGCATCTTCAGCAATAGAGACAATAATCGGTACACTCATCAGTGCTAACATGATACCACCATTTAACATCGTTAAACCGATAGGTGCATTAAAGACCGCGATGATCAACTCATTCATCAATGTTAGACCGATAAATCCCCATACAACAGACGGAATTGCCGCCAGAAATTCAATGACTATTTTGAAGGTCTCTTTCAACTTCGGACTACAGAACTCTGAGACGAATATAGCAGCACCAAGACCAAAAGGCACAGCAAGCAACATCGCTAAGGCGGTTACACTAAAAGTTCCAAGTATCAGAGCGAATGTGCCATATCTTTTGTTTTCCAATGACGTTGGATACCACTCCTCACTTGTTAGAAACTCCCATAGTTTAAAATCCTCACTAAATAGAAAACCTGTACACTCCTTAAAAATAAAGAAGAAGATGCCAAATACAAACATAATTGAACTGATTCCGCATAGACGGATATAAAGATCAATTACCGGTTCGGAAGATGTTTCTGAATCAGCTCCATATTTATTTTCCCCCGTGTCACCCTTCAGAATACCTAATTCAACACATGCCCAGAGTCCATTAATGATTGTGATAAGATAAATCAGAGTCACCCAACCAGACGTTGATTGAGTACCTAATACTACGAACAATGCAAGTAGCGTAGATGTATGTATGAGTACAAACAAGCCAGATTTACCCTTGTCTTGCCAACGTTTTACGCTGACTGCGATATGTACCCAGGCGGGAACTAATAGTAGAATGTAGACCGGTGATAATTTTGAAGGGAAATCGTATGCGAAGTGACAGATGGCGAAAATAGCAAATATTGGCAGATTCAACATCCACCATCCAGGCCTGTTGATGCGACCTTTAAATGAGAAACAGAGTTGTAAAAAATTCATCAAACGTATAATCTTCCTTTAGTTGCTTTGTAAGGGGACAAAACCGAGTTCCTGAACAATTTTTTGTCCTTCGGGGGACAGAATCCAGTCAAGATATGCTTTCGCTTCACCAGTAGGTTCTCCGAGAGAATACATATAGAGTGGACGTGCAATTGGGTATGATTTGGCAAGCACATTTTCAAGATTCGGTGAATAGTAGGTCTCTTCTGATGTCGTTGCGACTTTTAACATCTTAACATGGTCTGTTGCGTATCCCATGCCACTGTAGCCGATAGCACAAAGTGTTCGTCCAACGACCTCAACGACATCTTTTGATCCGTGTAAATCTAATGAACCTAACTCAAAATCTCGTTCTTTACCGAGGAGTGCCTCTCTAAAGTAGAAATATGTACCAGAGTTTGATTGTCGACTAATCCTTATGATTTTATCACTACTACAACCCGAATTTGCAACACCGAGGTTGTTCCATTTTGTTATCGTGCCATCTTCTCCATAAATCTCTGCCAGTTGTGGGATAGTGATTTTATCTATCGGGTTGTCCTTGTGCACATAGACTGCAAGCGCATCATATCCTACGATGAATTCTATCGGTTCTTTGCCGGTGTTAGCTTTGGCTTGTTGTTTCTCTTTGTCTTTTACTTGACGGCTACAGTTCGCAATATCTACAGTGCCATTGATCAACGCTGCGACACCAGTTCCTGACCCTCCACCTGATACCTCAACAGATACTGTGTCATTTGAGTATACCTCTGCCCAGGCTTGGGCAAGATTCACCATCGTATCAGAACCTTTATTTTTTATGATGGTCTTTGTTGCGGGGGAATCTGTACCGTTAGTGTCATTTTCATCACTTGAACTGCCATGAAAGCCAAACCCGTAAATCGCTAAGACGAGTATGAGAATAATCCCATATTTTATCCAACTTGCGTACTGCATTAAAACCACCTCTTGTAACGACTTGTGCTAATTAACCATTGATTTTGTTTATTTTCCCATATATTCATATTTATCCTAACTGATATTATAGCGAACAAATGTTACGAAAATATGACAATATTGGATATTGAATCTGTCATTATGAAATACTAGTGGATAGTTCAGACTAAATAAGTAGGTCGGGTTTCGCATTGCTCTACCCGACCTACAAGTTTAACTTTGCTTGTCCATTCTTAAGTCTTCACCGAATTGTTGTGAGATTATCTATGCTATCCAACAGCTGATTGCTATCATTGTATACCTCTAATCCGACTCTCTTACCATCAACAGAGAACAAGCAGAAATGTTTGTCAATAGTGAACGCTTTGACATTGTTAACCCAGGGAACAGACTTATCTTGAACATAATATGGCGCGCCACATCCACCACTGACAATCTGCCATACGGGATGCTTAAAGTCTGGATGTATTGATGAATCGACGAGTGTCCGGCTATAATTATGTTCATCACCACAAAGAACACCTAATACTTTTGATCTACTTGAGACTATTTTCCAGAACCTGTTACGCATATCAATGACATCTCCCATAGGTACGGTCTTGTCGTTGTATCCGCCGAGTTCACCACTTCCAGGTGTTCCCCAAAACATAGCGTCCTTCACATGTCCACCATTGGGAAATGGGGGTTCATGAAGTATGATGAAAATCCAATCCACATTTATGTCCTTTTCTGCTGCGGTTAGTTCTTTATCAAGCCACTCCATCTGGTTTTTCATAACATAACCTTCTCTATTTCCACCGAGATGTTCTAAAGCGATGTTTATGACTGCTTTATCCTGAGATTTTTGCCCGAACGCGCTTAGGTTTCTGAAACCCGTGGACCAGTAATTGGAGTTTAATGAGATAAAATGTACTCTGCCGTAGTTGAATGAGTAGACATTCTCAAGATAGGACGGTCCTGTATGTTCACCCCCCATCTTATCATTGCCTTTAGCTTCTGGATCAGGTATCCCGATGGCGTAGCGGCTATCCGTAGGATTAACAAATTCCTCAGCGAAGATTGCTTCAGCACTCTGATGTCCGATTGTTCCTGCAAATTGGATATAGTATTCACCCTCTTTGAGATGGGGTGCAGCGACCTTGTAGTATTTACCGACCTGTTCATGGTTTCCGATAGATTCATAGAAGGGTATATTCGCGCCGACGGGTTGAATTGTGCGTTTCCATGTCTCAAGTTGAGATTCATAGTCGTTCACATTGGAAGTATATCCGTTTATGAGGTCTCCACCGAAACACACGAAATCTGCTTTTCTGTTATAGAGTTCTATTGCGAAGCTACCGAGGTCTTTTGCATTGACTCCGTTCTGTGCGCGTTCACCTCCCCCAACACCTGCCCGTGAATCTGACATAAACCCGAACTTAAAGGCTGCTCTGGTGCCAGACATCGGAGCGGTTTTGAATACATAAGCTGGCGTCAGGGTTCCATAATTAACCCTATATGAATAAACAGTATTAGGTTTCAATCTTGTTAACTTCACTTCGTGTCGTATAGAAGGTTCTAAGGATAGAAATTCTCTATTATCCGTTAACACTCTACCTTCTGTGGGTTTATCTGTCTCCCAAGAAATGACTGCTGAATCATGTGTAACAAGGTCAAGGAAAGGTCCCTCTGTTAAAGCGACAAGCGATGTGTATGTTCCTGTTTTGGGTTCTTCCTTCCGTTCATATCTCAATTGTCTATCATAAGCGCGTGTTGTTTGTATGCGTGTATCAAAGACTTCGATTCTATAGACGATGACGCCACCGTTGTTTGCGATCAGCCCCGTGTCGTAATGCACGTCTTCAAGTTTGGAGATATCCATTTTAACTCGGTGTCGTGTCTTTTTATTATCAATATGTGTTCCTTTTGCGCTTTTTCTGTACCGAGGTGTCGTTAGATTACCTTCAGTATGCGGTACACCGTAATACGCGACTGATGGCGGGGCATCCATCAGCGTCTCAAATTCTACAATGGCATAAGTGCCTTCAAAACCCGTCACGACAGGTTCTTTAGAAAGTAGCATGTCTGGATGCCACTGTATCTCCGTAAATGTTATGTTCTGTGCGAAAACTGATGTTGTGATAAAAAATAAAACAGTAAAAAATGCAAACTTCTTCATTTCGATTCCTTTCTGAGGTTTTAACTGACTATTCTACCTGAAATGCATGAATTTTTCCATGACTTTGTTTCAACCATTTCTGATTTGTGTGTTAAAGATGTGGCAAAAGTTGGTATTTTAAGGTGAAACGGTCTATTGTATAGGGTGTGTAAAGTTTTTGTCCCTAAAGTTTGTCACTATAGAAAAAGGATCGCTTATCCCTTGCTCCAGCGGAGCAATATGTCTATAGAAAATGGATTGTCAACGGGCTGCACTCCAGCGGAGTGCTATGTACATAAACGGACGTGTAAAGATTCTGACAAAAAAGGTGACAATAATAAGGTGTATAGTCCGCGCATTGATCCAACCAGTAGCAAGCCCCAGAGGAGCGAAAGGTGTATCAAACACACTAACGTTAATCACTATATTGAATTTGGCGAGGTTAGGAAGAAATCAACGGTATGAATCATGGCGAATGCCATACGCGCATTCGTCTATAGGCATTCCCCGCCTCGCCAGTAGAATGGTGTACCTGCATTATGCAAAAAAGGAATTACCCGTTTAATTATTTATACTTCATTTTGTAAACGTTGCAATTGTTCGCGGAGTTGTGCGATTTCAGTCTCAGCCGCCTCATTGCGTGCTTCAGCCTGCTCAGCACGTGCAGCTTCCTGTTCAGCGCGTGTTTCAGCGGTCTCAGCGCGTGCAGCTTCCTGCTCAGCGCGTGCTTCAGCTGATTCGGTTGGGGTCTGCAGCCACGCACCCGCAACAGGATCATAAATTCCTAAACCTTCATCGTCCACATGGAAATCTAAACTTAGAACGTCAGAATGTAGACCACCATCTTCATCATCGAAAATCGATTCATACACACCATCAACTAATGTAAAACCCATCAGTGGCGTTGGCAGGTATAGTCCTACCGCATCATATAAGAAGTAATCTTGGATTCCTAAGGAAGCATAGCGATCCTTTTTAGGTCCTAAATCGGTATCATGAGTGGTTTTGCTACTGAACTCCATCACAAAATCAGGAAGTTTACCCTCAACCCAGACAAGATACGTAAGCCGCTCTTTTTTCTCTAACCCGAAAGAGACTAACACGTCCGGTGATATCACTTGATGTGGGTCACCCTCCACATAATACATCAGTATATCACCAGAGACGTAAACATCCGGTTGTAGTTTGTAATGTGCTTCAAGTGTTTCTATTGTGCAATTGAGGATCCGTCTGTGACGGTCGCTTGCAGCCATGGGTTTACCATCCGTATCAGGATAAAATATTGGTGTATCTGTTTGAACAGCAGATATTTTCCGCCTATCGGTATAGCCCTCTGTATAGTCTGTCATCGGTGTTTCTCCTTTTAGTCAAATACGTGAGACTATTGTTAATACTTGAACCGTGGAGACATCTTCTGCTAATTATATCTGAGAATTGATAAGAATAGCAAGCACTTTTATGTTCTGAAATGGGAATACATAAAACTGAATGGTTCTGCCCCTTCCCCAATTGTATAAAGGCCTCAAAAGAAAAATGTATACCCCAACAATCTTCAGTCCCGTAGGGACGATATGTTTATAGAAGGCTGAACCCTTGCTCCAGCGGAGCAATATGTCTATAGAAAAAGGATTGTCAACCGGCTGCACTCCAGCGGAGTGCTATGTACATAAACGGACGCGTAAAGATTTTGCCCCTTGACTGTCAAAATCGCACTGTCGGAATCTCGGATTATCACGGATGACGCAGATTGTTGAGTCTGTGATTCAAGGTGCTATACAAAAAAGATATTCTCTTCTGAATCGTTTGCTGATTGCCTATCGGTTATACAAAAATGCTTATCCTACGTATACATCTTGCTCAATTTTTTCTCCACCATGTGGCTGATGTTCTGAATTTCGGGTTGAGGGACTATAGGTACTTTTTCTTGAATAGCATCCCAATCAATAACGGCTGTCCACAATCTTTCTTCTTCTGAGTAGCGAACGATACCCTCGACCTCTAATTCTTCAATATAGATGATAATGGATTGTCCATCTTTCAGTTCAATTCCATACCGTATCATTGTAAATTATCTCAACTATTTTTCACAAACCCATGACTGTATATGATCGGTGATGACCGCAATATCGTTTATTGATCCATCCGTAATTGCATAACCTAACTTGATAATTGAATCATCACCAAATTTTGCACTTACTGCATCAACTAAATAGTCTAACTGTTCTTTATCCAAAAATTGATAGTTCCCCACCTGGGCCTCGGCAATGATTAGAATATCCTCAATTGTCAAATATCTCATAAGTTGCCGAGGGTCTTCCATGCGCGATCGTAATCTTTCAGTATTTTATCTAAGGCAATGAGAGAGTCATATTTCATGCTTCTGGCAATCGCGAGGTCTAATTTAGCCATAGCGCGCTTTTCAAGTCGTAACAAGGCTCCGCCACGATAATAATATGCCTCAGCATAATCGGGATTGAGTGCTATCGCTTTGGAATAGTCAGCTATAGCAAGTTCTACTTGACTTTTTTTCGCATAAGCCAAACCGCGATTGTAATAGGTAATTGCATTATAGGGTTTAAATTCAATTGCTCTATTATAGTCTTCAATGGCACGATCAACCTCATCTTTGCTGAAATAAATAACTCCACGCATGTTATAGACTTCTGCATTATCTTGGTTAAGTTCTATTACTTTGGTATAATCTCTTATTGCCTTATCAACTTCGTCGTTGAGCAGATAAGTTAAACCCCTATTACTATAGGCTGTAGCATAATCAGGTATCAGTTTTATCGCTTTGTTGAAGGCAGTGATAGCAAGATCATAATGTCCATTTTTGGCATGATTAACACCTTGGTCATTGTATGCCTCAACACTATCCTGTTTGCAAGATAGTGTGTTATTAGCATATATAAAATTGGGGTCGTAAGAGGTATTAACAAGTCCTTGATTTAGTCCTTGCATAACTTTTTCTCCTGCACAATTCGTATTCCTTGATGGTAATGATAACACAACCAACCCCACATATCAACCAAAATCCCTATTTCACTTTTAGCCTCCACGCCTTCCGCGATTCAGACACTCCTATCCACAATAGCAATCTCATCTTCCGATAAATCGGACAATTTACACACCAGTTTATCAATCTCATTTTCAAGTTTAAGCCTTTGCATTGGTCTGTGTTTTAGTGTTAGGTTCGTCCTGTCCGTTCAGAATTCTTTGTTGTTTGAATCGCGGCAGGAACGGAGAACACGGAAAACGCAGATTGGAAATCTATAACATCAGGTAATCCGCCCAGGTGAGTGTTTTCTGTTTGGCTGCTATGGTTGTGGGGGTGTTAGAAGCTCGGCGATGTCTTCTGGTAACTGAAAGCCGGTTTCCTGCTCAAAGTCTTCAACGCTGGCATATTCGTTGTTAAATGAAGCGATTATATCCATCCCCATATCTTTAGCAGTGATGAGGTCCGATTTCGCTTTTTCCCATTCTTGTAGGTGTAACCACGTTTCACCACGATTGTTATAGGATTCGGCATGATCAGGTTGTAGTTGTATTATCGTATCAAAGTCTTTTATGGCGTCGTCAAAATTGCCTTTCTTGAAGTAAGCAAAACCCCGATTATAATAGGCATTGAGATAATATGTATCAAGTTCGATCGCCTTATTAAAGTCTATTATAGCTTTATCAAAATCACCTTTATCAAGGTAGGTATTCCCGCGATTGTAATAGTCCCCGGGACTATCTGGTTGTAGTTGTATTACCATATCAAAGTCTTTTATGGCATCATCAAACTCACCTCTGAAGGCGTAAGTAACGCCCCGATTGAAGTATGCATTAGCAAGATCGGGTTTCAACCTTATAGCATCGGTAAAATGTTTAATAGCGTTTTCATATTCTGTTTGTTTTGCTTCAGAAGTTACCTCTTGATCTCCTCTATTGCCACAAGCAAATCCTCTATAAAAGTGTGTATATGCATCGCCGTGAAAGTCTTGATTTCTAATAAATCCGTATAGGTCGTTATAGATAACTTCTGTAGATATACCGTGATAATCCCGCAGGTGTTCTAGGATCTGTTGTTTGAGATTTGCTGGAATAGTGACTATATCGTTCTCCTCTGGTTCAATAAAACCCCGTGGCGGTCTTATGAATACGCTTTTTTGAGCAATGACACGGTGCCGTGGATTCCGAGGGTGCGCGATCAGACTTCTTATCTCATCTGTCTTTTGTAGGATAACCCGCCCATTTTCGTCATAACGACCATCACAGGCAAAGAAAAGCGCGATAAAGTAGTCTGTTGTGAAGTCAATCAGATTTGTTTTACCCCCGTAGTGTTGAATTTCGGTAAGAATTTCAAAATCTATTGCTTCCTCTGTCAATTCACCTCTTGCCTGCAGCGATGCTATCACATCCACACGAAAGTCCTGGGGGAAGTCGCCTGTATGTCTTTTGGCTGCAACCAACATCTCTTTTTGTACAAGTTCTATGTTAAAATGTTCATCCTCAATTTCAAAATCACGATAGAGTTTTGAGGAAACTTTTGGATTGCATTTACGTTCACCGCGATAGATATAACCGCCACCTTGTGATTTCTGTTCTATCTCACTAATGATGTCCTGAACTGTCCACAATTTATCTTTGATGTGTTGAATCGGTTTGACATTTAATTCGTCCCATAATAGTAATTTCTTTGGCATGAAATCGCGCAAACTCCTGCAACACGAAGGACACAGAGAACACGGACTCAAAAATCCGTGAAATCTGTGTCTTCTGTTATTCAGACTGGACGTTATTTATCAGACTCTGTCCCTTCAGGTTTAGAGGTAGGACTGTCGAGGGTAGGTTGATTGACAGTAGGTGGTTTAGGATTAACTGAATGTTGTGTTCGTACAGGAGGTTGAGGAACAGGGACAGCCTTTTTATGATTAGGCTTGACTATAGGTTGTTTGCTCGGTACCGGGGCACCTTCATATTTCCTGCGATCAGCAGAATTGGTGTGTCGGGAATAGGGTTTTTTAGTTGCCATAATATTAATCCTCCATAATATTAACATTCTACCTTCAATAATTAAACAGTTCTACTAAGGTTTTTCTAAACATCCAATTTTAGAAATTATATCATACTTAACATAAAACGTCAAGGCTTTAAAAAAATTAGTGATTAACCTTCTGTTTCGCTACAATCGCAATCTCATCTTCCGTTAATCGAACAATTCGGACACCATCTTATCAACCTCATTTCAAGTGTAAGTCTTTGCATTGGTCTGTGTTTCGGTGTGAGGAGTGTCCTGTCCGTTCAAGGTTTTTTTGTTGTCTGAATCGCAGATTACACGGATGACGCGGATGGACGCGGATTATGTTTTCGCAAAACCTAAGTCCATTCTCAAAAGAATATGGTATAAACAGGAAACCTCTTAAAATCCGCGTTAATCCGTGTAATCCGCTTCAATCCGCGATTCAGACATTCCCCTCCACAATCGCAATTTCTTCTTCCGTTAAATCATACAATTCATATACCAGTTTATCAATCTCATTTTCAAAATCAGAGGTATCCGCATCTGGGTTGGTGTGTTTAGCATCAAGAATCTGATCAACTAATCCAATAAAAGATTGTTGTTGTGAGTCGGGAATCTTAACGACAGGCAATTTCTCCAAAGCATGTTGGTTGTATTGGTACCCCTTTTTACCAAGCACGGTTCCGCCATAATATTTCCTGTAAGCGAATGTCATTAGAATAGAACTTAGCAGTCCAACTAACAATTTTAAGTCGCTACCTGTGATCATAAAACAAGTTTTCTCTATGAAATATTGTCCATCATCATAGAAAAAATTAGCGGCGTGAGTTGTTTCAGGGTAAATGATCTTCTCTTTTTCAAACGCTGAATGGTATGCACAATGTCTAAGATTATACGGTGTTTGTCCTTTGTCGCGACGCTTCTCAAGTTGGGCGTAAAAGCTATCTAAGTGTTTTTTAACGATTGGGTAATCGTTCACATCAATTGGTGGAACATCTGCATATCCGTTATGTGTACAAATCAACCATAGTCCTGCCCAATCTACTTGATACCGCTTGATGTCTCTACCCTTCAAAACGGGCTTGATAATTTTAGCAGATTTGGGATCTGCAGCTGTCAGTGCCTTCTTTGTTTGACTATCAATGACAAAGGCAGTGTTATAACCTGTTTTAATTCCGTAGTTAATCTTTATATCCCAATCCTTAAGTGGAATACCAATATCCTCTATTTTGCGTTTCAAATTAAGTTCAGCAGATGAGAGTATCGCCCACGGTTCGTTCTCTGCTGGCAACTCCATGCGGACGCCATTATCAGTCAGATACTGTGAGATATTACCTGTTTGTCTGTCAAAATCCACACCGATGGTTGCAGATCGGAATGTCATAACTCCATCATAGATTATCTTGTTTTGTAGCAGTAGAATGTTCGTATCTACTGTGGCATCAAACACATCTGGTCCCATATCCAGCAATTGAACGGGTTGAGTGTATAATATGAAATAATCTCTCAACTTTTTACCATACCCAGCGCGCATCCATTTATTGGAAGTTATGAAACAGAGATGTCCCGTGCTATTCAATAGTTTGTGTCCTTTCTCATAGAACAAACAATAAATGTCTCCCATCCGTGTGAACGTGTCAAATCCACAAGGTTGATACAAATCTGCCAATCTACCACCGTCTTTTTGGAGTTGAATGTAAGGCGGATTCCCAATCACCGCATCAAACCCATCTGTAACGCCAAACATCAATTCGGAGTCAAACCAATCTGCTTTTTCATTCTGATCATACGGATCCCACTGTGCAATGTTATCTACCTCATCTGCCAACGCACCGAGTCCCTTTAATTCTATTGCCAATTCAGCTCGCAATTCTTCGTCTCTATCTTTGCATGTGCGCTTCTGTTTGCGTGTAGTTGCGTGGAAATGCTTTTCACGGTTGTTGCGGAGTGCCTGCTCCAAACGACTCGCCTTTTGACTTTTCAAAGACATCTGTTGTTTTAGTCCTATCAATGTATTCGCAGCAACAAACCGTGTCTCTAAGTTCGGCAAAGGCTTGATACCGAAGTTATCCGCGTCTGTGTCCGGTTCCTGCTCAATCGCAAGCGAAATAAAAAATCGAAGTTTGGCAATCTGGCACGCAATCGGTTGGATGTCTACACCGAAGATGCTGTTTTGAATCAAGTACAACTTCCGTCCGAAGTCAGAATCTCGGTAACGTTCAAAGGTATCACTGATTTCTGTGAGTTCATCGTTGCGTTCCTGTTGATCTTGTGTGTCGTACGCTACCTCTGAACGTTTGACAGCAATGCTCCGTTGTAATGCTTCCCAACGAGTATTATCTGGGTCAAGCCGTCTGAGTGCAAGCGTGAGTTTGTGCAGCACTCCCATCGGAAATGCCCCCGAACCGACTGCGGGGTCCAAAATCTTGAGTTCAGAGATTGTCTTGACAATAGCGTCAATTTCTTGATCGTCAAACCATTCGCTTGCATCATCACACACCTTTGCATAGTCAAAAAGATAATGCAGTCGTTCATCCCATAGTTCCATATTGCCATCAGCCGGTTCGCACTTTTGAGATAATGTAGCGACTAATGCCTCCTCCACCATATAATCTACGATAGCGCGTGGTGTGTAATAGGAACCGGTCATCTTGCGCGCCGTTTCGCCAGTTTCTGGGTTGATAGCGGCGAGTAGGTTTTCAAACACTCTACCAAGCAGTTCGGGGTCAAGTGCTACCTCTTGATCTAACGGTGTGTTCTCCTCAACAGTGAATTTGTAGTGTTCAAGCAGGGGAATCAATCCTCGTTGTGCGTCAAAAAAGAGACGATCAGGGATACTCAGTTTTTCGTAATCAACATCAGAAAAGCAGTCTATACGTGACCCGCCGTCTTTTGGTCCTTCAAACGTATCTAAACAATCAAATAAACCACCGTTGATGAAAGGTGTTTTAGCAAAAAAATCCAAAAGTATGTCAGGATCGCGCATCTGGTTTTTATACCGATACCTTGAAAAATTACGATTGCCAGAATAGTTTTCCTTGCTAAACGTCCGTTTGTCTATCTCGGTGTTTAACGTCGCGAAAAAGAGGTTTTGCAACACAGCTCGATAGTATGAGTCACCATTATCAAAATCATCCTCTGTCAATAGGTCTCGGATTTTTTCCCTCTTAAATAGTTCATCTGCTACTAATCCTTTTTCCTTGATAAACCAGATAAAGAGTAGACGTGTGATGAGGCGTATCACATGCTCCTCCGGTTTGATGACACGGTTCTCATCTGTTGGGAACGTTGCTGTCTCAACTGCCCATTCATACCACGCGAACAGTTTTCTATAGAACTGTTTATTGAGCTCTTCTGTATTCAGAATCTTTTCCCATGCATCGTGAAGCGTATCAAAGTTTTTAACCGCTTGAGTCTGAATGAGATTGTGGAGATATAGGTCGTAGATGATTTCAATATGTGCGCGCTTGGGAGATTCTAAATTTATATCTTTAATAAGCGTCACCTTTTCCAGCACTTTTTTTGATGGGTCGATCTTATGCTCTCTCATATTGATAATAGCAAGCGTAAGCAAATCACTATACCGAAATATCACCATAATTGATTTATCTAACTCTTTATTGATAAAACGGGTGATATTGGCAAGTTGTGTGCGTGTGTAGGTGTCACCGGTGAGTTGCACAGTAACGAACATGTAAGATTCCCTTAACATATCGTCTATGCCTGTGCTTTCAAATAACGTTTCTTGTTGTGGATTTATCTGTTGATTAATTTCATCATCAGCTACCTGCATGATTCGGTAAAAGGACTGCCAGTCTTCAATGCGAAGTTTCTCATAAGGATTAGCAGTCTCCAGGGCGGATTCAACGAGACGTTCAAACCTAACGTTGTCAACACCGTCGGATCCGACTCGCTTACTGTAATAACCGAGCGTATTCAGGAGGTTTGTTGAGGCATCTCTCAACGATTGCTGGTCATCAAGGAAGTTTTTTAGGGTGTTTTCAATGTTCTGCTTAATTGATAGTTCTGAGTTCATATTAGTGCTTTGTCAAGTGCTATTTTGTAGGTCGGGTAGAGCGTAGCGAAACCCGACATGATAAACACAATCAATACGTGTCGGGTTTCGCTACGCTCTACCCGACCTACAGAAGAAAA
>JAJDZB010000028.1:0-5591 GCA_022824835.1 Candidatus Poribacteria bacterium | reverse complement strand
GATATGGATCAAGTGGTATCTAATCGTAGTATATTCAAGAATCTTGGTGCTGCCATAACGAATTGGCGTAAGAAGCGTGCGAAGTTTCCGAGATTCAAGGGTCGTGGTAAAAGAGATTCTTTTTCATCTACTAATCAATCGGCAGAAATAAAAGGTAAGCGTATCAGATTACCGAAGATTGGCTGGATAAAAATGTTTGAAGCACTTCGTTTTGAAGGTAAGATTAGCAGTATTACTGTGTCAAAAGCAGCACACCGCTGGTTTGTATCTATTACTGTTGAAACAGAAGACCCCCCGCAAGTTGAAAAAGCATCAACTTCATCTGTTATCGGCATAGATGTAGGTATAAACACATTGGCAACTTTGAGTGATGGCACAAAATACCATAACCCAAGACCTTTGAAACACTATGAAAGAAAATTGAAACGTGCCTGTCGTGCGTTATCTCGTAAAGTATTGCGTTCTAACAACTGGTATAAAGCGAAAGCGAAAGTTGCAAGGATACATTACAAAATCGCTTGCATCAGAGAAGATGCACATCAAAAGGTAAGCACAGATATAGTCAATAAGGCTTCTGTCATCTGTATTGAGACACTGAAAATCACCAATATGCTAAAGAATAGGAAGTTGGCAAAAGCGTTATCTGATTCAGCATTAGGCGGTTTTCTAAGTAAACTGGAACGTAAAGCAGAACGGAAACCTGGTATTGATGTGAAAAAAGCAGACCACTTCTATGCGTCATCTAAGACTTGCAGCAGTTGTGGACATAAGAAAAAAGAATTGTTGTTATCAGAAAGAACGTATCAGTGTGGTGAATGTGGTATATCTATAGACAGAGATGTAAACGCTGCAATAAATCTTACACACCTCGCGGCAGGGCATGCTGAGAGTATAAACGACTGTGGAGTTCACGTAAGACCTCACAAAAGTTCGGGAAAAGAGGCAATGAACGACGAAGCAGTAAAAGGTATTGAGATTTTTTTCTCATGTAAAACCTAAGAACCCCCATGCTTTAGCTTGGGGAGTATGTCAGATCCCATGTATTCGTATCCCATAGCCGCACAGTATCATGACTGTTTACAACACCGAGTGTGTCTCCACTTTTATTAAAAGTCATGCTGAGCACAGTCAACTGATTCTTGAGTTGTTTCTTATGTTCTCCTATATCAATATCCCAGATATGTATTGCACCGCGAATATCTGCGCTTGCGAGTAATTTCCCATCTGGACTAAAGGAAAGATGGTCTGCATGTTTTGGGTGTTTTCTTAGCAGATATAACGGAAGGAATGTCGTCGCATCATAGATCCAAATCCCCATAGATGTTGAGGCGGCGATGCGAGTTCCATCTTCGGTATATTGCATGTCGTGGATACGTCCCTTACCGAGACGAGCTGTTGCACCATCGGGAAGCTCAATTCTGTATGTCTTTTCTTGGGAATCGCTGACTGTTGCAGCGAGAATAAGCAATGTTATCA
The DNA here is from genome assembly GCA_022824835.1 of Candidatus Poribacteria bacterium. GTDB lineage: Bacteria > Poribacteria > WGA-4E > WGA-4E > WGA-3G > MSPOR6. The sequence continues at coordinate 4,115 of JAJDZB010000028.1, read as the reverse complement.
CGGATATGACTGTGTTTATCTGTTTCAAGATTAGTCTCCTTATGTGTTTTTTGAATAATTCTAACCAATATTATCATATATGTGGTAGATTATGAAGTTAATTATACATTCTTTCTGAGATACATTCTTTTCTGACTGAGTGACAGGAAATCAGAAAACACGTCATCTTCAACAATGCATGAATTAGACAGACAGCAAAAACCCTCGATTCAGAATCTTTTTTTAGACCTTTATCAAACTTTTCCTTCTGACGAACATGCTGCAGTACGATATGGGTCTATAGAAACTTTACACACCCCCCAAAACATCCAGCATTGACAATCACAAGTAACCGTGCTAAAATACAAAAAACACCTTCTTAGGAGACGGCCATTGAGCTATCTACAGGCACGAATAAACACAACCCTTCTTACGATATCACTTATCATCCTTACAACCATTACCACCTACACACAAGAACAAACAAATCTACCCAAGCTCCCTGATCATGTCTTTGCACGACTCGGTAAGGGACACATCAACGACATACTATATACAGTAGATGGTATGCGAATTGTGGTTGCAACATCTTTAGGGATTTGGATATATGACGCACAAAACTTTACTGAGATTTATCTCCTGAAAATTAAACAGACCCATGCACAATTTCTCGCAATTAGTCCAGATGGGAACACCCTTGTAAGTACTGGGACAAGTGGTGTAATCCATCTCTGGGATACGCACACTGGACAGCACATGCATGAATTCGACAATGAAAGCGATATCCATATTATTACATTCAGCCATGATGGAAAAACACTGGCAACCCTGGGAACAGATTATGCTCTCCGTCTATGGGATACGAGCAATTGGCAAGAAAAGCATAAGATCGAAAACGTAATTGATTTAGAAAGAAGAACTATTTCTTCTTTCACAGTAAGTCAAAATAACCTCTTGGTCGCAACAGGTGTTAACGATGGTAGAGTCTATATAGTTGAAACAATTGACGGTTCAACAAAAGAAATGTTTGGTAAACATGATAGTTATGTGAGAGATGTTATCTTCGGTCCAGAGGGGGATTTACTTGCAAGTGCAAGCAACAAAAGTATCCGTATATGGGACACGGAAACGGGTGAACAGAAACAAGTGATTCAGGTTGCTAAATCCTATAAGAGGATTATCTTTAGTCCAGATGGAAACTTATTGGCGAGTAGGGCAAATGACGGAGAAATACACCTATATGATGTCAAGACGGGTAAACTGTTCCGAGTGCTTAAGGGACATAATGGAAGTCTTCATAAAATCGCGTTCAGTCCAGATTTGCGTACACTCACAAGTGCAGGGATCGATGGCACTATACGCATTTGGGATGTGTTTACTGGTAAACAGATACATGCATTTGAGAATCATTTCGGCAATTTCACCTGTTTAGCCGTAAGTCCAGATAGTAAAACAATCGTCTCACCAAATTATTATCAAACAGTCTGTCTATGGGATGTAGCAAATGCAAAAATTGAGAGAATACTCCAGAGGGAAGACCGTTATTGGGTTTTTGAAATTGAATTCAACCTGACAGGGAATATTATCGCTCATGCAACTGCTGATAACTGTATAATTCTATGGGATCCGGAGACCGGAAAACAGATCAAAAGGCTTGATGGTCATCAGGATCATGTCTTATCAGTTATGTTTAGTCCTGATGGGAAACTGCTTGTTAGTGGCAGTGAAGATAAAACCATCCGCATATGGGATACTGAAGCATTGAAAGTGAAACAGGTGCTTGATGGACATACAGAGAAAGTCAACTGTGTGTCATTTAATCCGGACGGCACAACTATCGCAAGCGCAAGCAAGGACAAGACAATTCGTCTCTGGGATGTAATCTCAGGTGAAATGATAAATACGCTTGTGGGTCATGAGAATGAGGTCACAAGCATTGACTTCAGTCCAGATGGTGATAAAATCGCAAGTGTTGCTCTTACATCAAAAATCTATCTATGGGATATTGGTTCAGGTCAAATCGATAAGGTGATTCATGTAAGTGGAAGGAAAATTGCATCAGTCTTATTTCATCCGCAAGGGAAAGTCGTTGCTATTGGCTGTGAAACTGGTGACGTTGAACTTATACAGGTAGAGTCTGAGGAATCGCTCCAAAAATTCTCAGGACATCGGAACTGGGTTGCTGAGATTGTGTTTGCGGCTGATGGTGAAAAGCTTGTCAGTCGTTGTGATGATGGCATCCTGTATGTGTGGGATGTGGCAAATTTGGTTCATTGACCCTCAATACAACCCTATTGATCCTCAACATTTTTTTAAACCTTTCCCGCAGATATGCTACTCTATTATAAAACCAACACAGGGTAGTAGCAATGTCAAAAGACGTTAAATCACAAGCACACCTAACAGACGAAGAACTCATTCACCGAGTCCAAAAAAGAGATCAGGAAGCGTTTGCTGAACTTATCAACCGATACACACCACGCGTGTGGCGTGTAATCCACGCAAATTCACGACAACACCAAGACGCAGAAGAGATACAGACAGACTTATGGATGGCAGTCTGGAAAAATATCAGAAACCTTAGAAACACAGAGAGTTTCGGTGCGTGGCTTCACCGTATCGCCTACAACGCCTGCAAACGCTATTACACTATCAGACGACAATCCCGAAACGAAATCCCGCACGATGCAACCGTGATCACAGAACAGTTGAATGAACACGCAGCGGCTCGGTTCAGAGAATACCAACTCATCGCTGACATCCGAGAAGCAGTGCATCACTTGCCACAGAAATTGCGATCAGTCGCAAAACTGTTCTACCTGGAATCGTGGCAGATCAACGAGATCGCATCCGAATTTAACATGCCGATCGGAACAGTAAAAACAAAATTGCGAGAAATTAGAACACTACTACGAAAGGAATTTGACCCCGCACCACTAACAACGAAGATAAAAGGAACAACAATGAAATCAGAATCTGTTCAGCCAAAGAGAATCATAGAGAAAATAAAGAATACCGTAAAACCAGCAATCTTCAACGTTGATCCCAACGATGCAACTGGGGACAATTGGAGACTACCCGATGGAGTCTACGCAAAATTTGGTAAAGGTGAAGTCAAGTCAACTAAACTGTCACCAGTTGGGGGGAATTTTGCTGTCGGAACTACCTCTGGATTGTGGTGGTATGATGTCAACACAATGCGACCAATCTCTTTATGGGATAACCCGCAAGGTTGTGTCTTCAATATAGACTTCTCTCCTGATGGCAAGCTGGTCATACTCGTTACGCAACATGGAACGATCAATGTAATGGATGTCGCAAGCGGAAATTGTGTGTTAGAAATAGAGGAACAGAATAGATATGTTGGATTAGCCTGTTCGTCAACTGGAAAATGGTTTGCGACTGCTGATAACGAAGGACACATCAGAGTCTTAGACCTTCACACAGGTAGACACATCACACAGATCGATCTTGGAAACAATAAGTATTTTTCTGATCTTACATTCACCCCGGATGGAGCAGGACTTGCGTCAATGGTTTGGAATCACAATGAAATCTCAGATGAAAAAGTATGTCAGAATCCTGATGACGAACTACCACAAATCTATGTGTGGGATCCGAAAACGGGTAAACCACTTGTTAAGTTTTCAGGTGACACCTTTGCCATTTCACCTGACAGTCGTCTTATAGCTGGTGGCTCAACTGATGGCACATTGCGCGATGATGAAATGCTTTATTCCGATATCGCCGTTTGGAATATTGCTACCAGTGAACAGATAGCATACTTTACCGAACACGATGATGAGATTCGATCAATTGCGTTTTCTCCTTGTGGTAAATACATTGCATCAAGCGACGATACACTGTTGGTATGGGAAATTGCCACAGGTTCTGTCCAGAGAGTTGTTCCCAATTTGCACGAAGCTTTCTATGCAAACAACGGGCAGCTATACGGTATCAGAGACGTAACAAGACCCGATGGGTATGGGATTGATGTATGGAATGTTGAGGCTAATGAAAGGGTGCTTGAAGTCCAATCAGGGGTTGGAGGTTATTGGTTTGCTATCGATTTAGCAAAGGCATACACAGACCTGCTTGAAGATGGAGTTTACGAGAGTAAACACACCAAGACAGCA
>JAJDZB010000056.1:0-47566 GCA_022824835.1 Candidatus Poribacteria bacterium | reverse complement strand
TTTGTTACTCGCAAAGACAACCGATACTTGACTACCATTTGTAGTTTCAAGAACGAACAATTTTCGGGTCCATCTTTCAGGCTTTTATCGAAAGATTGATCGTATTTTAGGTGGTATTTAGCCACAGCCACTCTGTCCTTGCAAGAGGATTGATTGAGACCATTAACAAGGTTGTTAATGCTTACAAGTCTCAATCAGTGACTGAATATAGAATGCCATATTTTTGAGTAAATGTCAAACGTTTATGATATAATTAATCAAAGGTCTCCGTGTCTACATCACCGAGCTAAAGCTTCGGTGTCTTGACACGGGGGAGTGATAAGCAATAATCTGCTATAATCTTCCTGGAGGTGCAATTTGTATTTAAAGAGCATCAAAATCAGTGGATTCAAGAGTTTTGCTGAAGAAGTTGAATTAGTATTGGAACCGGGCATAACTGCAATTGTGGGTCCGAATGGGTGCGGTAAGAGTAACGTCTCTGATGCTATACGCTGGGTGCTTGGTGAACAGAGTGCCCGTGCACTTCGCTGTACCAACATGCGAGACCTGCTATTCAATGGCGGTGCAAACTTTAAACCCTCTCAAAAAGCACGCGTAACACTCGCATTTACGAATATATCACAGAATCTATCCATCGAAACCCCTGAAGTAGAAGTCTCACGACAACTTACACGTGATGGCGAAAGCAGCTATCTGATAAATAAAATACCGTGTAGACTCCGTGATATAAGCGAACTCTTCATGGATACTGGCGTTGGGGTCGATGCATATTCTGTCATGGAACAAAACAAAATTGATGTGATACTCAACGTGCGACCTGAAGAAAGACGATTCCTATTTGATGAAGTCGCTGGAATAACGAAATATAAACACAATCGCAAAACAGCTTTACGCAAATTAGAAGCAACTAAACAGAACCTGGTGCGAATCAATGACATCATACAAGAATTAGAAAGAGAAAACGAATCGCTAAAAGAACAAGCACAACAAGCACAACAGAATCAGACGCTCAAAGATGAATTAAAGCAGTTAGAATTGGGGTTAGCATATCGTAATTACGCAAAACTGGCAACTGATTACAACGAAATGCAGCGGAAATTAGATGCTATTCAAAATGAGGTCTCAGACGCAAACCAACGCATTCAAGAAGCGGACGATAAAATCGAAAATGGTACCTTGAAAAGAGCGGAATTAGATACTGCAATCACTGCAGCAGAAGAAGAAATTAGAAACATCGCAAAAAGAAATGAGACTGTTGAACGGAAGATATTCCTTCACAAAGAAAAACAACTGAATCTAAAGCAACAACGGGAAAGAGCACAGCAGGCACTTGAAGAAAGAAATGCTGAACTCGCTGATCTGCAAACACTTAAACGCCAACGTATACAAGAACAGAAAAAACTCGACTCTTCATTGAAGATTGAGGACAGTCGTTTATCTGCACGGAAACAGGTCTTAGAAGACTTAAAGGCAAGCATCCATAAAACTACGCAGTCTATACAACAAGCACAGACTGAAATGCAGGAAATGACGATAGAATTGTCAAAACGAGAGAACAGACGCACCTCTATTGAGGATACCGTCAAAAACTCTCAGGACAGCCTCAGTCAACTCCAAGAAAAAACGCAGAAATTCAAGACAGAATTACAGATAGCAACTGATGAAAGAGAAGTCGTGCAACGTTCTGCTACCAAGTTAGAGTCAGAAATCATATACATTACTACTGAAAAGGAGAAGGTTGAAGAAAAGATAAAAGAGACCGAAAATGCACTGCGTAAGACCGAATCCGAAATGCGGGGGTACCAAGAAAAACTCGGCAGCAGCACATCACTATACAGATCGTTGGAACAACTACAAGCCACCTATGAAGGATACTATGCTGGTGTCCGGTCAATTATGCAGGCAAAAGAACACTATCCAGAACAATTCAGCGGAATATGCGGCGTCGTGGCAGAGCTAATTCAAACTGATAATGAATTTGAGGTCGCAATAGAGGTTGCACTCGGCAGCCGTATCCAGAATGTTATCACTGAAACAGCAATGGACGTAAGGAGAGGTATAGACTATCTGAAAAAGCACCGTGCTGGTATCGTTACGTTTCTACCCCTTGATACGCTGAGAAGCAGAACATTCTCTGATGATCGGCTGCTTGATGAACCTGGTGTCATCGGCGTAGCAGAAGAATTAGTTGACTATGAGCACATTTATGAAATCGCTATACTACACCTATTGGGAAACACACTTGTCATTGAAAACCTTGATGACGCAATTGCACTTACCAAAAGATTCCGACACAATGCCAGATTGGTGACATTAGAAGGTGAACTCATAAATACCTTAGGAGACATCACGGGAGGCTATAACAACAGAAAGAAAACTGGACTGCTGAGTCGAGCAAACGAACTGGATGGACTTAAAGATAAAATCGGTGAATTACAGCAGGTTGTTAATCAGAAGGACATAGAAAGCAAATCTTACGCTTCCATTATTGCTGATTCTCAGATTGTAAGACAAAAACTCTTCGGTGAATTACAAGATAAACAGATAGAGAAAACCGCTATCACTAAAGACATTGAACAAGCGGATAAGAACATAACACGATTTCAAAATGAACTTGATGGGTTGGAAAAACAGAACACTGAACTTCAGCAGAAGTTTGAACTGACACGCGAAGAAAAGGAAACACTTAATACTGAAATTGAGGAACTGATAAAAAAACGGAATCATAAAGAGAAATGGATGCAAAGAATCTCCGAACAGATGGAAAGTGATACACGGAAACTTGAGGACTTAACTAAAAGATGTCAAGATGTAGAGATCTTTTTAGCTGGACAACGTCAAAAATCTGAAAATATGATCAATGAAATTGAGGGGTTTGATGTACAGCATCAGCAAGTGCTAAAGATCATTGATGAACAACAAGCAATAATTGATTCTGATGAACAGAAAAAACTGGAAATCGCAGATGAAATACAAGAAGCACAACGCGCCTTCCTAAAAATCGAAGGAGACCGCGCTGAAGCGGAAGCAAGATTAGAAGCCTTAAAAGAAGAACGTGAATCACTACTACAAGAGATCGAAGCTCTTCAAAAGGAGATGCGGAAAACACGAAGTCAATTTGAAAAGCAGAACCGTGATAGGAGAAAACTCGAAATCAGAACAACTCAGCTTGAGATGGACCTTAAGTCTATTACAAATCGTATCCTTGACAAATATCAGGTCTCCATAGATACCCCTCTATATGATAGGCAGAAACCGGATCCACAGGATCAAGATGTGGAAGAAGTAAGTATCTCTTCTGCACTTGCAACATCGGAACTTGATGAGATTGACTTGATGGACAAAATTGAGAGGTTAAAAGCTGATATTGCCGCAATGGGTCCCGTAAATCTCAAGGCTATACAGGCACATCAAGATCATCAGAAGAGATTAGACTTCCAAGTAGAACAACGGGATGACATCGTGCAGTCCATCCAATCCACAGAAAAGGCTATAAAGAAAATCAACGAAACTTCACGTGAAGAGTTCCTAAATTCCTTTGAAAAGGTAAAAGTTAACTTCCAAGAAGTGTTCACACAGCTCTTTGGCGGCGGAGAGACAGAATTAAGGTTAACAGACGAATCCGATATACTTGAATCAGGAATTGATATCATCGCACGTCCCCCAGGGAAACGTCCACAGAGTATCACACAACTCTCTGGAGGAGAACGATCCCTTGTCGCTATCGGACTATTATTCGCCGTCTTCAAATTGAAACCGAGTCCTTTCTGTGTTCTTGATGAAGTTGATGCTGCCCTTGACGAAGCGAATGTCCTACGCTTCTCAAATCTCATCAATGCTTATGCAAACAACACACAGTTTGTAATAATCACGCACAACAACCGAACAGTGGAAATCGCAGACGTGATGTATGGTGTGACGATGGAACAAGCGGGTATGTCAAAGATTATCTCACATAAGTTCCGTCAAGAATAGTAGGGTATGAGAAGATACATTCGTCATATCTGCTCATTACTATATTTAAATCATTTGGTTGTCAGTGCGTTCTTTTCAATAGGATTTCTCCATTCGCAACTAAACGAGAAAGATCAGTCTGTTTCTGCTTATGATCAGACAATTGAATTGATGCCGACTTTCGCTGATGCATATACAAGTCGTGCAAAATATTTACATAGAGGAAACTTATGAATGTAACACCTTTACTTGATGTCGTTAGTGTTCCTGAAGGTCAAATTCGTGATTACGTAGATGGAGAGCTACGCAAGGACACTCCAGAAGAATATGTGCGTCAGACAATCGAGAAAAGACTGATCAATGAGCACAAATACAAAAAGGAACAGATTAAAATAGAGTTCCGTTTGAGGGATGGTTCCCGAAGTCCACGTGCTGATATTGTTATTTTTCCTGAAAATACTCAGGAAATGACACAAGATAACGTATGGCTAATTGTTGAATGTAAGAGAGAAAGTGTAGAACCTAAAAACAATAAGGATGGTGTTGAACAGCTTAAGTCCTATATGAGTGCTTGTCCGAATTGTGAATGGGGACTCTGGACAAATGGCAAATATAAAGAGGTCCTTAGAAAGGTAGAGATAGACGGACGCTACGAGTTTCAGGAGTTCAACGATATTCCCTCCGCCGATGGTTCTTTGGAAGATGTTAACCGGCCAAAGCGCAACACCTTGAAAAAGGCTTATGATGATAACCTCCTCATGGTTTTCAAGACCTGCCATAATCATATCTACGCCACCGATGGTTTACAAAAACAACCTGCGTTTTTTGAATTGTTAAAACTTATTTTCTGTAAAACACTTGATGAACAGAATGTTGGTAGACCTCTTGAATTTTACGCGACATCTGGGGAACGTGGAAATCGAGACGGACAACTCACAGTGCGAAACCGTATTTCTAAAATATTTGGAAAAGTCAAGCTGCAGTTTCCGCAGATTTTTGACACCAATGATAAAATAAAATTGCAACCTCGTTCACTTGCATGGATTGTCTCAGAACTTCAACCCTATAGTCTCCTTGAAACGCATGTTGATGTAAAAGGCAAGGCGTATGAGGAGTTAGTCGGTGCAAATTTAAGAGGTGATAGAGGCGAATTTTTCACGCCTCGAAATATTATGCGGATGGCGGTTGAAATGATCAACCCAAAAACTGGGGAAAAGGTGTGCGACACCTCATGTGGCACAGGTGGTTTCTTGGTTACCGCGATGAACCATATCATTGAACAATTAAAGCGCGAAGTTACAGATGACTTGGGAATAAATGAATCGAATTGGTCTGATGATTGGAAAAGAATTGTTAGGGATCGAATAAGACAGATCGCTGCGTCAGATTTCTTCGGTTTTGATATCAACCCGGACCTTGTGAAAGCCACCAAAATGAATATGGTGATGAATAACGACGGTAGCGGTAATATTTACCGGAACGATTCACTCTTACCTCCGCATGAGTGGTCCCAAGAACTCAAATCGGAATTGGCGAGTGCACTGCAAATTCAAGTTGATAGCATAACAAATGCAAATTCGATCGAGTTCTTTGATGTCATTGTTACAAATCCACCTTTCGGCAGCAAGATCCCTATCAATGATAGCCATATTCTGGAGCAATTTGATATCGGACACATTTGGCGCAAAGGCGCGGAAACCGAGCGGGAACTTTCGGATAAACTTCAAACGTCAGTCCCGCCTGAGCAGCTCTTCATAGAGCGTTGCCTTCAATTTCTCAAACCCGGTGGAAGGTTGGCAATTGTGCTCCCTGACTCTATTTTGGGTAATCCTGGGCTTGCCCATATCCGACGGTGGTTACTTGAAAAAACGCGAATCGTCGCCAGTGTTGATTTACATGTTGATACCTTCCAACCCAGAAATGGCACGCAGACCTCAGTACTATTCCTTCAGAAGAAAACACAGAAAGAGATTAACGAAGAGAGGTATACACGACAAATCGCTCCGTACAACATTTTTATGGCGATGGTAGAGACAGTTGGTCATGACAGACGAGGAAATACGCTCTTTAAAAGGGATGAAGACGGCAATGAAATCTGGGTATCTGAGGAAAATACCTCACTGATAAATTATGAAAACGCCGAAGGGGCTATTGTGGACCTTCAAACTGAAAGGAAAACTCGCATCATTGATGACCAGACTCTTGAGGTGCCGCGACTGTTTGCGCATTGGAAAAAAGAGGAGGGAATAGGGTGGTAACGCAACCAAGTGGGAGACCCAAAGAGAAACCGATTAAGTGGGTTTCGGTAAATGTTCAAGAGGTTATTGATTCAGGTTTTCGTTTGAAGGCGGGTACTTACGGTATTGAAGCAAGACAAGTTAGGAAGGACTTAGAACGGGGCAAGTGGCCTATTGTCCATTTGGGTGGCAAATTTATTGAGGATGCCTTTTATTTGGGTAGATTTAAAAGAACCTACGTTGAAGAAAAGGTCGGTATACCTTTCATTCTTCCCTCACAGATGACTGAGATAGATCCGAAGGCTAGTAAATTTATTGCTCCAACAACGAATGTTGATATTGAAAGCACACGTGTTGAAAAAGGGCAGGTGTTACTTACTCGTTCTGGCACAATTGGTGTAGTTTCTTATGTCTCTAAAACTTTGGAAAACCAATCGTTATCAGATGATGTCATTCGTATAAAAGCACAAGAATATTCAGGATATATTTATGCATACCTAAAATCAAAGGTCGGAAATCTGCTTATATCAACCAATAACTATGGAGCGGTTATCCAACATATTGAACCTGAACATCTGAATCACATTCCTATTCCGAATCCGCCACCTACCCTTAAACAGGAAATCCACGATCTGATTGAGGAATCCTTCAAACTACGGGATGATTCCAATGAATTAATGGATACAGCACAAGTTTTACTGAAAGCTGCACTACAACTGCCTTCTATTGAAATCTTACAGGAGTACGCTGATCAGTTTGATAAAACGGCAGGAGTGCTTAATTATACCGTATCTTCAAGTGAGGTAGTAGACAGATTGGATGGATCTTACTATGTTCCGATTGTGAAAACAATTGATCGGTATATAGCGAAAACGGCAAGAGAGGTTGTCAAGGTTGGGGATAGTCGAATAAGTAAATCTGTTATCTTGCCTGGACGGTTCAAAAGAGTCTATGTTGAAGAAAGTAACGGTGTTGTATTTTTTGGAGGAAAACAACTTTACGAATTGGATCCTAGCAACAAAAAATATCTTTCTACAAGCCAGCATGGAAATAGAATAGTAGACGATTTAAAAATTCATACTAACTCAATTCTAATCACTCGAAGCGGAACAATCGGTAAAGTTGCAATTGTCCCTGAACATTGGAATGGATGGATTCCAAACGAGCATATTATCAGGGTAGTACCTGCAGACGATAAAATTGCAGGTTATCTCTATGCGTGGCTGTCAAGTGATTACACCTATCCATTAATAACTCGGTACATTCATGGTGCCGTAATTGATGAAATAAATGTTGAACAAGTCTCAGAAATTGTCGTACCGTTATTGCATGACAAAGACACCCAACAAGAGATAAACGACATGGTTTTGGAAGCAAATCGGAAAAGAACCGAAGCATATAACTTGGAGCAGGAAGCGTTGAAGGTGCTTGATGAGAAGGTAATCTATGCGCGGTGAAAGGGAATATAAAATGAAAATAAAACAACAGACTGAACATGAACAACAAGATATGAAGTCGGAACATTCAATGGAATCTAAGCAAGTGAATAATACCCCTGATAACATGACTGGTGAAGATGATTCCACTGATAAACGCAAAATTCTAGAACGTATTTGGACATTTTGCCTTCAGCACAAACATATTGCCGCTGCTACGTGTTTAGGAATACTACTTGGTGGTATTGGTACATTTCTATCTGGTATTGATGATATTCGTCCTGACACCTCAACTTTAATTTTAAAGGGTGAAGATATTGTCAAGTTTATTCAAGCTACAAAATCCGGTGAGACTTCACAAGTTGAAGAATCTCTGCAAAAAGTTGAACAGAATCCTAAGGCATCCGTAATAGACAAAGCTATAGTTGCAGCTTATAGGTTGCATGAAGATAAAAGAATTGAGGAGGCTATGGAAAAGTGGAGTTCTATTGCTAATATTGCTGAAGGAATAGATGATGACCTTGCCTCCCGGGCATGGTTTTCAGTCGGCTATCTCTATTCAGATCTAGCTAGAGGTCTCCATTCGTTCGGGTCTTTCTATATGGAAGGAGTTGAAAGTGAATCGGCAATTTCTGCTTATGATAGAGCCATTCATCTAAAACCCGATTTTGTTGAGGCTTACTTCAATCGAGGCATCTCAAAGAAGATACTTAGTCAGTATGATGAGACTATTGCCGATTTCAGTAAGGTTATTACCCTAAAGCCAGATTTTGCCGAAGCCTATAGTGAGCGGGGGAATATAAAAAATATACTTGGTCAATATAGCGCAGCTATTACCGATGCCAATGAGGCACTCCGCCTAAAGCCAGATTTACCCAATGCTTACGCAGTTCGAGGTGAGGCAAGAATGGGCATGAATGACATTGAGGAAGCAAAGACTGATTTTGAAACTGCATTGAGATTAGCGGATAAGCAGGAAGATGAAGATCTCAAAGTTAACTTAGAACGACGGCTTCAAACACTTGATGATAATGAGTGATGCCAATTGGGAATAGGATAAAATCTATACTCGAAAACAGAAATGTTGAGAGTTCTTGATAAGGAGATGATTAATAACATATTAAAGTAAGGAACAAGACTTTTACCTGTCCAGAACGTTGAGATCACCCATTTGATTTTGCTATATTCAAAGGGGTTACCCGAAACACAAAACATACCCATCATAATTCTTGAGTTCAAAGGTGCGGAGACCTTCATCGGTGTCTGTGAGGGGGTCGTGGAATGCCAATTCATATGACTGTCACTCAGCGGACAGGACATTGGAAATAAATTTGACTCTTCATGCAAATTATTACATAACCCAAGTTGCTACTTAATAAGGCTTAGAATTGGAAATGCCATCTCTAATCAGAAAATGCTGATAATTAGCATAAATTTGTAGCGTAAACTTCCAGTTAGCGTCCGGACGATACAATCTGGAAGATTGTGCTACATAGGTGGCAACTCGGGTTACAATATACTCTGAGATTTCTCATATTACTTCAAAAGTCAATGTTTATGAAGGTTTTTTTAGATATATGTTCATGAAAATGCTTACTGATATCAAATATGACCACTACTCTCTCATTTTTATCATTTTTAGATTATGAGAGAGCCCCGCTATTCGCATGTCGGTGCAATGTTGCAACGATCTTACCTGTCAGTTCTGATGCTTCTGCTATTGTGATTTTCATTTTGGTACTCTCTTAGTTCTCAATGATACAACTTCCGTATCAAATTTTAAAGAAAAAACGAATTATTTTCGAAATAAATAGAGTCAGACAATGTTTTAACGTCCGTTAATCATTTACGTAAATAATGTGCAGTACTATCTTATCATAATCCACCAGTCACAACTAAGACAAAAGACTTGCTAATACTGATTTCTTGCCGTATTTTCACTTGACATATAAGACTTAATCGTGTATAATATTATTTACATAACGTAATAAATAGCCAATAGAATTTGGCTAATAGCAACCCCTAAAAGATTTAATATTAAAAGGAGGTGTGTTCAAATGGCTGCCAAAACCAGAAAAGTCGGTCGCGATGCCAAAACAGGACAATTCATATCAGTAAAAGAAGCTAAGCGTCGTAAGTCTACCGCAGTTGTTGAAACCATTAAGATAAAAAAGAAACGGAAAAAGTAACTTTTGTATGTGAAAGGGTTACCGCTCAAATTGCGATAACCCTTTTTAGTTCATTCAACATAAGTAAAATATTGGAGGACAAGATGAGTGAAAAAGAAGCAGAACACCCGACTACTAATAAAGTATGCCAGAACGATGATTTTACAAAGATACAGAATTTCGGACATGATTTTTTGGATACAGTTCCTAATACAAAAGTAGACTGGCCTGCACCTTTTGATAAGCTTTCTATTTTACCTGCACCAACAAAAGGACGATTTGGTAGATCTATTGTTAAGGAATTTTTTAGTGGAAAAGGTTTGAATGTATCGCAGATCGGATATCAAATGATTATCAACGATCTACAAGTACGCGTAAAAACTGGGTTTGAAAGCGAAAACGGTCTATGGTTTTTTGAACAAATAATCCCTCAACCAACATACGATTATTTATGCTGTATTGGAATGTCAACTGATAGTATTATGTTTTTTATAGTCCATAAAAGTGAAATTAGAGAGTTGATAAAAGATGGAATAATAACAGAACAGCATGGAGACGATTTTTGGTTGATAACGGATGTAAATAGAATTCCATCATGGTATTTAGGTGATGCCACGTTGGATGCAGCAATTGATATATTCCAAAAATGTTCCACGAATAATTATACATTACATAGAGGACAACTCAAACCAGTAGGAGGCAACTAACAAGGCACATAAAGATAAAAAATGATAGATTTGTTTCGCTGTCGTTGTGTCAGTTCTAATCATGAACGGCTTAGCTAGGAGTCGTGTATATGTCCTCGTTTTGGGCATTACCCTGTGTTGGATGTGTACTACTATCAGAAAGCGGTGTATCAATGAAACTTAGATATAGACCGCAGAATGTGCCTGTCAATCGTATGTTCTGGTGGCATAAACCTCAGAAGTATCCATCATTAAGAAAACAAAGGAATTTAATCCGGTATAAACGTTGTTTCAAAGTTGAGCGTTTTTTTCAGTTGGTTAAATGATTTTCGGTGTTTGGTAGTGCGTGGGGAATATCATGCTGAAAGCTAATTAGGGTTTGTGCTACTTGCATGTATAAAAATGTTGATTAAGTTTTTATGAGATACGCTGTAGAATACAAGGAGACACGGCAATGAGAGAGATGGGAAACTGGAATGAGTACTTTATTGAATACCTTGCTACTGACCGCGAGGCAGCGATTGATTATCTTCAGTTGACATTGGAGGAATACCTTGTTGATGATGATCTCCCCTTCTTTCTAAAATGCCTCAAGACTTTTATAGCATCCCAAGGGGGAGTTTCTGAACTGTCTAAAAAAACGGGTATTGACGCTGAAACCCTTTCAAATATGCTCTCTAATGACAATTCCACCAATTAGTCTAGGTTTAATTCAGATGGAATAAGAACCTTAAAAAGTGCTATAATTACTTACATGTGCGATTGTCCTTTCAAAGTTATTTGGCATTGTTTCTATAACTTTAAGACATTTGCCCAATTTGTTCAATGATTTTTGTGAAGGTATTGGTAGGAGGGTATTCTATGATAAGGTTTTCTGGAGTATGGTACTGGGTTTTAATAGCGATTGTTGTCGTACTCGCGGCAAGTATAACGATTCTGTTTGGAGAAATCAATGATGTTCCAGTGCTTGAGGAAACCAACTCGCCTGATACCCTTAAAGAGGCGGATCCGGTGACCGAGGATAAACTTCAACCGAAGGATCCTGCCCCGCGTGGTACTACAGTAAATGTTGATCCTTCCAACAAGGTTGAACTTCAGCAACTTTTCAACGAGTTGCGTAAGGAATACCTTGACACCCGAGCTAAATCTATTGATTGGTGGTTGGAATTCATTGCCATAGTTCTTGCTTTTTTTGCTATTCTTATTGCTATTGCTGGTTACGTTAGTTTCAGAGAGTTTCGGAGACTTAGAAATGAGGCTAAACTACATGTCTCTGAAATACATAAGGATAAGGTGGAGTCCGATGAACTTTTAAAAAACATAAGACAAAGAGGGAGAGCAGAAGTTTTTGACAGACTCTCTAATAGTACGGAATTTGAGGGAAGAAGACAGGAACTACTACAAAACTCAGACCTATCTGTTATTGACAAGGCAATAGTGGAGGCATCAGTGTTGCAACAGAGAGGCGATATTGATGCAGCTATTGAAAAATGGCATTCTATTGCTAACATAGTGGAGGAATCAGACAAGGACCTTGCATCTCATGCATGGTTTTCCGCTGGTTATCTTTACTCACAAGAAGAAGAACCTGAGAAAGCGATATTAGCGTATGACAAAGCGATTATTTTGAAACCAGATTATGCAGAAGCCTATAATAGTCGAGGTGTCTCAAAAGGTGTGCTTGGACATTATGAAAGTGCTATTTCTGATCTAGATGAGGCAATTAATTTGGATTCACACTATGCTGAAGCGTATTACAACAGAGGTATTGTAAAATTCAAAGATGGTAGTTATTATCTCGCCTCTCATGACTTTGACGAAACGATTCGTTTAAACCCACAGCATATTCATGCCTATATTAATCGTGGACTTTCAAATTTTAACCAAGGTCATTATGAAGAAGCATATAATGATCTTGACAAAGCTGTATCATTAGAGCAAAATAATGTAGAAGCATACTACAATCGCGGCAGGATGGGGTACTTGATCATTGAAAGTGATTCAAATTTTACTAACATTGATGATGCAACTTTATTGGAAATGGCAAAATTGGATTTTCGAACAGCGTTGAATTTGGCAATTCAACAAGGACGAACGGAATTCCTTACAATAATTGAGGAACATATTCGTGAGCTTAATGATATAGAATAATGGTTTGGTATTGTATTCGTTATTTTTTAGATTTAAACCGAATTTGAGTAGATATTTCTTGTAATTACGTATATAATTATGATATTAGTTCTTAGAAGGAGGTTATGTTGGTGCATCCTAATAATTATATTTCTTCTATATCTGGATGGAGTATTGGTAACAGTGAGAGAGCACGTAAAGATGCTGAGGCGATTCTGAGAGTTGTCCGTGGTGCACGTTTGCCTGTCACAAATAACATTGAAAGGTCTTATATACCAGAGGCTAGTATTGCTGACACGGTTACTAAATATTTCTCAGACCCCAAATTCGCAAAGTTTTATGTCGTCAGAGAATGTGAAATTCAGATAGGATCAGTCAGTTCCAGAGCAGATATTGTGCTTCGTGATGGGGTAGGGAATTTTGTCGCTATTGCAGAATGCAAATTACAAGACAGGACAGCTTACGGACCGAAACAATTGAAGAGTTTCCTCTCTGCAACCGATACTACGTTTGGTATCTTTGCCTCTGGTACAAACGAAGATTCATGGATATTCTATGAGAATTTACGCCACAATCGGTTTCGACAAATTGAGCAGTCTGATTTTGAGAAAGAGGTTCTTGGGCTGGTAGAAAACGAATAAGTTAAGTAGATCAAGATAACGCATCGCTATGATGCGATGGGATCAAACAAAGACACAAGACTTCACTGAAAAACATGGTGCAAAACGGACCTATACGTCTAAGTCAACTGATACGATTCTTTTCCAGATTTAACCACTCCCCATATCCGCGTGGCATTTCAGCGGGAGAAGGTAATCCTGACTCCTCACGCCACCGAAGCAACGGATGTGTACGAGCAGTCTGGGGTAAATCCACACGCTTACCGTAGGCAGCAGATTCAAAAATACCCATCATCATCTCAATAACATGTCTTCCCTCAGGCCCACTACACACATGGGGTCTACCTTCATCTAAAGCATTGACATAATCCTCAACAAACCAGTAATCCATTTCATCTGCACTGCTTTTCGGGTTGTAATGATCAGGATAAATTAACGCTAACGATTCCCATTTGTCATTGTTGCCATCGGGTAGATAGTGTGGCGTTGGTAAATAATATGCACCACCCAGTTTCCAGAAGAGTCTTCCTTCAGTTCCAAACAGTTCCATAGTATAGGCGTTTGTATCCATCTTATGAAAACGGTGTTGTAATAGTGTACCAGTAACGTTGTCTTCAAACTGCATTGTTGCGGTGATATATTCACCAGCAATTGTTCCCATACCGCTTGGTGATGGGACAACGTCTTCAGGTGTAATCGGTTTTCCTCCTGTTGTCAGATGAGCGACAACACTTTTACAACTTCTCCCGAAATGGAGCATGTTGTTGAGCATGTGTGTGCCGATGTTCATCAAGCCATATCCACCGTAATAGCCTTTACCACTACCATAGGTATATCGCAAGTTGCCGATCTTACCGGCATTGTAAGCGTTTGCAATCGCTTGCATCGCCGCACCGACTCTACCCTGATGATGTACAGCAACCTGTACACCCTTGTCTTCAGCTTTTGCGATGACAGCATCTGCTTCCACGAGATCAACACACATCGGTTTTTCTACTTCAATATGGACACCGTGTTCCAAAACACGCATACATAAGTCGTAGTGCAATTCTGTTGCTGTAGGGATTGCAACGATGTCAGGTGAAGTCTGCCGAATCATCTCATCAAGGTCGGTGAATCGCGCAGAGACATTGAGTTCATTACCCAATGCGTTGTATCGTTCATGAATTAGGTCGCAGAGTCCAACGATTTCTGTTCTGGGATGTGCGTGATATGCCCGTGCAGCCGCTGTGCCACGTCCTCTACATCCCAAAATAGCAATTCGGTATATTTTCATAAGTTCTCTCCTATTTAGGATAAGTATTCAATCCTTATATGTAGAACCGAGAAAAGTAACACGCTTTGGGGTTAAAATAGGGGTGTCACTCCTATTTTCTTACAAATATTATACCATAATAACCCTTTATGGAAAAGGGTTGATCGTGTTAGATATTTCGGTTTATACCAATGAATACTGAGTGAGCTAAACACAGAATATGTGTTATTGTCCAATTGAAATCTCTATACGAAAGGTACGGGAAATGCACACACCTTCAAAGCAACGCGGTCTACCTCCTATTGGTGTCTTCTGTGGTGATGCTATTCAAACGGTTTGAGATCTTTTACCCGACTGTGAACTCGCCGTAGTATTTGTTTACAATAAGTTTGTAACTACCTTTTTCAAAATAGCCAAGAAAAATCACGGGGATATAGTAACGAACAGAAGCAACACAAATTCCTGAGCTTTCAGCTTGTGTGATCTCAATCGTGATAGTATCGCCGTCAAAATAGTTAGGTCTTATATGACCATAAGCTGTATGAACTCTTAGATTAGGTTCTGCATAATTAGTTTCATGATATGAATGGCAACCATCAGCTAAGAATCCCACAACTCTCACAGACACAGCATAAACTCCCGGATTTTCTATTTCTGTAACAGAGATTTGATAGTCTTCGATTCGCATCAGTGATATTTTCGGTTCAACTTCATAGTGTTCAACTTCATAGTCTCTTCTGCATCCGATCAGTGCAAACATTATAATAAGAAATATATAGATTAACAACGTCTGTTTCATTTTTTATTCCTATTGTCATCAATTTTCATAAGTGTAAGAGTCGGGTGCAGCAAAAAAAGTGTATTCGTTTATCAAGCCGTAACCTGACTGCACGCCAACCGTGATAACGGTTCTATTGACAAGTACATAAGGATTGTCAAACAACCCTTTACCGATGTGACTGACTTTATCATAAACGATAACGCATCTGTCTTTGTATTTTATGTCGGCAGCAACTGCTTTATCTCAGATGTCGCAAAATGTGTAGCCAAACGCCTTTAATCAGTGTTGTAGTTACTCAGCTTTGCGAATAATGAGTTCTCCGCCTTTCAGTACTGCCTGATGTTTCCCTTTGGCAAAGTCTGACCACTGTTCTGAATTGATAATATCCCCATCCATCACAACGCCGGTGTCTGTGATCTGAACCGCAAATTTTGGTTCAGCTGCCCTCTCACATATTTCCCCATTTACAGGACAACTTACTGTATAATCCTTACATATCTTTTCATGCAATGCAGATAGTGCGTTTTGTTCACCGTGAACGAGAGCAAGTGCTTTTGGGTCCACCTGTTTTATGACCGAGAGCAGTTGTCCTTGATCACTGTGAGCTGAGAGTTTGAACCTTTCAACTTGACAGTTGACATCCACACTCGTGTCATCTGCGAAAGTGAGTGTATCACCTTGTGTGAGTTCCTGTAGTCGTCTACCAGGTGATTCAGCATCTTGATATCCTGATAAGAAGATAGCGTTCTTTTCGTTAGCAGCCAATGCTTTCGCGTAAGCCACTGAAGCACCGCCTGTGAGCATCCCTGAGCTTGCAATTATACACCGAGGTATACCGTCCGCACAGATTACCTCATGTTCACCCATTCTTGCCTTTTGGAAGTTTTTGTAGTAGAACAACGGTTGTCTTGAATTTTTGAGAAATTTTTGTAGTCTTGTCCCAAGATGAAATGTGAGTGTTTCGTATACCGAGCAGATAGAGTTGACAAGTCCGTCTGTGATGACAGGAAACACCGGAATATTCTTGCTAATCATTGCGTCTCTGAGTATGAGAATGATCTCCTGTGCGCGTCCGAGTGCGAAGCTTGGTATGAGAACAGAACCACCCTTTTCAACGACAGCCGCGACAGCCTCAGCGAGTTTCTTTTCTTCGGTACTGCGTGCAGGATGGTTTCCATCGCCATAAGTTGCTTCACTCCACATAAAATCTGGTTGTATACCGGTAATTTCGTCTTGTGCGAGTCCATCAATAGTCTTCTGATTAAATGTGGAGATGTCTCCACCGTATAAGTAAGAGCCTTCCGGCGTATCAAGTAAGATACTCACCGCACCGAGTATGTGTCCAGAACGGATCATTTTTACACGCCAACCTTCCCATAGGTCAATCCATTCACTCATCTTCAGTGTCTGCATTTTTGCGATAGTGGCATCAACTGTTTCTTGTGTGAAAAGGGGTGATGCATCCTCATTCTCTTCCCTTTTTTGTAGACGCACAGCATCGGCAAGCATGACTGTGGAAATACTTTGTGTAGACTCTGTTGTATAAATCGGAGTTGCTGGAAATGCGGCGTGTACGAGAGGTAATGCACCGATGTGATCAGCGTGTGCGTGTGATACAAAGATAGCGTCAAGTGATGATACACGTTGCTTCAGCAGCTCAAGGTCCGGCAAAGCGTCCTCACCTATTTGATTAACGCGTATCCCGCAGTCGAACAGTATATGTCGGTTTGCGACAGAAACGAGTAGGCAGGACGCACCAACTTCACCAGCTCCGCCTAAGAAAACATACTCCATATTATTCTTATGATTTACTTTATCTGATATTCCTCAATATAAGTGTCTACATAATCTAAACTTTACTTTACATTATAGAATTAATTTAGAAATACTTCAAGTTAAAAGCAAATTACGGGCGCGTAAAATTCTTGTCACTTAACTTTCTGCATCACGAATTGCACAGAGATAGCAATTCTCTTGACATCTCTGAGAAAAAAATATATCATGAAACATATCATTTAGAATTTTGGAGATATTTATGACTCAGGAACAAAAAGTGGGGTTTGTTGGACTTTTTCACAAACATCACGACAGAGATACCGGTATTGTCCCACAGATATTATCAGTCCTTCCACTGTTGTTTATTCAGACAACTTTTCTTGCATTTCTTTTAGTCTCCTGCCCTTCTTCAGCAGATGCAGATTCACATGCTAAAGGGGGTACGTTCATCTTTGGCCGTGGCGGAGATTCTGTCGGGTTAGACCCCGCACTTGAAGAAGATGGGGAATCATTCAAGGTGTGCGATAACATTTACGACACTCTCGTGCAATACAAAGATGGCGGCACTGATCTTGAACCCGGACTCGCAGAAAAATGGGAAAGCTCAGAAGATGGACTCACATGGACATTCTTTCTACGCAAAGGTGTGAAATTTCATGATGGAACACCATTCAATGCTGATGCTGTGCTTTTTTCTCTCAACAGACAACATGATAAAACACATCCTTTTCATAATGTGAGTGGAAGTTATGTATACTGGGTGGCAACAGGATTAGCAGAGATCGTTGATAAGATTACCGCTATTGATGACTTTACCATTCAGATTACGCTTAAGACTGCTTATGCACCCTTTATTTATACGATAGCAATAACACCCTTCTCCATCGTCAGTCCGACTGCTGTAAAGGAATATGGAGATGCGTATTTTAATAATCCCGTTGGTACGGGTCCCTTCAAGTTTTCGCGATGGGATAAGAAGGATAAAATCGTTCTCCTCGCTAACGATGACTATTGGGGTGGACGTCCCAACTTAGACAGAGTCGTTTTTCGTTCTATTCCAGATAACGCTGTGAGACTTATTGAACTTCAACAAGGGGGTCTGCATGCAATGGAATTCCCAAATCCAGATGATTTACAGCAGATAGAACAGGATGATTCGCTCAAGTTACTAACACAACCGGGTATGAATATCGGCTATTTGGCAATGAACTTTGAGAAACCACCGTTGGATAATCAGAAAGTCCGACTTGCCATAAACCACGCTATTGATAAAACTACGATCATTAAGCATTTATATCAAGGACTCGGTATGCCTGCTAAGAACCCGATTCCACCCACACTATGGAGCTATGACGACACAATTCAGGATTACGAATACAATCCAGAATTAGCAAAAAAACTACTTAAGGAAGCTGGCTTTCCAAACGGTTTTGAGACAACTTTGTGGGCACTTCCAGTTCCCCGTCCATATATTCCTGATGGACGTGCACTCGCAGAAGTCATCCAGTCTGACCTAAGAAAAATTGGGATTGAAACAAAAATCCTTACTTACGATTGGGGAACCTATCTTGAGAAAACTAAGAATGGCGAACACGATATGGCAATGTTAGGGTGGAGTGCTGATCTCGGTGATCCTGATAACTTCTTCTATTTTCTTCTGAGTAAGTCATCAGCAGAAAAACCTGCTGGAAATATCGCATTCTATCGCAGTGACGACATGCAGAACGTGTTAGAAAAAGCGAGAGCGACTTCGGACAAAGATGAACGTGATGCTCTATACAAAGAAGCGCAAAGAATATTTCATAAAGATGTGCCATGGGTGCCATTAGCACATGCAAAACAGGTTCTGGTAATCAATAAGATGGTGAAGAACCTAAGACTTCAACCGCTCAATTGGAAGTATTTCCGATCCGTTTCACTTGAACCTGAGTAGCATAAGGTAGATGATTGAATAGGAAAACGTAAATGGATAATAACACATTACGTGTTGGCGCATTTCGTGTTGGTATAACGCGAGATTTCATTAAACCTGATGGCAGTTCAGATTTGGATAGTATTGCCGGACCTCTGTTCAATGAAGTTGGGATTGCATGGGAATATATCGCAGAAAACACACCAGAATTGTCGCTATCACAGGTGAAAGATTATGATGCACTGTTAGTATTAGGCACAACAATCACTGCCGACACCATCGCTGGAAATGATAGGTTAGCAATCGTTGCCAGATTCGGAGTCGGATACGACAGAGTAGATGTCAAGGCCTGCACTGACAACGGGGTCTTACTCACAATCGCGCCCGATGGTGTTCGCCGACCAGTCGCAACATCTATCCTGACATTCGTCTTATCCTTAAGTCATCAGCTCCTCATCAAGGACAGACTGACCCGCTCAGGTAGATGGGAGGACAAGCAAGATTACATGGGAATGGGATTAGTCGGTAGAACACTCGGTCTCGTTGGGATGGGTAACATCGGTAAAGAGACATTCAAACTTGCAAAACCTTTCGGCATGAAGCACATTACTTACGATCCTTATGTTTCACCTGATGAAGCAAAAGAGGTAGACGCAACACTTGTCGATTTAGAAACGCTAATGCGAACTGCTGATTTCGTCTGTATCTGTTGTCCATTGAACAAACAAACACGCGGTCTTATTGATGAGAAATATATCGGGATAATGAAAAAGACCGCATACCTTATCAATACTGCACGCGGTCCTATTATCAATCAGAAGGCACTCACAGTTGCGTTGCAAAATGAACAGATACAGGGAGCGGGTCTGGATGTTTTTGAGAATGAACCGATTGCGGATGACGATCCATTGCTCAGTTTAGATAATGTGATAGTCACCCCACATAGTATCTGCTGGACAGATGAGTGTTTTGCTGATAATGGAAAGAGTGCATGTAAGAGCATCATTGCCGTTGCTACCGGTAAACTTCCCACTTATATTGTCAACCGTGATGTCGTAGAAAACCCAGAATTAAGACAAAAATTAAAAAGATATGAGAGTTAAATGAAAAAGTACCGATGTAAACAATACTCTTAAAAGTAGTAGGCACACTCCGTGTGCCGTAAGGACGCAAGTAGACGTCTAAAATAATTCAAAACAATAGGATAAAAAAACAGAACTATGGCACACGCGTATACCCCCGGACTTAAGGTCACAGAGGGAACAACAATTCAGAAAAAACGGCAACTTCCCCTTGAAGGTGAAGTTCTTGTAGAAATTGGTGCAAAAGTAACTGCTGAGGATGTCGTAGCAAAGGCAGACCTACCCGGTAATGTCCAGTTGCTGAACGTTGCAAATCTACTCAGCGTTCCACCAGAGGAAATTTCAGAATACATGCTGAAACAGGAGGGAGAAACAGTCTCACAGGATGAAATCATCGCATCGACAAAAGGACTGTTCGGACTCTTCAAATCACAGGCACGTTCTCCGATAGTTGGCACGATTGAGTCCATATCTGGCGTAACCGGACAGGTCATCCTCCGAGAACCGCCTATCCCTGTAGAAGTCAAGGCATATACTGAAGGAATCGTTACAGAGACAATTCCCAATGAAGGTGTAACAGTAGAAACTTATGGGACTTATGTGCAGGGAATCTTCGGTGTTGGTGGAGAGACTGTAGGTGAACTCGTTGTCGCTGTGAATTCTCCAAGCGATACATTGGATGTCAATCAGATAGTGCCTGAACACAAAGGGAAGATACTCGTTGCTGGGTCGCTTGTTTCTACAGATGTTGTTCAAAAAGGCATTGACATCGGTGTAAATGGTATCATCGCAGGAGGTATTGATGACGCGGACCTACGACAGCTCCTCGGCTATGAACTTGGTGTAGCAATCACAGGTTCAGAAGAACTTGGGATCACGTTGGTCATCACTGAAGGGTTCGGCAGCATTGCTATGGCAGATCGAACGTTTATGCTTTTGAAAGAACGTGAAGGTATGAAGACATCCATTAACGGCGCAACACAGATACGTGCAGGTGTCGTCCGTCCGGAAATTGTCATACCGTTTGTGTCAGAAGCAGAAAACCAACAGACCGATGTGTTAGCAGGGATACTAAACATTGGCAGTCCCGTAAGAGTTATCCGAGAACCGCATTTTGGTAGATTAGGACACGTAACTGAACTTCCAATAGAACTACAGAAACTGGAGACAGAGGCAGAAGTACGTGTGCTTCAAGTGGAATTCGAAAACGGAGAAAAAACAACGTTACCGCGTGCAAATGTTGAAGCGATTGAGGAAAAGTAATGCAATACTCCAAAACTTGAAATCGTCTATGATCGTAATCACCTTACAAACGATTTAACTTTCCGCACAATTTCAGCAAAATGGCAAAGCCTGTCGTAATACCGTATCACCTTATCCACATAATTAAGCGTTTCTCCGAACCCGTTAAAGTACCCGTGCGGAGGTTTCTCCGATTCCCATACTTCTGCATGTAACGCTCTGTCTTTCTTGGTGAGTAGACTAAGGTGTGAACGTAGCGAGTCCCACTGATTTGGTTGTCCATTCTGGTGCAATGTTATCTTTTGAGCATCTTTAATATGTCCCCGTCCCCCATTATAGCTTGCTAGGGCGATTCGGACACGATTGGGGTGTGAACTATCTGGATAGAGATCGTATAGATTGCGGAGATAACGTGTAGCACCAGCAATACTCTCCTCGGCATTGTATGGATCAGTAACCCCAAGCTCCTTTGCTGTTTCAGGCATAAGTTGCATTAAGCCTTTTGCGCCAGCTGGACTTATAGCATATTCGTTAAAACCAGATTCTTGAACAATCAACGCTATAATCAGCTTCCAATCCAAGTCGTGTGTTGACGCATGCTGGCGAATTACATGACGATACTTGTAGATTTCTGGCGATACTGCGAGTAAGCGAACACCGTACCAGTCCCGGACAATGACAACGAAGCCAATTATCAGCAGGACACCCAATATCAACAGAAAAATACGTTTTTTTCTCGCAAAAAAGATATTTTTTACCATTGCGGTGTCCCTCAGTTTTACTTTGTCCATGCATAAGCAAGCAGGAAAACGATGCGATGTTGCTGTTCGGAGTCACCTTCTATGTTATCTCTGTTTTGAATGTGTCGCCATGCGTAGTTAATTGATCCATTAAAACCATCAATAGGTCTATATTGCCATCCAACCCGAATTTCAGATAGACGTTCAACAGTGCCTGATGGAAACGGTATGCTTTCAAAGTCTTCACCGTAAAAACGGTCGGTTACGTCTGCTTCTCCATTTCGTTGATGACTAAAACGGGTCTCAATCAATGCTGAAGGTGTCGCTTGATACGAAAGACGACATGAAAACAGGTCAGCATCCGTTCCAATCGGGTGCCCGATAATCGCTCCGAAGTGAGTAAACTGATTATCAGGTTCCAGATGTGTATAAGTCCATCGGTTGATCCTCACATACGCTGAATGGATACCGAGTTGACGTTCCATAAATTGTGGATACCAATCAAATCCCGTAATCCATGCAACTGCATGTGGATCGTTTGAATCAGATTGGTACTGAAAATCATCTGCAAGCCAATCTGCGTATAGACGTAAACCATCAACGGGACGGACAGAAGCATCAAAACTCAGTAGAATGTTATCGTCCTTATTGGCATTATATTGCACAGCATAATACGGTATAAACGGGTTGACATATTTCCACTGCAATGCTTGCACATCCCCACCGTATAGCACCATTTCAGATATACCAATCTCCAGCCAATCACTGAATTGATAATCAAGGCGGTGAGCACTGAGGAAACGTTTTGCAAGATAACGCGTTGTCCCATCATCATACCATGTTGAATTCAGTTGTGATGTAAAAGCAGTTGCTTTGAGATCACCTATTTTCGCAGTGAGTCGCACAAGTTCAAATGGTGGAGAGTTGTCAGAAATCGAAACTGATTTCTCTGGACTTGTTCCCCAATAAACAGAGTCTCTCCCAATCAGGATGTCAAATTCGGCATCTCCGAAAGCGGCAAATTTGTATTGAAGGTAGCTTCGTTTGAAATCAACTACGTAATCCCAATGCCAATTCTCATATCTCTGGTCAGCAGATTTTTGTAGAGGTGCTGCATCGGGTATAAAATAACGCTCAACATAATCAGTCCCCGGTTCAAAATTAGCGACCTCTAATTCGGTGTAGAATGTCATAAGACTTCTGTTATTTCCAATTGCGTAATGTAATCCGCTTTGCAGTGCAGGTGCGATTTCACTATTTGACAAACGCAATTCAGGTTGAATACGAATGTCTGTTTTCTGTCTGTAGTTTTTGTCAGTATCGGTCTTATTCCTCTGTGATAATTCCGCTTTAAATTCGCGTTTGAGTTTCTCTAAAAGTTTTCTATCTATTGGCGATAGGGAAACCTGTTCTGTACGGATTCGTTTCTCTGTTTTCTGAATAATCTTCGCGATGTCACTTCGAGATTGTGGGAGAGAATTCCTGTGGTATCCATCTATAATTCCTGATATTTCAAGCTTATTAAGGGCATCCATCACCCATCCATCAAAGTTAAGCGGAAGATTTGGAACACCATAGACAGTATAAGACGCAAAAATCAACGACAAGAAAACTACACTGATAAGGATGATTGAATACTGAGATGTATTATAAAAAGTTGTCATCTTCATTCAGCGTCCATATCTGCTAACATTCTGTCAATTTTCCGAAATTGCCAAGTCCAACGTGTATTGTAAAGAAACTGTCGTAAGTCAAACCTATTGTCATCGGGTGAATAGGACTCAGCGTGATATGCAGGTGTTAATGTCGTCATCTTATGTCGATTGATGGCATAGTATCGGAAAAAACGTTTTACTTTATCGGCAACTTCACTTGCAGGTAGATGGTCCCATTCTTGCACAAGTTTCTCAAACATATTGACAGGTCCACACCGATGGGTTTTCCGTAGTTGTCCGAACCGACTCAACTCAGTGTATGTCATTCCCATGTCTTCCTCATCGGTTTGTGTGTATGTCTCAGTGATAGGTTCTAATTCAGCGGTCGGTGGTGCTTCTATTATCGTTCCGAGGCTTGTATAACCGAGATTGTCCTTTGCCCAACGGAGAAAACTGCGGAGATCCGTTTTGCTAATACTCCCGATTGGATTGATATCCGCACTACTACAATCATATTTTGTAAGGTAACCCCGAAGTGCTTCATCAACATTACCGGTGCCTAATACAAGTAGGGTTCCGCTCCTATTGCGTACCCAAGGCAACGTTTGTGCAAGCAGATAACTAATCACCATTCGTAATCTTGCCTGGATGTTTTGCAGGGCTTGATTCTCTACTGTGCTACCCCCTTCGGTTTTGAACTGAGGCGTTTTACCGGTGATACCCGTGAATAGTTTTCGCAAGGCATTAACGAGCGAGTCAATATTGATATTAAGATGATAACTGCCAATTTCATGCGCTAATGCCTTTGCCCGTTGTCGCGTTTCCCGTGAACTATTCGTCGTTCCCATATAACATGTATAGAGCAACTGATTCGCAAGATGCTTTGCTGCTATAGCCGGGTCGTTATAGTCGGTTTTGATCGTCTGCACACATGCTTCCCCGAACAATTTCTCTGCCTCTCTAACCACATGTGGGACGTCATTAAGAATTGCTTTTGCTACGAGTTGACACATAGAACCTACTATTGTAGCGACAGCACCACTATCCGAGCCGCCTGAAAGCGGAATGAAATATCCTGCTGCTTCCGAACGTCTCAGGTAATCCCACAACCAACAAGCAGGTCCGAAAGCGATTTCCTCTTCTGGCGTGTGAATGTCAAGAGTAGTCTTTGGCACTGTTACCTTTACATTGCCCCCATTGTCATTATCATCATCCGTTAGCTTAAAGTCAGTATGTATCTGTGGTATAGATACACCATGACTTGCCTGAACAGCACCGCTCATTCTTGAACCACGATAGGAACGCACATCGGACAGATTGACAGTTGCTGTGACGACTTCAACATCATTGATGGAAAATTGTGAACCTTGCGTTAGGATATGTCCGTTCTGTGCAATGGTTGCACAACCGTCGAAATAGAGCCTTCCTCCATCACATCCCTGTTGATTTGCGTATAGATATACACCACCGCACTTCTCTGTAGCGTTACGAATTAATGACAGACGGGTGTCCAGTTTGCGTAGTTCATGATGTGATCCAGATCCGTTGGCAATTATTTCAACACCGTTGTAAGCCAGATCAATATGGGGTGAGTGAGGCGCGAAAAGTTCTTCGCACGTCTCAGATGCTAAAATTGTCTCATGTGTTACGATGACAGCACAACCGAATGGCACGATTAGGTTACCCGTAATTTCTTTAATCTCAGGTGGGAGTTGAAATGGTTCTGTTGTCCATCCTTTCTGCCAAGCAGCGAACCAACGCGGTTCACGATAGTTACCCTCAGCAGCCAATACTATTTTAGGACGAATAAGAAGTATCTTACCATCACAGACGAACACACGGCAGTTGTATCGCACACTCTTGTGCATGACCGGCATACCGATATCGCATAAGATTCCATCTGTGTGACCACCACCTATAATCTGTGCAAGCGATTCCCAACTATGACGTTGCGTATCTTCTTCTAAAAAATGGTCTTGACAGGAGTATCCTGTAATCTCAAGTTCTGGACCGAGTCTATAGCGCGCACCTGCCTTTTTTGCCAATTCAATTGATTCAATGATACGTTGACAATTCCCTTCAAAGTCCAGGGCCCACTGATTGAGGTTGCAGGTCGCAAGTGTTACTCTCATAATTCTTATAGTGGATAGTCAAAGTTCAAGTAAGGACAGATCTCTGCCCACTAAACACTATTTATGTTTTTTGCGGTTTTTTTCGGGCGGCAGGAAACAGGATATTATTCAAGATGAGACGGTACCCTGGTGAATGTTTATGCAGATCGAGATTCGTCGGCATCTTCCCTTCACCTACAAGGTGACGGTAATCTTCAGGGTCATGTCCACCAAGGAAAGTGAAAGTGCCTTTACCTACTGTGCCATGGAGATACTTTGCATAATTTGTTCCTTCAATTTTACCTAAGATTGTTACTGAAGGGTGTAGTCTATCCAGATTAAATGAGGTTGTCTGTCCAAGAAAACCGCGCACTTCCGAAACATGGTTCTGTGTTAACATCGTTGGTATAGGGTCATGTTTTGCCGAGAACTCAAAGAGTTGAAAATCCTCTACGCCGCTTTGTGGACTCCGATCAGGATCCGGATTATCAACATCAGAAAACTCATATCGGTTGGGATTTGGATACAGAATGAAGTCCTTAAAAGCAAATGTTCTTTCAAAGTTTAGTTTCTCTTCATAAGCTGGTGACATGGGTGTTTCATCTAAGACGGGATCCACGATATCAAGCAACCCACCCTGTGTCGCTAATGCGATATCTAAGGTTTCAGGAGCGGAACACATAGCAAATACGAAACCACCTTTTGCTACATAATCAGCGATATCTAATGCTGTCTGTCCTTTATGGCGTGGCACTCTATTAAATCCTGCTTCTTTAGCAGCTTTCTCAAAGAGTGCGGTGCGTTGTTGGTACCAGAATTGATGTGAAAAGGAGGCGTGAAACTTCCCGTGCTGTCCTGTAAAATCCTCATGATGTAGGTGCAGCCAATCATAGTTTTCTGTATGTAATGCCCCGCGTTGCACCTCCTTGTCCCATATTTGGTCATAAGGTATTTCTGCATAATCTAATGCTATTTTTACAGCATCGTCCCATGGATCCCGATAGAGTGTGTCTTCTGGTGGTGCGTATACTGCAATTTTGGGTGCCTTCTCCAATAGGATTTCATCCATATTATTTGTGGCAATGATGGTCTCTTTTATCGTCCGGTATTCAGCGACACTCATCTGCTCGTAAGAGACTCCCATAACTGCTGCCCGTGCCCTAACATCCGGAGAATCTGGAACAACAAATGCACCACCACGGTAATTCAACCACCAATAGCATTGATATTCACGCGGCACTTCTAATGCCCAATACGTTAAACCGTAAGCCTTAAGATGATTGGTCTGAGTCTGTTCCATCGGCACCAGTAGATACTGTGCTGATGCAGTAGACAGAATCAGCATAAAGAAAACTGTGATCAATAAAGTTTGCTTAAATCTTTTCAACATATTCATAGAATACCTCACTCATTAATATGAACAACGGTAGGTTGATATCCAAAGACTGCTCTTCCGTTGCTAATTAGCGGTGCTTCACTTCCAGGAGTAGTAGCATCAACTGTCCAAAGTTGTCCGTTGTTTTCATATAGAATCCAGCGTCCCTTCGGTGGAACCCAGACAGGACGACTACCCCCCATTTCTGTTATCTGTTCTTCAATGGGTTCACCTGTAGAGGACATCGTTACAACCCAAATTTGCCGCGTGTCGTCGTCATCTCCGCGAGAGAATGCAAGCGTATTCTGGTCCGTCGGATGCCAAGAAGGTTCAGCATCATCATCAGGGGAAATCACAATCGGTTCAACACTGTTTGAGACATTGTCAAAAGCATAGATATTTCTGTTAGAACCTGCTTTCGGGTTTTCAACGGAACCTGCAGTTGCATAAGCGAGTAATTGTCCATCTCTGCGCCATGTTGGATTTGACATTTCAAGGGATGTTGATGGTATAAGGAAAGTCTTTTCACTTCTGAGATGTTGGATGACGATCCGCTGCCTTCCTGAATTGTCGCCCAACATCTCAGAATTTGAAAACGCAATGTACTCTCCATCTGGAGAGATGGAAACATCTTGAGCAAGCAGCTGGCGACTATCTAAAAGAACAGTGCTTCGCGTGGTATCAACATCTGAAATGATAACGTTTCGGTTAGGATCCTGGTACAAAAGTATGCCACTCTCGGAAGCAGATGGATATAATCCTGATCCAAGCGGGGCAACACGGGTGTTTATATGCCGTAGGGACAGGTTTTCACTGGCTGTCTGTTCTTCAGATGGCGTATTGCCTTTCCTGTTTAAAATCTTCCTGTCTAAATAGGATGCTGGTGCTATTCTCCAAAGAACACCTTCATGACTATAGAAGATATAGACTGATTCAGTCGCAAGAGAGAACCCATCTGTGCTTATCTGTTTATCAGCATTCTGTTGACCGCTCTCATCGGTATCTATATTATCTTGTTGTTGAGGTTGTTTGTCCTTTTGTATATCACTTTGCATATTTTGTGTGTTTGGTTCAAAAGTCTCACGGTGTTTTAGTTTCCAACCAGCCCCATCTCCCTCAAATTGAAATGCTAAACCGGTTGTCCAATACATCCATTCTTCAATCTGTTTGCCTCTATCTGTGTAATTGAAGATGTCTTCGGGTTTACCATACATCCGTGCGATATTCCATCTATCGCCATCAGATAATTCTGACATGGTACCTTTCTCATCAACATAAGATGCCAAAATATCAATATCAACGTGGGGTGTAGTCTTACCAGGGAAGACAGTTATTGTAGCGGGGTTTCCCCGAACAGGTTGATGTGTCCCATAAATCCCGATACCATCAGAGAGTCCTGAACGTCCATCGCTGTTCTGGTCGAGAATTGCCATAACATAGTATTTTCCTGGTTTTACATCAACAAGAAATGTTCCGTTTTCATCCATGAACAACGGCATCCACATCGGTTTCCTGAAATCTGGTGTCGTAGATAGGCTCAATAATCCATCTGGTGTCGGTTGCTGATTTTCAAGATGATTATCTGTGTTTACGGGTCCGCGTTTTGTCGTAGAGAAATAAGATGTAATTTTTCCAGTAATACTCCCCATCTGATTCGTATCAGGGGTTTCAGCAATGCCATTCGGTCCAATATTTCCGGATAGTATCTTCTCATCGTTAGCGTCGAATGCAACAAGTTGTCCTTCTACGTCATAACGTGCGCTCATCTGTATATAAATTGCGCGTGTTTCTCCTTCCTCTATTGCCAATGGTGATGGTGGTTTAGTTATGATAGCATCTGTTCCAAAACCGCCAAGTCTGTCCTCTTCACTATATTTCCCATCCGCATCAACATCATGATTTGCGATGAGATAGTATTCTCCGACAGGTAATTTTATTGTAAACTGTCCATCTTTATCTGTTGTCATTGTAGCAATTGGATTGACCAAGGCGGAACTCGTGTAGACTTCAACTTGAACTCTTGTTGCATTCTGAGGCATCGGTACGATTCTACCGGAGATTTGAGAGGTACTCTGTTGATTTTTCTCATCTTTTTTTGTATAGGTTGCTGATACCTTAATTTCTAAGTTCTCTGTAAATGTATGCCGTTTGACGAGAACCGGTTTCGGGAAAGCACCCCGTTTGTTGATATCTTTAACACCGTAAAAACCATAGGTGTCTCCAGTATCAAGTTTGTTGCTCCTATTCTTATCAACGACTGCCATGAGATAGTATTTACCGGGTTTTAAGCGGAGTTCCCATACGGTAGTATCAGGGTCAACGATACTTATTCCAGCTTGATATTTCCAAGAGGTGTCGGTATATGCGATTACGATCATCTGAACGTTCGGTTTTGATTCTTCTGTCAATATCAGTGTACCCCGACATCCAGCAGTTGCTTGAGATAGTTCAGTCGTAAACTTTTTGAATTCACTGGGTTGATATAGTTTTTCTGGCACAAGTTTTAGTTCTTCGCCAATTCTCTGGAGTCGCGCTGTGATGTGTATTTTTATCCCTTTTAGTTCAGCATTTGCTTTGATATTTACAGCTTGATGTTTCTGGCTTTCATCTTCCCATTTTTTAACACCTAAGACTCCATAAGCATCACCTTCATCAAATTTTCCAGACTGATCAACATCAACATAAGCGACCAGATAATAGTTACCCGGTTCAAGTCGTAGTGAGAATTTTCCTTGCTGTGATATACCGCTGGTGTATAGGTCCTTTAATTTTTCATCCCGATAGACGGATACATTGGTTTGTGTAAGTTTATGTCCTTCCCAAAAGATTTCACCTGATATCGTAGCGTTGAATCCTTTGAGAACTGGGGTCAGATTTTCTGAACCGGGTGGCGGAACTATTTTGGTTGATTGTTGTGCATAAATCGTCGCACCACAAATCAACCCAACGTAGCAGAAAAGAAACAAAATACCGAAACGCTTCATGATAATACTGGCTCCATCTTTGTGTGAACTAACAGACTGTTTTATGTAATATTCTGAGTTTTCTTGCATTTCATTTTAGCATAAGATGCAAGGATTATCAAGTTTAACTTTCTTTAATAAGGTACAGTTTATCAAAAATCCGCCAAAACCCCATGCTTTAGCTTGGGGAGTATGTCAGGAAACTGTTTTTAAGTTGACAGATAAGATTTTATGTGGTATTTTAAAACATTATTGAAATTAAGACTGATTATTGCATGAACAAATTTTGACTTGTAGTCTCTAAACTAAACGTATATATATAAATATACGCAGTACTAAATAATCAGAGAGGAGTAAAATAGTGAAAAAGGTTTTTCTTTGTGCACTTGTAGTTTTCTGCTTTGCTGCACTAAGCACGAATGCACAGATAGAATGGGACGTTGAAAAGTTTATGCCAGTTTCCGACATCAAAGCCGGGATGAAAGGTAAAGGATACACCGTATTCTTTGGTACAGAGGCAGAAGAGTTTGAGTATGAAATTGTAAGCATCGAATATAACTCTACCCCCGGTTGGGATGTGGTATGGGCAGAAGGAACAAGTGAGAACTTCAAACGCACAGGTGTCGCAGGTGGTATGAGTGGAAGTCCATGTTACGTAGATGGTAGACTCATGGGGGCAATTTCACTGGGGTATTTCAACCAACGTGAAAAATCAAACCTGTTCGGGATTACACCCATAGAATTAATGGTCAAAGTTACAGATCGCGGCATGAAACCGAATTTGAGATATGCCGGCGCGAAATACTTCAACCAAAATTCTGAGTATGCATCCGAAGGTCTAAATATGGTGCCTTCTCTCCCCACTCATGGTGAAATTGGAAGGCGGCAATTGCAGAATAATCAAAGCATGCATAACCCCAACCCTGGATTTAACCCGCATGCGTATTCTTTACGTTTGGCAATTCCACTCTCACTGCCAAGTCTTGACCCAGTAACATTACAGATGTTAGAACCGGTACTACGACGATCGAATATGATACCAGTACAATCGGCGGGTGGTGGTGGACCTGTGAAAAAATCACCTATTGAAGAGGGGCAAATCATCGGAACGGAGTATGTCCGGGGTGACTATTCTGCTTTCGGTTTTGGAACGATCACTTACGTTGATAAAAACAAAAAAGAGCTGCTTGCTTATGGACATCCAGCAGATGGCGAAGGAAATGTTAACATACCACTTTCGGGTGGATATGTCCATTTTATCCTACCGAGTCGAGCCCGTTCCAGTAAAGTCGCATCAGGAACACAACCGATAGGAACTTTAGTGCAAGATCGTGTGCCTGCAATTGCAGGTTTGGTGAAAAAACTTCCTAATACACATCACTATATTCCCGTTACAGGAAAAGTACAGACGTCCGATAAAAAAGTACGTGATGTCAATTATGAAGTTATCCGTGAACCTTTCTACACACCAATCTATACTGGAATTGCTATCTCAAATATCGTTAACGCAATGGAATTCGGTTTCGGTGACAATACCGTAAATGCAAAAGCTACCATAAAACTTGCGGAACATCCTGATTTGGATACGCGTGAGATCGTCTTAGAAAACATCAATTCTTCAAGCGGTTCTCCAGGCTTTAATGTTACCCGATTGATTTCAGGGACTGTAGGAGACATCGTAACGAACCCTTTTGCTAAATTAAGAATTGATTCCATAGACTTTGACATAAAAATCCAAGACAAGCGGAATACAGCACAGATCCTTACCGCTCACCTTGATAAGAACGTGTATCGACCGGGTGAAAAGGTGACGATGACGTTGACTGTCCGTCCCTACCTTGAACAACCGAAAACATTAACGGGATCGATTACAGTTCCTAAGGATACACCTGACGGTATCGTACTGCTGCGTGTGATGAGTGCCAGTTCCTATCGTTCATGGCAACGTTCTCGTGCGCCGGGGAGCTTTAGTCCGAAAAATGTTAATCAGTTGGTGAAGTTAATTCAACAGGTTGAACCGAACACGAATCTTGTTCTTGAAATTTCTGCTCCGAGACCGGGTTTAACTGTTCAAGGTGAAGAGTTCTCGGATCTGCCTATTTCGGTTTTGTCTGTCATGAATACCGCTACGCGTTTAGGTGAAAGAGGGTATACCAACGGTACGGCATTAGAGACCAATAGAGTTGAAACGGAATACATCCTGAGTGGAAGTGTAACAGTGCCGATTGCAGTCAATAGAAATGCACAATAACCTATATTGGAATTAGTATGTATTATTTTCATGCGCATTTAACAGGAGGATAAGTATAATGCGACGTTTGATTTCCTTTTGGAGCCTGATGGCAATCTCCTTGATTTTTGTGAGCCTTGCTTCCGCAGTCTCCACATCGTTGTGGGAACAACAACATAGAACAGAATTTGAAGCAGGAGAGATTAAAAATATCTCTGTTACAAGCAAGGGAGATGCCAGTTTGTCCAAGAAGGTAGAAGAATTCTCGGAACTTAAGGAGGCGCAAGTTTGGGCACTCGCTGAAGATTCTGAGGGTAATATCTATGCAGGAACAG
The DNA here is from genome assembly GCA_022824835.1 of Candidatus Poribacteria bacterium. Classification (GTDB taxonomy): domain Bacteria; phylum Poribacteria; class WGA-4E; order WGA-4E; family WGA-3G; genus MSPOR6. The sequence goes on along the minus strand of JAJDZB010000056.1, from coordinate 14,878 downwards.
GCAACGAAGGTAAAATTTATAAAATCAGTGCTGATGGTAAAACTATCACGCTATATTTTGATTCACCAGAAGTTACGATATTTAGTCTTGTAGCAGGTCCAGACGATGTCCTTTATGCTGGTACTGGTCCCGATGGATTGGTCTATAAGATAACAGATAAAGATACCCCACCGAAAACCCTCCTTAAGAAAGGAGACAAGTATGTTTGGGCATTACATCTCGACGGTGAAGGGAACCTTTATGCTGCTACAGGCACTGAAGGTAAAATATATAAAATAACACCCGATGGTGAATCAAGTGTTTTCTTTGACACTGAAGAAAAGAATATATCATCCTTGCTTGCCTTTGATGGTGGATTATACGCAGGTAGTAGTGGTAACGGTATTATATACAAAATCATGAATGATGGCTCCTCTAATGTGATTTATCAAGCAAGAGAGAAAGAAATTCGGGATTTGGCTATGGATAGCAAAGGTAACGTCTTTGCATCTGCTGTTACATCCGTGCCTATGGATAGAGGTGCACCCCGCTCAAATAGAGGTCCAACTATTCCTAATCCGCAAGCACCCGGCAGTGGGCCTCCACAAGAAAACAAGTCGGTAATTTACAGGCTTCATCCGGATGGTACAACTGCTCACGTCTGGAGTTCCCCTGAACCCTTGATCTATGCAATGGTATTGGAAAGTGACGAACAGATCTTAGTTGGTACAGGTAGCAATGGAAAACTGTATCGTGTCAATCCGATGAATGGAGAGTTTCATTCTGTTGGTAAGTGTGAATCAAAGGACGTTGTCGCTATACTTAAAACCAAAAACGCAGATGATATGAAGACCATTATCGGTGCAGGAAATCCTGGTAAACTTTTCACGTTGACCAATTCTTATGTTGAGGAAGGCACACTTGAATCTTCAGTTCACAATGCACAGAGTCTATCCCGTTGGGGTAAGATTTCGTGGGATGCGGCTGTTGAAGAAGGTACTTCACTCACTTTTGCGACGCGAACAGGCAACACCCGTAAACCGGATGATACTTGGAACAAATGGTCTGATGAACTCACGACAGCAGAAGGCGCACAAATACCCAATTCTGCCGCCCAGTATATCCAATGGAGAGCGAAATTCACAACGACAGACACTGCTAAAGCACCTATTTTGAAGAAGGTTACACTTGCGTCCGCACAAACGAATGTTGAACCAACTCTCTCCAGCGTTGCCGTTAGGACAGGTATAAGCAGTGCACAACGTCCGGCAAGTCCACAGCCTCCCGGTGCGCCAAGCAGAGGCGGTTCAGCTCCAGCTTCCCCAAAAAGATGGAAGATTGAGTGGAAAGTAGCAGATGCAAATAGGGATACCTTACAGTTTACGGTATACTATAAAGCAGTTGACGAAGAGAACTGGAAACTTCTTAAAAAAGAACTTAATGCCCCCAGTTATGATTGGGACATTACATCAATCGCTGATGGGAAATATGAAGTCAAGGTTGTTGCTACAGATAAACTCAGTAATCCAGTCGGATGGGAAAAAACTGTAGATAAAGTCAGTGCCCCAGTCAGCGTGGACAATACAGACCCGGAAGTCGGGGAAATAAACGTTGAACAACAGGACGATGGCACTTTCAAGATTACATGCAAAGTCTCCGATGCAATGAACACTGTCCAGAGAGCTGTCTACAAGATAGACAATGACGAACAGTGGAGAGTAATCTTCCCAGAAGATGGTATTTTTGACTCTAAAGAAGAACAGCTGCTATTGCATACGACTAAGTTACCTGAAGGTGCACACAGTATAACGATACGTGTATCCGATAGAGCACAGAACACAGCAACAGGTCGTCAAAGTTTCTAATTGAATCTGTCGTTAACATGGGTAGATTGTCTACTCTTACCTTGTAGGTCGGGTAGAGCGAAGTAACACCCGCAGAATCATGACGAATACCAAGCGCGTATTCGTCATGATTTTGATAGGGTATACGCTTTTACCCAACTCAATTTTTATGATTTTTTCTTGACAACGACATTTTTCCCTGGTATACTGAATTATGTTTCCTGTTATATTGCTCAAACAAACGAAATTTAAACGTTGAGAAATTCAAGAAGGATTCTAACGTGAAAATCAGAAATGAAACTTTAGACACAGACAAAAGTTTAACAGAGGCTGTTCTCAAACCGCATCGTCCTGAAAAAACAGGTCGTCCCGCCAATCTACCGCGTTTGAAACTCGCTGACCTGTTAGCACAGGAACCTGAGAATGCAACTTCAGGTGAAATAGACACCGGACCAGCAGTAGGTCATGAAGTGTGGTAGCAGCAACTCATTACAATCCAACTTACATCCCAGTGCGAGGAGATGTAATAGGTATTGACTTCAGTCCGCAAGCAGGCAAAGAGATTTGGGATTGGCGACCTGCCCTTGTTCTCTCTTCTTGGGATTTTAACGTCGCGAAAAATGTGGCGGTTATGTGCCCAATCACCCGTACAAGGAGAGGAGGGGCCTTTGAGATTGAAATCCCGAGGGGTATAGACGTACAAGGTGTTATTCAGGCAGACCAGGTAAAGAGTCAAGATTGGCGTGAGAGAAAAGCGGTGTTTTGGTGTGAGATGCCTGATGATACGGTAAATGCAGTTTCCCTGATAGTTGAAACAATTATATGGGGAGATCCATAGCCGTGACAGGATAAAGATCAAGTTGTAAAACCTAAAGGTTATCACCCCTAATTGAACACAAGAAAGCGAGTTGCTTTTTCTGCTGTTCCTACTTCTATGTTACTTCTTCTATTGCGCTATAGGTAATATCAAGCAGAGCATCTAATTCTGGCACAGATATCTGTAAGGGGGGCATCAGAACAATGGTGTTGACCAACGGACGGAGTAACACACCTTTCCTAAGTGCAGCTTTGCAGACCTTGATACCGACTCTTTCTTCATAAGCATAAGGTATAGTGTTGTCAACGTCTTTCATCAGCTCTATACCTGCAGCCATCCCGCATACTCTCACATCACCAACATGCTTGATTTTATAGAATTCCTGAAGTCTATATTCAAAATGTGCGATAGTCGTTTGGAGTTTATCTATCAGGTCTTCGCGCTCAAAAATTGCTATATTCTCTAAGGCAACAGCACAACCTAACGGATTACCTGTGTATGTATGTCCGTGAAAAAACGTCTTGCGTTCACTATAATCTGCAAGGAAAGCACTATAGATTTCATCCGTCGTTATCGTAGCTGCGAGTGGTAGATATCCTGCTGTGAGTCCCTTTGCGGTGCATAGAATATCTGGTGAGATGTTCTCATGTTCACATGCCCACATGCTCCCTGTCCGTCCGAAACCTGTCATTACCTCATCAACGATTAGGAGTGTATTCCACTTTTTTGCTAAAGCTGCGAGTCCATTCAGGAAACCTTTGGGAGCGATTAGCATGCCACCTGCTCCTTGTATTAAGGGTTCCAAGATAATGCCAGCTATTTTCCCTCCACTTTCAGCTAAGACGCGCGCAACAGCATTGAGCCAATGGGTTCTACGCTCCGCATCGGATGCGCCTTGCGGAGTGGAAACTTGCACGGTATCAAATAGAAGCGATTTGAATGTGCTATGAAATGTATCAATTCCACCGACACTCATCGCACCGATTGTGTCTCCGTGATAGGCGTTGTCAAAATGGACAAATAGATTGCGTTGCGACTCTCCTTTGTGCTGCCAGTATTGAAACGCCATTTTCAAAGCAACTTCAACAGCTGTAGAACCATTATCCGAATAGAACACCTTGGTAAGACCGACAGGTGTAATCTCAACAAGTTTTTGAGCAAGTTCAATAGCAGGTAAATTACTGTAACCGAGGAGTGTCGCGTGAGAGATTTTATCAATCTGATTCTTGAGTGCTGCGTTTAGGTCAGGATGATTATGTCCGTGAACATTTGTCCACATAGATGCAATACCATCAAGATAACGATTGCCATCAATATCTATTAAGTAGACACCCTCACCACGTTCTATGATGACTGGGTCTTCATCCAGCCAATCTTGCATCTGTGTGAATGGATGCCAGACGTATGCTCTGTCCCAAGAGATTAACTGTTCCCTATCCTTTAAGTTTTGCATAATGGACAGGAAGTTCTATACCGAGTTCTTCATAAGTGCCTGTTTTCGGAACGATAATTTCAAGCATCCGATTTCGATACTTAGCGTGGAAATCTACTGGCTGTGCTTGTATCGGGAAGATGTTTCTAAAACCATCAGGAAATGAACTTGTACGTCCAACGACCTTCTCAAATCTCGGGTCTAAGAACCGATCAGATTTTTCTGGGTCCCGTGGCAATTGTGTTTGTACTGTAACAATGCTTTCAGGTGGTACCGCTGAATCTGGCACATAAGGAGAACTGATTGAGACCACATAGTCATAATGTGGCATTCTGTCGGGTAAGTCGTAGGTGTCTTTGGCAGCAGAGTTTGGCACCCATCGTGGAAACTCTATCTCAATTCGATAGTGGTCTGCTAATTCAGAGACACGATTTACCATTCCGTAACGTCGATAACGTTCCTTTATGTCATCGGAGTATATTTCACCGTCGGTTTGAACGGCACCGGGATTGGTAACACGAGGTGCAGTAGGATCATCTGTTATCGTTGTACGCACGGCTTTGAGAAGTGGCGTAGCGAAAACGGAAGGAAACCATCCATAAAATGACGCACCATAATGTGATTGTGTTTCATCTGGTGTTGTCGTAAGCTCATGCCTAAACCTGAAGATACCTTCAGCGATAGCGATAACTATGCCGAGAAAGATCATCAGATTGCCAGAAGATGAAAAAAGCGTTACGTCCCCGCGTTGCATACCGATGAAAAAGAGAATAAGTGGATATAGAATTAGATTTATGAGGCTATTAATGCCTGTTGAGACAGCGGAACTGAATATCCAGGTATTTCCTGCCATGTCCTCTAACTGCGCTTTGAATTTTGCAGAGAATGCTCCGAGTATCGGTTGGCTTAGCATCGCTAAAACGTTAAAGGGAGCTCGTAGGGAAGAACTCGCAGCACCAGGTAGCTGCACAAATTCTTCAGGTACACCCTGTTCTTTTCCTCTACCTTGTCCGTCTTCGTCATCTCCATCACCATCTGTTTCAGGATATTCAAAGTCCTCAAAAAACTTGCTGTTAACATCTATAAACGATTCCCACTGACTTGGGACATCGCTTTGCATATAGATCGCTTCCACAGGACACGCAGGAACACAAGCTGCACAATCTATACAGACGTTTGGATCGATGTATAACTGTACTTCACCTTCACTGGTGTGTATACAATTAACAGGACAGACATCAACGCAAGCTGTATCCTTTACGTCAATACACGGCTCACATATTATATATGCCATAGCAATCTCCACCTTCCCTAAAGTGATAATCTAATTTATATTATACCACAATCATTTGCAGATAGCAAATTGTAATATATACTTGTTGACATCATGAAACAGTGTTAGAATTAAGAAATCAATCATACCTTTTTGAAAAATTCCAGTTAGCAAATATACATACAAAAAGACTTTACAGCATGCAAGCGCATTAGGAGGAGATAGATTTTATGAAAAAACACATCTCCAAAATCATCAGCACATTAACACTCCTAACCATAATTCTAACCAATGCTAATGGAAGCGGTCCACCGCCACCTCTTCGTGCATTACCTGAAGGGGCAAAGATGCGAATTGGACAAGGACGTTGGACGGACTTCGACTTTTCACCGGACGGTAAAAAAATTGCCATCGCATGCTCCCACATCGGAATTTGGATTCATGATGCACATACAGGAGAGGATTTAGCACTGCTTACCGGACATACAGATGCTGTTACAGCAGTTGTATATTCGCCCGATGGAAAACGCATCGCAAGCGGTAGCTACGACAAAACGGTGCGGATGTGGGATGCCAATTCATACAAACATATCGCAACATTCTCAGGACATACGGGTGATACCAGAGCTTTAGCATTTTCCTCAGATAGTAAAACACTTGCCAGTGGCGCAGTAAGAAGCAGTCAAATCAGAAGAAATAATTTTTGGGGGGACCTGGAAGCACCGGAACCGGAAAATGCTGATAGTTCTGTCAGATTGTGGGACCTCGTGAATATGAAAGAGAAGTTGACACTTACGGGACACACGGGTTGGATCACGGCATTGAAATTCTCACCAGATGACACAATGCTTGCCAGGGCAAGCAGCGATGGCACTGTCCGCCTCTGGAATGCTGACAACGGCAAGCAACATGCTCTGTTGAAAGGAGGGGGACAAGGTCCCAATGCAGTGTTATTCTCACCTGATAGCAAACGTATTGCGACACAAAATTCCAATGGTGTTGTTAGGTTGTGGGATACACATACAGGAAACATAATAGCAGTCTACCAAGAATGTAATTTAGGTGTAATTGCCTTTTCTCCCGATAATTCAACCTTTGTTACGTGTCATGGGATTGAGAATACCGCAGTGCGACTGTGGGATACAATTGCAGGAAACCCGATGGCAGAATTTGATGCAAAACTAAATACCGTTAACGCAATCGCTTATTCACTTGACGGGTTAAGAATAGTTTCCACAGAAGACCAAACGAATACTACAATTCGGTGGTTGGATGTCAACAATTTGAAAGGTAACAGCAAGGAGGAAAAAGATTCAGAAACGTTGAAATCTCCACAGAAAACGTTGACCCTAACAGGGATTGTTTCTCGGTTGGCATTCTCGCCAGAAGGTTCTAAGTTTGCAAGTTGGAATAGTAATGAGATTAAGTTGTGGGATGCAGAAACTGGAATACAGAAAGCACAGTTTAGTTACCCGGGCCAACGCAGCCACAGATACGGGCATCCTTTTGTCCTATTTTCAAAGGATGGTAAGACATTCGCTTGTGGAGACGGGACAGCCAAAATCTGGTTGTTTGATGGTGAGACTTATAAATATCATTCAACACTTAACGGACATACAGATTCAGTCGTTGCGGCTGCCTTATCTCCAGATGGAAAAACGTTTGCAAGTGCCAGTAAGGAAAACACATTAATACTGTGGGATGTGAAAACAGGTAAGACTCTTGCAAACCTTACGGGACATTCTGAGGTAGTTCTGTCATTAGCATTTTCATCAGATAACAAAATACTTGCAAGTGGAAGCGCAGATAAGACGATATTCCTTTGGGATGCCTATTCCGGAAAACCCATGAAGATGTTGGTAGGACATACGAAAAAAGTAGATAGAGTCTTGTTTTCAAATGATCCAACAGTGCTTGCAAGTGCAAGCGAAAAAGAAATACGGGTATGGAACACTGCTACTGGAGAACAGCGATTTACGCTTGAAGGACACCCATGGAGCACGCATCCATTAGCATTCTCACCAGACGGAAAAATACTCGCAACGGGCGGCGAATGGGAGATTCAATTATGGAATGCTTATACAGGAAAACATAAACGCACACTTTCGGGCCATCTGGACAACAATTTCCTATTAACGTTTTCACCTGATGGAAAATCACTTATCAGTTGTGGTAAAACAACACAATTATGGGATGTAGATACAGGAAAGAACACATCAACGTTATCTGAGAAAAGCGGCGCGTTTCCTTTGATGTTTTCACCAGACAGCAAGATACTCTACGGTGATTTTGGAGGTAACATTGAGATCTGGGATATTCAGCTTCGTGAACGTATAAAGACTCTAAATGGACACAATTCAAACATTACTTCAATGGCATTATCTCCCATAGACGAAACAGTTACCAGTGCAAGCTATGATGGAACAATCGTTATATGGCAACTTATACAACGCGAAGACAAAAGCATGACTGTCAACATAACTGGCAAGATTATACCTACCTCAGATTCACAGACTGTTGGAAAACAGCAGAGATACAGCGTTAATATAGTCGGCGGTGTAGATGTTGCTGGCTATCAACTAACACTTGCTTATGATGAAACGAAACTCCGATACATCTCAAGCAGTAATGGTGACTTCTTACCGGGTCGTCCTTTCTTTATGCAACCGATTAAAAAGAAGAACAAGGTTACGCTTGCATCAACTGCACTGATTGGAACAGGTAATGGAAACGGCACACTTGCGACAATTATATTTGAGATTTTAGATGAATCTCCTTCCCCCTTAAAGATAACCGATCTCATTTTCTCTGACAAAGAGGGAAAACGCCTGCGACCTACAGTGAGAAATGAGGAGGAAAATTAAAATGAAAATGTTGAGAATTCTATTTATCATTCTGGCATTGATTGTTATATTGATCTTAGAAAGCAACGGTCAAGATGCATTTCAAATGTCACTGCCTGAAAATGCAATAGGACGGATTGGTAGAGGACAACCAACGGATATTGCGTATTCACCTGATGGTAAACTGCTGGCAGTCGGTAGTTCAATAGGAACATGGCTGTATGATGCAAATACAGGTAAGGAAATTGCGCTGCTGACTGCACATATTGGAAGGGTAAATTCTGTTGCGTTTTCACCCGATAGTAAATCGCTCGCAACTGTGAATAATAATTATTTGATTTATCTGTGGGATGTGATAACCAGAGAACACAAAGCGACGTTACCCGGTGGCGCAAGATACATAACATATTCACCTGATGGCAAAACGCTTGCTGGTAGCAGTGGAACGTATATTACATTGTGGGATATAGAAACTCAACAACAGATTCGCAAGATCCAAGCGAGATCGTATAGCAGGATTCTCTTTTCTCCTGATGGCAAAACACTCGCAAGTTCGGATGTAGATGATAAACTTAGATTATGGGATATAGAAACTGGAAAAAATATACATACGCTCACTATGAATGCTACAGTAGATAAGTCCATCGCATTTTCACCTGATGGTAGATTGATCGCAGGGGGTCCTAAATTCACAATTAGACTATGGGATCCGATAACCGGAAAATACGTTAATACGCTTAGTGGACATACATATCCGGTTCACGCATTGGTATTTACGCCTGATGGTAAAACGCTTATTAGTGGTAGCGGAGACAAAACAATTCGTATCTGGGACTTAAGGACGGGAAAAGAAAAAACAACACTCACCGGACATAATTGGGCAATTGATTCGTTAGCAATTTCTCCAGACAGCTTAACCATTGCAAGTGCCAGTTTTGATGGAACTATTCGGTTCTGGGATTTACAATCCGGAGAACATAAATCTACTATCAGACAAGCACACCATAGTCATCATGCAACGCTTTCAACAGATGGAAGTATGTTGGCGACCGATAGTAATGAAGATGTAATAATTTGGGATACATTGACAGGTAAACGGAAGTCTCTCCTTACTGGATTTACAGACGGCTTGTTCTCACTCTCTTTTTCACAAGATGCATCAGTCATATTCGGCAATAGTAAGGCTGAAAGTATGATTTGGGAGACGAAGACAGGAAAATTGATGGACAAGAAAACTTTTGGCATGGATGAGATGTCTTCACATATCGTCCCTTATGAAAACAAGAAGACATACTCTCCAGATGGAATGACGCTTGCAATCCGTATAAAAGATGGTAAGATAGAATTATGGGATACGATAACCAGAAAACGTAAACTGAAACTTGAGAAAAATGCTAATCAAGTCCGGGCATTTACATTCTCCTCAGATGGAAGTATGTTGGTAATTGCAACAAATGAGGAATTTGAAATGTGGGATACCGATGCAGGAAAACGCATAGCAACTTATCCTAAACCAGGCATCAATCCGTCAGTATTAACTATTTCGAAAGATGGAAGAATGATTGCTGGAGGAGAGAACAAAGGGAGAGTTAATTTGTGGAACATCAATACAGGTACACACATTTCGTCTATGGGACATCATACAGAACAAGCTTTAAAAGGCATTAGTTCCTTAGCATTTTCTAACGATGGCAAAACACTCGCAAGTGGGAGTCAGGATTATACCGTTCGGTTATGGGACACAGCAACAGGACATCACATGCAAACACTTTCTGGACATCCTCGTAAGATAGGGGCATCATCTGGTGGGATTACATGGTTACAGTTTTCTCCTACCGATGATACGCTTTTTAGTAGAAGTGAGGATGGAACAATACATTTATGGGATGCAACACATATCGTTGAGTCAGATGCTACTGTATCTATTTCACCCTCTTCAATCATATCCCCTGCTATAGGTGAACAATTGACTCTTGAAGTTACAATTGCTGACGCAGATAGAATTAAAGGTTATGATGTTACAATGGAGTATGATCCTACGGCTCTGCGTTATGTATCCAGCAATAAGGGTGATTTTGTATCAGAAAATGCTTCTTATGAAACAAAGGAAAGCAGACGCATGAAAGTAGTTGATTTCCACAATGTATCATATCCACATTATCTAAATCTTGTATCAAAAGATAGGGATGGAAGGATGGAAGCAGGGAAAGTTGGAAGAGTGGAAGAAGATAGGGATGGAAGGATGGAAGAAGGGAAGGTAGGAAGAGGGGAAGATAGGGATGGAAGGATGGAAGAGGGGAAGAGTGGGAGAGGGAAGGAAGATAGGGATGGAAGGATGGAAGAAGGGAAGGTAGGAAGAGTGGAAAGGGGGAAGAGTGGAAGGTTGGCAAGCATTACCTATGAAGTGATAGATGCAAAAACCTCAATAATAACTCTGAAAGATGTTCGCCTCAAATTGCAGGATGACATCATAGCACGTCCCAAAACTATACACGGAAAAGTGCTTAATCCTAATCTAACACAGAGAAAACCTGGAGACGATACACAATTAGAATTACCGAAAGGAACAATTGCACGCTATGGGAAAGGTCGAATTAATGACATCAAGTATTCCCCAGATAATTCGCTACTTGCCATTTCAACTACAATCGGAATATGGTTGCAGGAGGTAAACAGTGGTGAAGTGCTTGCATTACTTAAAGGACATACAAAAGCAACGACTGTTTTAGCCTTCTCTCCTGATGGGGATCTACTTGCAAGTGGTAGCGATGATGCAACAATCCGTTTATGGGATACAACTACATTTCAACCGATTAGAACGCTTAAAACGGATGGATATGTCACAGCAATCGCGTTTTCTCCTAATGGAAATTCACTTGCAACTGGAAGCGGTAAGAGAATTCAAATGTGGAATGTGCGGACCTGGCAGCCAATTTTTACAATCTCACAAGGTAATAGCACCGTCGCTGATTTGGTATTTTCACCTGATGGAACATCACTTGCAAGTGCAAGTATTGATGATAGTATCAAACTCTGGGATGCAAAAACTGGACAACGCAAATTTAACTTTGATGAGGATATAGGTGGTTATAAGACAAGTGGCGGATACAGTCCACGAGGACCGAGGGTCGCGTTTTCCCCAGATGGAAAGAGTCTTGCCAGCACAGCAGTTGACCATAATAGATTTGCCAACCAAAAAATAAAAGTATGGGATACACAGACTGGAGAACTGCAGGCAACGCTTGAACAAGAGAGACGCGGATTAACGCGCCCGTTTACGACCGTCCAGTTTTCAAATGATGGAAAAACTGTTATCTGTTGTAAATCTGATGGTACACTGCAGCATTGGAATCCAAAAACAGATGTAACTGTCAACCCGTTTGGTGTAGAAGAATATGGGAAGTACACGCTTTTGCCGATTTCACCGAAAAATAATACATGCGTCAGACAGACCAAAAATGACAAATTTGAACTGTGGGATGTAGAAACTGGAGATGTGATAACAACACTTACAGGTTTTGGACATGCAATTCCACCTTTACATGTGTCCGTAGTTGATAAACAAACGGGTGTTTCTAAACTTCAAGTCAAACCTACCGATTTATGGAAAATAATCTCACCACAGTTCACGGTACCGTTTCTCGGTATAGATGATCGAATCAGAGTTCCTGCAGTTGCCTTTTCACCACACAGTGCAACGCTTGTTGGGAAGATTTCAGAATCTGTTTCGTTATGGGATACAAATACATCCGAACAACGAGGTACTTTCAAAGAAGAATATGGTGATTTTATTACTCATGCCTTTTCTCCTGATGGACGCGTACTGGCAGTTGTGACGAGATGGGGACATACAATCCGTTTGTGGAATGTGTTGACAGGTGAACAGGAATTAACCCTTCAAGGGTATGCTGAGAGAATTACATCAATCACATTTTCTCCAGATGGTGCAATGATCGCATCAGCAGAAGTATTGAATGAAAATGAATACGTCATCCGTATCTGGGACGCGAAAACGGGTAATAACTTAAAGACAATCGCTAATATGATGAATGTTGAAAGAGGAGAGCGACTACCTGTAAATGCTGTGGCATTTTCACCAGATGGAGAGACTCTGGCAAGTATTGATGTAAGTGGTGAAATTCATTTATGGGATGTGGAAACAGGAAAACACAAAGCAACGTTAACATCGTTTTCGCTGGATATGCATCGTTGGTCTGAAACATCTACACTGCTTTTCTCACCAGATGGTTTGCAACTTGTCAGTTCAGTTCGTGACGCTAATATCTACGTTTGGGATGTCAAAAGCAGAAGACATGCAGACACACTAAAAGGACACCTGAGTTCAGTTGTCTCACTTGCATATTCTGAGGATGGCACAACGTTATTGAGTGGAAGTACAGACGGTACTGCGCTAAAATGGCATATACAGACAACCCCGACTACACGTCTTGCAATCACACCACTATCCGTAGAATCTCCTCCAATCGGTAGAAAACTCACATTTAATGTCAAAATGGTTGATGCGGAAGATGTTGTTGACTATAAATTCACATGTAAGTATGATTCAGAGGTACTCCGCCATATACCCCCTACCGAAAGTAGTAGCTTGAATACCACAACACAAGTAGCAGGAAAAAACACGATTCTCGTCACAGGTAATGCTCCTAAGAACAGCGTAATTGACGATGGAACAATTGCAACACTTACCTTCGAGATTAAAGAACCTGAAAACGTAACGCTAACGATAACTAACGTACTACTCACTCACAAAGATGGAAAGCAAACACGTCCTGTAGAAACTCATGCCTGGGTCATTAAACCAGAACTTATCCTTGAAGATGCAAACCGTGACTGGCAGGTAGATGCTGCCGATTTAGAATTCGTATCGTCCCGACTTGGACAAACAGGTAAAGGGAATAGTGCTGACATAAATGGGGATGGTATCGTTGATATAGCAGATTTAGTCTTGGTGAGAAAGGCACTCTACGGAACTATAACAGAACCTAACAAAGATTGAGCTGCTCCACAACCATTATATTTCTTGGAATTCTTCTGTTAGATTGTGCATCTTTGAGCATCATTCTGTTAGATTGTGCATCTTTGTAGCCGATCAAAGTCATATAATGAACCAGAACCCCTTCCGTGCCAGCTATGTTAACTGGCGCGTAATCCGCGATTCAGACAAATAGAGTGGCAAAAGCTTTACACACGCGTCTACACGAAAAGATTGCTTTTTGATTGATAAAATACTATAATGTAACGTGAGTTTGATAATAGGTATATGGACTTCATTTTGCCCAAAATATCACTTGCATAGACCCGGTAGGTTCGGTTTCCTAACCGAACCGGTTTTGTGCCACTTGCGTTCATAAAGTTTTTCGCGAAGGATCCGGTTCGGTTAGGAAACCGAACCTACCGGCCTGGGAAAATCTGATTGATCAAACTCACGTTATAATTTAATCTATAGAGAAGTTATTACAAAATCCGAAGGAGCAACCCGAAATTGCCAAAAAAGAACACCCCAACAGACTCCCCACAACAAGTCACACTCCCTTTTTCAACAGAGGACACAGAACAGTTGGATATATCCACACTTGAAACATGGTTATTAGACGCAGCAAACACAATCCGCGGCGCGAGTGATGCTCCAAAATTCAAGGATTTCATCTTACCGCTAATCTTCTACAAACGACTCTCCGATGTGTTTGATGATGAGTTTGCAAAACAGATATTAGAATTTGGCGATGAAGAAACGGCACGGGAAATTATTTCGGCAGACCACAAAGACGCACTGGAAAGCAGCCGTAACCCGATCGTTCGGTTTTATATCCCACAGCAGTATAGTTGGGATACACTTCGCAATCATTCTGCCGATGGAAATCTGGGTGAGTTTGTCACCGAGGCGATGCGTGCAGTCGCAAAGCTGAACCCACGGTTGGAAGGTGTGCTAAACGTCCAAGACTTCAACGAGACGCAGAGCGGACAACGCACTCTTGACGAGGATAGATTGGAAGCACTCATTGAAGTGTTAAGTCGGTATCGGCTTGGACTTCAGGACACAGAACCGGACATCCTTGGTCGCGCTTACGAATACCTGTTACGCAAGTTCGCAGAAGGGCAAGGACAAAGCGCGGGTGAGTTCTATACACCGAAAGAGGTCGGATGGTTGATGGCAAAACTCCTTAACCCGGAACCTTATTCCACAATTTACGACCCCGCGTGCGGCTCAGGCGGGTTGCTTATCAAAGGTAGATTGCTATTTGAACAGACACACCCTGATCAGAAGAGCCAAGCACCGCAAATCTTTGGACAAGAACTCACACCGACAACCTACGCAATGGCAAAGATGAACGCCTTTCTACACGATTTCATCGGTGCGGATATTCAGATCGGAGACACCTTCCGTAATCCGAGATTTCTTGAGAACAGTGCTAAGTTACAACGTTTTGACTATGTGATGGCAAATCCGATGTGGAATCAGAAAGAATATGACGATGAGTTTTACGATAATGATAATTGGAATCGATTTACTTACGGAATCCCGCCAAGTTCCTCAGCAGATTGGGCATGGGCGCAGCACATGCTCACCTCCCTAAAAGATAACGGACACGCAGCGATTGTCTTGGATACGGGTGCTGTCTCCCGCGGTTCCGGTAGCAAAAACAAAGATCGAGAGCGCGATATTCGCAA
>JAJDZB010000021.1:0-28255 GCA_022824835.1 Candidatus Poribacteria bacterium | reverse complement strand
CCGTTGCAAGTAGGTAAAGAATGGTTTTATTTTGAAGTCAAAAAGCGATGGGAACTGCTAACACTGCCAGGTTATGAAACGAAAGAGATACGCGATAGACTTATCTTGAAAAAATCATCTAACAAGTTAGCAGAAACTTTTGATGCTCATTGTGTTGACTCATGGTGTTTAGCATATCACAATGTAGGCGGTGAACCTATACCTGATAATACAGATATTTTCTGCATTTCACCGATACCGATTGCCAGGCGCAATCTACATCGTGAAGTCCCAAAGAAAGGTGGCATGCGTAGCAGATACGGTGGGACACTTCTAAAAAATGGGTTGGTGAAGAATACACTTGTTAAACATGCCAAATACGGGTTAACACGACTGGCAGGTATAAACTCAAAAGGATTGTTTTCAGTCTACAGCCTTGATGGAAAACGACTAACAACAGGTGCAAAACAGAAAGACTTTACAGTTTTGAGAAAACTAAACTTCAATTATAGGAGCGGGCATTCCTCCCCAAGCTAAAGCATGGGGTCTCCTGCCCGAAGATTGATGATAAAGAACGTCACATTCGCGCTTCTTTTTGCTGTCATGCTTATCTTTAACTTCAATAGCACGACGATAGCACAAAACTATTTCCCAACAGAGATTGGCAACACATGGGTACTGGACAGTCAGGACAAAGCTGAACGAATCACATACACTATTGAAACATCAGATGAAACCATCAACGATATTGAACTTCTGAACATTAAAACTGTGACAGAAACCTTGGGAACTGATGTAGCAATGGCACAAGAAATATTTGTTGATATCAACGAAGAAGGAATTTATGTATATAAATATGTTGTAGAAATTGATGACATCTTTGGGGTAGCAACCGCACTGCTATATCCTCCACAACTGTTTTATCCAACGTCATTAACACTCGGAGACACATGGCAAATTACCGCTGAATCAGAACTCAATATCGTCGGTCCTTTCACATTTATTAGCACTAATGAAGTCATTGATGTAGAAGATGTAGTGACACCAGTAGGCACATTCAAAGACTGCCTGAAAATTAGACTACGCACACGGAGCATCTCAGCTGGCGGCATAACCCCGGCTACCTCATACCAATGGCTCGCACCGGATTTCGGACCTGTTAAATTTGAAAATAGTCAAGATATTGTTTATGAATTAATAAGTTCAAACCTACTCTATGATGTTAATAGGGATGGGAACATCAATATTTTAGATCTTGTATCCGTCGGTACTCACTTCGGTGAAGAAAATACGCTGGCAGATGTCAACAGAGATGGAGAGGTTAATATACTGGATCTGGTTCTTGTCGCTCAGAATTTTGATGAATAATCAGTTTTACCTTAACGATGTCTTACAGTATCCGCTTTCGGATTTCTTGCGGCGCGAGTGTTTCCTCATACCATACTGGCTCTTTACTCTTTTTCTCAAATACATCAACATCGCTATGTAACTTCCAAGCAAATTTGATGGGTAAATCTCCGCTATTATAGAAGGTCACCTCAGCGGTAACATCTGTGGCAATAAGAGGTCTCACCAAAGAGAACAACGTAGAAGGTATTGAACCTTTCCCGTTTTCATTTCTGAACGCTATAAACGGCGTGACTTTACCCAAGATTTCACGAGTGCCAAGAAGAAGCGGTCCGTAACAAGCAGTTACTGCCCCTTGACCCCAATTCCGTCCGTGACCTGCAGCGACAGAACATACCGCCCCACCCATATCCGCATGTTCCCTACCACCGCGTAAGACACGCCTCGCCATGTTCAAGCGAATGAATGCGTTGTGTAATGCTCTGACAGCATACCTGATGTCCCCTGTCACCTGATATGCCAAGGTTAATGTTGCCGTTGAAGGTTCTCGTATCGGCTTCACCGAACCATCATCTGACCATTCACCCCAATATGCCATATCTGCCCTTTTCCCCACCCCAGGCTCCCTGCGGCGAGTTTCTTGAGGAAAAACAAGTGCCAACAAATCGGGTGAAGTAGAAGGGAGTTCCTGCAAATTATCAATTATTGCATCGTCATAACCTGTATCGTTAAAAGTCCAACGATAATAACTGATTGCTGCAGCAGCAGGATCGTTGTACGGATCGTTCAACGATGTAATGAGAGGTTCAACGATACGTTTTGCGGCAGATTGATAGATGTTTTCTCCTGATAGATGATATAGATCACCCAAGGCATAGATAGCACCAGAAGCGAGTAGGTTCTCAATACCTGATAGCGGATCACCTCGTATATGATGTGAACTTGCAACCAGACGATGGAGGTTTTTGGCATCAACATCTGTTTCGCTAAGTCCATCTCCGTTCAAATCCCACAGCAGCGGCATTGGCTCTGGTGCAGCTAAAAGCCGTTCAGCACGTTTTCGTCCGTATCGTAACCCCCATTCAACGTATCTTTGTTCACCCGTAACCCGATACGCAGCAAGGGCAATATGAATAAACCGGAAATGCTCAGCAAGCTCATAAGTACTGTTTTCATCGTTCTCAACATATTTCGTGCCTATATTATACCCAATAAAAGTATCTCGAGCGTAGTCATACCAGGCAGGAATGTCCTCTACCCAATTCCCAATATGTTCCGCGGCATCAGTTAACAGAGAAACCGCTTCGGTATCGTCAGGCATTAATCCGATGTAACGTGGCAAGAAAAGTAGAAACGGTTCCGTTCCGTGGTGTGCTTCCGCTTTCGCTTCATAGCCATGTAGACAATCCCGTTCCACCCAATCCATAAGTGCCACTTTGAGCGCGTCAAAATGTTTTAGGACATTTGGATCACCTGTGATGAGAAAGTGTGGAAACCAGGCAAGAGCATAATTTGCCTCATCTTCCCCACCTCGGTTTGGTCCGGGTGGATCAAGCATCATACTCTGTTTGAGCCAACGACCCATTTCTGATCTGAGTTTATTATATGCGTTATAGCACGTTTGCAATTCAGATTTCATAATAAGGAATTCAAATAATCAATACTCTGTTTGGCGATCGTCTTGGGATCAGGTTTGAAATCGAATACTTCCGTCGAGAGATAGCCTTGATAATCAATCTCTTGTAACGCTTCAATGATTGGCGGGTAATCAACGTTACCAGAACCGGGGAGGTAACCGTTATCGTCATTGGAGTGGAAATGTGCAACGTGTTTAGCACAGTTGCGAATCTGAGTCGGCATATCTAAACCTTCTTTTGCCGTACTACAGACATCCAATATCATTTGGAAGTTGGGATGGTTTACAGCATTCACCATTTCTACCGCATTATCTGGATGTGTAATGAAGTTCGTCTGATCGCTGGACAACGGTTCCATACAAAGCGTTACACCTCTTTCACCGGCAAGTTCCGCACCTGCAGTGAAGGTCTCTTCTGCATAATTCCAGGCCTCTTCAAAGGAGAGCGAGTCCATAACGTTCCGCTGCTGCGGGGAACCGAATACCAGTATTTTACCATCCAAGTCACCACACAGATCAATTAATGCCAACAAGTAGTCGCGTGTTTCATCACGGATTTCTGCATCTGGATGGTTGATATAGAGTCCCGGTGGTGAGACAAGTAACCAGTGGAGTCCAGCGATTTCAATCTTGGCATCCGCAGCAGCATTTCGGATCCGTGTCCGCTCTGATTCACTGATATCTAAAACCGATTCTGCCAAAGTGAACGGCGCGATTTCAACCGCATCATAACCGAGTTCTACAGCATAACTAAACACATCTTCTATCTTCCAATCTTCAAACATTTCATTACATATTGCAAGTTTCATTAATATCTCCATAACCATTTTTTAATGATTCTAAGAAGTTTTAGCGTTTGTGTCAAGTCATTTCATTCTGACGATTGAATACTGCCGTAAATGCTCTGTGAGGCTATTCATCCCACGGCAGCGGCACGTTGAGACGTTCACTTACTGCGCGTGCGGATGCTTGCTCCATTTCGCCGTATCGTATACCTTCACGACGATGTAGTGCGGTTCGCTCCTCTTCAATTGCACCGGGTAGCAGCGCTTTATCTGTACCTGGCATCGGTTGGTATGTTTCTCGGATGTCACGGGCCATTCGGTCAACTTCAGCGTGGAAAAGTTCGGGTGGCACGATGGATTCAATATGTATAGCGAGTACCATGCCGCCGTGTCGTTTTGCCCCACTCCAGTTTGCTGTCTCTTCCGGTGCTGGTTCAGTAAAACCGGTTAAAGCACCGCCGAGTAAGCAGGCGACTGCGGTATATCCGATACTTTTGAAGAATGCTGCGGGGATAAACGAGAGCAGTTCATCATATTCAGGACCGCGTTGATAGTCCGCCATTATGCATGTTGCCGCATCAAGCACGACTGGTGGTTCATCGGCTGCCGGTATCGCGAAACAGATAGGAGGATTGCCGTAGTAGCCAAGTTGCGGTTTGGGGTCCTGACCACTGGCATTGCCATGATTCTGGTAACCTTGTACGGAAAAACCGATACAACCCGCTTCGTTACAGAGCCGTGCGTAGTGCCCTGCGGAACCGTAGTGTCCGATATAACGGACGAGTCCCATACCGATACCGACCTCTTTCGCTTTAGCGATTGCATGTTCTGTGGCACGTACCATCGGCAGGTATCCGAGTGTTCCGTCTCCATTTAGCACGACAGCAGTCGGTGTTTCATGCATAACTTGGATGTTTGGCTTGGGATTAAGGCTGCCGTTTTCGAATCCACCGCAGTAGCCGCTGAGTGTTCGTGTGCCGTGGCTCCGAACACCGCGTAAATCAGAATTCACAAGTAATCTGCTGATGAGGGCAGCGTGTTCGTGTGTGATACCTGCTTTTTCAAAACAGATGGTGCTGAAGTTGAGAAGGCGTTCTTCGTCAACGTTGATGAACGTTTCTGGTGGTTTGTTCATGTTTTGCTCCGTCCCTACCAGGATTAAGGGTCTATCTGTTGATAGAACTGTTTTTCACCGTCTTTGATAGTAAAGATCACTGCACTTTTTGTGGGTTGTCGGTTTTCGTTAAACATAGAAATACTTGTTGCACCGACATAATCTTTAGTTGCAGCGAGTTGGTCCCGTATTGCTTCAGGTTCCAAACTTCCTGCGCGTTGTATCGCCTCAATAAGCAATTTCACGGCATCATAACTTACCGCAACGCCACCCGTAGGTGTTGCTTGATATGTAGTTTCGTAAGTATCTACAAAAGCGCGTGCGTTCGGTTCATCTGTATCAGGTGAAAAGTGCCCGCTAAAGTAACTCCCTTCAATTTTAGCATTTTCATCCATGAACAGTAATGTACTATCCCAAGAGTCTGCGCCGAGAAAGACGGTGGGTTCGCCGTCGGCATTTGTCATGGGAATAGCGCGTGCCTGTTCTGTGATATAGGCAATGTCTTGGACAAATCCGGCTGTGAAGAGTGCATCAGGTTTCATTTCAGCGATTTTTGATAGCTGCTCGTTGAAATCCTCGGTTCCTGCATCAAAAAATTCATGCGCCACCACATCCCCTCCAAAACTGTCCAAATTAGTCGCGAAGAATTCGGATATGCCTTCAGTGTAAAGGTCACCCTTTCGCGTAAGGATGGCAGCAGTCGTAATGCCGAGGTCGCTTTTAGCGAAATTTGCCATCACAGCACCCTGGAAACTATCCGTAAAGGATGCCATAAAAACGAAGTCACCTGCTTGGGTTACATTCGGATTCGTTGCAGTTGTTGTGACCATCGGTATGCCGTGTTCTTGGGCAACTGGACCGACCACAGCGGCGTGTGATGAACGGTTCGGTCCGATCAGTGCCACAACGCCATCCTCAACGATCAATTCCTCAGCAAGCTGGACAGATACGGCCTGAATCGCTTCTGAATTGATGTGACCGATCAATTCAACCTGCATACCGAAAAGTCCACCTTGCTGATTTATCTCTGTGACAGCCAATTCAGCACCGTTCGGATAGGACACTCTCTCACCCGCAACGACAAATCCAATTTTAATCGTAGGTTCGGGTTTTGGGGTCAATACGCTCTTGATATTATCACATCCAATTGATGTTAATACTAACAGACTCAAACAAAATGTTGAAATCAATCTATACATGTAAACTTCCTTTCTTTAGGGACATTTTTGTAAAAAAAACTATCTACTCTTTACGGTTTCTGATAAAATGGAAAATCTGGACAATTCCACGTTTGGTTGCACTATGTATGCAAAAGGTAGCGTCTGGCCAACTGGATAAATTGTCGTAACTATTATCAATTATTATTTTAAAATTAGCAAGTCAATTTTGGATTTATAAAAACTTTACACACTCGTCCTTAATCGGAGTTGCTTTTTCTGACAGATTCTGATACAATAATCAGATAAGTTTGAATATCAGAAAAGCAACTCGCTTTTATATATTCAATTGGTGCGGACGATACCTCTATGCATATCAATATCCCTGATCCATCACTTGTAATTCTCATCGGTCCCTCAGGTTCTGGAAAGTCGACGTTTGCACAACAGCATTTTAAACCGACAGAAATTCTATCTTCAGATTTCTGTAGAGGTATTGTCTCTGATAATGAGACCGACCAAGCAGCAACAAAAGACGCGTTTGATGTCCTACATTTCATCGCTGCTAAACGATTGACAGCAGGAAAATTAACTGTTATTGATGCGACAAATGTGCAAGCAGATGCACGCAAAACTTTACAAGCATTAGCACGAAAATATCATTACTTGACAGTTGCCATTGTTTTTAATCTACCATCCAAGATTTGTCAAGAGCGAAACGAAGGAAGACCCGACAGAGATATTAGACCCGATGTTATTCGCAGACAGATCAGTCAACTCAGAAGGTCGTTGCGTGGTCTAAAACGCGAAGGTTTCAGAAACTTCGTCTATGTCCTTTCCTCACCAGAACAAGTGGAATCTGTAAAGATAGAACGGCAAAAACTATGGACTGACCGAACAGATGAACACGGTCCTTATGACATTATTGGGGATATACACGGTTGTTATGATGAACTTCTTGAATTACTGCAAAAAATAGGATATGATATTAAAATAGAGACTGATGGGAAGACGTTTATATCCCACCCAGAGGGTAGGAAAGTCGTTTTTGTTGGCGATTATGTAGACCGCGGACCAAAGGTCGTTGAAGTGCTGCGGCTGGTTATGAATATGTACAAGAACGGTGATGCAATCTGTGTTCCGGGAAATCATGATGTAAAACTTGCCAGAGCATTGCGGGGTAAGAATGTTAATAGGACCCACGGATTAGCAGAATCGATGTCACAATTAGAAAATGAATCGGAAGAATTTAAATCACAGGTTGCAGATTTTATTGAGGGGTTAATCAGTCATTATGTTCTTGATGATGCAAAGTTGGTCGTTGCACATGCTGGTATGAAGCAAGAAATGCAAGGAAGAGCATCCGGACGTGTTAGAGAGTTTGCACTCTACGGTGAAACGACTGGAGAAACAGATGAATTCGGTCTACCTGAACGACTCAATTGGGCAGAAGAATATAGAGGCACGGCAACTGTTGTATATGGACATACACCGGTTCCAGAACCGCAATGGATAAATCGAACCATCAACGTTGATACAGGCTGCGTTTTTGGAGGGCATTTGACAGCATTGCGATATCCTGAAAGAGAACTTGAATCTGTACCCGCGCACAGCACCTATTATGAACCTGCTAAACCGCTAATTGATGAATCAGACAGAACGTCTGCCACGCAAAAATATATTGATGATGGTATTCTAAACATAAATGATGTCATTGGAAAACGTATTATCAGTACACGGCTTAACCACAATGTAACCATACGTGAAGAGAATACTGTCAACGCACTTGAGGTGATGAGTCGTTTTGCTGTCGATCCGAAATGGTTAATCTATCTGCCACCGACGATGTCACCCTGTGAAACGACAAAAGCAGCTGATCTGCTTGAACATCCGTCTGAAGCGTTTACTTACTATCGTAATCAAGGTGTATCAAAAGTAATTTGGCAAGAGAAACACATGGGTTCACGTGCAATCGTTGTCGTCTGTCGGGATACAGAATCTGCTAAGAAACGATTCGGTATTTCCGTAGAGACAATTGGAACTTGCTACACACGCACCGGTAGACCATTTTTTGACGATACCTCTGTGGAAACAGAATTGCTGACACGCGTGAAGGATGCAGCTGATATAGCGGGATTATGGGAATCCTTGAATACAGATTGGTTATGTCTTGATTGTGAGTTAATGCCGTGGTCAGTTAAAGCACAGGAATTATTACGACAGCAATATGCACCGGTTGCAGCATCTGCTCAGGTTGCTGTTGACGCTGCAATTACATCGTTGATATCCACTGAACAACGCGGTGTAAGTGTGAAGAAAATGCTGGATGTGTTTCAGGAACGCGCAGCATCTGTCAAAGGATATGTAGAGGCTTATAGACGTTACTGTTGGCAAGTAAAAAATATCACGGATCTGAAACTCGCGCCTTTTCATCTGTTAGCGACTGAAGGTAAAGTCTATTTTGATAAAGACCATCAATGGCACATGGAGATACTTAAGAAACTGTGTCAAAGTGCTGAGAATGAGCTACTGTTTGCAACATCTTATGGCACAGTTGACCTGTCTGACCCTGTAAGCGAAACGGATGCTACACAACAGTGGGAAAAGCTCACTGAAAGTGGGGGTGAAGGCATTGTCATAAAACCTTACGATTTCGTTGCTAAAGGTAAGCGAGGGATAGTGCAACCCGCTGTCAAATGTAGAGGACGTGAATACCTGCGTATCATCTATGGACCTGAATACACTTTACGCCATAATTTAGAACGACTCAAATCCAGAGGTCTATCTAAAAAACGCTCATTGGCTATACGGGAGTTCGCATTGGGTGTTGAAGCATTAGAACGTTTTGTTAACTATGAACCCTCATCCAAAGTCCATGAATGTGTGTTTGGTGTTTTAGCACTTGAAAGCGAAACAGTTGATCCGAGACTATAGAATCCTTAATGAAGATTAACCTTTCTAATTACAACAAACTTTCTATATGAAATTACAAATTAAAAAAATAGTTACATTTACACTTTTGCTCTGTTTCTGCTATGCGCTTTGCGGTTGTGAAGATTCACCCAATGCTGTGAACGGAACAGATAAGGATTCTATCGTTGATATTGTAGACTCTGTTCTTTCTGAAGATACAACTTGGTCTGCAGACAAGGTGTATAAGGTTGAGGGTGTTTTAGAGATCCCACCTGATGTGATACTTGAGATACTACCTGGAACTACCGTAGAATTTGCGCGAGATGCTCAGATCAAAGTTAGGGGTACACTGAAAATCGGTACACCTATATCCGAGGTTGTGTTAGATGAGTGGGTAACACTTACGTCCGACAAATCTAACCCCGATTCTGGAGATTGGATAGGTATTCTTTATGATCACACACACGATATAGATAGTTTTGTGAGAGGGGCAGTGATTGAATATGCTGATAGTGCGCTTGACATAGATACGGCTTCGCCAACCGTAATTGATTGTGTGTTCCGTAATAATAATACAGCAATTACGTTAGACGGTAGTAACTCTAAAATCCAGTATAATGACATTCACGATAATGAAGTTGGTATCTATACCCTCGGCAGACAGAACCGTCCACGTATTGAGTATAATAACTTTACGAACAATGATGTCGGTATTTGGTGCGAAAATGTACAGTCCATTATTGAATACAATAATTTTGAGCGGAATAATTACGGATTCAGACTCAATGTAAAATTTGACTATAACATCTCTAACAACTGGTGGGGTACGGTCATTCAAGACGAAATTGACAAGGTCATTCTTGATGTTAAGGATACAGATATTATAGCGAAAGTCCTCGGTACAGTCACATATCAGCCGATTTCTCAATTCCGTCTTGAAGACGCTGGTTTTCGGGAGTGATGAATTATGTTGACAGTTCTGAAAATCTCTCAGAATCATTATGTTCGGGGGGGTTCTGACAGATATTTTTTTACTTTGGGAGAACTGCTGCGAAAACATGGGCACAACGTTATTCCATTTACTGCTGCGAGCCCAAAGAATGAACCTACAGAATGGGAGCAGTATTTTCCACGGGGTGCGGATTTTGAAAATCCTGGACCGCTTGATCTTCTACGTTTTGTTTATTCTCGAGATGCGGTTAAATCAATTCAACGTTTGTTAGAAAACACAACTGTGGATCTTGCACACTTTCATATCTACCATGGCAAGTTAACTGCTTCAATACTCAGTAGCGTTAAAAAAGCAGGAATCCCGCTTATTCAGACACTTCACGATTATAAATTAACGTGTCCAGTAGCAACACATTTAACAAGCGAACAGATTTGCGAAGCGTGTGCAGGTAAACACTTTATACGCGCACTACCGAAGCGGTGCAATAGAGGTAAATTGTCCCGGACTGCGTTGAGTGTTACAGAATCCTATGTATCACGGCTTCTCGGCTCAGTTGATAAATTTGATCACTTTATTTCTGTGTCAAATTTTCACCGAAAAAAGATGATACAGATGGGAGTACCAGAAGATAAGATCTCTACAGTTCATAACTTTACAGATGTGTCAGATTTTCCAGCGAATTACGCTGGAGGAGATTACGTGCTTTACTTCGGAAGGATAGATAGAAGCAAGGGGATACTGTCTTTGATAGAGGCTGCAATGCCACTCAAACATATTCCTCTCTATATCGCAGGTGAAGGTGAAGCTACGCCTGAAGTTCAGAAGATGCTGGACGAAAATGAGTGCAAACATATCCATCTCATAGGTTTTAAACGTGGAGATGAACTCCGTGATTTAATTCTGAATAGTCTATGCACAGTTCTACCATCAGAATGGTATGAAAACTGTCCTATGTCTATTTTGGAATCCTTTGCCTATGGTAAACCTGTCATTGGCACGACGATTGGGGGAATTCCAGAATTAATTGATAATGAGGTTAATGGGTTTCTTGTACCGCCTAAAGAACCTGAACAATTACGTGACCGTTTACTATGGATGTCCGAACATCAGACAGAAGCGATTGAGATGGGAAAAGCAGCCCGAAAAAAAGTGGAAACCGAGTTTAATGCTGACATTCACTATGAAAAAATTATGAATGTGTATCAAAGGTTATTATAATAGAAACATGTAGACTCAGCGGTATGAGACTATGTTTTGACATTAATCTGGGAATATGGTATTATTTCAAGACGACTTACGAAATGATTAAAAAACTTGAGCTTTGATCCGAGCATTAATATGAGAAGGAGACATGATACAATATGTCTGTAGAAAAGTCTTTGGTAGATTGTTTTTCAGAAAAACCCCCCTCCGTCTATTTTTCTGAATCTAATTCAGACAAAACAGGAATTCGACACAATTACACTAACCTATATGATTGGGTGATAGCCTCACTTCTTTTTCAAAACGGGATGCAACCTATACGCGTTCTGGAATTAGGTGTTACTATGTTTGGTGAAGGGAGTGGACACGCTTTTGCTAAGATGCCGTTTGTAGAAAAAATTGTGGGACTTGATGTAAATCCAATTCAGGAAGATTTAGGTGAAAAAGGTGTTTTTCTGAACGTTGATGCTTACACAGAAAACGGATTACGAGCTGCTGCTGAACACGGACCGTATCATCTTCTGATTGATGACGCTGAACATTCCCACAGTCAACAGGTTAAATTCTTTAAGATGTATTCTTCACTGTGTGCAACGCCTGGAATCATGGTGTGTGAAGATGTGCCAAGATTGAGTATCGGTAATAGACTTAGAGCGATTAAAGATCCGAGTCTTATGTGTGTGCAAGTACCAGGAGAGCTGATAGCAACCAAATTTAAGCTGGACAACAATGTGATACTGAAAATAAATATGTTAGGACATTCGGATTAACTGAATAATTACTTCAGACATAATTTTTTTTACAATTCTGACAAGTTTTTGTAATGAATTAAAAGTAACATATTTTGATATTGAATTACGTAAGTTTGATAGTTAGGATCTACGGATGCTTCTTAAAGTCCTAATGTTTACTATAACGCATAACTTTAAAACGTAAAGGAGAATTCAGTTGATAAGAATTCAGTTGACACTAATTACGATACTGCTTTGTTGTTTTGTCATCGTATCGTGTGAGTATACTTCAGATGTGATGCATTCTAATGAACCAAAAACAGAAGACAGCGCAGGAAGCACTGATGACACAGACAACATGGGAATGGGAGATACCGGTAATACTAAAGAGGAAATGGATATGCTGCAAGGTTCTGCCGTGGTTATAAATGAATTGATGGCAGATAACGACAATATCATCGCTGATCCCCAAGGAGACTATGATGATTGGCTTGAGTTATACAATCGCACTGATAATCCAATTTCAATTTCCGGTATGTATCTGAGCGACGACGAGGAAGAACCGACTAAATGGCAATTCCCTGATAACATTGAGATTCCAGCAAATGGATATTTAATTGTGTGGTTAGATGAAGATTTAGATGATACTCCAGGCTTGCATGCCGACATTAAACTATCTAAAGGTGGTGAAATGGCACTGCTTGTAGATACAGACGGAATTACAGTGTTGGACCATGTTGTTTTTGGAGAACAGGAAACAGACGTTTCTTATGGACGCTTGCCGAATGGTACTGGTGAATTTCAAGTCGTAGATGCTACGCCCGGTACCGAAAATAGCGTTGAATAGAAACCTAAACTGAAAATCCAGTTCCTATGTAAAATGGAAGGCTGAAAGTTTGGAAGATAGACAACTTTTCGTTCATTCTTCTATTTCTTGCAGTCTTCCCATTTTATCTGTTTTCTTTTAATAAGGAGTATAATAAAATCTAATGATATTTCTCATATCCTGTCAATCAACGGGTGCATCCTTCCCAAACCATACCTCTTTATTCATACACATCATCCGTTTGATACTTGTCGCGTGTATACTTTTTTTTATTTCGTTTCCGATTGCGTCTGCACAGACTGTCCACATTCCAGACCATGGTCTTCGTGCTGCACTTGAGACTGCATTAGATAAACAAGCTGGAACAGAAATTACACAAGCAGAAATGGCAAGTTTAGAAACGTTTGATGCTTTTAGAGCTGGTATCAACAATATAAGCGGTCTTGAGTTTGCTGTCAATTTGACAGAGTTAGAACTTGGTCTCAACTGGATATCTAATTTAACCCCTCTCAAAGACTTAACAAAGCTCACATGGTTATCTCTTAGAGGCAACCATATTACGGATCTGTCCCCTTTAAGTGGACTGATAAACTTGACACATCTCACTGCTGAATTTAATTATAATCTATCAGATTTGTCTCCACTTAGTAATCTGAAGAACTTAACGTTACTTGATTTTGAAAACACATCAGTTGAAGATCTGTCTCCATTAAGAAATTTGACGAATCTGACATATTTGGATTTTGATAGTACCCGGGTAACAGATGTGAGGCCACTCAAGAATCTAACCAATATGGAACATTTAGATGCCTCTGACAATCCACTTTTAGATATTTCTGCATTAGAAGCTATGATAAACATGTATTCGTTGGATATAGACACTACTCAGATAACCGATGTGTCACCTCTGATCTACATGACAGGGATGATAATACTGGATGCCCACGATAACATGATATCGGATGGTACCCCGCTAAGACATCTAACTGAATTGAGGAAATTAGATATAGACGACAATCAGATTTCGGATGTCTCTTTTATTGAAGATATCCCATATCTTGTTGAATTGGATCTTGATGGTAATGAAATATCAGATATCACGCCTCTCAGGAATTTGTTTCATCTGGAAGAATTGGATCTTGATGGAAACAGTGTATCAGATATTTCAATTCTTAGAGACTTGAAACAATTGACGATTTTAGACCTTCACAACAACCAAATTGATGATATATCACACCTGAAAAAACTGACAAATTTGATCGACTTAGATCTTGATGACAACGACATATCTGATCTGTCCCCCCTTCAAGATTTGACAAACTTGGAAGTATTGGATCTTGATGGAAATAAAATAACAGATGTATTCCCGCTCAGAAACTTAAAAAAGCTGGTAGATTTAGATCTACACGATAACATGATCACAGATGTGTATCCACTAAAAAACCTGATAAATCTCGAAACCCTTGATCTAAGCGAGAACCATATCTTTGATTTTTCCCCGATTGCTGGCATAATAGAAAATCTAATGGAATATGATTCCGAAAATCAGACAGAACCCCCGCCGGATCTGAAACCGGTGCCACGTTACAACAAACCAGATGTCAACCGAGATAATGTTATAGATACAACAGACCTCGCCTTGATTGCCAGCAACTTTGATAATCCCGACTTTGATGCTATAGCACAGATGAACATCTATCCAGATGTCAATGGAGATGGAGAAATCAACATAATAGACTTGCTCATTGTCGCATCAGAAATAGGTTCTGGAATTGCTGCCCCTACGTTCAAGAAAAGTACAGTTGAATCCTATTACTTGACATCAGAAAACCTTACACAATGGATACAACTTGCTAAACAGTTAAATATAGAGGATACCTATTCAAAAAGTGGTGTTGTTGTTTTAGAACACTTATTGACGTTACTACATTCAGGGGATACACTACCGAAAGTAACATCACTGTTACCAAACTATCCAAATCCATTTAATCCTGAGACGTGGATCCCTTTTCAATTAGCGAAACCTGCAAAGGTTACCATTTCTATTTATACTGTGGATGGGAAACACTTAAGGACTTTAACGTTGGGACAACTGTCACCGGGTGTGTATCAGAACAAATCTCGTGCTGCATATTGGGATGGTAGGAACAGGATTGGAGAGACCGCCACGAGCGGGGTTTATTTTTATGTTTTTATTGCAGATGATTTTAAATCCACTGGTAAAATGCTCATTCTGAGGTGACATTAAATCTCAAGCAAAGAGTTAAGGAGAAAAAATGCGGAGTTTAGTAATTTTATTCGTTTTCTGTTCAGTATCTTCAGCATGGAGCGACATTCAATTTCAAGATGTCTCACATCAAGCAGGAATCACACGCATCGGTGAAAGCTGGGGAAATGCTTGGGGTGATTTTGATGGAGATGGATACCTCGATTTATGGGCAACAAACCATAAGCACAAACCGAGCCTTTACCGTAATAATCAAGATGGTACTTTCACAGATATTATTGATGAAGTTTGGGATGCTTATCATTTTGCGGATACGCATGGGGTGGCATGGGCAGATTTTGACAATGACGGTGACCAAGACCTGATAGTTTTGTGCGGCGGCGGTGGTGGGGTTAACCCTACAAATCCAGTGCATGATAATCACTTCTATGTAAATGAAAATGGGAAACTAATTGAACGCGCAGTTGAATTCGGTATCGATATGCCATTGTTGAGAGGTAGAACACCACTCTGGTTTGATTGGAATAGAGACGGACTACTCGATTTGATTGTTACCGGAACAATTAGAAAAGACCAAACAGGGGCTTTGGTAAGCTCAACAGTTTTTGCACAGACCCCTGGAGGATTTGAGAATGTAAATTCTCAAGCAGGTTTACAAATTGAAAAAAACACATCATTAGTACAACTCGCAGATGTTACAGGTGATGGGATTATGGAACTCTTTGTAGGGCACAATCCATATCCTTTACATATATACGATACCACTACTCCTATATTATATGATCTAACCTCCCTTAGTTTTCCTAAAACCTATAATGTTCAAGATGCAGCATTTGCCGATTTCAATGGAGACCTACTCTCAGATGCGTTTATAGTGCGTGGTGTCAATCATCCCTTCATTGACACTTCTGAAGCCGAAACTGGCCACTTGTGTGATGATTGTAACAATGACGCGGGTCCCTTCATTGACACTTCTGAAGCCGAAACGATACCGCATGCAAATGAACCACACTCACCTGAATCTTATCCCTATAGAGTAAAGGTATATGTCATAGTTAACAAAGGGGAAAAAGGGCTAAGTTTTAGGACAGATGGTGTCGTTAAATTTGAGATTCATTCAGATTGGGCATCTCAACTCAAGCACCTGGCAATAGGAAAAGATGCACACAATGTATATGCTTTTGATGGAGAATATATTCCAATAGATCGACAGCGAAATGTTTCATCCTTTACTATTGTGCTTGATCCATCTGACCCAAGGGTTAGTGGATTAGCTGATCGACCAAAAAACGAGAATTGGAGAACTTATGTAGGGTATGACACAGACACAAACCGATGGACAGTGTTATACAATACAATGCCGCCTATTGAAACAACCTGGACAGGCTTTGAAGCACTTATATCCTCAAAAAACCCAATAATGGACGTGGAACCTATTAATTTTACTGTTTATGATCTCACTTACAGCCCGAATGCCATTCTTTGTATCACAAAACCACACAATAATTATCGGACAATAGATTTTCCACAGGCAGTTAGTGCACGTTCCGTTTCAGCAGGAGATTTTGACAACGATATGGATATAGACCTATATATTGTTCGCTCCAGTAGTGCTGGTAATTTACCCAACCAACTCTATGAAAACCAAGGTGATGGTACTTTTATAGCAGTTCCTAACGCTGGCGGGGCAGAAGCAAACACAGAAGGAAAGGGGATGAGTGTTACCATGGGAGACTATGACTTGGACGGTTACCTTGACCTGTTCGTTACAAATGGCAGAGGGGTTTACCCATATAACAATGGACCTGACCAACTTTATCGCAACATAGGGAATGGGAACAACTGGCTACAGGTAGATTTAGAAGGAACAATTTCAAATAGAGACGGAATCGGGGCAAAACTCTTGGCTACAACCCCTGACGGTAAAACGCAACTTCGCGAACGAAACGGGGGGATTCATTGGTCTCAACAGGATCAAAAACGGATACATTTTGGACTTGCACAAAATTTGAAGGTCAGTGAATTAGTCATCTATTGGCCAAGTGGTATCATTCAAAGACTAAACGATATTCCTGTGAACCAAGTCCTGCACGTTGTTGAAAAAGGTGATACACGTCTACACTCTGGAGATGTTAATTTAGATGGAAATGTAGATATATTGGACCTGCTTACAATCGTGGCACATTTTGATACAAGACTGCTTTGGAAGTCTCAGTATGATGTTAACAGGGATGGGAATGTAGACTTGGAGGATGTCGTTTATGTAATTGAAAGGATTGAAGAGCAACACGTTGAGGCAGCCCCAGCGGCAAAGAAGGATACAAACACTCTGTCTAAAATCAGCTCTTCTCTCTCGGATGCGGAAATAGCATTCCTCCATTCATTCTACGAGAAAATTGAAGAATTTTCAGGTCATACTACACATAAAACAGTAGTAAAAAGTTTTTTAAAGAATTTGTTAATGCCCGCTGAAGGTCCTATGTCAACAAAACTGTTGCCGAACTATCCAAATCCATTTAATCCAGAAACATGGATACCATATCAACTCTCGGAGAATGAAAAAATATCAATACGGATTTACAATGCTGCTGGTGAGGTAATAAGAACAGTTTTTACTGGGTATAGAGAATCAGGTTATTATTTGACTCGGGACCGCGCGGCACATTGGGATGGACGAAATGATGTTGGTGAAACAGTCGCAAACGGCGTCTATATTTATGAACTCACAACACCCACTTTCAAAAAGACCAGAAGAATGGTTATCCTTAAATAGGTATTTTAATGCAAATACTAATTCTTGACATCGGATGTTCATTTACAAAAGGTTACCTGTTCAATGATACATTAGATATCGTTGCAGAATTTAGAGTGGAAACCGACATATCTACACCTGGAACACTTGAAGCAGGTGTGAGAAAAGTAATTTCTGAATTTGATAAGCACACCTATCAAGCGATCTTCCCACTTAGCTTTGGAGAAGGTGTTGTCTATAACAATATCATCTACGAACCGACACACAACCGTGAGGCACTCATAGATAACAACTATGGACAGACAGGTACACCTACGGATGTCAAGCGGGATATCGGGTCAGCTTTCCAGTCACTTCTTACTTTTCCCTCTTATTCTGATGGACCAGCATTACCCGTGTCAACCTATATTGCTTCAAGACTCGCCAGAACTGAGATAGATAGGTGGGATTTGACACACGCGGGGAATAGCGGTATGTTAAACGTTTCGCAGCGACAATGGTTTGTGGAATTACTTAAAAAACATAAATGTGAACCTTTGCCCTTTTCTACAGAATTTATGAGTTCCGCTACCATTGTAGGAAATACAGAAAAAGGAATTGCTGTTTTTGCTGGCGGACACGATCACAGTTGTATCTCAGTATTTGACCCCAGACCAATTATTATTGCAGGTACATGGGTGGTTATTAGTCATCCAGAGATAGCATTTATACCAAGAGAACAAGAGAAAAGTGCAGGTATTAGATGGACTATTACTGCAAATGGAGGTTATCACAAACAGGTCGTAAAAAAAGTCTCCAATCCAATTACGCTTGCTGATATGAATTATATAATCTCAATCTACAAACGGATGCGAGTCCCCGAAAAATCAGAAGTATATGTTATTGGAGGATTTGGAGAAAAACTTGCTCCTGAACTGGATAGATTAGATAGTCCATACCACTTCAAAGCTCCGCCAGAAGCGGAAGTATACCAGCACAGACAGACAGCAAGATACGCATTCAGAGCATTGGAGCTACATAAGTGAAAACTGTTTTGGTTACGGGATGTTTCGACCTATTTCACTACGGACATCTCAAATTTTTGGAAGCATCTGCCGCTTGTGGAGATTATCTTATTGTCGGTGTTGCTGAGGATGATACGGTACGTCGCGTCAAAGGGGAAAATAGACCTATCTATCCACTTGAACATCGAATAGCACTTTTAGAGGCATGTAAACATGTAGATAAAGTTGAGGTATTCTCTCTGGAGTCTCAGCTGGATTTAGTTGCTCAAGTATCCCCGGATGTATGTGTTGAAGGAGCTGATGGGAACGCAAGACTCAGAGAAATTCTTGAGGAATTAGGTGTTAATACGCCAGTTCAAACAGTATATACGGATTATATCCATACTACTGATATCGTAAAAAAAATTCTCAATGGGTAATAGAGAATTTGAGAGAGAATTACGTTTGAATCAGACTTGCGAGGAAGACTCACCTAAAAAGTTGAGAAAAATTGCCGAAATATTGAGACATAAACCTACACCTTGGGTAATGTTAATTACTTTTGCGGGAATGGGATTGAGTCTCATTTTTCATATCTTAATTCCTTGGCAACTTGATGTCAGTGAATCTGCGGATGCACTCATTGCAGCATTAAAGGTTGTTCTAATAGTTGACATTGTTTTCCGTGAAGGGGCAAAATTCAGTCTTGTTCCTCTATTTATCAGCGAAGAAAAAGCGAGAGACAAAGTCGATTTTCAACGTTTTACAAGCGGTATCATAAACTTCTCACTATGTGTGGGTGTAGTCTTGATGTTGTTTCTTACGACACTTTCAACGTTGATAGCAGAATTATTGCTCTCAAGTAGAACGGGTGTTGTTCAGACTGAAATGGCAACGTTATTGCGATGGAGTGCACCGTTAGTAATCTTCGGATCTGGGAGTACAATACTCGGTGCATATTTAAATAGCCAAAAACACTTCAAGACAGTCGCATTTCGAAATACGCTTCCCCCTTTGTTGGCAATCATAGCTCTTCTTTATTGGACAAATACAGGACAGTTAGTGTATTCTGTATCTATCGCTTATGCAGGGGGATTTTTCATATACTTTGTATGGCTGTGTTTTGGCATGTATCGCACAGGATACAGATATAGGTTTTCTTGGATCTCTATTGATGCGCTACGTTCTCTCAAAGATGCAATTTCTCTCCCAACAATAGGTTTTGCAATCCGACAGTTGACTGCCAGGATAATAGTTGAAATCCTATTGGTTGGAAGACTAGGAAAAGGTGCTATTACATTATACAACAGTGCATTTCGTGTTTTTTCTGCGATCCAGTCACTGATAGGGATTAGTATAGCAACTACTGGATTGCCAGAAATGACAACTGACAGCATTGAGAAAGACCTTAAAAAACTAAAACAGACTCTCTTACGCAAGCTCCGTTGGGTGATATATATTGCTATTCCACTATTCATCATTCTTCTGTTTAGTGCATCAAGAATTGCCCAGCTCCTATTTAGTGGGGATAAGTTTAACCCACAGGCTGTAGCACAAATTGGAAAACTCCTGATGTGGTTGAGTTTAGGAACAGTCTTTTCTTGCATGATCCCAGTATTAAATGCAGGTCTCTATGCACAGAAAGAATACGGATTGGTTTTCAGAAATATGGTGACGATGGCTGTCTTGAACTTGCTTATTGCATTAGTGCTTTTGTCTGTTTGGGGACTCAACGGTATAGCGTTAACGATCTCTATAACTGCTTTCCTTGCCGTAGGTAATCTGGTCTTTCTTCTGAGCAAAACCGGCGTTTTCTCCATTCAAAGAGGTTAAAGGTATATAGAAAACATAGACACAAACGAGAACAAGCCCCAGAGGGGCGAAAGGTATATAGCACGTATGACATATAGAAACATCAAGCCCCAGAGGGGCGAAAGGTATATAGCACGTATCATATTTAGAAAACATCAAGCCCCAGAGGGGCGAAAGGTATATAGCACGTATCATATATAGAAATATCAAGCCCCAGAGGGGCGAAAGGTATATAGCACGTATGACATATAGAAATATCAAGCCCCAGAGGGGCGAAAGGTAAATTAACTAAAGGAATAACATCATGGTGGACACCTACACACAACTATACACACATATCGTTTTTGCTGTCAAAGGAAGACAACGACTCATTCCTAAACAACACAAAGAAGCATTACACCAATATATAACACGCATAATTACAAACAAAAAACAGACCCTCATACGTATCAATTCAATGCCGGATCATATACATATCCTTATCGGTATGAAACCAGACATCGCATTGTCTGATTTAGTGAGAGACATAAAAGCAAATTCATCAAAATTCATTAACAGAAAAGGATGGGTTGTAGGAAAGTTCGAATGGCAGTCAGGATTTGCAGCGTTTTCGTATTCTCATTCACACTTGGGTGCCGTCGTTAATTATATAAATAATCAGGAGGTACATCATTCGAACCAAACGTTCAGAGAAGAATATCTTGCGTTTCTGAAACGTTTTGATATACCTTATAATCCAGAATACGTATTTGATCCCGATGACGATTCTGAAACATGATACACCTGTCGCCCCTCTGGGGCTTGGTATGATAATATCGTTGGTTGCTATATACCTGTCGTCCCTCTGGGACTTACTCTGGTAATACTGGACAGAGATGATATAAATGACTAAAAAAAATACCGATTCAAAAAAATCTGTCAGGGACTATCAATATCTGATTGTGGGTGGGACAACAAAGGCCGCAACAACGTCTCTATTCTCTTATCTAGCTGACCATCCAACAATCTGTGCGGCGTCGTTCAAGGAGACACGGTTCTTTCTTGACTCTGACTATCCGTTACCCTCAAAATTCAGATTTAAAGGGGATGCGGAAGAATACAATCAGTTATTTACAGATTGTGATGAAAATCAGATAAGACTTGAGTCTACACCAGATTATCTCTACTGTTCTTATGCACTTGAGAGAATTGCGGCGTTTTTACCAAAGGCAAAATTAGTCTTCAGTCTTCGAGATCCTATTTCAAGATTAGTTTCGTGGTATCGGTTTGCAGTTCAGATAGGAAAACTGCCGAAGAGTCTTAACTTTAATGATTATGCTAAAAGCCTACTTTCTGATACAGAACAACGTGATTCAATTCGTGAGGCAAACCCTTCTAATGTTCCCCAGTATATGCAGGCACTTCAGCAAGGTTGCTATAGTGCTTATCTGAAACGGTATTATCAAATAATTGGTGAGCAGCGAATATATACGTTGTTTTTTGAGGAACTTGCAGAGAACCCATTAAACGTGCTTACTGACATTTGTAAATTTGCTGGGATTGAATCTGATTTCTATAAGGATTACACATTTAAGGTTACAAATCGAACTGAAACGATGCGGAATTCTGGGGTACATAACAGATATAGAACGTTAAGATACAAAGTTCGGAAGTGGACACACAATAAACCTATAATACATGAACCTTTACGGGCAATGAAAAAAGCTATAGAACCTTTATATCTGCATTTAAATACTCGGTCTGAGGACGCAGTTTCCATATCGGATAAAACCCGTAGTCAGTTAATTGCGTATTTCAAAGCGGATGTTGATGATCTGAGCAAATTAATTGGTAAGAAACCACCATGGCAACCTTTTGAATAACGTGAATTTGATAATAGATATATGGACTTCATTTTCCAAAAATATTACTCTCATAGGCCCCGGTAGGTGCGGTTTCCTAACCGCACCGAATTTTGAATAGGTATTATGCATGAATATTAAAGAAGAATCACTTATTAGATTGATGATTGTTGGTGCTCAAAAGTCAGGTACTTCATCACTATTGCAATACTTAGCGCAACATCCGGATATCTACACCCATCCTCAACCGGAGATGACATATTTTCTTCAAAATCATGAATACGAAAAAGGATATGATCGAGCTTACGCCAAATACTTCTCAAAATGTCCTCCAGATAAGACATTGATTGCAAAGAACGTGATGGTTATGTGTTCGGAAGATAGAATGCAACGCATTCTTGAACACAATCCTGATATTCATCTTGTGATCCTCTTGCGTGAACCCGTTTCGCGTGCATACTCAGCATATTGGTGGGCACGTCGTAGGGGATGGGAGAACATCAAAACATTCGAAGCGGCACTTGAAGCAGAAGAAGACCGATTAACTGAAGATTGGTTTAAATGGAGACAGTGCGCTTACAAATTAAACAGTTCTTATGTTATGCACATAGAGTCCATTCTTTCAATGTTTGATGTAAAACAGGTTCACTGCATCTTGATAGATGAATTGAAAGTGAATGCAGAAAACGTGTGCCAAAAGTTATTTGATCTCATTGGTGTAAGCACTGAATTTGAACCGTTGGTAGAAGAAAAACACAATCAAGCATCAATGGCACGTTCAGAATCATTTAGTTTTCTGTTCACACAATTTCTCGCTTCACGGAATCCGTTGCGGCGGGCAATTCGAAAATTGGTTCCTGATTCGGCGGCTTACAGAATCAGAAAAGCGGTTTTAGACATTAACAACAAACCTTTTTCACCTCCACCTATAAATCCTCAGACACAGCAAACATTAGCAGAATACTTTGCACCCTATAATACTCAGCTTGCGCAGCTAATAGGTCAGGATTTATCGCATTGGGAATAATAGTTTAGTATGGGTATAATCTATTTCCTCACCGGATACTTTGCTTTTGAAGAATTTGTACTGAAATTTCTTCCAGTCAGTGATGCAGTTTACTCTTATTTTAGATTCTTGGGTGAGATATTCATCTATGTGGCATTTGGTAAACTTGTATTAAACAAACTCTATAAAGGTATCCCTTTTGTTAAAACACCTATTGATTTCCCCATTATTGGCTTCTACCTCGTCGTCTTTCTCTCAATGGTGATAAATCGTTCCCCGCTGATGGGGAGTTTATACAATATTCGTCCACTTGCGCGTTACATCGTTCTATTCTATCTGATTGTGAATTCTCCGTTATCCAAACAACGTATTGATACACTCATTAAAATAATATTGTGTATTGGCGTAGTACAAATTGGAATCGGAATGATACAGTGGGTTGGTGGTCCTACAATATACGATCTCTTTTTGCCGCGTGAGTCCACCCTTGAGGTGGCAGGATTTACTAAAGAATATAGATTGCTTGAAATTGGTAGGGAGATTGGCAGTATATACGGAACTTTAGGGGATACAGTTATATACGGTGTCTTTATGATCGTTATATTAGTGGTCTTTCTGTCACGAGTCAAACGTCTGGAATACCTGAATCTACTCGCTATTGGTATATTGTTAATGTTCATTGCCAGATCATATTCTCGTGCAGCAACATTTTCAGCACTGCTCGCATGTGTTGTATGGTTTTTCTTTCAATACGGTTGGAAAAAAACGCTGCGTTTATCACTTGCGGTATTGTTGGTTTTTGGTATATTATTGGCAATAGTAAATCCGTTTGAACTGGAATATATCAATCCGCGCAAAGCAAGAGTTGGTCTTGTGGGGAATGTAACGGGTGTATTTTCAGGCTCTTACGTTAAGGTTGCACAGAAGCAACGACTCGGCGCTATCCTGGGGAATGTGCCTACTGTCCTCGCAAATAAACCTATTTTGGGATATGGTGCTGACCAGAACACCACAATCGATAGATTGAACAAGAGTAAACGTTCTTTTCTCTTTAAAGTCCTAAGTAAGAAGGGTTTTAAAGATGTCTACTGGGTGGCTATTCTATGCTTTTATGGTGTTTTAGGATTAGGTCTGTTTGCATTCATATTTTACCGACTGTTTTTCGCATCTCTAAGGTTATATAAACGAGCTACTAACAGAATAACAAAAGAGATGGCTCTGGTGATGCTATGTCTGGTTGTCGTTACAGTCTTCCTTCTCTTTTTCAATAGAACTCTTGAATTCAGAGGATACGGCTTCTATTTTTGGATGTGTGCTGGCATTCTGTTCGTAAGCGATACAGCAATACAGACATATAAACCGATAAAAATTACCTTATGAGTTTACCCTAATGAATTTACAAACGATCTTGAATTCCAATTTGATAAGAAATATACTGATATGCTTTACAATCGGTATAAGTGTTGTGCTCCTAATGATGTTAAATTTAGAATGTAGCAGAAAACGCTCTGACGTAGATAGTGTTCAAATATATATTGATACTGAGTCTGCAGTACCTTTGCGTAAAGACCTCTACGGTTTCAATACAAATATGATGAGTGGAGATTATGGATACTTGGATAAAGACTTCATAGCATTAACAGAAACACTCAATCCATCAAACCTCCGTTTTCCAGGAGGAACAGTAGGTAACTTTTATCACTGGGATATTTCAGGTTTCTATGAAGATGAAATGAACACAACCCTCAGCACACAACTAAATAAGCGGAACAGAGGGAATTTCAATAAATTGAGAAAGAAACGTAATGGAATCATCTCTTTTGACAATTTCATGAAGCTGTGTAATGACCTAAATATAAAACCTATAATTATGGTTAATGTGTGGACAGGTTCTCCAGAAAAAAGTGCAGCATGGGTTCGTTATGCAAAAGAGATGGGGTATAACATTCGGCAGTGGGAACTTGGCAACGAACACTATCTACCCCACTACCTAAACAGATTCCCCACAGTTCAAACCTATATGCAAACAGCCAAGGAACACGCGTTGGCTATGAAAGCAGTTGATCCCAATATAAAGTTATCTGTGTGTGCTTCACCTATTGCTTTTCATAAAGAAGGATTCGTGTTAGCAACACCACAACGCAAGTGGGACGAAGGACTGGCGGAAAACACTTCTGGTTCTAATGACTGGTATGATGCATTCTCAGTGCATGTCTATGCATATAAAGCCGTGAAGGATATAGAAATAGAGAAGATGAAAGCCTATCTTTTCGGATGGATACATTTTGGCATTGATGAAGCAATGGAATACTACGAAGAACTGTTTCCCAACAAAGAGATGTGGGTCACAGAATGGAATATAGCAAATCCTGCAAATAGAGTCGCCAACACCCAACTACACGCCATGTATGTCGGAGACTTTTTCATGAAAATACTGAGTATTCCAAAAATTACACACGCCAACTTTCATGTCATAGCTGGCTTCGGTAAAGGATTCCCTGTTTTTTCCAAAATTACACCGATTTCACAAAGAACATTCTGGAAATATGGCGGTGAACCAAAATCAGACTATGGAGACACTATCCGCCGTACCGTATTTTATACCTTCCAGCTAATAGGTGAAGTGATTGATAGAGCAGAAACACTCTTTGACGTTTCACAAGAGAACGTTCAGATGCTTGAGGGGGAGTTAGACTATAAAGGGAAAATGATGTCTGCTATTCAGATAAGAGTGATGGGTAACAAAGACACTTACTTCATTATGGTCAGCAATCATATCAGCGAGGACATTTCACCGATCTTCTATATTGATGAAAAACACCTGAAAAAAAATGCAACTTATCGGTATGTAGCGAATGAGAATCTCAAAGCAACTAATGGTGGTAATGCCGAGATGGAGGGTTCAGGTGAGATTGAAGTTAAGATTCAAGAATGGAAAGGTAATATCAAAAAAATCATAATTCCAAAAAACAGTTTCGGTATACTTGAGGTAAGCAAATAAAAAATGTAGCACAACCGGTAGGTTCGGTTTCCTAACCGAACCAAATATAATGTCCAACTAATTCTAACTTCTACTATAAGAAAGGAAAACTGGATAAAATGTAGCACACCCGGTAGGTTCTGTTTCCTAACCGAACCCTAGGCGTCAATTTAGTGATTTTCCAAGGCCGGTAGGTTCGGTTTCCTAACCGAACCAAATATAATGTCCAACTAATTCTAACTTCTACTATAAGAAAGGAAAACTGGAAAAATGCTGTTTGTAGTCGGTAATAGTCGTAGTGGTACAACAATGATGGGACGAATATTAGGTAACCACGATGATGTATTTACATTTGGAGAACTGCATTTTTTCGGACAGTTATGGTCACCCGCATCTTCAACCGAATTAAATATATCAGAAGCAACAGAATTGGCTGCAAAACTATTCTGCATACAACGGGAAGGTTATCGCATGCATGGTGGACATCAGCGATTTCTTGAGGAGGCAGGACTATTCTGTCAAACTATTACAGGTTATCCAATTTCTCCAGTAGTTCTGTTTTCTGAATTCTTACGTTTTGAGGCATCACAGAACGGGTATTCTATACCTTGTGACCAAACGCCACGCAATGTATTCTATATTGATGAGATACTCAAGTCCTATCCACAGGTGAAAATAATAAACATGATTCGTGACCCGCGTGATGTGCTATTGTCAAAAAAACGGAAATGGAAACGCCGTTTTCTCGGTGGAACAAACTTACCTTTAAAAGAAAGTTTTCGCGATTGGTTGAACTACCATCCGATTACAATTAGTAGAATTTGGCAGACCGCAGTTTCCGCCGCTGATAAGTTCTCGGAACATGACAATGTCATATCTATCTATTTCGAAAAACTCCTCAATGCTCCTGAAGACACGGTTTCCCGTATCTGTGATTTTGTAGGTATCGATTACTGTCAATCTTT
Organism: Candidatus Poribacteria bacterium; assembly: GCA_022824835.1. GTDB lineage: Bacteria > Poribacteria > WGA-4E > WGA-4E > WGA-3G > MSPOR6. The sequence continues at coordinate 1,046 of JAJDZB010000021.1, read as the reverse complement.
ACTCAAAGTGCCTCAGGTAGGATCCTCTGTAAACGCAGATACACCTGATAACCTCGGAATAAACCCCAACCGTGCGGGAAACTGGAACGATAAGAATAGGAAAGAAGGTAAACTCAATTCATCCGAACTCTATATCAGTCAAAAAGTAAACGGTTCATTAATGAGAAAACACAACTATCAACCGGTAATAATCCAACCGAGTATTTTCTATCTTCTCTTGAATATAGTCTCATTTCCACTAAAATCAATTGGTGCTTTTCTTTTTAACCTCAACCGTATCAAAAATATCCGTGAAACGTTAAAAAGACGTTTATGATAATTCAACTTATGATTCTAACAAATCCATACAAATAAGACATGATTGCGCAGCTAAATAAAGAATACATCAGAACACGTCCAAAGAAAGTTATCCCTCGTTTGATTAGCTACTTCTTCTTTGAAGGACGACCTGCAACAACAAAAGGACGTTGGATAAATCCGCTTGTTCTCTCTCTCTTGAGAAAAATCGCAACCAGTAAACGAAAATTCAGACCCGTAAAAAAGCCTATTTTTATCATAGGAACAGGACGGAGTGGAACAACAGTCCTTGGCACGGTTCTCTCAATGCATCGGGATGTCGGATATCTAAATGAACCGAAGGCACTGTGGCACACGATTCATCCAAGAGAGGACATCATCGGCAGTTATAGTGATATTGAAGGTGTTTATAGACTTTCTTCAGAAGACGCTACAGACGAAATGTGTCAAAGCGCGAAACAACTCTTTGGAGCGTACTTGTCTACAACACGCGCACATAGAATCGTTGACAAATATCCTGAATTGATTTTTAGAGTCGGTTTTGTGCAAACACTGTTTCCTGATGCAAAGTTCATTTTCCTCATTCGAAATGGATGGGATACGTGTCAATCCATAGCTGCATGGTCCAAACGACTCGGAATCCAATTAAAGGGTGAAACACATGATTGGTGGGGGGTAGATAACCGTAAATGGAGATTATTAGTAGAACAGTTGGTTGCAACTGACAATGAGTTGAAAGAGATAATTGT
>JAJDZB010000012.1:0-45936 GCA_022824835.1 Candidatus Poribacteria bacterium | reverse complement strand
ACTTCATCATGGAAAAGCTCAAGCTTCAATGACTCAGTAAATGTATCCGGTACATCCTGTGTGTCTTTGATATCATCCAGCATTTCCTTATAGTTGGCAAATATCGATTGTGCCTCTTTGGTTGTCGGTAATCCTTCCTTATAGCTCCAGTGTGCGGCGATACCGTTTTCTGCAATCTGATGCATTTCTCTACTTCTAATCTGAATTTCTATCGGTTTACCGTTATCCAATATAGTCGTATGAAGCGACTGGTACCCGTTTTTCTTCGGTTGTCCAATCCAATCTCTAACTCTATCAGGCAAATAATTCCATCTAAGATGCAGTACACCGAGTGCACTGTAACAGCTCCAGTCGTCTTCAACGATGATACGAAGTCCTACCAAATCACAAATATCTTTAAAAGGGGTACCTTTTTCATGTATTTTTTGGTAAATGCTATAGATGTGCTTTGTTCTTCCTCTGACATTCGCGGGAATTCCGTGCTTCTTCAGCTCCGAATGGATGATAGCTTCCATCTTCTTGCAATACGCTTGTCTCTCTTCAAGTTTTTCATCAAGTAGATCGGCTATTTCTCTATATCTATCGGGAAGCAGATATTTTAAAGACATGTCCTCAAGACGACTCATCATTGACCATATACCGAGTCGATGTGCAATAGGTGCATAGATTTCAAGTGTCTCTTTTGATATACGTTGTTGCTGCTCTTGAGATAAATGCTCAAGCGTTTCCATATTATGAAGACGATCAGCGAGTTTTATCAGGATAACCCGCATATCTTCAGCTGTTGCAAGCAATAGTTTCCTGTAAGTCTCTGCCTGCCTCTTACGTTGACCACCGCCGAATTTATACCTACCAATTTTCGTGACACCCTCAACCAGACCTGCTATATTTATCCCGAACCTTTCTTCCATTTCACCGCGTGTGATACCCGTGTCTTCTAACACATCGTGCATCAATCCTGCACAAATCGTATCCATATCTAACCGCAGCTGTGCAAGTATTTCAGCTGTTCTGACACAATGCATGAAATACGGTTCACCAGATTTACGATACTGATTCTTATGTGCTTCTTCAGCAAAGTTATAGCAATCTTTCAGAAAATCAAAATCGGTTTCAGCTTCTGGATTATCTTTCTGGATTTGATGGATCAGAGATTCGACACTCATCTTTGATACGCTCCCAGATACGTTGTGTGTTCTCTTCAAGTTGGAATTTTTGGAATTCTTGAGAATTCTGTTTCAACCATTGACACTTTAGAAATGTTCTTGATCTATCAAGTTGACTCTGCTGGTTCGGAATTAGTCTTACCAACTGTTGACTACTACCATTTTCAGTTTTTCTTTCAATTAAGGTTAATTCATCAAAAATGGTTAATACCGTTTCAATCAGTCTTTCAGAATGGCTTTCAAACGTGCTTGTGAAACTCTCAAGTGGTGTAAATTCGGTATTGATAGTTTCACGCAATCTCCTATAGAATGTAGTCAGTTCTGTTCTTTCTGGGTAAATGCAATCTGTCCAGTTTTGCAGGAGTTGAACATCGGATTCTTCATTATACAACAGATGAATGGATGTCGTATTCTGTGTATGTGCAGCTGCAAAACACCTTTTAAAAAACATATCCTTTTCTGGTGTTAGATGACAGAAAACGATGTGTTCAACAGTAAGAACGTTTTTTAATGCAGATTCTGAGAATATGTCTGAGGAAACAATACCGACTATCTGACCATTCTGAATCTCTTCTAACAATGCAATTTCTTCCTGTTCAGAAGTCGCTTCATCGTGTTTCCTTAAGAGTGCTGCTTTTTCAGGAATTAACCTTGTCAGAAGTTGGTGCATCTTCTCGCTGTTCAATACATAGATTATACACGGTTTGCTCGCGTTAAGCAAGGAAAGCAGCTGGTCTTTTTTATTTTGATTGCGGCGATCAATTACCCTCCCAACTGATCCTATATCTTCAACTGGATAGACAGGTAGATTAGACATGCGCTCTTGGACGTTAAAATCTTCAAGAATGAGTTGTACTGAACATTCCCCCATATACTCATTAATCTCTGGTTTAAATGCGATGTCTAATTTTATGTTGGGTCGTCTAAACGTTGTAAAGTTTTGCGCTCTTCTCCATCCGATTGTTTTCTTTTGTATACGACCATCAGTGATAAACATTCTGATGTGTTCTTTCTCTTTCCCCATTAACCTCGGTTCTCCCTGGACCGTTACATCTTTACACACAAACGTGGGAGAAGTATTCTCTAAACCAAACGGTTCTAAAATTTCAAACTGTCTTATAGTTTCTAACGATAGAGAGGATAGTTCTGTTTCAAAATCCAAAGTGAGTTTGGGTGTCAATGCGTCTACTGTGAGGTGCTCGGTTGCATAATCGTTGAATGCTTTCTTGAATTTCGGAATGTTGTCCCGCTTTAGCGTAACACCAGCAGCTGCTTTGTGACCACCGTGTTTGAGTAAGAGTTCTGAACAGTAGTTCAAACAGTCCGCGAGATTCATACCATCAATACAACGTCCGGAGCCAGTCGCTTCATCATCTTTTATTGCAAGAACAAAAACGGGACGATAGAATTGTTCAAGCAGCCTTGAAGCAACTATACCGACAACCCCTTTTGCCTGATGTCCCCATGCATCGCTTGCAACTACCAATCCTTTCATCTCTTCCAGGTTTTCATCCTGATTTAGAATTTCAACAGCCTTTTCCTGTATAGTTTTTTCAACAGTCTTTCGGTCCTGATTACACTGATCCAACTCCAGTGCTATCTGCTCAGCGACATCGCTGGAGTCAGTTGTAAGGAGTTTGACGACTTTTAACGCTGTGTCCATCCGTCCTGCTGCATTCAAGCGTGGACCCAATCCAAACGAAAGAGATCTGCCAACAAGGGGTTTTCCATTTAGTGATGCCACCTCACACAATTTCTGGATACCAATTCTTTCCTGCTTATTTATCTCCGCCAATCCGAGTCTACTTAGTGTGCGATTTTCACCTGTTAGCGGTGCAAGATCAACAACTGTCCCGAGCACAACAAGGTCAAGTAATGAAGTCAGAAAGGATTCATCCTCTATCAAACCTTGTGCAAGTTTAAATGCTAATCCCACCCCTGCTAATTCTGAATACGGATATTCATTGCCACGGACTTTAGGGGAAATAATAGCGTAAGCCGGTGGCGGGTTATCTTCAGGGGGTTGGTGATGGTCAGTTAATATGACATCAATACCTAATTCGTTTGCACACGCTACTTCACGGACAGAAGTAATCCCACAATCAACAGTGATCATCAAAGAACATCCACTCTCTTTAATTTCTTTCACAGCATCGTTATTAAGACCGTATCCCTCCTCATATCGGTGTGGTATATAGTATTTTATGGGATAATCCAAGTGCTGGAAGGCATTGACTAAGAGGGCGGTCGCAGTTGTACCGTCAGCGTCATAGTCACCGTAGACGTATATCTCTTCTCCATTTTTGATCGCACGTCTGATACGTTCAACAGCTTTGTCCATATCTGCCATTTTAAATGGCGAATGCAAATCTGCATAAGTCGGATAAAGAAAAACCTTACCTTCCTCAACCGTTCTTATACCCCGCTTGACAAGGAGTCGTGCAACCAAAGGGGGGATATTGAGGCCTGCAGCAAGTGTAAAACTCAAATCAATATCGGGTGTCTGATATTGCCATATTTTGGAAGAGTGATGTTTCATCTAAATTGATCTCTTACGCTATCTTAGAATCGTCAAGATAGGAATATATTGAAAACATTAAGTAATATAACATGAAATGTCATAGCATGTCAAAGAGATTTTATTGTCATTGCGCCATTGTGCAGATATACATGGATTAAGAACTGAAAAAAGTGCTATAATTCCTAACATGAACGTGAGTTTGATAAATCAGAACAAATAAATACGTAGGTTGGGTAGAGGAACGAAACCCAACATCTTGACCCATTATAGAGCAATACCTGTCGGGTTTCGTGCCTCTACCCGACCTACAACGCATATTGCATTTAATTATCAAACTCACGTTAACATGAGTGTCTGAACTATTAGAGGTTTTGTTTTTAGCTTTAGAAAATAGCACATTTAATCCAATTATTTTGACGAAGGTATTGTGAAACATAACGGCTTTTTTATTACATTAGAAGGTGTTGAAGGTGCTGGTAAAACGACACAGATCAACCGTCTGGCTGAAGCACTCGGTGAAAATATAATCGTTACCCGTGAACCGGGCGGCACACAAATTTCAGAGCAGATTAGAGAAATATTCCTAACCGCAACAGAGATATCGGCACAGACTGAACTGATGCTGATGGCTGCTTCACGTGCACAACATGTTTCAGAACTAATTTTACCTGCATTAAAAGATGGTAAGACTGTAATCTGCGATAGGTTTAGTGATGCTACTATCGCTTACCAAGGTTACCGTAAGGGAATAGACTTAAAGCGCATTGAACAGGTTAACAGTATTGCTACACAAGGTTTAAAACCTGATGTCACCTTCCTTCTTGACTTACCACCCCATGTTGGCCTGAATCGCAAGAGAGAGTCAGATGAACCCCTTACGCGACTTGAATTGGAAACTATTGCTTCACATGAGAAAGTCAGAAAGGGATACTTGGCATTAGCTAAATCTGAGTCGGAACGGGTGAAAATCATCAACGCACAACTTGATATTGACGAAATCAGTAAGATATTGATTTCAGAATCAAAAAGACGGATGCAAATGAAGACTCAGCACAGATACTGATAAAGGCAACGTATTTCAACGAGTTTGTCCATGGCATATACGATAATCGGTCATCAGAACATCATTTCACAACTAAACAAGGCGGTCAAGGCTGAACGGGTTGCTGGAGCTTATCTGTTCACTGGCGTCCAAGGTGTCGGGAAAGAGACTGTAGCATGCTACTTTGCAAATCTTATTCTCTGTCAAGCTGACGAGGCATTAAAACCTTGCGGAGAATGCAACGCGTGCCGAAAAATACAGAACGGAAATCATCCTGACTTACATTTTATTCGTCCTGACGGTTCACAGATAAAGATTGACCAAATACGTGACATGCAGCAACAGATTGTCTATCAACCCCTTGAAGGACCTCGAAAAATCTACATCCTGACGAATACTGAACGTTTAAACGATGCTGCTGCAAATGCTATTCTCAAAACTCTGGAAGAACCACCTGCTGCGTCAACACTAATTCTATTAACTGAAAACATAGAAACTATCATCCTAACCATAAGGTCCCGTTGTCAGATTATACCGTTATATCCAATGCATACAAAGCAACTTGCAACTGAGCTAACGAAACATTTTTCGGTTGATGAAGAAACCGCATCATCAGCTGCAATTCTATCAAATGGAATCGTTGGGAAGGCTATAACATTGATAGAAGATGGCATCTCCGCAAACCAAAAAATCCCGGATATTCTATCAGAGACTGACCCCATGGCTGCATTTAGAATTGCGGAACAACTTGAGAAGAATCCTGAGAGTTTAGATGAACTCATCACGTGGTATCGTGACCTGCTCTTTCTGCAACAGGATGCACCCATAGAACTATTAACACATCCAAATGCGATTGATGATCTTAAGGAACTTGTCAAAGGGTATTCACGTCTGCGGATTGAACGCGCAATTAAGAATGTGCTTGAAACAAAATCACTTATCCAAAATACTTTTGTTACAAAGATTACTGCTCTTGAAGTCATGTGTCTCAAGTTAATTTAATCCTGTAAATCCAGTGCGATTAGGAAATCGCACCTATAGGACTGGGACAATAACGCTTTTACCTTATACTTAAATCCTCATATTTTGGTGATGTCATTATGTCAGAACTGCTTTCACATGCACAAACATTAGAAAATCAACAACAGATCCCGCAAGCGATTCAGGCGTATGAGGATGTCATCCGAAGTGATGCCGATTCACAGACACTTGCTATAGCTAACCACCACTTAGGCGTTATCTACAAGGATTGGAGTGAATACATCGCAGCAAACAGATTCTTCGCCAATGCACACAGACTTTATCCTGAAAATACCGACATACTGAAGTCAGTAGATAATCTAAAGGAATACTTCTCTGATCATAGAGACCAAATTGCCAACCAGATGTCTCAAAAAAATAGCGACCAGATCGTATCACTATTCCGTATTGCAACCGGTATAAAACTGTTGACTATGGATAAACCTACCCAAGCCTATCCGCTAATGAAAAGTCGCACAAAGATATATCCTAACGCAGCAGTCGCAAAACACCTCCTTACAGATATTAGAATAACGGAGGATGATCGCAATTCTGCAATTGAATTTCTTATCAACAAAGATTGGTTAATCAGTAATGGAGATGAACGCTATACTATCTCAGATAGTGGATTATACGCATTCTATACTGAACTTGCAGAACTACATATTGACAGTTTAGCATTTACGGAGGCTGTAGAATGTTATGATCAGGCAATTTGGTTGGACAACTCTCAATCTGTCCCGCTGTTTCAAAAGGTAATCTGTTATGCCGCGCTTGAAGAATGGGAGAAAGCAAAAGTTGAAATCAACAAACTCCCAACTGAGACACCAAACGCAATTGATGCAAGTGAATTTCACAGTGCTGTTGCAGAGTGCTATCACAATATTTATCAGATCACAAGAGATGAGAGAGACAAACAGAGAGTCATTAAGGCGTGTGAGGAAGTGCTTCGCATAGACAAGAAGAATAAAATGATATCTAACCTGCTTAAGGCGTATCAAGAACGGAAACGTTGGTGGAAAAGATAGTAAAAAGTACTTAAAACCGTCTTAGAAATATATCACCATTATCCCGACCACTGTTGCTCCAAACCACTACACACCGACCCGCTCCTACTGAGACAACCTGAGGAGGACTGTGAGTGCCATCACTTGTTGACACGGGTATACCTTTTTCAGACCAAATCAGATTACCCGCTATGTCAATCTTTTGACAATAGATTGCGTCTTTAGTTTTCTCGCCAAAGTCTCCTCTATAATCTATCCAAGCGATGAAAAACTGATCCTTTTCGGTACGCACAATGAAAGGTTGATCTTGATGTCCACCTTCAGTGCATAATGGAATACCATCTCTATCCCAGGCAATAGTACCATCTGCCTGCACACGCTGCATGTAAAGATCAGAGTAGATATCTCGTTCATCTCGCCATACAGTTATTATACCCCCTGAACCATCATTAATGATCGCAGCGTTTTTTTGTATACCTGCACTGGTGCATATAGGAACACCCGATTCTTGCCACATCTTCTTACCATCAGACGAAATCCGTTGAGCATATAACTGATCATTAATAAAGTTCTCATATATCTGCCAAACAACAACGAGGCCACTGGCACCATCTGCTACGACGCGCGGTTCACCGTGCATGCCATCCTGAGGCGTTATACGGATAGGTGAATCCCAAAGAGGTGTTGAATCCAATGAAAGTCGATATGCCATAATGTGCCAAGAATCGTATCCGATTACATCCCACCATACGACATAAAAACCACCGGCATCATCTGAAATCAACACGGGATTGCTCTGCAATGATTCTGATGCATATACTGGGATTCCATTCTGTTTCCACATTTTTACTCCTGAGGCATTGATACGTTGGATATATAGGTCTTGAAATTCGGAGCTACGACGTTCATCTTCCCAGACAAAGACCGCACCCCCTTCACCATCACGCATAATCGCTTGTGTTGACTGGTCCGCGCTATCTGTACAGATAGGGATTCCATCCTTCTGCCATAACACGTTACCATCAAAACCTACCGATTGTGCATAGATATCCCAACTGCTATTTCCACGTTTGTCATTCCATACAACAATGGCATGCGTATCATGACCTGTCATGCGGAGCCGACGTTGGTTTCTCGCTGCAACAGAGATCGGAATACCGTTCAGTCCCCATAGGGTTTTATTTGTATCATCAATGCGTTGTGCGTAGACATCCCAATCGTTACCTGTACGGTAATCTTCCCATAACACGATAACCCCACCTTTGCCATCGTCAACGACAACAGGAAACAACTGTCCATCCTTAGCTGCGGTAACGTATATTTCCTCCGATGCGATACTGTTTTGCATGAGGAACAGCATACCAATGAATAACAGCAATGTGCAGTTAATCGGGGTGAAAATCAGTCGGTGAAGAGCGTTTTTGGTGTCCATAAATTGACCAATTTTCCTCTGGTATGGAATTCAAGAGAATACCAATTGTGGATGGGAAGTTCAATGTGTGCAAGCGCAGCGGTTGGCATTATTACAATCTCATTGGTCAGGTGTCTTGTAAGATGTTCCATGGTAGGATTGTGTCCAACGACCATCACACACGCATGTTTATTAGAGACTGTCTGCAATTTTTCTAAATACACACCGATAGGTGCATGGTAGAATTTGTCCAATTTTTTGACTTTTCCTGCGAAATTGCACGCTTTCGCTACCTTAGTTGCAGTCTTTCTTGCACGTTTGGCGGATGACGTAAGAATTCGGTCTGGGGCTAAGTCTTGTTTAAGTATATGTTCACCCATTCGTGGTGCGTCGCGTTTACCACGTTTGTTTAAAGGACGATCATAGTCCGCAAGATGCGGATTGTCCCAGCTGGATTTGGCATGGCGGAGAATTAGTAGTGTTTTCATCATTCTTTCCTAATTTAATAATGCTATCACAATATCGGTCGGTTTTCAAGTACAATTCTCTGATAATCTGTTGTTTTCTGAGCGTCCTAAGATTCCCAATTGGTAATTTTTGAAATTGCATAATTTATTTGACTTCACAACTATTAGGTGTTATACTAAACATAACATAGGTATCCTATACTTTGGAAAAGTTAAAGGGGGTGTCGTCGGTGAGAAATGAATCTGTTTATGCCAAGGAATTGCAGCATGAGTTGCTTTATGCGTTTGAGGAACAGTCTCTGCTTCGTCAAGCACAGGCAGGAGACGAGCTTGCTCTGGAGAAGCTAATCTTATGTAATCTAAAGTTGGTGAATTTTATTGTTCAGAAGTATGCTAAATCAAAGCCCCATGTGTCAGCTGATGATCTGATGGCGGATGGTATTATTGGGCTTCACCGAGCAATAAGCGGGTATGATGAGAGTTTTGGAACTCGGTTATCTACCTACGCGGCTTTATGGATCCACCAGAAGGTGCAGCGTAGCAAGTTTCTGCAAAGTACGATAAGGTTGCCAGAAGGTGTGTATTATAAGTTGACGGCAATCAATAGGGCGAAATCGGAATTATTGAAACAGGATCGTCCAGTTTCTGTTGAAGCTATTTCGGAAATGACGGGGATTTCCCCAGAAAAAGTTGAACGACTCAAACACCTTGACAGTGATATGATCCATGTTATGTCGCTTGATGCACAGATCAGTAAAGAAGAAGGAAACACATTTACTTTGCTGGATACTGTCGCTGATGAGAATGCTGAAAACGGATACATTCAGGTTGAACTTGAAGCCGATTTAGAGTTTTTTCTCTCTAAACTGGATGACCATGAACGATTTGTCGTTGAACGTTCTTACGGTATTCCGATAGAAATGACCCAGAAGGAGATCGCTGAAACACTCGGATACATCCAGGATCACATTCGTATTATGCTGGCGGATGCAATGGCAAAACTGAAAAGGTTGGGTCGCGCTTTACGCGGTTCGGCCTCGGAACAGAAATTGGCATTGGAAAATCCACAGTTAGTGATGGCAGGTGAACTGGAAACTATACCGCTTTTTGGTCCTGGGGATATACACATGAAGAAGCGAGAGTTGAAAAAGTATAAACGTCAACATGAGACAGATGAAACAGACAATAAAACAGAGCAGCTGAGTCTGTTTGGATAAATCCCTCGGTTTACTTACCCCCCTCCGTTCAATACAAGCTTGCATTTCAATTATACTAACATCCAGTTGAGACTCCACCGGAGTCCTGTCAGTATTTCCTGTTTCTCCTACTGTGTTAGTATCCCGTCTCTAACTTGTAAATACGCATCACTGCCAGTCCGTTCTCCTTGTGTTTACATGCTATTCGTTGTTCCATAACTGGGATAAACCGGTGTTGTTTTTGCTTGTTTACATCATGATTAAATAGTAAAATAGGAAGTGTTTATTGCAATAACAGTGCTGGAAACGTATAAGCTGCGCAACAAATAAGGAGAACAACATGAGATATATTGGTATTCTTGTGATTTTTGCGTTTTGTATTCTTCCATTCAATGCTACGGCTAAGCTTGCGGACGGTTTACACATCTACATGCCGTTTGATGATGATGAAGGTAATATTGCAAAGGATGTTGGTCCAAAGGGTTTTGAAGCAACGCTGCATGCCACAGCGAAATTTGTGGAGGATGGTAAGTTTGGTGGTGCAATAGAATTTACTGCTGGTTCCGCTAAAATTGCTGAACCAGGAGGAAAAAGTGACCTCTATACCGAACATCTGACAGTCGCAGTTTGGATATTTCCTTATGAAATATCGGACATTGTTATCGGTAATGGACATGTCTATGGGAACATTTTCTTCCATAAATCCGGTGCAAGTGATGATAACGTGGAATTCGGTCTCGGTAACGGACAAGGATTATATTGGTATATAAATTCTGGACAAGCGGATATGGGACCTTTCAACGGTGCTGATGTTGATACGACGCTTCCGTTACCGAACTTAGGTCTTAAGGCGGATAACTGGTATCATGTGGTGGGGACATTTGATGGTAAAGAACTTCGGGTTTATCTTGATGGTGAACTTGTGGGTGACAAACCTGTGCCTGCTAACGCTCCGGTGATGATCTGGAATGATAATCCGCTTGAATTTGGTGGACGCGGGACAGGTGTGAATGTTTACAAAGGTTTGCTTGACGAGTTGCTCGTTTATGATCGCGCGTTGACAGAGGATGAGGTGGCGAGGGTTATGAACTCCAAGAACATCTTTGCTGTGGATGCTGCTGGGAAACTGACGACGACATGGGGTGATTTGAAGAGGTAGACGAAGCAGAAGTCAGTCACGGTCTTTCGTTCTGAAGTGGCCCTTAGAATGTTAAACTTACACTGCTAAACTATGAAGATACGTTGACAGGTGAGGACGTTGTTGAAGGGTTTTCGTGTACAGTCGAGGAACTGTTTGAATAGATTTTCTATTGAGTTAAATGTGATAAAATGATACCCATTACAGTAGTAAAATAAGGAGAGAAGGATGGCACATCGTTATATTTTGAGATTATTGTGTTTGAATATGATTGCTTGTTTAGTCTTCTATATAGATCTGGCTGTCTATAGTAGTCACGCTAAAGAATTAACATTAGATGATATTTTCCCAACGGATAGAGTCTTAGATATACAGATTACTGTATCAGCACAAGATTGGAATAAAATTCGGCATCAGTCACGGAATTTTGCTGAGGCATTGAATGAATCCCGTCAGTTTAAGCCGATAGACCATCCGTATACTTACGTTGAAGGGAGTGTAAGTATTGATGGTGTGGTGTTCCCAAAGGTTGGAATTCGTAAGAAGGGGTTTATCGGTTCACAGAATCATGTGCGACCGTCGCTTAAAATCAAATTGAACCATGTTGACAAAGATGGTGAGATCGAGGGTTTAACAAATCTAACACTTAATAACAATCAGCAGGATACGAGTCAGGTGAGTCAATTTATGGGGTATGCGCTTTTCAACGCAATCGGTTCTCCAGCTCCCCGTTGTGCATACGCAAAGGTAACGGTGAACGGAAGAGAATTGGGGTTATATTCCCACGTTGAAAGTATGCGTAAACAGTTGCTCAAACGTGCTTTTGGTAATAGTAAAGGTGTGCTTTATGAGGGAACAGTTGTTGATTTTCACAAGGAGTGGGAGAACAGTTTTGAACATAAAAGGGGAGATGATGAAAAGGGCAGAGAAAAGATAAAGACGTTGATTGATGTTCTCGCTGAAGATGAGGTTACTGAAGAAGCGATCGCCCAACATGTTGACTTGGATAGCTTCTATCGTTTCTGGGTTACTGAAGGGTTACTCGGTTTCTGGGATGGATACTCTGGAAACAATAACAACTTCTTTGTCTATCTTAATCCTGAAACAGATAAATTCCATTTTTTACCATGGGGAGCAGATTCACTTTTTGTCAAGCAAAGTATGCTTGATTTTCAAAGAGATGCTCGCAAACCTATTTCAGTCAAGACACAAGGTCTAATTGCACATAAACTCTATCAACTTGAGGCGGGGAGAGAACGGTATGCAAAAACTATGATGGACATTCTCGAAAATCATTGGAACGAGGTGGCACTGCTTGCAGAAACTGATAGAATCGCTACGATGGTTGAACTCCACATGTTACCTCAGCAACGTTCTATACGAGAAGAAAGAGGATGGGGACAAGGTAAAACAGTCTCGTTCAATGACAAGTTAGATGAGACTCGTGGGTTTATTCGGGTGCGTAAGAGTGAGGTCTTAGCTGAAATTTCTGATGGGATGCCAATTTGGAAAAAGAGGCCAAACCCGCCATTTGTTATAGGACCTGAGGGGTTTGATGGGAAGGCTATGAGACAATTCATTGAATTACCTGAAGACAATCTGTGGGGTGCAGCGCGAACAGGTGATCTTGATGGTATCAGACGTTATCTTAAGGAAGGTGCTGATATTGATGAACTCTCTGAACAGACACAATTATCGCCTTTGGCATGGGCAACGATGACGGGGGAGACAAAGGCTGTAGCATTGCTTCTTGAACTGGGTGCTGATGTTAATGTGAGACAAGAAGATGGTGGGACACCATTACATATCGCTTTCTTTCTGGGGCGTGCCGAAATCTCTGAACTCCTTCTCAAAAAAGGCGCGGATGTGAACGCAAAGAACAATAAAGGTGAAATACCCGCAATTGGATTGATGGTGCCTTGGGTGTTCACCCGATTTCTGACAGACATGTTTGATTTTGAGTTGGAACAGAAAGAGGTCGAAGACGGCAGGAATAAAATAAGAGAGATGATCATAGGTCAGGAGGTATCGCAACCCCAGAAGGCTGCAAATGATATATGGGAGGCAGTGTTTATCGGTGACCTAAAGTTTCTCAAACAGGCAATAACCGAAGGAATGGATGTAAATGCAAAGAATCCGGTTACAGGAGATCCGTTGTTATTTATAGCTGCGTTGATGGGACACACAGAGGTTATGACCTTCTTGCTGGAGAAAGGGGCAAATATCAATGCACAGAAGGGAGATGGAAACACAGCGTTGCACGCTGCAGCGTTCCTGGGTCGCGCTGATGCAGTGGAATTGCTCTTAAAACGCGGGGCAGATATCAATATCCGAAATAATCAGGGTGGTTCTGCCATGGATAATGCGACACTTGACTGGGGAGTCACACAAGGAATATTGAACGTTCTCCCGTTTGAAGTAGATGAAGCAAAAGTTAAAGCAGGTAGAGCTAAGGTTGTTCGCCTCCTGACTGTTCATGGGAAAAATGCACCAAAGTGACATAACAGGCACATAACAGGTAACATTAATGTGAGTTTGATAATTAAATGCAATATGCGTTGTAGGTCGGGTTGAGGCACGAAACCCAACAGGTATTGCTCTATAATGGGTCAAGATGTTGGGTTTCGTGCCTCTACCCAACCTACGTAGTTATTTGTTCTGATTTATCAAACTCACGTTAACATTAAGGTCGTAAAACTTTTTAAAAAAGGATACTCTATGCCAAAACCAATTAACTACACTGACATCTTAGATACAGGTGATAGCGAAATTTACGACATCCAAACACATGCTGCTGGACCGGAAGGCAGTTTGCCACTAACTGAGGAGATGCTGCTAAACCGACCAAGTGGGGATATTTTTGGATTGAGCCACAACACTGCTATGGGGTGGGCACCGACAGAGCTGCGCCGTGAAGAGTTTCTAATCCTCAGCACACAAGGTGGTATCCGCGCACCTGATGGTAGTCCTATCGCACTGGGTTATCATACGGGTCATTGGGAGGTCGGATTACTGATGCAGGCTGTAGCCTATGAACTAAAGGAACTCGCAGCAATTCCGTTTGCTGGTTTCTGCTCTGATCCGTGTGATGGACGAACACAAGGCACCGTCGGCATGATGGACAGTCTCGCATATCGTAATGATGCAGCACAGATTTTCCGTAGACTCATCCGTTCACTGCCGACACGAAAAGGTGTTGTCGGTGTTGCTACTTGCGATAAAGGTCTACCTGCGATGATGATGGCACTTGCCTCCATGCGTGAATTGCCTGCTGTGCTTGTGCCGGGAGGTGTCACGCTGCCACCGACTACGGGTGAAGATGCTGGGAAAATTCAGACGATCGGGGCACGTTTTGCCCACGGGGAAATTAGCCTTCAAGATGCTGCAGATATGGGATGCCGTGCTTGTGCTACACCAGGGGGCGGATGTCAATTTTTGGGTACAGCAGCGACTTCTCAGGTTGTCGGTGAAGCGTTAGGCATGAGTCTGACACATACTGCATTAGCACCGTCTGGACAGAATATCTGGTCAGATATGGGGTTACGTTCGGCGCGGGCTGTGGTGAATTTAGCAGCAAAGGGTTTGACAATGAACGATATCGTTACATCAGAAGCGATTCGGAATGCGATGGTGGTGCATGCTGCGTTTGGCGGTTCGACTAATCTGCTGTTACATATACCCGCTATTGCACACGCTGCTGGACTGGAACGCCCCACGGTAGAGGATTGGACTGAGATAAATCAACAGGTTCCACGTCTTGTTGATGTGCTCCCGAATGGTCCCACAGGACACACAACAGTCCGGGTATTTCTCGCGGGGGGTGTGCCTGAGGTGATGTTACACTTACGAAAATTGGGATCTAACAAAAATGGCAGTTATCAAAGCCTTCTCAACGAAGACGTACTGACAGCAACGGGTGAAACACTTGGTCATAATCTCGATTGGTGGGAAACTTCAGAGCGGCGGCATCGTGTACGAGAGTTGCTTGAAGAACACGATAACGTTGCTCCCGACAAAGTGATTTTAAGTCCAGAGGACGCAAAGGCAGCGGGGTTGACAAGTACTGTCACATTTCCGCGCGGTAACCTTGCTCCGGAAGGTTCTGTCATAAAGAGTACTGCAATTGATCCGAGTGTCGTTGATCCTGACGGTGTGTATCGGATGACAGGACCTGCTCGTGTGTTTGTTCGCGAAATTGACGCAATACAAACGCTTAAGGGACAAGGAGAAAGGGATATGAAACCGGGGGATGTCATGGTGTTGTGTTGTCGGGGACCACAAGGTACCGGTATGGAAGAGGTATATCAAGTTACATCTGCCTTAAAACACCTGTCGTTTGGGAAACATATTGCCTTGATTACGGATGCGCGGTTTTCCGGTGTATCAACGGGTGCGTGTATCGGGCATGTTGGACCGGAGGCATTGGCAGACGGTCCGATAGGAAAAGTGCTTGATGGGGATATGATACAGATTGAGATTGATACCCGAAAGTTGATTGGAAGTATTGATCTGGTTGGACACGGTAGCACAACATTCGGTGCAGTAGAAGGTAAACGTGTTTTAAGCGAAAGACAACCCCGACCAGACTTATCACCAGATGCGGCAATACCAGACGATACGCGGCTTTGGGCAGCATTACAATCTGTTAGTGGGGGCACCTGGGGCGGATGTATCTACGATGTAGATGCGATTGTGAATGCTTTATCCAAAAAATATTAACTGGGAGCTGCCATGAAGAAATGGAAATATTGGATACCCCCTTTACTCTACATGGCACTCATCTTTATTGTATCGTCTTGGGAGCAGCCGCCCATCCCACCGCCAAAGTTTGATGGATAGGCATTGACAAACTCCTCCATTTCATAGAATACGGTATACTAAGTGTCTTGTTGACTATCGCATTTGTTAACGCTTCACCGCCTCTGTTTCCGGCAAGATGGATTTGGGTTACAGCTGCACTCATCTCTATTCTGTACGGCGCCAGTGATGAAATCCATCAGATGTATGTCCCCGGCAGGTTTGCTACAGTTGCAGATTGGGTTTCGGATGTCATCGGTTCGATTGCTGGTGTGTTAGGAGTCTATTTTTACTATAAGAAAAGAAAGAAAGGAATTAAAATGCATCCACTTGTTGACTTGAATGTTCCAAAAGGTACTATTGCAGTTCATTGGTTTGAGCAGAGCAGTTTTGCGCTGAAAGATTCTGATGGGACTATTGTTCAAATTGATCCCTATTTTCCTCGGAACCGTCCATCAGACCGCTTTATTCATACTGAACCGCCTCTTGATGAGTCGGAACTGCCGACCGATTTTGTGTTATTAACACACGCACACGGAGATCATACATGTCCAGAATCTATACGCAGAATTTGGGAAACGTCTACTGCAACACGATTTATTGGACCGGAGGAGAGTGTTCGTCAAATTTCATCACAGACGGATGTCGCTGATGACAATGTTTCGGAGATATCCGCAGGGGAATCTGTGACACTCAACAATCTCACTGTGCATGCCGTTTATGCTAAACCGCCAGGGGGAGATCCTTCTGCCGATATCGGTCCTCCCGATGTTACGCATTTAGGGTATGTTATCTCTGGTGATGGCGTGAACCTTTACTTCAGTGGGGATCCGATTAATAATTTCGCGGAACATGATGACCTGATTTCAGCAGTCGCAGCACATAGACCCGATGTCGGTTTCCTGACGAACCATCCGACTGAAGGGGAGTTTCCATTCTTTGATGGATGTGTTAAAATGGCGACGCGTATTGGGTTGAAGCATGCGGTCCCAGCACATCGGTCATGTTTTGTTACCCGTGATTATGATCCGGAGGAATGGGCATCAAACTTCCCACCTGAGGGTCCTGAACCGTTAATTATTGAGAGAAATTCACATATTATTTATCCATAGACACATTCAACGATTTTTACTTACTTTTGAGGTACAAATATAAATATGACAATACAACAACAGAAGACACCCCTTGTCGGTATTGTGATGGGGAGTGATTCAGATTTAGAAAAGATGTCTGAAGCCGCAAAGGTTTTAGAGGATTTTGAAGTGCCTTATGAAATAACAATCTCTTCGGCACACCGGTCACCTGAACGCACATTGACGTGGACAGAAAAGTTTAAGGAAGATGGTGGTAAGGTGATCATCGCAGGAGCGGGACGGGCAGCACATCTTGCAGGTGTTGTCGCTGCACATACGACTCTGCCTGTTGTCGGCGTGCCGATAGATGGGGGGCCACTGAATGGTGTTGATGCGTTGTATGCGACGGTGCAGATGCCTCCCGGTATCCCTGTCGGAACGATGGCAATCGGATCAGGTGGAGCACGGAATGCCGGGATATTTGCTGTGCAGATTCTTGCACTTGTATTTCCTGAATTAGAGGAGAAACTACAAGCCTATAAAAAGAAAATGAGTGATGGTGTTGCCGAAAAGGCGGCACGGCTGAAAGAAGTGGGTTATGAGAATTATTAGCCTAAAAATATTAACTGGGTTGACATAGGATGGGTCAGCATGGAAAACGAAGATAAAAGAGAATGGGAAAACGATACAGAACTCTTTGATATGATGGAAGAGGCTCTGTATGCTGCTGTGATTTCCGATGCGTTAGATGCAGCCGGTTTCCGTGAGCAAGCGATGCGACATACTATACGTCCGTTACTACCTGAGACAGTCGTTGTTGGTCGTGCACTGCCAGTTCTGTGTCTTGATGTCTATGAAATACCTGATGAACCTTATCAGCAGGAGATAGCAGCAGTTGATAGTTTGAAACAGGACGATGTCCTTGTCTGTTCTACGGACGGTAGCACCCGAATCTGTTTCTGGGGAGAACTTCTATCAACTGCTGCGCGTGCACGTGGTGCGCGCGGTGCTGTGATTGAAGGATTTATCAGAGATGTTCGCAAGATCATGCAGATGCAATTTCCCATCTTTACGACCGGTATAACACCTGTGGACTCCAACGGACGTGGTGAAGTAGTGGCATATAACGTCCCGATAGAATGTGGCGGTGTCACGGTGAACCCTGGTGATATTGTGTTCGGGGACGCTGATGGTGTTGTGGTTATTCCACAATCGGTGGAAACGCAAGTGATTGAAGCTGCACTGGAAAAGGTGAGTGCAGAAAACCGAACGCGTGATGCCCTTCGGGAAGGTGCTACGTTGCGTGAAGTTTATGATGAATTTGGGATTTTGTGATAATTCAGGACCCTATCAACGTAATATAGCGAGTTTGCCTATCTTTTCCACCTTGTTATTTCCCGTGTGAGCGATCACCCGATAGAGATATACGCCGTTTGCACATCTGGTTCCTGTTTCGTCTTTTAGATCCCAAAAGGTTTCATTGTTCCCTCGTTTTGCACTATCATCAACTATCGTACGGATGAGTCTGCCGCTCGCCGTATATATTTTGATAGTCACCTTATCTGGGGGTTGCGTTAGCTGATAGATGAAATCGGTTTTGCCATTTGGTACAGGATTTGGCACGTTAAAGACTTGGTTTTGGAATCCGACTGTTTCATCAAGCGTGAAATCTACTTCAATCTGGGTCGTGTTTTCGCTTGTGTCTGCTGCGGTTACCTGCAGACGATATGTACCGTTTGGTAGGTCGGGGTCAAAACTGAAGTTTGCTTCTCCAGGATTAGTATTATCATATTCCCATTCAGCCCCTTTAAATATGGTACTGGCAAATTCGCGATAACGTTGTGTGACATCCCCTTCGGCATCATCTGTCATAATCTTGTTGAAGGTGATGTTAAGTAGGGAAATATCCAGTGCAGTTTCATCAGTAACACGGATTTCGCATCTCGGTTGCTGTGTGATACGATTTTTGCCAATGCCAATCCTATCAACTGGCAACTCCCCGAGAGAATCAGCCCCAGTATCAACAAAATTCCATTCCGTTCCGATAAGCATTTCATCATTTACTGTTATCTCAATAACAGGTGGTATAATATCGGGCATTTCTGTCACGAGAAATTGTGTCTGTATTTTCGCTGCTTTTCCTCCGATAGCATTTCCATTAAAATCACGTGCTTCTATTTCAAATGTATATTCTCCAGGAAATAGGATCGGTTTATAGTCAATTGGAACCGTATTGACATCTTTAGGATTTCGCAAGATATATTCAGAGATAGGTTCAAGCGGTTTGCCGTTATCGCCTCTTCGGATAACGAAAGTATCAAGGTCAACACCATTTTCATCCTCAAGCAGAATTGAGATGTAAGGTCTCGGTGCAATGACACTTCCTTTCTGTGGTTTGACACCGTCGATCCATAGTTCGAAATCTGGTTCTGTGTTATCCTCGTTGCTAATGAGCGTAAAAGGTGTGAGTTCGGTGGTTTCTGCTGTAATTGTTCCAACTTGCGCGGTGCTGAATTTAATCTTATCACCAAATGCAAATGGTTCGGACCCTGCTTTAACAAGTATCTCTATACCAAGGTGGTTTAGAAACTGTATTTCGTTGACTCTCCCGTCAATGAGAACGTCATTTGGTAGATAGAGGGGTTCCCCTGTTCTATCTCTGAGTTCAAAATGGGTTTCCGATGTAAAAAAGATGAACCAGTCGCCTACTGCAAACTGTTCTCTTGTACCGAGTTTTACCTCAACAGTTGCTGTACCGTTTCCTGCATTTTTGTTTCGTGCCTTTTTCAAGATAGCCGCACCTGCTGAATAATCGGTTTCAATTACGAGTATATCGGCGAATTCAAACGGTACAATCGGAGAGCCGTCATTTAGTTCCGGTGGAACGATCCAATTTTCTGTAATCGTGAATTCCATCCCGTAGTTTTCAATACGGTATGGTATGTCAAGTTGTCCTGCAGTGTCAAATTTTTCATATAGGATGTGTTCTTTTTCTTTCAAGTAGACTTCGAAATGCGTAGGGTCTAAGAAAAGGATAACCCATGTCCCTGCGGGTGTTAGTTCTGGACTAATTTTTACATTTTCAATTGGCAGCGGTTGTTTATTTCCATTATCGGTCTGTATAGGTGTGACATAGTTTTCCAGTTCAAAGATAGGTCCTTCCGTGTCAAGTGTGGGTTTCTCATCTCCGGTGGTATAAGCCACTTGGGATGGTAGTCGTCTCCATTTTTCGTATTCTTTATTCCATGCGTAAATGCCAAGTTTTTCTGCTTCATCAATTAATGCACCTTGAAAGTCCCTACTGCCATCGTGCCATGGTGTATTTTCTCGGACGATGTCTTCTAAGCTGCTGATATCAAATCGTAGTTTGAGGGTTACGGGTTTCTGAAGCACAAAATCCGGTTTTTGTATAGAGACATCGTATTGTTGTAATCGTTCCTCTCCTGTTCGGATGACTCCTCGTCGAAGTGCGGCGACCTGTGGAATCGTAGCGAAACTTAAGGAGGGTTGTGTGATGGAATATGGCGCGCTTGAAGAGACGTTCAGTGGAATTAGTTCACCTTCTGTTGCAGCTGCTGCAGCGGGAAAATCGAGATTGAACACTCGATCAAGACTATACGCTGTCAAAGGTTGTGATGGATTGTAGAAGTATTCATTGACAACGAACGTAAAACGGCTTTTGTTATCCCGCTCGTTGTATTCAATCACACTCCCGATGATGTCTTTTGTGCTTGTGTCTACCTCAGGGTCAAGCATAACAAATATCTCATGAACCCCTGTGGCAAGGTTTTCAGGCAATGTGAGTCTTACCACTGTTTTCTGTAAAACTGTTTCACCTTCCTCCCAATCGTCTGGTTGGAGTGTGATAGTACCTATGATTTTTGCATCATTGTTGCCATTGCTGTCAACTATGAAATCACCGTCAATGTCAGGGTTACCTTCAGCAAAGATCACATCAAAACCGGTCTTTACTGTTCTGCCCCCGTTATTAACCAGTTCAGCGATTATAGCATATTCCTTTGTCTTATCATTGTAGGTATATTGAATTGGATAACGTGTGCTTCCATCTGCAGCAATCTTTAGATTGGGTCCTTGTGGGGCTCTAACTTCAATTCGTTTGTTTGGTTCCGGGTATTCAGACTTAAATCCGTTGATATCTGTAACTTCGATTCTGTAACGGATTTTATATCCACCTCGTGGCAGTGGAATAGGGTCTTTAAGTTCGTACCACTGTCCCCCAGGTCGAAACTGGCTTGTGCCTGAAGGTGGGTCAATTTTGATCATAGGGTTCCATACGTCTCTATAATTAAAGGTATCATCCCATTCTACCTCAACCGAACGGATACCGTTGCCTCCTAAGTCATCATAAACAAGCGTTTGGATGTTGAAGGTATGGGTATCTACGGAATCTAATATTTCCCGTACATTCTCTATAATAGGTGTATCAACCCAGAATACTGTACCACCGACTGCTGCCCGTTTTCCATCATCAGCGAACAAGCTTACGACACCTCTCCCGGGCAAGGCTTTGGATGGAATATTCATGCGAATTGTCCCATATTCTCCTTTCCAAATTTTACCTGATGTTTGTGCTGTAAAGTCATTTTCTATATTTTCATCAAAATCATTATAGAAAATAGCGGAGGCGATGAGGTTTTCTGTGCTAAATTCTTCTGCTTTCCACCATGTTCCGTCTACATCATGAATTCCAGCTTCATTGTTTAGAATAACGATCTGTTTGCTTGGGTTGAGTGCTACTTCTTCCAGTTTAACTTTTAGGTCAAGTGTAGGCAGTGCAAGTTGGGTTGCTGGGTCTCCGAAGAGGGTATACTGTTCAGCTCCGGGGACCCATTGCGGATTAGTAGTGCGGGTGAGAAATCTTATTTTGGCTTCAGTGACGATTTTACCGAGTGTTGCCGGTGTTGCAGCCCAGGCTGATGAATTGGCGGAGATCCCCTGTTTCTGTTCAAAAGGTTCATGCTCAAACATCGTGGTAAAGAGGTCGGTATCAAATTCTGCGTTTGCTGGTGCATAAGTTAATCGTGTTGCGGAGAGGGATGCAATTGCCCCGTATTTACCGTGTAAGAACTGTTCACTGAGTGAGTGTTTACCGTATTGTTGCGGTTTATCAAATTCCCCATTTAAGCATGTTGTTGAGATAACAAAAGGCAGACGATTGTTGCGTAGCTTGTCGATATCGTTGATATGAAAGATACCCTCATCTGCCCAGGTCTGGTTTCCTCCGTGTCCCGCATATTCCATTACGATTGTGCCATCTTTAAAGGCATTAAGGATATAACCTCTTGCCGTGTCGGCGCGTTCTATTTTTCGGAGATAAATCTGTTTTGTTCTATAACCTAAAGGTATGATGTCTTTGATGAGTTCATCACGGGACAACTCAAAGCCGATGTCAGAAGGATTGTCTACCTCGTTATCTGCGATTTGAGTTAACGTTGCTTGCCACGGACCGATTATCGGTTTCTGCTCATAGTTCATAATCTTTTGTACTATTATGTCAAGTTCTTGTGTTGTCTGAACAGATAGTCTTCCGATAAACATATCAGGGAGCGAGTCTGATCCTACGATGTTGACGAATCTTTGGTCCATTGCGGTTTCACCACTTTCTGGTGCCCAGCCGTGGTATGTTGGCACAAAATTCGGATATAGGTCGTAGACTCTATTAAAATTGGGGTCTCTCTTGTAACGTTCTACGATAACTCTCTTATAGTCGTGATGTGCATCACCTACGAGTAAAACATAGGTCGGTGCTGGGGGTTGCCATGAGTGGTATGCATCACGCAGGAAAGTCCGAATTGCGAATGGATTAAAAAGCCCGTGGCTATATTCATTGTAAATTTCGTCTATATCCACGACTCTGACTGTCAGTCCTTGTGAACGTCGAAACGCAACTAAAGGTTGAATTCGTTCCAAAAAGGTACTATGGGTGATGACAATATAATCGGTTTGTGTGGCATCATTTCGCAAGGAACTTTGCGGTATTTCAGTGAGATTACTTACGGTTTTATAGGCATTATTGGCAATGGCGAAATAGTAGTTCGTATGGTTTTTTATTTCATCTTCAAACCTTATCTGGTAGTTATTAGCTGAACCTGATATTAAGCCGTCCACCAATTTTTGCTTTATCCCTGCTTGCAGACTGATTGCATAAACATCTATACTGTCATTAGAGAAACCATTAACATTAAACTGAGTTGTCCCTATGGTATCAGGATCGGTTTTTGAGTTAAATTCGAGCCTATTGTCTATTGCGCGAAAAGTGTGCCAATACTCAAACTCATACCAGTCAAGGTAAAAGTCGTAAGAACCTTCTGGCGTATCATTTGTATCATTTGCTACTATTAATAGGTAATTGACGTTACTATGGTCAATTTTTGCCTGTGGAATATCCCGTATGACCAGAGGGTTCCCTTGCCGTCTCCATGTCTCTTCATCCCCAAGTTGATTATTATTAAATATAATGACCGCTCTGTGTAGTACATTACTTCTACGAGATGAACCTTGAAGTTTGATTCGGACGGTTGCATCTTCTTCTGTATCATGACGGTTTATGGCACCGGGTAGTTGCACTGGAAATTGTTTTCTTTTTAAATTAGAATCTGCTCCGCCTCTAAAAGCGGTCCAGAAATAGTGGTCTGCTAATTCTGATCTCACATCTCTCCCATCAAGGGGGTCATAGAAGTTTTCTTCCTCAAATCGCTTTTTTGTTAGGAATGCTTTCGGTGGTATAACATTATCGGGGCTTGGCGATGCTGACCGGGTACCGACACGGTATGTGTTTTCATCTACATCCTCTACTGCACCTTTTGGAACAAAACTAAACCAATAGTAGTTTGTATTCGTGAATTTATTACCTACCAGACCGCGAGCATAAAAGACAATTTTATCTTCAGGATCAAATGTTTCATCATTGTCAATATCGAAAATATAGAACCCTTGTTGGTTTCCACCCGTTTCAATCCTAATGCTGTCAAAGTCAATGCTCGCAGGTTCAATACCAGATGCTACGAGTCGGGTGTGATTGATACGGTACATATTATTTTCTGTGATGGGAATTTTGAAACGTCTACGCGGTGTGCTAATAGGTGCTGCGGGTGCCATCGGACCGATATTGGAAGAATGTCCTGAGCGCATCTGTTGTTGCCAGTGGTTGTGTCGCCACTGCGATGCTTGTTTGTTGTTAATCAGAATTGAACGAAACATGTTTTCATAAACAGGACTATCAAGAGAATGCAGCGGTAAAGATGTAGACGCAGCGATGCCATTATATTGAACTGAACCGAAAAAATCTATACGGAACGTCATGTCGTCCGTAACTTTTATCTGTCGTGTTGTGCTATTATATTGAACTGGATTGATGTGTAGGATACCGATCCGTTGTGAACGGACAAAACCAATTGGTAGCACCTCTACTAATTTAGAAGGGTACAAGATTGAACTGCTGGAAGATGCAAGTGTGTCAGCATGTTTTGTCTTATCTTGCACATCTGTGCCATTACTGCCATTATTAAATTCAGGAGAGGGATCAATTTCTTGGTTTGTGAGTGGTGGCGTTTCAAGTGTCTTAAAAGAACTCTGTTTGTCAATTATTGTCGTAGTTACGCTGCTGGCGGCAGGTAACCCAATTTGCACGGAATAGACAGGTAATTTTGGTTTGCCGGATTCGGTTGTCCAGGATGAACCAGCAAATTGGATTTTTGTTGCAGATTGACCGTTCAGTTGATGTGTTCGCGCCAATTCACTGTTTACCAATTCTATATTCAAATGGGTGAGTCGGAAGCGAAGGAGAAGAAAATGCGGTTCAGATTTTATGATCTCTATCGGTGGATTGCTCTTAAGATAGGGACTAAGCCGAAAAAATCTATGATCTTGTTGTTGCCTTTGTTGCCCCTGCTGTTCAATACGGGCAAACGCATTATTGGCATTATAGATGCCTACTATATCTGTCTCAACTGGTATTATCCCTATCAACAAAGAGAATAGAAACGTCCGACATATCAAACCCTTTATCTTACTCAGTATCATAATCAGTTTCTCGCTAATTGTGCTGCGGCAGCTAAGGCTGCTATTAGACTGGTTTCACTTGCAATACCTTGCCCTGCAATATCAAAGGCTGTACCGTGGTCAACGCTTGTGCGTACCATAGGTAGACCTAATGTGATATTTACAGTGCGTCCCCAACCTGGTAAGCTGGCTAGGAGTTTTATCGGTATATTTCCTTGGTCATGATACATTGCGATCACCGCATCCCATTCCCCTCGGATTGCCTTTTTGAATAACGAATCTGCTGGTAGAGGTCCCTCAACCTGAAGACCTGACATCTGTGCCTGCTGAACAGCTGGGAGAATGTAATTTTCTTCCTCACTTCCGAACATACCTTCTTCACCTGCATGTGGGTTCAAACCTGCTACAACTAAACGCGGCCTCCCATTACCGACAATTCCGAATTGGATGAGAGCATCATGCGTTATTTGCACGACATCACAGATTCTTTCCACAGATAATTGCTTCGATACTTCAGCAACTGCTATGTGGTTTGTAACAAAAGATACTGTAAGGTCTCCTTTTGTATTTGTTACCATGTTAGATAACTGGGCGGACCTTTTCTTCGTTTTTTCTGAAAATCCTATATTCCTGGAAATCCTATAATCCTGGAAATCCTGGTCTAATGTTGAAGGAATGTCCCATGTTCTGAGCATCATAACAGACTTTTCTGATCGCGTCAGACTTGTGAGCATCTCGGTATGCCCTGGGAAAGGTGAACCTGCTTTCTGAATGGCTGCTTTACAGATGGGTGCGGTTACTATGGCATCAAGCATGCCATCAAGTGTAAGTTCAACTGCTGTCTCAATTGCTTTAACTGCTGCAGAACCACATTGAGGATCAATCTTACCGTAAGAGACATCCTCAGGTTTTAAACTACTCACATCAAGCACATCAATTGTGCCGACCCGTGATGTCCAATCTGCTGTAAAATACTTTGGGGATCGGATCGATGTGACTTGTGGTAAGTTCTCATGATTATCTGGTTGTTCGTTCTTTGCGGTTACAAGATTCAGTGCGTCTTGAATAATAGAGGAACTTCCTATGACAATCGGTTGGCAGATCTGATATATGTTTCTGTTTGTAAGTGCTTTTACGATTATTTCGGGACCGATGCCAGCAGCATCTCCCATAGTTATTCCGATACGTGGTAACATGTTGCTTTTAGTATGTTGCTTTTATGGTAAAATTTTGAATTAATTATACAGTCTGTACCCGTGCGGTTAGGAAACCGCACCTACCAGGGGTTGAAAGTGTGTAATTATTTTCAAACTTCACCATAGTTGCCATGTATGTTTATTAGCAAGATTTGACTTTGCGACAACCTACTCAATGCGTCGGTATAGTGTTTCTGCCCGTGTTTTAGATACATTACCAGTTGGTAATTCAAGTATCTGATATGTCAATTCCTGTACGGGTTCAGTTGGTAATGGATCAGAAATAATGGTAATCGTATCACCGATTTTGAGTGTTTTGCCAGCTTTTGCGGTTTTTGTGTTGACTAAGACTTTACCTCGGTTGCACAAGGTGTTGGCAACGGTTCTCCGTTTGACGAGGCGTGAAATCTGCAGAAATTTGTCTAAACGCATTTTGCCCAAAAATATTAACGGGTGTCTATAGATTAATTTCCAGTTTGTCCCCAGTTGTTAAATGACATCTGGGTTCTGTATTGCTGTATCATCTGTAGTAGCTGTGATTGCTCCCTGTTCGCTATCGGGATCATCTTCAGTGCCATTGTTTAGTGGCTTGAGTGCTAATTCCAAGACTTGTGTAAAATCATTCACCTGATGCCATCGGACTTTCTCTCTAATTTCATTTGGAATATCCGCGAGGTCTTTCTGATTTTCCTCTGGCATGATGATGTCTACGATGCCGTTGCGATAAGCTGCGAGTGACTTCTCTTTGAGTCCACCGATGGGAAGCACATGTCCTCGGAGTGTGATTTCTCCTGTCATTGCGACATCTTTCCGTACCTTTTTACCTGTTATTGCACTGAGAATAGCGGTGGCAACGGTTATACCTGCGGAGGGTCCGTCTTTAGGTACTGCTCCTTCAGGTATATGGATATGAATATCCTGTTTCTCGAAAGTCTCTTTAGGAATTTCAAAGTGTTCTGCGCGTGAACGTAGATATGCAACACCCGTTTGAACAGATTCCCGCATGACATCCTGAAGTTGTCCTGTCATATTGAGTTTACCTTCCCCCGGCATAAGTGTTGCTTCAACGGAGACGATATCACCACCGACTTGTGTCCAGACCATTCCTGTAGACACACCGACCTCATCGTGTTCTTGTGCTTTTGTGCGTGTATGCTTCGGGGGTCCGAGGTAATCGTTCAGGTTGAGGGCAGTAACCTTTACTTCAACATCAGGTGTATCTTCTGTGACAATCTGCTTTGCGATTTTCCGGCAGATGCTGGTAATGTTCCGTTCAAGACTTCGTACACCTGCTTCACGTGTGTATTTGTGTATGATGTCAAAAATAGCAGAATCGGCAAAAGTAACGTTTTCTTCCTTCAACCCGTGGTTTTTTAATTGCTTGGGAATTAATCCGTTTGGATGGAAGGTTGCGATCTTATGTTTTTCAAAATCGGTATAGCCGGAAAGTTCAATGACTTCCATTCGGTCTTCAAGTGCAGCGGGTATCGTTAACCGTGTGTTTGCTGTTGTAACAAACATAACGTCCGACAGGTCAAACTCAACATCAAGGTAATGATCTCTGAATGTTTCATTCTGTTCTGGATCAAGTACTTCAAGAAGTGCGGAGGCGGGATCCCCTCGCCAATCGGTACTTAATTTGTCTATCTCATCAAGTAGGAAGAGGGGGTTCTTTGTTTTCACATCCCGTAAGCCTTGAATGATTCGTCCGGGGATTGCACCGATATAGGTGCGTCTATGTCCTCGGATTTCGGCTTCATCCCTTACACCACCAAGGGACATGCGAACGAACTTTCTACCGGTTGCACGTGCTATAGATTTACCCATAGATGTTTTCCCAACACCTGGTGGGCCAACTAAACAGAGAATAGGACCTTTTACTTGCTCAACCAATTTCAGGACAGCGAGATATTCCAAAACATTGTCTTTTGGTTTTTTTAACCCGTAATGGTCTTCGTTTAGTATTTTTTCCGCTTTTTCAAGGTCAATGGTATTTTCGGTGCGTTCTTTCCAGGGTACTGCCAGAAGCCAATCTACATAGTTACGAATAACACCTGACTCAGCAGACATGGGTGGAATTTGTGCGAGTCGGTCAAGTTCCTTTAATGCTTTTTCCTCTGCTTCTTCTGTCATCCCAGCATTCTTGACTTGTTCGCGTAGTTCATCAATTTCGTCTATTTCATCACCACGTCCGAGTTTTCGCTGAATTGCTTTTAGTTCCTCCTGCAAATAGAATTCACGATTTGTTTTTTTGACGGATTCCTTAACTTCATTGAGAATTTCTTCCTTTAAATCTATCAGGTCAAGGTCAGATTCAAGCAGTTCAATGACGAAATTGAGCCGTTTTATCGGATTAAGTTCTTCCAGTATTTCTCGTTTTTCAGCAGTATGTCCTTCCAATAACGAGCTGGCAACGAAACGTGTGATATTATCGGCAAGGATACCGGGTTCATCTAAATTGCGAATATGTCTTTCGGCATCCGGTAGTATCTCTTTCGGATTCGCTTTAGCATAACTTGAGAATGCCCCACGTGCTTTTCTAATGAGTGCTTTAGATGCGCCAGCTACACCGGTGAGTTCCGATACGACTTTGACATCAGCAGTTAGGTAACCCTCAACCTGTGCACAGTGCGCGACTATTGCTCTTGCGGTTATCTCTATTGCGATACTGAGAGAACCGTCCTTGGGATCGTAGGGTTCAACGATAGTTGCCACAACTCCAACATTGCACATGTCTTTAGGTGTAGGTTCAGCATCATCCTCAGTTTCGTGTTCTTGATGTAGGAGCAATACCCTCAAATTGGAGTTAAGTGCTGCCTGTGCAGCAAGCACACCCATTTCGCGTTCAATCTTTAGCGGTGTCCAATCCCACAATCTTTTGTTAATGACTGCTTTGGTTTTTGGAAAAAAAGTCTCAAAATAGGGTGGCAAGGCTATAACTGGCAGATTAACTACGGAATTGTCCTGCGTACTTCCAGTTTCTGGGTTCATGGTTTGCTCCTTTACGCGGTTTTGAGTGCTTCAGAGGTATCGTTAATCAATTCAGGTGGACTTTTCCCTAACACTGTATCTTCGGTGATTTGACAAGTGCTTATTTCAGTGAGTGATGGTAAGGTATACATGGTTTCTAACATGATTTTTTCCATCACAGCTCGTAAGCCGCGTGCGCCTGTTTCGCGTTCTATAACTTGATTTGCTATAGCAGTCAGCGCATCATCGGTAATATCAAATTGCACACCTTCATACGCTAAAAGTTTCCTATACTGTTTGATGAGAGCGTTTTTCGGTTCAGTTAGGATTCTAATAAGTGCAGTTTCGTCCAATTCTCTCAGTACTGCGACGACAGGAAGCCTACCGATAAGTTCAGGGATAAATCCATATTTTGCGAGGTCTTTCGCGGTGGCGTGTTCAAGGATTTCGTGTATCTTCTTGTCGTCTTTAGATTTTAAGGTTGAACCGAATCCGATGCTGTGTTTACCGAGTCGGCCTTTTATGAGGTTTTCTAATCCGATGAAGGTGCCGCCACAGATGAAGAGTACATTTTTAGTGTCAACTTCTAACATCTCTTGATGTGGATGTTTGCGACCGCCACGAGGTGGTACGTTAGCCACCGTGCCTTCTAAAATCTTGAGGAGTGCTTGCTGTACACCTTCACCAGAAACATCTCTGGTGATGGATGGGTTTTCGGATTTTCGGGTAATTTTGTCAATTTCGTCCAAATATATGATGCCGTGTTGCGCGCGTTGGATGTTTCCATCTGCTGCCTGGACAAGTTTCAAGATTATATTTTCAACATCTTCGCCAACATAACCTGCTTCAGTGACGGTAGTTGCATCTGCAATGGCAAATGGAACATTTAACACTCTTGCCAGTGTTTGGGCAAGGAGTGTCTTACCTGTGCCTGTGGGACCAATGAGCAATATGTTGCTTTTATCTAGTTCAACATCATCCGTGTCCTCATGCTGCAGTCGTTTATAGTGATTATAGACAGCAACGGATAGGATCTTTTTTGCGTGTTCTTGACCGATTACATACTCGTCAAGTTTCGCTTTTATTTCTGCTGGTTCAAGTAGCAATACTGGCGGTGCGACTTCTTCCTCTTTGGGTTCCTCAGCCTCAGCCGTCTGTTCAGTCATTTCTGATGAATTTACTTGAGCGAGCTTTTGATTACAATAATCAATACAAGCGTCACAAATATTTGCTTCTGACCCTTGAAAGAGTCTTTTTACTTGACTACTTTCTCTATTACAGAACGAGCAATATACTCTGCCATCAACGGATTCCGACATGTTTTCCTCCAATCTGCCATTGTTTTATTTTACCGGACACGCGATGAAGACCTAACCCGATTTTATGTTACTGACGATGTGCCACTACTGTATCAATGATACCGTAGTCAAGAGCTTCCTCAGCAGTCATATAGAAATCTCTATCGGCATCGATCTCAATTTTATCTAAACTCTGTCCTGTATGTTGCGACAAAATATTGTAAAGTCTCTCGCGTTCCCTTAGTATCTCGTTTGCATGGATGCTGATGTCCGCTGCTTGTCCACCAATACCCCCTGCCATAGGTTGATGTATCAATGCTTTGGCGTGTGGTAAGGCGTACCGTTTACCTGGGGTTCCTGCTGCTAATAACAATGCTCCCATGCTGTATGCGCGTCCTAAACACCATGTTTGGACGTCTGCTTTAATATACTGCATAGTATCGTAGATGGCTAAACCTGCTGAAACTGAGCCACCGGGTGTGTTTAGATAAAGGATTATATCGGCATCTGGGTCTTTCCCTTCAAGGAAGAGCATCTGTGCAGTGACCAGATTCGCGATTGCATTATCGTCTATCGTAGTTCCAATCATGATAATTCGGTCTTCAAGTAACCGAGAAAAGATATCATAGGAACGTTCTCCACGGTTTGTCTGTTCAACAACAATAGGTACAAGATTCATTTTGTGTCCGTAATGCTTTGTCAAGTGCTATATTGTAGGTCGGGTAGAGCAGAGCGAAACCCGACATGATAGACATAATCAATACGTGTCAGACATAATCAATACGTGTCGGGTTTCGCTACGCTCTACCCGACCTACAGAAGAAAACTATACCTTACACTATCCCGTAATGATCAATGATTTTTTTTCAGATGCTTCTTGTATCAGAAACTGATATATTTTTTCGTGTTCAAGTTGTATTCTGAAATCTTCTAAACGATTGTTTGCTTTTAGTAATTCGGATAATTTGTCAGGTTTTCTGCCTTGTATATCTGCAGCACGACGAATACCGTTTTCTAATTCATCATCGCTTATATGAATATTTTCATAAGTAGCGATTTCCTCAAAAATCCAATTCTGTTTTGTCTGCTGTATGACATCTTTCCGCATTTCTGTAGGCAATACTTCAAAATCAACGCCAGCCTGTTCAGGTGTCTGATTACTCTCTTTAAGCTGTTTGCGTACATTCTCTATTGCATTCTGCACATATTGATCAACCACATCATCAGGGATCGTAATATTTGTCATTTCAATCAACTGATCGAGTATTTCAACTTTTTGTTCTTGGTTCTGTTGTATGCGTGCATCTTCGACCATATTGTTCCAAATGACACCGTGCAATTGGTTATATGTTTCATATCCGAGGTCTTTTGCAAATTCATCATCGAGTTCGGGCAGATGTTTTTGAGTAATGGCATGGAGTATGACATTGTATATCACCTGCATGTTTCTCAGCTCAGGTGTGTGATATGCTTCATCAAAATTAACCGCAATTGCCTTAGTTTCACCGATATGCATCCCTATTATGCCATTGATTAGGTCGGGGTGGTATCGTTCATCTGTTAGGTCAATATCTATATCTTGGTCAGATTCATTTTCAATTTCATTTCCCTCTAAAATGCAGGTATAATCTAACCTAATACAGTCGGAAGCGTTAACGGGTCGGTCTTCTTGTATAGGGTCAAAAGTTGCGGACTGATCCTGTAGTTGTGCTATGAATGCATCTACGTCTTCCCGTGGTACATTGACAGGCGTTTTGTCTATCTGTATATTTTCGTAATTTGGCAGTTCAATGATCGGTTTTACGCTGACGGTGGCAGTAAAAACGAGGGGTTGGTCCTCGGTTACTTGCATTTTCTCCAGAGGTGGGTCAAAAGTTGGTTGTGCCAGCGGTATGATCTGTCTGTTATAGAGTGCGTCTTCATAAGCAGGAAAGACAACCGCTCTGACTACCTCATTGTTTATATATTCAGGGAAGCGTGATTTTAGTAGCGTTAAAGGCACGCGTCCTTTTCTAAAACCTGGTAAAGTTACGTAACCGCGCAGCGTCTTATATGCTTCTTCTAATGCTTCGTTGATATCTTCGGCGGGGACTTCAATGTCTAATTTTGCTTGTGTGTTATCTAAGGTTTCCACTTCAACTCTCAAGTTAAGTTCTCCCTTCGTTACGATGTACTGTCGTTGCATCGGTTCGCTATGAGATGGGCGAGGAGGGACTTGAACCCTCACGAGGCGTAGCCCCAATAGATCCTAAGTCTATCCTGTCTACCAAATTCCAGCACCCGCCCGTGTGGCAGAACCGATGCGCCGTGAAGGAATCGAACCTTCAACCCTCTGATTAAGAGTC
Source organism: Candidatus Poribacteria bacterium (assembly GCA_022824835.1). Taxonomy (GTDB): domain Bacteria; phylum Poribacteria; class WGA-4E; order WGA-4E; family WGA-3G; genus MSPOR6. The sequence goes on along the minus strand of JAJDZB010000012.1, from coordinate 13,267 downwards.
AGATGCTCTGCCAATTGAGCTAACAGCGCACGCGTCCGGAGGGATTCGAACCCCCAACTTATGGTTCCGAAGACCATTGCTCTATCCATTGAACTACGGACGCATAGTTTGAAGGTGGATGATGGGGATTGAACCCACGGCCTCCTGATCCACAGTCAGGCGCTCTACCCCTGAGCTACATCCACCGTAATACGATACACGCCTAGCAGGAGTCGAACCTGCAACCTACGGATTAGAAGTCCGTTGCTCTATCCAATTGAGCTATAGGCGCATGTGGTATCGGGGCGAGAGGATTCGAACCTCCGACCTTCTGCTCCCAAAGCAGACGCGCTAGCCGGGCTGCGCTACGCCCCGATAATCTGTAGTTTTCTGACAAATTAGGTGTCTATATTATAATATATTTTTGCGGTGTTTGCAAATTAAACCGAAAAAGTAGGGTGTGACGGCACTCGGAGAGTGCCTACTACTATTAAGAGCATCGGATAGCTGACCTATTCTGTACATTGGTTGTGGCGTTAGTTACAGTAAGGTTTTGTAGCGTGTTTTTTGACAGAGTCAAATTTTTTAAATTCCCAAATGGTACGAAATTCTCGCCATGTTGAAATATGTATGAAAAAATCGGTTTTTTCTGACATTATGATCATTTCTGGACATTTTGTAAAATAGCATTGTAAACACCTTTGAAATAAACTTTTGGTAATTCAGTTTGTAACATATAATTTACTATAACATTTATGAAATACACTTGTCAAGTTAAAATTTGAAAAAAATGATATATAATGTCTATTATTGGTGAGGGTATTGAATGTTTAGTGACAAAAACTTTACATACCCTATTTATCGAGAAATATCAGCTTGACATACTTTGCAAATCGTTTATACTATATTTTTAATAAACCACACTCAACTTATAAGGAACAGATGCAAAGTCAGACTTTACAGCAATATCTTCATGAATTTACAAACTTACGGATAGACAGAGCCCATGGGAATGCCCCACATCAACCAGTACTCTTGTTAACAGTTATTGAAATGATTGAGCAAGAACAGATTGAAATTAACGAAATCGCTCCATCACCTCATTTGGTTGAGATATTTCTTAAGTATTGGAATTGCATCACAAATAGGAAACCGAATCCTGCCTTACCGTTTTTCCATCTAAAGAGCCGCAGTTTTTGGCATCATCACCCAAATCCGGGTTATGAAAAAGCGTTAGAAGTCGTTTCTCAAATAAAGACTTTTTCTAAACTTCGAAAGATAATATCACATGCGAGTCTTGATCAGGAACTCTTTATGCTACTGAAGAAACCTGTGGAAAGAGAGTTATTACGGAAAGCACTTATTGACAAATACTTATCTGATAGATTGTATGATATCCAAAAGATAATATCAGAAGAACAACAAATCAGCGGTTTTAGCAAGGAACTATTTGATTATGCTCAACAAGATTTTGCAATAAGACTTGAAGAACCAATTGAAAGTAAGAAGAAAATCCGTGACCCTGGTTTTCGTCGCACAATCATGAGGATTTACGATTATACTTGTGCGGTCTGCAAGCTGCAGATATTAACTTTGAATGGAGAAAGTGTTACTGAAGCTGCACATATAATTCCGTTCAGTGAATCAAACAGTGACGATGTTCGTAATGGAATTTCACTATGCAAATTGCACCACTGGGCTTTTGATAGACATCTGTTTTCGGTGGATGAATCATATCAGGTTGTTGTCTCAGATCTGATGACTGAACAGGGACCTACAGAATGGAAACTGGCGACGCTCGATGGAAAGGACATTCTTTTGCCAAATAGGGAAGAATTTTATCCTGCTCAAGATGCTTTAGCATGGCATCGTGAGAGAATGTCAAAACAGTAGTGACTCGTTGACTCATCGCTTCTTTTAATGTAATGGAGTATAAGTGTTAATGTAAGACAAAGATCGAAGAATTAGGAACGATTAGTGTTACATTAATCTTGCTGCGAAGATTTTCCTTAATTCTTCAATAGCGTCACAATGAAATCCACAGCTTTATAGTTATAAATACTCGGAGTACCAGTTGCCAATTTTCCACTTTCTTTATATTGGTCTTCGTGCATTTTATTGCGAAAATTGTACACAGAATATTCTGTATTATCTTTCATATTATTTTTTTTAATTACTTCCCAAACTTTATGCCGAGATGCATCTGGTAGTTTTTCTTTTACAGCTTGGGCTAATTGAATAGCTGAGAGTGGGTAGAACATCAAGAGGTTTTCTTTCAAATTCGGTATGACACCAATGAAGGGCACTTTGTCCTTATTGAGATCTATGCTTTGCGTACTACCATCATCCAAAATATTCCTGTCTTGCATATCTTTAATCTCGTTTATATGTTCAGCGTCCATTGTAAAAATAGGTAAACTACCATTTTCAAAATTAGAATCACCTTTTACCTCCAAAATTGCCGCATTCTGTGGTCCAACTTGTGCGATTTTTGACATCAAATCCATCCATTGATTAGTATTCTTCTCAATTCTAGCTTGTACAATTGCTTCTAATTCTGCATATTGGATTTTCTGTGTTCTTCCAGCATATCTGTAATAGACTTCCGCTGCTTTTATAACTTGATTTTTGCCATAGTTCTTTTTCGCTATAACTGGTTTCTTGTGGGATGCCAGTATCTTGAAAACTCCAAAAGTTTTCCCTTCATTAACAACTTCAGTCTGTGACCACTGTATGTTTGCTGAAAAAACTTCTAGTAAATCTTGAGTTATCCTTTGGGAATCAATGTTTTGGAATTGGTCCCGACTCTTCTCAATCAAACCTACAAGTTTTCTAGGTGAATCCTTAACACCAAAAATAATGCAACCGCCCTTATTATTTGCGAATCCTGCAAAACTCCTATAGTAATCGGGCAAAGCGGATAAACTAAAACTCTCCTTGAATTCTAATTCTTCATTTTCACGTTCATCAATAGTATGCCCGTTTGGAAACAGAATCTTTAAAATGTGCTTCTTGTTAATATTCAATTATGTCTCCTTGTACAGTTTTCACTAATATATTGTGTATTACCGATGGGTGATAGTATCGCAGACTAAAAATCTGGTGAGTTTTTTCGTTCGCTTTTCCTTAGTTCTTTAGGCAAAAAAGCGTCAATTTCCGCATCTGAAAATGTCATATCCTCACTGTACTTCAGTGCTTGCTGTGCTTTCTTATAAGCTTTAGAAGTGGTACTTGGGGCACTAGAATAAACTAAGTGGAGATCTTCCATCAAGACATCCCTTTCATGCTGTATAATCTCTGACGATTTCTCACCAATTGCTATATCTGTGATTAACGATTGATATTTTTCTCGAATAAGCCAAATATTATTCGCTGCATGTTTATGCTTTTGGGCAAGCTCAACTAAATTATAGTCCTTCATATATAGAGTCAAACCAAGAAGAATAGCAGAAATAAGGCTAGCAAAGATTGCACCTATTCTTCCCAAACCGAAAATCTGAGAAATACAACCAACTGTTGTAAACGCAGATAGCACTATTAAAGACAATTTCATTCTTGATAGGCGTTTAAGAAGAATATCAGCACACTTTTCATGGGTTTTATGAGAATAAACAACTCTACCAAAACACTCGCGCAGTTGTCCTTCAAGAACCTGACGAGATTCGGAAAAGTCATTATTCTGGAAACGAAGTTCCAAAGATTTCCCTCCATTTTTGTTTAGCGGACCATTCACGTTTTGGTTCAGATTGTTCATGTTTTATAGCTTCAAGTGAAATGTTGTAACATCTTTTCGCTGTCCATCGAAATGGACCTTTGCTGTAAACATACTGTCCACTTCCCGGGGCAAGCCAATATGTCTGATTTTCATTTTGGTCAGCCATGTAACTAAAAAAGTCTCTACACATATAATCGTAGTATAAATAAGATTTGTATTTGTATCTCCAGTTGCTAATAAATTGATAAGCTAGTGTGTCAATTAATAACCCACCCATTGGTACTTTCTTTTTAGCCTTCCATGCCCGCATCATGCGGCATAACGGGATTAAGTTATAGTTGCAATTATTGTTTCTGGTTCGCATTGCTTTAATTTCCGGTATTGGGTTTGTTATTCGCCAACGTCCACCATTATTTGCATCAGGATACGTATAACTATTATTTGTATTTAAAAAGGCAGGGACAACTTCAAAAATGATACCATCATTAAAGGGCACCAATATTACCTGTCCATCGGCTCTGATGCTAGTAGTAGAATACGTCCTTTCAATGGACTTTTTCACTGTTTGTAATAGAACCGACTGACCATTACCCTTATATTGATCATATTGACTATATATTGAAGCGGGAAGTCTAAAAATCATATCAAGATCACTGAATCCTTGAATAGCAGTATTTCGACCATACGAACCAACATATAGGCTATGCGATGTATCAGATGTCGTATTCCAGAAGTCCGAATTTAACCTACGGGTTATCGCTTTGTACCGAGTAGAAATTGCCCCTTCATTCTGAACCTGGATGTTTTTGCAAAACGTGCTGAACCAATTTGCTAATCCCATCTGATCCTTCCCCCCAAATTAATTTCGGAGTAGATTAAAAGTACCCTTCCTCAATAGTTGTGTGTGCCTCTGTCTCATGATACTCTAAATGGAATGTGTGTGAAATAGACGGATCCAAAAGTGAGAGTAAATGTTCGTCAATTTCAGTGTCAGTAGAAAGCAAGATGACTTGGTGACTTGCGTAAGGAAAATAACGTTCAACAAGCAGTTCGCGATGACTGGCATCTAAACGTCCAAGTGGCGTGTCAAGAATCATTGGGAGTGGTTTACCTGATGTCCTTGCCAAACCCCATAAAAGTGCAGTTGTGTATATCTGCTTTTCACCTGCCGACAATTTTTCCTTTGCTAACGGTTGATTATAGGTGTCATAAAGTGTCACACTAAAGGTTTCGGCGTTAATTTCAATTCGTCTAATTCGATCAGGTTTATGTGATAGATAGTTGAAACTTTCAACGATAGCATCACTTAAAGCAGAAACTTTGGCTTGTGTGAGTTCACTTGTGTAAGTAGATAAAACCGACCTTACTTCACGTACCTGTTCTTGGCGGCGGATGTGTGCTTGTCCAAGCATTTGGTTATAATGTAATTTCTCAAGTTTTCGCTCAGCCATCTCAAGTTGGTAAATCAAAGAACGGATAGATTCGTCTGCATCCTGCACTTGCTTGCGTAACTGCCCAAGTTTCTGGTTTAATTCTGACAGTTTCTCAATCATTGGTTTCAATACATCTTCGGTAGGAACTCTCTGGAGATTTTCCTCAACCTGTATCAGTTCTAATTGTGCATCCTTAAGTTTATTGTTCAATTCGAGAAATTCTTGAGGGACATCGTTGAGGCAGGCATCAATCCACTCTAATAAGTTTCCATACTCAGAAGGGGAACGGTCACGAATTTTCTTGAATCCATGCAATTCCTCTGGACGCTCAAGTCGTTTTTTGAATATTGGTGTTAGTTTAGTACGGACAGTTTTAACCTGGTCATCAGTCAGTGTTGAATCATCCCAAGATGTAGCAGATGCAAGCGTTTCAAAAAGTTCAATATTTAGAGTTTTCAATGCCCGATTTTCTGCTTCCCACTCATCTAATTTTTTCTCTTTTAGAAGTCTATCCCTTAACTTTTTGAGTAAATCAGGGACTAATGTAAAAGGAAACAATCCTTCACAAAGCCTTCGAATATCATTTTCAAACGCTTCAATATCAGCGAGGAGTTGTCCTTGTCGTAAGTTTAAGCCTTCTCTCATCTCGGCATAGCTACCACCTTCGGCAGTAATGCGAGATTCTTGACGGTCGATTTGTTCCTCTGATTTCTCAATACTATTTAGTAAGGATTCTCTATGTTCCTCCATGTCTGCAAGCGACATATTAAGAGACGCGATTTCAGATTCCAACTCATTTATCTCATCCTGCATAGAAACCGGACTGTTGATCTTGATCAGACGGTTGGCATAGATACGCAGATCCGAATGCAACCGATCAACAAGATTAAGTCCAAGCATTGTTTTGATTGATTCTGCCAGAAACTGATCATGGCTCGAGTCATCAACTAACTTCTGGATATTCTCACCATCAAAAAAGAAGAACTGTGATGCGCCAACTGGAACAAGTTCATTGATATAATCCTGCCAATGCGAGGTATCAAATTCAAGATCTAAATTATTGTCCTGGTAAACGGTCAAGTCTTCTTTTATACTGCGGCTACTTTTACTTTGTTGTTTCCATGAACGGTCAACGCGGTAATTCTTTTTTTCACCACCACGCACGTACTCAAAATCAAGTGATACTGAAGCATAATTCAAAGGTAAATCTGAGGGAGGATTTCGATGGATCATTGAAGAAAGATATTCGTGATACGCATTAGAGGAAACACGCGGACCTAAAGATCTTCTTCCGTATAGGCAGAGTTTTACCGCATCCAGCAGCGTGGTTTTACCTGAACCATTCATTCCACCAATGAGGATTATCGGTCCCGTACCGTTGGGAGTCAACTGAATAGTCTGCGATCCACGGAACAAACCGAAGTTGTTGAGGGTAAGTTTGTGAAGAATCATTGTAACCCGCTGCTGTCTATGCTGTCGCGTACTTCTTCTTCCGAACGCCAATCTTCGTGAAAGATTTTGTCAATTCGAGATTGAATTCCAGCACGTCTGTGCATTCCGTCCATCTGACGTTCGGTATCTAACAATTTTGCTACAAGCGTAACAGGAACACCTTTCTCATCACAGATTTTAGATAATAGTTTCTTATCTGATGCTGTAAAAGAAGTTGTATCGTCAACTATCCATTGACGTTTACCAACGACTTCATTATAAATCTTGGGGACTGCATCCTCCCAGTCTTGGCGTTGTGTTCTCCAAATATTACGAATTTCATCAAGTTCATCATCAGTAATAAGTTTAATATCTGGGTCAGGACCTTCTTGGCGGACCTTTTCTTGTGTTTCAAGAAGCATTTTTAGAAGTTGCTTGCAAAAATCAAGTGTGTAGGGACCGTGAATGAGTTTATTGTTGATAATAGTCACTTGTCCGTTACTTCGGCGATGTTCACGGATGTCAGGTTTCTTTTCGGGATCTTGCGTGTCAGCAAGGAAATCACGGAATTCAAGAAGGGGCAGCATCCAATCTTCACCGCTATCAATAAATCCTTCCATAGACTTGTCTTTTGTGACAACGGTACAGGTCCAGCAACCGAAGCGGCTATTTCCACAAGAGGGGGTAGTATCGTCTACAACAAGTGGACATTCACCTTGAGCATTTGAGTTTCGGTAGAGCGTAACAAGTTCTTTATTATTGTTATTCCATGGTGAAGGAACGTTCAACAAATAAAACCAAACATCGTTCAAACTGAAATCAATGATGGGAGCGTAGACAAAAGCATTCGGTAAAGTGGTGTGTCGCATTAGTGAAGAATTATCTATACTGTGCAAACTTAACACTTGATCACGCGTAGTACTTTCTCCTTTGCGAACCCCAAGAACCATTATAACTTCACCATATTCAGTAACCTTGTCCAAGATGAACTTATTAGCAGGTTTTATCTTCATGCGGTCCGTGCACCATCTAAATTTGCTGTAAGGTGCGGGATATCCTTTGCCTATTAGGTTTACCCAGAACGTATCTGAGATTTTCGGACGGACTATATCTGTCTGAAAAGGCATATTTTCTTTTTTAGCAACCTTTTCAAGTCTCTCCAATGTATTTGTAATGTAACTGACAATTACAGGTGTTTCAACGAGTGTGTCGGAGGAGATTACATAGACAGGATATTTGCGTTCTTCTGGTGGTAATTCTTTGAGAGCATACCATACGAGTTGAAGGGCAGTTGTAGAATCTTTACCACCGCTGTATCCGATTACCCAAGGGCGCGCATTTTTAAGATATACCTCTTGAATATCATTGTGAATATCATCAATTGTACGTGAATCAAAGAGACTGTAAGTAACTACTGTCATAATTCCATTCCTTTAGGAATATCGTGTAGTTGTTTTCTACTTGGAATAATGCGTTTAATTTTTAAAAACTTAACCCAATGTTAATTATTCTTGAATATTATATCATAAGTGGATAAGGAATTCAAGAAAAAAGTGTCAATGGGTGTGTAAATATTTTGTCACTCTATTGTCTGAATCGCGGATTACGCGCCAGTTAACATAGCTGGCACGGAAGGGATTTCTGGATCATTATATGACTTAGATCGGCTACAAAGAAACACAATCTAACAGAATGTGCTACGCTTCAAATAATGGAGCACAATCTAACAGAATGTCTCTGATTGGTGAAGGGAAAATCTTTACGCGTCCGTTTATGTACATAGCACTCCGCTGGAGTGCGGCCCGTTGACAATCCTTTTTCTATAGACATATTGCTCCGCTGGAGCAAGTGTACTGCCATCGGAAATTTAGACCACTACCTTAGACAAGATTGTGATATAATTACAATCTAACAGTAGTAAGATTGAATTTTTCGCTTGCATTGCAACAGAAAATAATCTAAATTATGGCATCTTATCAATTATATTTCCGAACAAGGAGATTGCTATATGGCAGTACGAGTAGGTATTATCGGTACTGGTGGCATTTCACGTGCACACCGGAGTACTTATGAGAAAGTTGGCGGTTTTGAGATTGTTGCCGTGTGCGACATTATCAAGAGTAGAGCAAACCAAGCCGCAGAAGAGTGGGGTGTCCCAAAAAAAAACGCTTTCTCAAGTTACAATAAGATGCTTGAGATGGATGAACTTGATGCCGTGAGTGTCACTACTTACAATCAGGGACATCGACGACCGACGGTTGCTGCATTGAACGCTGGTAAGCATGTCCTCTGCGAAAAACCGATGGCAGCAACGCTTCCTGATGCCACTGCGATGGTACGCGCTGCAAAGGCGACAGGTAAAATCTTACAAATCGGTCTTAATCCCACTTTTAGTCCGAGGCTTCAATTTGCAAGAAAGTTATATGACGAAGGGTTACTCGGTGATATCTATTACTCTGAATCCGCAGGGTGCAGACGGCGCGGTAATCCGGGACATACATTCATCTATAAAAAGACAGCTGGGGCAGGTGCAACTGTTGATATCGGTGTCTACAACATGCATAGATCGCTGTTTGCGATGGGTTATCCGAAACCGGTGCGTGTCTCTGCTATAACCGAAGACTACATATCCATGCAGGATCCGAGATTCCAGGGCAAGATGGATGTTGAAGAGTTCAGTGCGGCATGGGTCCGATTTGACAATGGTGGTGTCATGGTATTTAAGATCTCTTGGGCAGTGCATGCGGACTCACTTGGTGGCAATTTTCATCTCGGTACAAAAGCTGGGATTTCGTTGGACGGACCGGTTGTTTTCGCTGATGCTTATGATGGTGATCTGAAGAAATTTGTTGAAGCAGAGGGATTAACAGCGGAACCGAACCCACCCGATGGCATGACGACTATACGTTTCTCCGGTTTTCCAAATGAGGACAACTGGGCAGCACAGATGATTGCATTCCGTGAAGCCATCAAAGCAGATGCACCGTCACCGATACCACCAGAGGGTGTACTTCTTACAAATGTGATAATGGATGGTATCTTCCGTTCCCATAAAACTAAGAAAGAGGTAGCAGTTAAAGTGCCTGAAATTTAGATGTCGTGTTGTGTAGCACAATCAAGGATGAATGTGCTACAGCCCGATAAAAACATGTTCTCAGCATATTTACTTTTTTGTGAGTGATGTCGTGTTGTGTAGCACAAAACAGGTGGTGTACTGTCGTAAGTACACCACCTATTTTATTGATTACACCTTCATATTGAGGTGTGCTATTCAAAATATGCGGCGTTTATTTCTATGAAATGTTCCCATTCTTCAGGGACATCTTCTTCCATGAAAATCGCTTCAACGGGACATTCCGGTTCACATACGCCACAATCGATGCATTCTTCGGGATCAATGTAGAGCATTTCAACCTCTTCAAATTCCTCTTCTGCATCAGTTGGATGGGGATGTATGCAATCGACAGGACAGACATCAACACAAGAGCTGTCTTTTTCGTCGATGCAAGGTTCGCAAATTACATAAGTCATAATAGAATCTCCTTTATATTAAATTATATCAAACAATTTATCAACTTATACGCCGTTTTTCTGTTTTTTGTAATAATCAGCGTTTATTTCAATGTAATGTTCCCATTCTTCAGGGACATCGTCTTCAAAAAAGATCGCTTCAACGGGACATTCGGGTTCACATACGCCACATTCAATGCATGTATCTGGATCTATGTAGAGTTGATCTACTTCGTTGTATGCATCAGATTCATCAAATGGATTTGGACGAATGGATTCACATGGACATATATCAACACACACACTATCTTTTACATCAACACACGGTTCACAGATGACGTAGGTCATTTTCCTCTCCTATTATATTATATCCTATTTTCGTAAAATGTCAAATATTGTTTTATTCCTGAAAATAGTCAGCGTTTATTTGTATGAAATGTTCCCACTCTTCAGGGACTTCTTCCTCAACGAAAATAGCCTCAACGGGACATTGCGGTTCACATATAGCACAATCAATACACTCCTCTGGGTCAATGTAGAGTTGTTCTTCTTCATCAAATTTATCGGGGTTTTCGGGGTCATTACGCATTGGATGTATACATTCCACGGGACAGATCTCAGCACATGCGTGGTCTTTAACATCAATGCAAGGTTCGCAAATTACAAACGTCATTCTATTTTCTCCTCTCCTTTTGTTTTTTACTGCCTAAGCATAAGGATATGCTCGGTCATTTAATAGACTTGCTTTTTGCCAATTTATATTTTTTGTCCATCCAGGTTCTCTACCTTCATTCAATCCCATACCGTAACTATGCGCGCGATAGTTGATACCTGTCATCACTGTGAGACGGAATGCCAATTCTTCAGCTTCAGAAATGTGCACCTCTTTTTCACGTTCCTTTACTAACTCAAATCCTGTATGGAGTAGTCTTACGTTCAATCCGTGCTTTTCTATTTCTGCCTGTAATCGTTGTGCTGCTTGTTGTACCAGCGAAAAGTCTACATCAATGTAACTTGCCTCTTGATAGAGTTCAAACCCGCCGTGCCGAATGTATGCTTTTATTCCAAATTCTTCCAGTAAAGGATCTTGTTGCATTTCTTGTATTACGGTTTCCAATTCCTTCATATCATCAGTCTGATAGTCTGATGGATCATCTGGAAGAATTACTACCTTTATACCTGCGTAATAGACTTCAAATGGTAGTTCTCGTTCCGTAATTAGAGATTGTAGTAGATCTTTAACTTCTACCACTCGGTGCGTGGCTATCGCGAGTTTTTCAATCTCATTGTGCATTTCAGATAACGTGTTTCTGTGGGTAATCCGCCAGTTCCCGGTTATCGAGTTTTTGTTCAGATATGCATCCAATGCGGCTTCTCCCTGCCAGTGCTTTAATATTGTTTCTTTATACTGCTTTGCTCTCTGTTCAGGCTCTTCCACTAACTGCTTTAACTGCTCTGCTGTTAGTTTCTGCTTAAACTGCCTTTCTGTTGGTTTGGCACTTTCCACTATCAAAAGAGTGGGACCATCATACACGTTGACAGGTATTGCAAGTTCCTGAATTATGGATCTTAGTATTTCATTTACTTCATTAGGTTTCACGGATTTTTCCTCCTTTAATGTGAGTTTGATAAATCATACTTTATGTATTCGGTGCGGTTAGGAAACCGCACCTACCGAGTCTATGAAAGTAATATTTTTGGAAAATGAAGTTCATATACCTATTATCAAACTCACGTTTCTTTACTGTCTGTGTTGCGGGATGTTTTCCATGTTATACTGAAAACTTACCAGTGTCGGTGTTTATAACGCCAACACGAAATGCGGATATTTGCGCTGTGGCATTCGGTCCTATTTTGTGGATCTTTTAGTGCATCTTTCTCTGAACCTGCTTTCAATTTAAAATTGTAGGAATCCATCACATAGTTAATGTTAAGGGTTTCATCTATCAGTTTCGTGATCTGTTTGACCTGTGCAAGCGGTAAGGTCTGTTCAGTCTCTTTTTCTAATTTGAAACCTCTATGTAGCAGTTTCGCCTTTGTCTGTTTTTCCTTTAGTACCATTTCAAAACGATCTGCTATACCTTCAAGCTGAGATGTGCTAATTTCTCCGTCTGTCGTTTTCTCTATACGGAATCCTCCGTGCAGGATTTTTATGGGATAACGTGATGTATCTCCTTCATGCAATGTGACCAGTCTGAAACCGTAATCTGTGTACTTGATAGCCATTTCGTTATCAATAATAACAGATTCAAGGAGAGGCACAATTTTGAAATAATCCAAAAACTCATCTAACGGGGTGTTTGCATCGGTTTTCGTATAGAATTCCATAATGGAACCTTCACCGGGGGGTTGTGTATGGATTTTACCGTCTGAGTTCCATTGATGTATTACGTCTTTTATACGTTTCTCAGTTGTATAGTCTTTTCCATCTGATTTCTCGTTTGGTAAGAAGTCAACGATGTTAATGGGTAGTTTCTGTTCTGCGATTACGGTTATGAGTAATTCTTTGACCTCTTGCGGTGTCATTTGTGTTCTCCTTTTAGAGTAAGAATGTAAATCGGTTGAAAAGGTTACATCTTTATGTGCTTTTACCGAATTAGTCTGTCTGTATATTTTCTTCTTTACGAAATATGTTATCAAATTCTCCGGGATATTCTGCTTTCATCCAGTTGCGAATTCTCTTTTTTGCTCGATGTAACCGCACTTTCGTTGCTGACAATGCAATGTTCAGTGCATCAGCGATTTCATCCAGAGGCATTTTCGGGTTTGTCAGTTTCAGATCAAATACCTCTTGTTCAGACTTCGGTAGCCGTTGTGCTAATGCATGGACAATCTCTATCTGTTCTTTTGCGATAATACGGTAAATGGGAGAGCGATGCTCAAGGTCTACCAGATACGCTTCAGGATTTCCTTCAATTGAAGTGATTTCAAGTTTCGTTTCGATGTGTCGGAAGTGTGCTGCCACAAGTTGATGTGCAATACTAAACAACCAGCTTGAAAAACTCTTAGGATTACGTAGTGTGCTGAGATTTTGATGGACTTTAATAAATGTCTCTTGTACTAAGTCTTGTGCGGTTTCCCAGTTGTCAACACGTCTATAAAAGAAACTGAGGAGAGGACCTTCGTAACGGTGATAGAGGATTTCGAATGCACCATCATCGGTATTGTCTAAATTGTTAGTTATGTAATCTTCGTCATG
>JAJDZB010000080.1:0-11612 GCA_022824835.1 Candidatus Poribacteria bacterium | reverse complement strand
CCGAACTTCTTGTTCTTACGATGGTTGCGTATCTTATATTTGTATGTTCTGCGTGTATGTTTGTTTTTGTTCCGCATAGTTTATTTCCGCATAGTTCCCAATACGATTTGGTTTCGGTAGAGACTGCACCAAGTGGTGCAGATCGTATTCTCTACCAACTATGCTGGATATATTATAACACATTTTGGTATATATTGTCAAGTAAAAAAATAGGAGCGGGCATTCCTCCCCAAGCTAAAGCATGGGGTCTCCTGCCCGAAGATTGATGAGACTTCAAAACAGCACTCTAAGTAGAACTTGTCAGTGACTTCAACCGTTCAACTTCTTCTCGGAGCTGTTCAATAACTAAACTGTGATCGCAATACCCATAGACCCTGACCCGGTTCACTAATGTAGAAAACCCCATCATCGTTAAAACCATCAGTAAGAGAACTGGGATTATACGCTGCAAGTACATCTTTAACCGGTCTCCATTCATAACCAACGGATTCTACTTCAGTCTGCGTTAGATGTTCGGTTGCGTAAATAACCTTGAAACGTCCTTCTGTACTTCCATGAATAAGGTGTGCTGCTGCAGACAGATTCTCTCGTAATTCTGTATTCTCCTCAACGGCTTGAAGCGTTGCGGGTGTTCCACGATATCCATATTTTCTGATAAGTCGGTCAATTTCCTGATCTTCACCGAATTCGCGAAGTCCAGGTGCAATAATCAACAACTCCCCATCATCTGCCATAGCCATTCGCGTGCGATAAATCGCCTTGTTTCCCAGCCAAGTACTCCTAAACTCTTTTGGGTCTAAGTAGACAACCACCTTATTTAACGGTTTATCTAAGAATATCATATTCACTTCTCTACTTAGTTGAGCCGCCATCTCAAAGGTCCGTGCATCATCACCTATGTAAAGTCCCCGCATCACCCGATCACCATTTATATCTGCATCCATAACGGTCATCACATAAACAATTCCCAGCTGCTTCAGATAGTGTGAATGTGCATAATTGAGAACCTTCCTAACAGAGGTATCTGTACGACCCATCAAACGTTCCATCCCGTCCACTGCACCAAGAAAATGAGATTTGTTAATCATCTCAACACCACCTACGCCGACAAGGATGTTCTTAAATCCATTCGCTATTCCGATAACCTCATGCGGAACCACCTGTCCGACCGAGATGATAAGCTCATAGTCACCCTTCACAAGTCGGTCATTGACTGCAACCGGAATACTATAATCAAGTTTATCCCTTGACACTTCCCGCACAAACGCTGCAGGAACATCACCAAAATGGTACAATGAGGAACTTTTGCCAGTTCGCCAATTGTGTTCATAGAAGGTCGCTTTCGGTAAATCGCCATACATATCAGCAATCTCTGCTTGGGTCATTGGAGCATGTGTACCGATAGCAGGCAGCACATCAAAAGTTGTCCCGTTTGCAGCATCCCAAAGCGCATATAAAATCCTTGTGAGTTCACCAGCGTTAGAATGGAAACGCGTTATATCTGGGGGCACCACGAGAATCCGCTTCGGTATCCCACCCAACTTTAGCAGAGCTTCTTGTAGCAATGCACGTTTTTCTTCACTTGTAATAACAGTGGTATTTCCCCCATGTGCAATGTAAGTTGACATAGTCCTTTTCCTAATAAAGTCTTAAAAAAATGTATGGAGAGAAACAGAGTTTCTCTCCATAAGATTAACGCCTAATATGCAGCTTTTATGACACCCCAAGTCGTGCTCAACTTATCCGAGGGTTCTACAGGTAAAACAAGGTCCTCTACCTTGTCCCCAATAAAAAGATTATCAATGAGAACAAGTCCATAGTTTCCGAATTTACCAACCTCAAATGTTCCATCCTGACCTTCAATTGCGGGATTGATCCTGTCAAAAGATGTATTGTCTTTACGTTCCTTCAATTTAAATGTGAAATTATCACCTGAAAGCGTGAGTTGGGCACGATACCATATATTCGGTTGATTGTTTACCGAACCCGCCTGAATCTGTGCCCAATTTCCCTGACGTTTGTAGAAAATGTAAGCACTACCCCCAAGACGACGATCACATAGATAGAACTTTTCACCATCCTGAAAACGGAACACTATCCCCATATAGAAATCCTCTGGGAACATCATGTCCCACTCAGCAACATAATCACCCCAACTATCATCACCAACCACATAGATTGATCCGCCAACGTCATGACGCGAATCATTCGCTGGATTGGTTGAAGTTTTAAGTATCTTATTACCCGCTTGTTGTGGGTCAACGATGACTTCTGCTTTTGTATCACCATCAAACCCGATTTCCCATTTTGCAGGTTCACTACCAAGAGTATCTTTCTCAAAATCGTCATGAAATAGCAACTTCGCTGATGAATGACCGGATGTAAGAAATATCAACACCAGCATTGATAATAGAACAACGATATATCTAATATACATACTTCCCTCCGTAGAATTATCAGCCAATTATCAAATTCTGCTTGAATGTTTATTGAAATTATTATATCATAGAAATAACAATTAAAAACATTAAAGAGGCTTGCATGCGTATTCTGCATACTGCTGATTGGCATATCGGACAAAGATTACACGAACGTCAACGAATTGAGGAACACAAAGAATTCCTCAAGTGGCTACTCAACACTATAAAGGAACAGAAGGTTGATGTCCTCCTTGTTTCTGGTGATATTTTTGACACAGCACTACCCTCCGCAGAAGCAACCAATCTGTATTACAGTTTTCTCTTCCAGCTTTTCAACGAAACCGATGCTTATACGGTCATCATAGCAGGAAATCATGATTCACCGCGACACTTAGATGCGCCAAGAGAATTCCTCAAGATGGGAAGAATCCATGTCATCGGACAAACGCATGAACCCGCTGAATGTGTCGTTGAAATCCCACCAGATAGTCCTAAAATTGCAATCGCTGCAGTTCCCTATCTATCCGAGAATGAACTCCCCCATGTATCTTATGAATCGGAGATAGAAAAACAGGAACGTTATCGTGAACGGTTTAAATCATTCTATCAGGATTGCGTCTCTAACATGTCTGCAAATATACCTAAAATCTTGATGGGACACCTATTTGTTCATGGTGGAACCGTCGAAAAATCAGAAAGAAACATTCAGATTGGGGGTGCCACTGCCATTAGACCCAACGACTTTCCTGACGATGTAGATTATGTTGCACTTGGACACCTTCACAGACCGCAAAACATTAGGGGAAAGGCATATCCTATACAATATTCAGGTTCACCGATACCCTTGAGATTCAATGAAGCACGTTATGATAAGAAAGCCTTTCTTCTGGAGTTTTCTGATGATGCCATCTTGATGCGAAATGATGAAATTAATATCCCTATTTTCAAAGAACTCAAAACACTTGCGGGTGATGAAAACCATATTCTTTCACAAGCTATGTTAGGAGATTGGGATGGAAAGTATATCCAAGTAAAGTTGAAATTAGATTCTGCGCGGGCAGGCGTTGCAGACGAAATAAGGAAGGCATTTAGTGACCGAGGCGGCGACGTCCTTACCGTTGAACTACAGATGCAGAATGAAGGTGAAAGACCTAACATAGACGTAGAAGATATGAAACAACCAGAAGAAATATTTGACCAATATTGCCAGACAGAATTCGGTACGCCTCCAAATGAAACCCTTAAACAGACTTTCACTGAGTTAATGGAAATGATTGAGGCAAATGAATGAAACTATGTAAACTCAAACTCAAAAACCTAAATAGTTTTAAGGGAGAAATAGAATTAGATTTTGAAAAACCACCTTTAAATGACGTATCCCTCGTCGCAATAACAGGTCCTACAGGTGCGGGGAAGTCAACACTGTTAGATGCAATCTGTGTCGCACTTTACGGTAAAACACCTCGCCTGAGTGGAAACAAGAACCAACATTCAAGTCACCTCGTCAGTCATGGTGAAACTGAAGGTTTTGCAGAGATAGAATTCTCGGTCAATAATACACGATACCTTGCTACATGGTCTATTAAACGCAGAAAGAAAACTAACAACATAAACGTCAAATTATATAATTTAGATGATAATCAGTTGATAAGTGAAAAGCTATCACGGAGAGGGAAATCTCTCAATTCAAGTGAAAAACCTGTAGATGAAGAGGTCGCCTCACTTTTAGGACTCGACTATGAAGCATTCAAACGTTCCGTGATGCTTGCACAAGGGGAATTCGCAGCATTCTTGAAAGCCGAAAAAGAGGACAGAAGAGAAATCTTAGAAGCAACTGCTGATATTGATGTCTACGATAAATTGAAAGATAAATTAAACGAGAAAGTTAAATCTGTTACAGAAGTATATGAAGACATCAGCAGAGATTTAGAACGGATTGGTGAAGTATCTCAAGAATTGGTAAGACAAGAAAGTGATAAACTGAATACATTAGATAAAGAAGTAGAGAAATTAGGAAAAGAGCATGAGAATATCAGAAAAGAAAAAACGCAAGAAACCCAACGAAAAGACTACTATCAAGAACTACAAGCATCAGAAAAACAGTTGAGTGAACTAAATGAACAAGAAACCGACATAACAGATCTTAAGCATGAATTAGAACGTGCAAATCAAGCAAATAAACTGCTTCCTGAAAAACAGTCTTTTGATAACGCAAATTCAGAACATAAAAAAGCTGCACAGTCATTACAACAAGCTGAATCTCAACTTACGGAGGAAACACAACGTAAGGAGAAGCTGCAAAAAGACTGGGAAAAGAAAGAGAAAGACTATACTGAAGCACTAACAGATAAAGATCAAAAAATGCAGATTTACGCTGACGCGAGAACTATTCTCCAACTCGCTTCAGAAAAGTTTGATGAAGTAGAAGACCGACGACCAAACTTGGAAAATTTGAAGAGAGAAATCGATGCTGCCTCAGAAGAACAAAATCAACAAACATCACTACGAGATGAACTAAACGCACAGATTACCGAAATACAAGAATTTCTAAAACAGAACCCACTTCCATCAGATCGAAACGCACGCCAAGTAAAGTTAAAAGGATTTTTGACCGAACTTAAGGCTGATGATCAACAACTTAAGGGAAAAACCACATCACAATCTGAATATAAGAAAAAAATAAAGAAGATTAACGCAACATGCAACGTTCATTCCAAAAACTTGGAAAAACTACAAGAGAAAGAAAGCAAACTTACCAAGACCCGTAATAAAACTGAACAGAAATATAAAATACTTCAAGATGAAGGTTCCCTTGACGACTGGCAGGAACAAAAGGATAATGCCATAAACGCTCAACCCATCGCACAAAGTTATGAAACTTTGATAGAACAAGTAAATGATGAACAGAGCGATTTGACAGAATTTGAGAGTAAATTAAACACAATTAACAATTCCCTTACTGACCTTGAAAAAAAACACGCATTACAGATCCAGTTGTGTAAACGTGCAGATGCAGAAGTTAAGAAATTAGAAGCCGATCAGGAAATAGCAAAGTTAGCAGAACCCGCATACCAACTACGACAGCAATTAGAAGAAGGAAAACCGTGCCTCGTATGCGGTTCTACGGAACATCCCTATGCAAATAAGGCAGAGATGGACAGTCATGAACTTCTTGAAACGATACAGAAACAGTTGAAGATTGCTCAAAAGGATGCAAATGAAGCAGATAGCGAACGACAACGTTTAGAACAAGATCAAGTAAAGCACCAACAAGATCGCACAAACACACTGCAACAGATTAAAACCTGCAAGTCTAATGTCAAGAAACTAAATTCTGATATTGATGACACCAAAACTGAATGGAATGCAATATATCAGGAAATTGACATCTCTTCTGATTCGGCACATGAACAGTATGAAGAAGCAGATACAGCAATCACTAACCTCAATTCTGCACTTAGTAACTATAACGAAGCTGTCAGCGCATTAGCAAACATTTCTCAAGAACGCGAAAACGCTAAAACCAATCTCAAACGAGAGCAGATAGCATTAGATGAAACGAAACAAGAATTAGCATCTGTTGATTCTTACGTTGAAGACCTAAAGTCGACACTATCTGAGAAAGAGAAACTTTATTGGCAATCTATGCCTTCAACCTTCCACGGTACCACACCAGACATTGCCTTTCAGCAATTTGGTGAAAAGATTGATGAAGTTGGCAGGCATGAATCGGAACTAATCACGAAGAACTCTCAACTGGACAAGGTAAAAAACAAAATTCAGGATAGTGAAAGACGACTTGAGGAACTACAGAAACGGCATAAAGCACAAAAAACAGAAATTGACAATTACCAGCAAGAAGGTGAAGCTTATGTAGAGTCTGTTAAAGAAAAAACGGATGGCTTAGAAAACGAAGATCAAATCAATGGTGCTGTCAACGAATTAGAAAAAGTTCTAAGGGCAAAAGAGGAAGCACGCAATACCGCACAAACAAACTTGCAGAAATGTAATCAGGACTTAACTGAAATACAGACTACTCACAATATTGCCAATGAACGATTAGCAGAATCTAAAAGCGTATTTGAAGAAGAAAAAAGTAAATATCATAAGAAACTAAAGGACGTAGGATTTGAATCTATTGAAGCACACGAGACTGCACACCGAGACAGCGCACAAATTGAAGAGATAACAGAAAAAATTAGGGAATATGAAAATAAGAAACATCAACTTATTGAAAAGACAGATGAATTACGACAGCATTTTGTAGATACTCCTTACGATGATGAGAAATTAAACAGAATCACAAATAGAGAAACCGAGATTGAGCAATTGATAGAAGACAAACAGCAAAATATAGGTGCACATAAGCTGAAAATCGAGGAGTTAAAGGCATCACTTAAAGAACGGGAAGATATTGAAGAGGAACGCATAGCTGCTAAGAATGAAATGCAACGTTGGAAGACACTCCAAGAAACAATACCTAAGAACACTTTGCGAGACTTCGCACTGGAAATCATCTTCAAACAGATGGGAATCTTAGCAAATGAACAGCTAAGATTACTCACCGCAGAAAGATACCAACTAAAAGTTGAGAGTATCGGCAACTTGACAGTCATAGACCGATGGAATGCAAACGAAGAAAGACCCGTTGAAACGCTCTCAGGTGGAGAGTCATTCTTGACAAGCTTAGCACTCGCACTCGCACTATCTGAACTCAGTCAAGGACGCGCACAACTCAATTCGCTGTTTCTTGATGAAGGATTTGGGACACTTGATGCAGAAACATTGGATGTCGCAATCGCATCCTTAGAAGGACTTCAAATGCAGGGGAGAAGTATCTATTTGATCAGTCATATACAAGAACTCACCAGACGTTTACCCGTCAAAATTAAAGTCAGAAAACGAGGTGACGGAAGCTCATACATAGAAAAACTGTAGATATTCATTTTTTATAGTTAGACTTAAATCCAATAGGAGGATACAAATGCAATTCGGTTTCATGTCGTCTGTCTGTCCACCGCTAACGTTGGCAGAACTTATTGACAAAGCAAAACAGTATAATTACGAACACTTAGAACTTCGTGTTGAATGGCAACACAAACATGGTGTAGAGTTAGATTCTACACAACAGCAACTCAACGAAGCAAAAGCACGTTTCGCTGACAGTGGCATCACACTATCTTGTATCGCTACAGGTGTAAGGTTTATTGATCCAGATGCAAATAAACGGTCACAACAGGTGGAACTACTCAAAAAGTATATTGACCTATCTGAGAAGATGGGGGCAAAAAACATACGTATCTTCGGAGACCCTGTACCGAAAACACCAACTGAAATTGATCGGACCCTGGATTGGGAGGCTGATGGAATCAGAGCGTGTGACGGATTAGCAGGAGACGCAGGCGTGGCACTCTGTTTAGAAACACATGGGAATTTACTCGCAAGTTATTTAGCAGAGGTACTGTACCGATCAGAAGCACAAAACACTTATGTGAACTGGCACGCTGCACACCATGTCAGACATGGACAACCAGTTGACGTAGCGTATGTTCATCTACGAAATAAAGTACGCCATGCCCATGTCAGTTTCGGAAATGAGGGACCTATGCCAGATACAGAGAAAGACTCCCTAACACTCCTGGCACAAGATGGATATACCGGATTTATCTCAATAGAGGTTATCAATCCAAAGGATTCGGAAGCTGTGCTAAAGAGGCATGCAGAACTGTACAAAACACTGTAATGCAAGACTAACGCAATTCATAACGGTAGGTGCGATGTCCTTATCGCACCTATCTCAAATAAACACGTTAGATCCTGTTTATACGTTGAACGATTCTCCACAACCGCAGGTGTTTTTTGCGTTCGGATTGGTAATTTTAAAACCTGAATCCATCAACCCATCATTGTAATCCAACACCGAACCAGCAAGATACAAGGAACTGCGCGGGTCAACAAAAACCTTCAGTCCGTGAAATTCAAAAACCTTATCCGTTTCTTTCGCTGCACCAAACTCAAGATTGTATTGGAAACCTGAGCATCCACCACCGATAACTTGCATCCGCAAACCCAACTCATCCTCAGCACTGTTTTCACTGTTATTGATGAGAACGATCGCTTTTTCTGCAGCGGATTCTGTGACATTTATCATTTCTACATCTCCTGTTCTGCCAGATCATATACTGACTTGTGCGTCTTCAATAGCATTTTTTAATACCTGTTCAGCATAAACTGTAAATCGCAATTTATCTTCAGGAATCCCACCTAATACTTGTGAAATATGTTCTGCAGAGATTGTTTTCGCTTCCGAAATGTGTCTATCCGATACCAATTCAGTTAGCACTGATCCGCAGGCAATCACCGTCGGACATCCAAAAGCGCGGAATTTCGCAGCAATCACAACATCATCAACGATCCTGAGCGAGAGTTTTATCATTTCACCACTTGACGCAGAACCGATTGTCGCAACACCATCAGCATCAGCAATCGTTCCGACATTGCTTGGGTTGTGAAAATGTTCAGATACCTCTTGCGTATACATATCCCAGGCCACGTTAGTGAAAATAAAATGCATGATTTACATCACTTCTTAAGCCATATTATACACTATTATAACCTGTTTGTCAAATCCACCCAGAAGGTAGGGTATGTAAAGTTTTTGTCCCTAAAGTTTGTCACTATAGAAAAAGGAACGCTAAACCCTTGCTCCAGCGGAGCAATATGTCTATAGAAAAAGGATTGTCAACAGGCTGCACTCCAGCGGAGTGCTATGTACATAAACGGAAGCGTAAAGATTTTGCTCCCTATCATATCAGAAATCCGCTAAAACAAGCATCTTGCTGTCGCATTGCTATATGACTGTGGAGGTATTAGTAGCGCGGGGGATGTCTTCAGGTAATTGGTTGAGGAAATTCTTTCCAAATCGCTATTCTGTTACTTAAGGACATTGCTTGTAAAGAGATCCCCACCCGTGCTCCGTTGAGGACTAAAAAAGCACATCACCTTTTAAATGGGTGAACAGCATCAACGATCGGTTTTATCAGTTTCCTTGAATGAACAGATAAATATTTCACCACTTCAAGATTCATCCGATCTAATTCGGAAAGAAAACCACCCGCTGATAACTCATAATTCCGTGAATTGGTTTCAACCTGCTGGAGCTTTTCTACCTGTTTTTGAAAACGCTCAATGCGATTCAGCGTTGCTTTAAGTTCTTGATCATTTTGAATCATTATGAATTACCTCAACTATACTCTACAACTTATCGGTAATCTTGTCAAAATTATTTTGGGAAAGGTTGAATCCTGGATTCGCGCGGATGGAAAATCCGTAGCATCAAAAAATCCACTAAGGCGGGTATTTTCTGTCACACTGCTATGGCTCTGAAGGTGTTAGCAGTACGACGATGTCTGCGGGTAGTTTAACGTTATACTTCTGCTCAAAATCTGAAATGCTTTGAGAGTCCTGATAAAATAAATTGGGAATATCCGCCCCCATATCTTTGGCAGCCTTTAAGTCCAGCTTCGCATGTTCCCAATCTTGTAGGTGTAACAACGCAAAACCTCGATAAACAGAGGCATCAACATGATTGGATTGCAGTAATATTGCTTTGCTAAAGGTCTCAACGGCACAATCAAATTGGTCGAAATATAGGTGACATTTACCTTGTTCAACATAAAGATTAACATTATACGGGGAATATTGTAAGGCTTCTGTATAAGCTCCAATTACCTTTCGTTCTGTATCTTGCTTTTCTTCGGCAGGTAGATTGTTGTCATCAAGGTATCTCCTCAATTGTCGTTCTGCCTCATCAAGTAAAAGACTCGCTTTGCGTGAGTTGTCGTTATCTTGAATGTAGCCGTGAATATCGTTGAAGAGACTTTGTGTAGATATATCGTGGAAAAACCGAAGAAAAATGAGTATCCACTGCTTCAGATTAGCAGGAATATTAACAGTGATGAAATCGTCTTGATCAATAATTCCGTTATAAGGCTGAGTAAATATACTCTTTTGTTCCTTGACACGATTGAGATAGTTTAGGGGTTGTTTGACTCTGTATTTTCTATCAATTTCCTCGGTTCTTGACAACACGATAACCCTGCCATCCTTATCATGAGAGCCGTTGCATGCAAAGAAAAGTGCAATTTTATAGTCTGTTGTGAAGTCTATAAGGTTGGTTTGACCACCATAGTGCTGCGTCACAGCTAAATGTTCAAAATCATCTTTTTCATTATCATGGATGTGGTTTCGGACATTTTTAAGGGTTTCATTTTTAAAACGTTCTAAATCAGAATTTTCTGAATCAAATTCTGATGGAGGAGAAGAACGGTAGGGATCCGAGGCTACTTTATCGTAGTGTGCGGATTCACCACGATAAATACAGTTGCGATTACCAGATATTTCAACTATCTCACGGATTAGTTCAATAAATTTACCAAAAGCGTCTTCGGTTGCGGATTGTGTTTGTGGGTTCATAAGAAATGAATGGTGTACGTTATAAATGGTACATCTTCGATTCAACAATTTCTACTGTTTTCACTGCTAAATTTCCCACTACGCACGACAGTGCAGAAAAATTTAACGGTATCCAAAGCCTGTTTAAGAATTTCAGCAAATGCTTGCTGCTGTCCCAGACTATTAACACCGAAGTACGCAGCAATCTTTTGATAACCTTTGCCTTTAAGATGACCGCTTCCCTCGGATCGCAACGCTTGAAGTTTCTGTAAAAATACGATTTGATGATCAACACCTTCAAATGCATGAAAAATAAGAACTTCCTGAAGAATTTCAATACCTCGTTTACCTTTAAGTCTTTCCCGTTCCTCAGATGGTAAAAGTTTCTTTAACTCTTTTACGTTAAGTGATTCTATCAGTACCTTTTGCAAATCCTGAACTAAATCATCAAAATGAGATTGTTCGTTGCTGACCGGTATTCTCAAGCGCTGAAGGCGATATTGATCTTCGGAACTTAGTGGTTTCAAAAGTTGCCAATCAAGATATTTGTCACATATTTTTTGGAGTTGATTATAGTTTTGCTTGAACAGAATGTCTGGCTGATCTGAATTTGTCCACTCTCCTTTAACCATCCGTCGAAAAAAGGTTTCGCTTACTCCACCTATTGGAGGAATATTATACAACACCCAATGTTGCTGTTCTCTGTAAGGAAGATAGTGTAGGTCTTTTAAAATGACA
>JAJDZB010000068.1:0-57178 GCA_022824835.1 Candidatus Poribacteria bacterium | reverse complement strand
GTCTGCGGGAGTCTCTGCACCGAAGTCTTGTGAAATAAGAACAAGGTCAAAGATATTGATTTCACAATCTTCGTTAATATCCCATGCGGGAGTAGGTTTGCATGAGAGTGCATCATAATCTTCTGGGTATTCATAGGGTCCAATATCTACGTTATCACCGATAGGTCGTGTTTCTCCATTGAAATCGACCATAGGTGCAAATTCGTTTGTGCCAGCATCTATGACTGCAGTTGCATCCAATAAGCGATAGTTGTTTTCCTGTTGCGTTTCGGGATCAATAAGAACGGCTTCGCCAACTCGGTTATTTACTGCATTTGTCATAAAAAGTTCAAGCGTGTCTAAATCTGTTTCAAATTCATTTCCACCTTGATTTACAAAGTTCTTTGTAATGTTGTGAAACAAGTTATGTGTTATGGGTATATCTATGTTAGCGAGATAGATGGCGGTTGCTGCACCGGAAAAGATATTGTTGTGAATTCGGCTTCCTTTTGTATTCACAACTATAGTAGCATGGTTTGATGGATCAAAATCGTTTGTGAGGTCAGCATCAAGTTGAACATCCGAATAAAACAGATTGTTATATAATATGCAATTGTGTTTTCCTCCGTGAAATGCGTCAGCTGTGGTGGGAGCGGAGTTATTATAAAAGATGTTATTGAAAATGTGGGCAGTGCTTGTGTTATCACCATATTCTAAAGAAAACGCCCCTCCTCCGAAGTGCCTATCTTTTGTTGTGTTCTGTCTAAAAACATTGTTTTGTATGTTTCCGTTTAGATATGAAACGAAGAACGCACCACCTCTATAAGTTGATGAATTGTTAGAAAAGGTATTATAGAAAACATCTCCATTAAGGTAACGTGCGGTAAAAACGCCACCTGTCCTCGATGTAATCCCCCCGGTACTATAATGATTTTCTGTAAAGGTGTTATGTGAAATATTTCCATTAATTTCTTCTCTTACATAGAATCCTCCACCGTTATTTGTAAAGGTATTGTGCGTAAAATCACCCGTTACATCTCCAAAAACAATTATAGCGATGCCAATGTGATCAGAAAAAAGGTTCTCTGTTATTGTGCCTGTTAAATTCCCGCTATTAGAGCTACCCTCAATCCTTATAGCAAAACGGTCGTTATTGGTAAATATATTCTGAGAGATATCAGCGTTAGAATTGCCTCCTATAAAAATCGCTCCACGTTCGTTATCCTTAAAGGTATTGTGTGTAAGGGCGATACTGGTACTAGATCTAATAGCACCTCCAAAATTTCCACGGCCACGGTTGCTACTAATTGTATTGTTAGTTAGCGAAAGTGGCATATTTGTGGAAACTGCACCTTCATGGTTGTTATGGAGGATACAGGATTCAATGTTGGAGGGTATCTTGATTTCATCGCTGTTATAATTTAACAATGAAATTCCGCCAGCTGCAGCGATATTTGTTCCACCAAAAACACCTATATATCTACTTGCCCTATTCATATTTTGGAGCGTTAAATTGCGTATGGTAACACCCGTTGTATTGTCGCCGTTTAGGATAGGCACAGTTGAGTCTTCCATGTGTTGTGCATCAATGATACATTCTGCGGCTACGGTTGTTCCGGCAATAATCATGCCACTGTGTAGTTTGATCGGAAAGATCTCTTTTTCCGCTAATGACTTTTCGGGGGCGTTATCATAAGTGCCAGGGGAGATATGAACGTGCCACGGGGTGGGAACGTTATTTCTTTCACTTATCCTCATTGCATAAGTGATAGTTTTATAGGGGGTATCGGAACTGCCTCTGCCCGTCGCGGCGTTTACACCGTTGACAGCGTCTACGTGGATATGACTATATTGTACCTGGGCATCACTCACGTTTATGGTAATGAAGACAAACAGGATTATAACAAGGATGCTTATACATTGGTTCTGAATGTGTGAATAAAAACTTTTCATTTTTCTCCTTTTTAATAAAGTTCAGGACTTTAAGAAAACTACATAAATCTTTACAATTATAGCAGGTAATTTTCATATTAAATATAGCACAAGTATTATATCTTATTATAGACACTCAAATTATAATGTACTTTTAATTAAAAGGTCAAGTAATATTCACAAAGAAGGGTGTGTAAAGTTTTTGCACTCTATTTGTCAGAATCGCGGATTACGCGGAAAGGGAAAAGGGATGGAAGAATGGAAGAGGGAATGGGTGGAAGGATGGAAGAAGCACAATCAAGGATGAATGTGCTACAGGCATGATCTTGGGAGTCGCTCAATTGATGATTATAGGCGATTTCAGCTAAACCCTCTTATTCTGTGTTTTCCGTGTTCTCCGTGCATTCCGCGATTCTGACAAAAAAGGTGACAATAACTTCACATACCCCAATATATAAATTGACAGTCTATCTATAATGTGGTATGCTGATGTTGGAATTCAGAATGAACATCAATTGAAAGGAAGATAAATGCAACCACAATTACCCGATTCTCGAAATGAAAACATATTGATCCATGTTGGTGGTGAATTGCTGCCGCGTGATGACGCCAAGATATCCGTGTTTGACAGCCTCGCACAAGGTGGAGATGGTGTCTGGGAGGGACTGCGTATCTATGATGGAAAGGTCTTTGCCTTAGATGCACACCTTGATAGATTGCTGGACTCCGCACATGCAATGGCGTTTGAAGGGATACCTACACGCGACGAAATTAAG
The DNA here is from genome assembly GCA_022824835.1 of Candidatus Poribacteria bacterium. Classification (GTDB taxonomy): domain Bacteria; phylum Poribacteria; class WGA-4E; order WGA-4E; family WGA-3G; genus MSPOR6. The sequence continues at coordinate 54,491 of JAJDZB010000068.1, read as the reverse complement.
ACCGCTATCTTTGATACCCTTAAAGCAAATGGGATGCGCGATGAAGTTCATATACGATTGACACTCAGTCGTGGTAAGAAAGTTACGTCAAGCATGAATCCGAAGGTAAATCAGTATGGCACATGTTTGATCGTGCTGGCGGAATGGAAAGCCCCCATTTATGAAAGCAGCGGTGTAAGATTGATTACATCTGCTATACGTCGGAATCCTGCACAATGTGTTGACTCTAAAATACATCATAACAATCTGATTAACAACATCTTGGCAAAAATTGAAGCAAACGTTGCAGGTGTAGACGATGCGATTATGCTGGATATTTTCGGTTTTGTTTCCGAAACAAATGCGACAAACATCTTTATCATCAAGAAAGGTGAGGTCCTTACTCCCCATGCAGACAGTTGCTTGCCTGGAATTACACGTGGTAATGTCATCTACCTGGCACGTGCCAACGACATCCCCTTGGTTGAAAGGAATGTCTCCTTGACAGAGGTATATACAGCAGACGAAATGTTCACAACAGGAACCGTCGGTGAGTTAAGTCCTGTCTTAGAAGTTGATGGCAGGCAAATTGGCAATGGTAAACCTGGACCGATGACAGCACGTTTACAAGAACTCTATGCGGAGATGACATCAACTCAAGGTGAACCGATACCGATGTAATACAACCTTATCATTTCTTCACGAATTCCATAAGGACTTCAATACCGTTAGTGATAACCAATTCAATTCCCAAGACAACAATCGGCAAATCCGGTGAAAGAGAAGCTATCTTCTGTTCATCCTTCTGTGTGATCACAACAATTTCAGATTGATGCTGTTTCATTTTCTGTTCAATTTCTTGTAAATCTGATACTGTATAGACATGGTGATCAGCAAAGGCGAATAGTTCCACTGTTTCGGGGTTGTATTTTCGCAGTGTTGAAACAAATGCCTCAGGGTTGCCGATACCACACACTGCAAGGATTCGTTTGTTTTTCAGGTAGTCTACATGCAAGGACGGGTTCTCACCTTGTTGATTCAAAAAGTAGAGTGATGTTGGTTCATGCACACTTTCCAAGATGGGTGTATTCGGTGCAATGCGGTTCAATTTTGTTTTGATTTTTGCGATATCTATGTTCGGGATTTCCGTCCGTGTCAGCAAGATTAGGTCTGCGCGTTGTATTGATGACTTCGGTTCTCTTAATGTTCCGATAGGTAACATTTTACCGGTACCGTAAGGTTGTGTGGCATCAACTGTAAGGATATCAAGGTCACGTGATAACTGGCGATGCTGAAAACCGTCATCAAGTATCAACACATCACACGCAAAACGTTCTATAACGGCTTTTCCTGTGAGATAACGTTTTTTACCAACAGCGATCGGCATATTTGTAAGGTGTCGTGCAAGCATATCTGCTTCATCACCGCACGCATCCCTTGTGCAGAGAAGTTTCTTACCATCAGAAACAATCGTAAGCTCTCTATTGCTTTTACCTTTATATCCCCTGAGAAGCACGCCTACCTTGTAACTGTTCTTCTGAAGAAGTTTAGCAATAGCAATAACCGCCGGCGTTTTACCTGTGCCTCCAGCAACTATATTCCCCACACTTATCACCCGACAAGGTAGTTGTTTCTGTTTAATAATTCCACTTGTATAGCATAAGTTCCGCATCCAGATGACGGCTCCATAGAGCAAATAAAACGGAATTAATAAACTACGAAGCAGTGCAGCTAAAACCCCGCGCTGTCTCTTCGTTATGAATGTGTAGAGTATGCTTTTCATTTGTGTGGATTGTGTGCCGATTCAATTTGTTCAACAATGAGTTGCGCGGTTCTTTCTGCTGCACCAGAAGTTCCTAATTGTTGATATACCGACTGGAGTGCTTCACGCTGCTCGTTGCGTTTATCAGAATCTTGCAATAGATCCAATGTGTGTTCTGTGAGTGTATCAGGTGTGAGGTATTCTTGAAGGAGTTCTGGGACAATACGTTTATTTGCTATGAGATTTGGTAGTCCACTGTCTTCCAAAGGCGTTAATGCTCTGATGATATGCCAATTATGCCATGAAGTGCGAAACACGATAATCATAGGCGTGCCAAGGCATGCTGCTTCAAGGGTTGCAGTCCCTGAGGCAATCAACAGTAGTGTTGCTGCCCGCATTGCTGTATAAGTTTCACCTTTTATTAGATTTATATTGGGAAGTCTTTCAATACCTTCCTTACAAGTAGTGATAAGTGTTTCTGAAATCCCTGGTGCAAGTGGTAGAATCCATTCTGCATCAGGAAATGTATTGGAAATATTGGCAGCAGCCTTTAGCATAATAGGTAGATGCCGTTGTACTTCAGAACGTCTGCTTCCCGGCATTAGTCCGACAACATGGGTATTATGTTTTAAGCTGAGTTTCTCTCTTGCTTCATTGACGTTAAGTTTGCATTTTGCGAAGTCAACGAGCGGATGTCCGACAAATTGTGTGGGTGCTCCAGCATTTCTATAGAATTCTGTTTCAAAAGGGAATATTGAGGCGATGACGTTTGTGCGCTTAGCGAGTTTTTTTGCCCTACCCCCACGCCACGCCCAAGCTTTGGGGGGAATGTAGTAGATCACGCGGACATCCTGTCTATATGCAAATTTTGCCAACGGCATGTTAAACTCAGCAAAATCTATCAGGAGCAGTGCATCAGGTTGATGTTGACGTATATGTTGTTTTAATATTGCGAGCTTTCTCAAGAACTTCGGAAGAACAGCTAGGGCATCAGCAAATCCCATCACAGCAGAATCACGGATGTGGATTTTTAGCGACACACCTGCTTTCGCCATCATGTCTCCCCCCATACCGGTAAGGATGATGTTTGGGTGTATTGCTTTGAGTGTGTTTACGACGTGTGATGCGTGTAGATCACCGGATGGTTCACCAGCGACAATCATTAATTTCATTGTGAATGGTGTATACGATCTATGATTTCAAGACATGGTATATAGTAAAACATACAATTTATGAGGCACTTTTGTAGCACACCCTGGTAGGTTCGGTTTCCTAACCGAACCTACCGGATCTTTAATAGTAGCAGGCACTCTCCGAGTGCCGTCTCTTCTGATGTAAATTTCTACGGCATTAGACCGGGTGTTAGAAGTCCATCTGTTTCGTTGCAGTCAAACATCAAGTTCAGATTCTGTACAGCAGCGCCAGCTGCACCTTTTCCGAGATTATCAATTGCTGCCATTACCACGACGCGTTGTGTCCGTTCGTCAACTGCTAAACCTATATCGCAAAAATTGCTACCAAGCACAGACTTTGTCTGCGGATATTCGTCATCATCAAGCACTCGGATGAAAGGTTCGTCTATATAAAAAGTCCTATACACATCCAACAACTTTTCAGGCAATAACCTTTCAGAATCAAGTGGCTGTTTTAGTCTGGCGTAAACGGTACTGAGGATGCCCCGAGTCATTGGAACCAGATGTGGCGTGAATGTGACAGTAATGTTTTCTCCTGCAACAGCACTCAACTCCTGTTCAATCTCTGGTGTATGTCGGTGGCTTCCGACGTTATATGCGACGAGATTAGATTCTCGATTAGGAAAATGTGTTGTATCTTTGGGTTTCGGTCCAGCACCTGAAATGCCAGATTTTGAGTCAACGATGATGGAGTCCAATTCAACAAGTTTATTATTCAGCAAAGGCATGCTTGCGAGGATAGCACTGGTCGGGTAACATCCAGGATTTGCGACGAGTTGTGCATCACGTATCTTTTCACGATATCGTTCTGGTAACCCGTATACCGCATTCTGAATGAGTTCAGTGCTGGAATGCGCTACATCATACCAGTCTTGATATGTTTCTGCATTGTATAGTCTGTAATCAGCACTAAAATCTACGACGCGTAAACCTTGCTTGATAATTTGTGGTGCGTAGGTCATCGCAACTTTATGCGGAACAGCCAACACCACGACATCAACTCGATCTTTGAGTGAAAGGATGTCTAATGGCTCAAACACGAGGTCTATGAAGCCTCTAAGATGAGGCAAGACACGGTCAACGTGTTGCCCTGCGTAGGTTTCAGAAGTCGCGAGTTCCACGTTGAATCCACCTGGATGGTTGACCAAAAATCTAAGTAATTCGCTACCACTATAGCCAGATGCACCAACAATACCAATCTTAGTCATTTTTCTTACCTCATAGATTTTTCAGCATATTGTAGCATGAAGATTCTGTGAAGTCAATGTAATCTGTCAAGGGTTTGTAACCCCGATTGCCTAAAACAGACTGAGTTGTTGTGGATCCTGTTCTATTGGTGGATATTGTTTATGTCCATTTAGTATATCAATATAATAATCCTTATCACTAATTATCTGTTTATTCATCAATTCATTTTTGGAAAAAGAAATATATAAGGCAGCAGCGCGTGCTTGGCAATTTAATGATTTACTTGGATTGAAAACGATATCAGAAAACCCTTGATACGATTGAAGTTGTTGCAATAAATCTTTCTTTTTTTGATATAATGCAGTGATATATAACCAGTCATAGAAAGCTGTCTTAGGTTCAATAGGAAAGTTTTCCCCACAGAAGTTAAAACCAATCAACTTTCCTGAATTCTGCAACCGTTCGTCAGTTTTTGCAGACTTGCTGGATTCAAAATATAATTCGTGGTATGGACCCCCATTTTCAAACACTTTACTCCCCTGATATGCACATTCTACACTCATTTTCTGACCACTTTTCGTTTCCAACGGCAGATTAAAAGCACTCAGCGAAACGCCAAGCCGCGATGCTGATTTACTTGAAACTTCCAAAATTGGCGCGATTCCTTGTTTCTCAGCAGCTTCATGTAAGGATAGTATAGATTTCTGCATCTGCGCTTTTGCAAAACCGGGATGCCATTTGAATTCTATGTCTACATTTTGAACATACGGAAATCCATTGAAATCAGGGATAAAGATGGGACGATTCGCCATTGTTTTCAACTCCTACTTATGGTTCGGACATCAGTTTTGCCATGCTTTATAATCACATCTTGGTTTGAAATAGTTTTGATTACTGCAAATCTTTTGAGAATAAGTTTTTGAGTTATCCGTCCGCCATGTTCGCAAAGCATTGTCATTATAAAAGTGGATTTCATTGATATATTCTGCAGGAATTGTATCAAACACAAGCACTTCCGCTTCAGGATGTGTCGTAAAATTGTCAGGTATATGCTGACGTTGGTAAGTTGTTCCATCTGAGTGATAATCAGTTTCCCCAAACATTCTATCTAATGAGATATATCTTTTTCTATATTCTAAAGGCACGCTATGGACGGGTTCATATATTGCATTTTGGTGGCAAAACGCGCAATCCAACTCCCAGAGAATTCGCACATCAAGGAGTAAAACAACCCATTCGTGTTGATTATCACGACCAGTTTTGCTGAAAAACATCTTATAGTTTGGGAAACTAATGCTTACGCAAATTGCATCTTTGAATCCGTCATCTCGATCTTGATCGGTAAACGGAGGACGGACTGATTCAGGAAGCTTCTCCAAGAACTCGCGACTCAGTAAGGCGCGATGTAAAATACTACGTAAGCGTTCTACTCTTGTAAAATGGCAAAGTGTTTTTATATTGCGTTCATAGCAAAATTGTTGTATTTCAGAAAGGTTTACCTCGTTGACTAAGATTAATGATTTCTCGTATATGAAGTCAGGATGTTCGTGTATCTCTTCTGTATCTAAAAAAAAGCCTCTGATATTAATCTCACTACCCTTACGGTGGAAGTTGTGGATGATCTTTGCCGTTTTACCGTATGCTATACATAAGTTTCTTTCATAAACAATTCCTCGCAGGAGAATATAGGGATGTGGATCCCATTGAGATTCTTGGAACTTAACGCCAAACTCACATACAGCTGTACCGTTCGGAAGATATCGCAAGTTAGGGTCGCGTGTGAGAGTCCCCAAATAGTCAATTCTCGCATCGGAACTGGGACGACCCCCTGCTAATATTATTTGATCTAATTCATCAATTGTTTTCGATAGTTCGGATGTTTCATTTAAGTTCATTTAAAAATCGTGTCGGTAGATTGAAATTTAAGAGAATCTTTTACTTCAATCTCTGTGACTACCTCCCTTACATCTGAAACTGGCAAAATTTCTAACTCCCAGAGTGCCCTCAAAATTTCTTCAAGGTTAGTGCAACGAATCCCGTTTTCTTGACAGTGGTACATCACACGACGTTCATTACTTGCAAAAAGTGCATTAAGACGTTTACATATTGCCATAGATTCACATTCACCTCTGCTCAGTGTATCTGGCAAAGAAATCATGTATTCTTCATCTATAGTTGTTGGGTGATATGTGAAAATTTGCCCTTGTGTTTGCAATTCCATAATAGCATTGGCAAAAGTAAGACCTTCTGAGACATCTACATTGTTTTCTTTTTCTACAGCAGCGGCAATATTAAGTTCTTCTTGATCAAAAACTACAAACAATAATGGCAATCGTTGAATTTTGGAGAAAATTGAAAGGATATCAGTATCTAAAAAAACCAAAGTTAACTATTCCTCTCCTTTCCCATTGTTCCCATGAAAGCTTTTGATCAGCGAAACACCTTCCTTCAACTCCTCTACCGATCCAACCTCAACGATTTTCAAGATACCCCTCGCTTTTAAAACTGCTTCAAACTCAAAGCGGTGCAGCCCTGCAAGCTCCGATGCTCTCCCGAGTGTCACGTCTCCAACTTGATAGCGTTGAATTGCAGCATCAAGTCGAGATTTCTTTTTGTTACGCACCAGTTCCTCCTTCGTCAACGGTAATAAGAAAACAACACTATCGCTGAACATTGAATTAGAATAACACATACAGTTGGATTTGTCAATTTGAGCAGCATATTGGGTGTGTGAGTATTTTGTTACCTTTTTCATAAGAGACGGCACTCGGAGAATGCCTACTACTATTAAAGAGACGGCACTCGGAGAATGCCTACTACTATTAAGAGCGTAGGAAATCCCAAAATTGTCACTGCTGTCTAAATTATACCTACTGATCCACTGCCTGTTCGCGCGTGGGTGGGTTTTCAGGTGCATCGGATTCGAGGCGTTGATCCAACCACCACGCAAAAACAACCACCACACACGATAACACAATCGCAATCAATGCCATCGGCATACCGATAGTTTTCACCGCATCCGTATCACGTTCCGCTTGCATCCGTATCCGAAATAACGCAATTATACCGAATAAAACTGTACACATAGCAAATATAAGATTGACTAACCATGGAACACCGAACAGCACAGTGATCACAGAAACTACAGAAAACAATATACTCAATTGTGCAAAAGCATCGTAAGACACTGCCCCTTCAAGATAGTCTTGATCTGTCGTTTCACTATATTGCCGTCTTGGCACAGGCACAGGAGAACCATCCTGATAAGTCATCTCTATAAGGCGAATGAATTCGGCTAATAGTTTTTCTTCATGTATCCAATCATAGAGTTCCGGGTATTCATGTCTGAGAAGCATCACAAATTCCTGCCGTTGTGCACTAAAATCGGTAAATTCCTCCCAATCATTTTCTGCGACTGTGATATACGGTTCGGGACCAACGCGTATCTCGTATCCGTGTCCAGTAACATATACAACGCTACCGATATCCTCACGTTGTGCCAGGATAATTTCCCCATCCTCTGCAGTTACTATCTGTTGATTGTCCTCTACTGCGGCCAGGTCACGTTCTTTGAGTGCCGCTGCTTTTTCTTTTGATAGTGTCTCAACTTCGCTGTGTGTAACGACGACATCAATCTGACTGACGAGTTCCAATGCAGTGACCTGATGTTCTGGAGCAACGAATAGTGCGGTTTGCCTTTCCTTTTTTAGTTGTATAGGTCGGCATCGAATCTGCTGTGCGTTCAAAGTAGCTTGAATGAGTTTCACTTCCCACTCATCGTTTGTGCGGTAAATTTCAACCCAATTTGATGTATCACCTACTTCCTCACCGATGAACTCAGAAACTTGGTTTAATCTACCTTCTCCCACTTGTCCACCAGGCATTGCATCCCGTGTTTTTCCTCTGTCGCTATTCATAGATTTCCCTTATATTATGATGGAAAATGTTCTATTATGATAGAGCGTGAGTTCTCATCTTCCCAAGATATGTGAACCTTTATACATGTGTCGGGTAATGCGTTTTCCATCCTATCAGCCCATTCAATAATGCAGATACCATCTCCATCAACATATTCATCTAACCCAAGTTCACTGATTTCTTCAGCCGTCTCTATCCTATACAGATCAATATGGTAGATTGGAATACTTCCGTTATATTCGTTGATAAGAATATAGGATGGACTATTGACTACCTCATTCGGTGCTATGCCAACACCGCGTGCGATGCCTTGTGTTAGGCACGTTTTACCTGTGCCAAGGTTACCAATGAGTGCTATGACATGACCGGGTTTCAACTTCTTGCCAAGTTCTTCACCGAGAGTTTGCGTTTCTTCTGGACTTTCTGTCCTAAAAATCTTATCCATTATGCCCCTGCTGCACAACGCAAGATTTCCTCCTGCGTTAAATCTTCGTTGATAAATTCACCTGTAATTCTACCTTCATGCAAAACGATAACGCGATCGCTCATTCCCAAGATTTCAGGTAGTTCGGATGACACTAAGACGATTGCGACTCCTTCATCGGCAAGTTTCGCAGTGAGTGCGTGGATTTCTGCCTTCGCACCGACATCAATCCCACGCGTCGGTTCATCCAGAAATAGAACTTCAGGACACGTCATCAACCATTTACCTAAGACAACTTTCTGTTGATTTCCACCGCTCAGCTGTTTGACAGGTGTGTACAGCGAGGTTGTTCTAATACGGAGTGAATCCACTGATTCGTTGCTTTTCTGGTACTCTAAATCACGATTGACAATGTTGTATGAGGTAAGTTCTTTTAATATACCAAGACTCACAAGTGTCATATTACGGACTACAAGATCATCCAATATGAGTCCATATCTTTTTCGGTCTTCACTAACCAACGCCATACCATGTCTTATTGCATCTCGTGGGTTTCGAATCTTGATTAGCGTGCCATCTCTATAGACCTTACCTGCCCATTTGTCTGTGTATGCCCCGAAAATTGCGGAGATAAGTTCTGTCCTACCTGCCCCCATGAGACCAGCAATACCGAGGATTTCACCTCGGCGAACAGAGAATTCTATTTTCTCAAGTTGTGGGGGTTCAGATGCATAAGTGCATAGATTCTCAACCTTTAGTGCTGTTTCTTTATCGTCTGATGATGCTGAAGGTTTATCTCTATTAGGAAAAAACGTAGTCAGTTCCCTACCTACCATCAGCGAAATCAGATCGTCCTCTGAGCATTTATCTATAGAGTGCGTTGCAACTGTCTTACCATCTCGCAAGACTGTCGCTCTGTCGGCTATCTGAAAAATCTCCTTCAGTTTGTGTGTAATGTAGATACATGCGACGCCTTTATCACGTAGTTGTGTCAGAATATGTCTAAGAATATCCACTTCACTATGGGTCAACGCTGCTGTAGGTTCATCAAGAACAAGCATCCGTGCATTCCGCGACAATGCCTTCGCTATCTCAACAAGTTGTTGTTGTCCAATACCGAGTTCATATACTTTACCTTCAAGCGGTATATCTAAGCCAAACTGGGATAGCAATGCTCCTGCATTTTGATATAATTTGGATCTGTCAATAATACCAAATTTCCGTGGTTCTCTGCCGAGGTAGATGTTTTCAGCGACTGTCATCTCAGGGATCAGTGCTAATTCCTGATGAATAACTGCGATACCAGCGTGTTCAGCATCGCGCACATTTTGGAACTGTTGTTCAGTTCCATTGATATTTAGTTTCCCTTCATACGTACCGTAGGGATGCACAGCACCGAGTATCTTAATCAGAGTTGACTTTCCAGCACCATTTTCACCGCAGATAGCATGTATTTCACCAGCATCCACGGCAAAATTAACATCATCAAGTGCCCGCACACCAGGGAAATCTTTCGTAATGGACTGCATGTCAAGAAGTGGAAATTCCATCTTTTAATTCTCCGACCCCTAAGATACTAATGCATTGTCAAGTCTGATATTGTAGGTCGGGTAGAGCGAAGCGCCAATAAAATATTAACTGGCGACATAATAGTCCAAGTCATCACATGTCGGGTTTCGCTTCGCTCTACCCGACCTACAAATAAAAAGTAGATAATCTACATGCCATTATAGCAGAAATAGGCTGTAGGTTCAAGGCATCCTGTAGTTTGAAACACATAAATGCATCAATACAATAAAATTTAAATCTTAACGGAAAAATAAAATTATTGACATAATATGAGGAACATGTTATAATCAATTATCAATATTCATATCACGGAGCATACTATGTCAGAAGAAAAAAAGGATGAGATGGTTCCTGTAACCACAGAATACGAAGTCGTTGACCAAGTTGATGACCAAGCTATCGTTGAGTTAATGACCGGACAGACAATACAAGACTATGTCTACTCTTTCAAACAAGGCGGACGGGTTGTTGAAGGATTGACACTGGCAGGCATTAACGAAGCAGCAAATCGACGCGGTGGGATACAAGTTGAAGAAGTTAACTATGAAGAAACTGAGGATTCATGGATCGCAACCGTGAAGGCTGTTGATACGATAACAGGTTCATCTCGGTTCGGTGCTTTTGAGCAAGCGAAGAAGAACGGCAGTCGACCTGATCCTTATGCATTTACAAAAGCAATTCACAAAGCACAACGCAATGCAATCAAACAGTTGATCCCGGTACCTGTCATACGGGAAGTGTTGAACTATTATCTGCACCGTAAAGTGAATGCTGGAAATGCTGCTCTACAACAACCCATCCCTGAACAAGCTACGGGGAATATAACGAATGCACAGAAAGCAACCTTTGCCATTGCAACGAAACTGTCAGGTGTCCTTGAAAAAGCAAGCATCAGTAAAGAGGATCTCTGGCTCTATATGAAACGCAAGTGCAGTGTAGAATCCAGGAACGATATTTCCGAACGGCAGTGGACAGAATTATCTGCCGAATTAAAAGCAGCGGAAACAAATACAACACTTTTTGAGGGACTCTGCAAACGTATCAAACAATTGACAACGGCAAGCAATGAGAGTGAAGTACCTACAGTTAATGAACCAGATGAAACTGAAGTTTATGATTCAGAAAATAAAGAAGAAAAAGAGTCTAAAAAACCCAGTTTTTAGCATAAAAACGTATTATATAAGAGATTCACTGTTAGGATTACTACTCTATAAGGAGGCATATTGACACAGAAGAAAAAATTCACCGATGAACTCAGACAATACGCTGCACCGATTTGGGAAGCTGATCTCAAACATCCATTTGTTCGGGGTATTGCTGATGGGAGTCTGCCGCAAGAGAAATTCAAGTTCTATCTGATACAAGATTATCTGTTTCTGTTGGATTACAGTCGTGTATTTGCTTACGGTGTCATCAAGGCACACGATGAAAAGACTATGGCTCTTTTTGCAACACTCCTCAATGAGACCTTGAATACAGAAATGGATCTGCACCGTGGATACTGTGAAAAATTCGACATCTCACCTGCTGAAATGGAATCTGCCCCCGTAGCCCCTACAACACATGCATATACCCGTCACCTACTTCATGTTGCGCAGACAGGGACATTAGCAGACGTTATTGCAGGTGTTTTACCTTGTCAATGGGGATATGCCGAAATCGGGACGACACTTGCTAAACAAGGGGGTTCACCTGAACCGCTTTACCAAGAATGGATTGATATGTATGCTTCCCCCGAATTCCTTGCTTTAGGGGAATGGCTGCGAAACCTACTGAATCAAATCACAGAGAACAGTAGTCCTTTAGAAAAAGAGAGACTTCAGAAGAACTTTTTATTGAGCAGTCGTTATGAGTATCTTTTTTGGGAGATGGCGTGGAGACAAGAGATGTGGCAGATTTAACGCTCTGCAGAGACTGGTAGTGAAAAATGAAAAACCGTACCTTGTCCCAATTCGCTTTCCAACCATATTCGTCCATCATGGCACAATAAGATGTGTTTGACAATGGCTAATCCCAAACCGGTTCCACCCATCTCGCGTGCACGGTCTTTGTCTACACGATAGAACCTTTCAAAGACACGCGATTGCGATTCTAACGGGATACCGATGCCAGTATCCTTTATATGTACTATGACGTCATCGTCTGATTCTCGTATTTCTGCTGATACCTCTATCACTCCTTTATCCGGTGAGTATTTTATAGCATTGTCAATGAGATTGACAAATACCTGCATGAAAAGTTGCCTGTCTAGACTTACTTTAGGTAAGTTTTCAGGTATATCCCACTGTAACGTCAATTCCGATTCCTCCAAAACAGGTTCAAACACATCCATAATTTGTTCGTGGAAAGAATTTAGGTGACATACAGTCCGTTTCAATTCAATATCTCCCGATTCAAGTCGTGCTAATTCCAATAAATCTGAAACTAACCGAGTTAGACGGGTTGAATGCTGCAATATTTTGGCGGTGAATTCCTTGCGTTTCTTGCTTTTGGATGGCTTTGTGTTGAGCAGTGTTTCAGCATATCCCTGAATTGTGGTTAAAGGTGTCCGCAATTCATGCGAAACATTCGCCACGAAATCTGCTCTAATCCGTTCCAATTGCCTGATATGACTAACATCGTGGATAACAATTACATACTCATTTTCTGCAACAACAGGAACTATCGTAACCTCTGCTTCTGATTCCCTTAGATTCTCAAGACGAATTTCTGCAAATGCTACAGATGCTGTCCGTTCTGCTTCTATCAGCAGTGCCTGTAATTCTGGAATTCGGTTGATTTCAATTAACGCTCTTCCAATATACATTTCAGGTAAGTTTAGCATCACAATAGCTGCCGGATTTGCATAAGTTATCTCTGTTGATCCATTTATCAGTAGAACTCCTTCACTCATGTTGTTTAAGATGGTTTCAAGTCGTTTATTTTCTACTGATATCATCTCAATCTGCTCCTGAACTCTGTCTGTCATGATATTGAAGTTGCGGGAGAGTTGTCCCATCTCATTATCCGATTTCACCTCAACCCTTGAAGTGTTATCTCCTGCAGCGATAGACTGTGTGATCTCAGTCAGTTTTCTGATCGGTTTTACAATAGCACCAGTGCTGAAAAATCCGAATACAATTGCAAGTACTGAACCTGCAATAGTCGCATAGAGTAACATTCTCCGCAAATTACCTTGTGCAGTATTTACAGCCTCCATCGGGAGAGCAACACGACAGAAACCGATTGGGATTCCGTTCCTATCAATAGGGAGTGCAAAGTATCTATATTCTGTCTTTGTCGTATCACTTTTCCTGTTAACCATACCAGAGTCGGTCTCAATGGCTTTCCTGACTTCTGGTCGACTGAGATGATTGTCCATGTTCATGAGTGCCTGTCCATCTCTTTCAGAATCACCCCAAACTACACCATTCTCATCTATGAAAGTTAAACGAACGTTCCCTGTTTTACCGAGTCTATCAACGAGTCTGTCAATGTTATCATAGCTAAAAAGCTTCTTCTCAGGGAGTTCTTCAATCAGAAACTCTCTGGTCAGTGCAGCTTGTACCTGTAGCTCATTGGTAATGCGGTCACTCAGCAGTTTTTCGAGTGCGCCACCGAGAAAAAAGTAAATAGCGAACAGCACTATTAACACGATACCTATATAACTAAAAGTCAATTGTGTGCGAATATTCATAAGTCAATCTCAAATAAAAGACACTACCTCTTTGTACCGTTCCCAGTAGAATATGTAGATATAGCGTGAATTAAACCACCATAACTGCTATAATCACAACAGAGTAATGTTAGCAGAAGTTCATGACCTACGCAACAATAAACATGAAACAGTTATAATATCCATTATGGTAAATTTTTGAATTAATTATACAGTCTGTACCAGTGCGGTTGGGAAACCGCACCTACCGTGGTCCGAAAGTGTATAATTATTTTTAGACTTCACCATAAGTTAAGCTTCATTCCTCAGAAACACCAGATTCAATCTAAACCAAGGTGTCAAGACCATTACACAACACATTGATTTATGTCGTTACAGGATTATACTACACTACAATCAGAATATGTAGAAATGTTGGCATCAACACTTTCAAAACGGGACATGCCATTTTTACATGCCTTTGAACCGATTGCTGATTTTGAAGAACTCTACACCTTTATTCAGGAACATCCTACCCCTATAATCTTTAATCAGAGTCATCCACCCTGGCACACTGTTTCAGTCGCTGCACGAATAATTGAGGGGATCGCAATCTCTACACATGAAGACTTAGATCTGTCTGACTGGAAAAAACTCGCGCAGATACTGTTGGAACATACAGAATATCTATTCACCTTTAGCGAAGCAGCATCACTAAACGAAGAATTATCGGCTGGAATAGCATTAGCATTGATGGGTTGTATCTGTGATTCCATACAGCAAGCAGAACTCTGGAGAATAACAGGTTTCGGTAGGATTACGATCGCACTTGAAAAAGAAGCACTATCCACAGCGGATACAGAGACCATACATCTACTGAATGCCGCTTTCTCACAAGTTAATGCTTTAGAACATCCAATTATTAAAACAGCAATTGACACCTATAACAGTATCTTAAAGAACAATCCAGCAACTGAAAATGAGATAAGGAGCCTTTTACATAATGCAGATACTAAACCTATGAAGGTATCTGGAGACGAATTATCTTTTTTTGACCATATATTCCACCTGATAGTGAATCCATCCCCAGCAGTCTCCGCAACTACAGAAATCGGTCTCGCAGCACTTCATTCCCAAAATCTTCGTTTCAAAGAACAACTACTTATGATGGTTTCCCGTCGTTACAAATGGATCGTGGATTCCTTCTTCTACCCAGACGGGTTTCATATAGACAAGTCGTTAATTTCCCAATTTGAGGCGATTTCAGCTTTCTCAAAATTCCTTAGATCCTATGTGCAAGTCAATCACAACTATCAATTAGCATGTCTTCAAGAGATGAAAACAGTGTTGAAGAATCTAATGAACGCATGCATCTATCTTCGTCAACCCGATATGTCCTATCCACCGATCGGTACAAATCACTTATATAATATGACTGAACTCAACAAAAACATTAATAATGACTGGAGTGAATCTTGGAACAAGGAATTACCTGACGCGATGCCTTATACAGGTTATTATGTTATGCGGGGTGAATCTGAACAAGATACTCAATACTTGCTTTTTGATGGGGGACCTGCTGGGAAATTGGGTTCAAATGCAAAATTGAGCTTTTCCTTATTTGCAAATGGACACCAACTGATTACACACAAAACTCAGAACAATACCAACATCAATAAAGGCACAGACAACATCATCATACTTAACGATGCCAAAAGACAACCCTCCGAGCCAGAAATAGTACCTGACCCAGACACGCGTTGGATTACAACAGATGCATTCGACTTCGTAGAGGGTTGGTACAAAGTTTCTAACTATCAACATAAACGTTCCATTTTCTACAAAAAAAATGAATACTTCATCTTACATGATCTCATCTTGGGGAACGAGGAAAAATTGATACAGCAGATATTTCATTTTGACCCGAACGTGCTACAAGAAAACAATCCACTTATGATGCCAACTAAATGTCAGGTCTTAACGCAATCTTCAGGACAAAGTAATATCTTCATCAGTTCTGTAGATCAGGCAAGCGTTTCTGTCCAATTGAATGGCAGGCAAGTTACATATCAGAAACAGTGCGAATTACCTGCCAGCATGAATATCGTTCTCTTCCCATTAGTAACCGGGGACGATCAACATCCGTTTATTAAAACACTTTCAGTAGAAACAGATGCGGATGTATTAGCCAGTGGTTTCACTGTTATATCAGATTATGGAACAGATGTATTCCTGATTTCTGATGACGGTTACGCGAATATGGAAACCGTGGTAAAAGAGACAACAGTAGTATTCATAGGTGAGTATCTGTTTTTACGTGGTGAACATTTCGTGATGCTTAACGGAAGATATCTTAAAGTTGGAACAAATGTCCTTCTTGACTTAGATGAGCCATGTGAATATTATAGTAAATTTTTGAATTAATTATACAGTCTGTACCAATGCGGTTGGGAAACCGCACCTACCGTGGTCCGAAAGTGTGTAATTATTTTCAAACTTCACCATATAATAACCAAAATTAAAATTTGTTTGCATACATCTAATTTATGTGTTATAATAACGCTTATTGTGAAAAAAAATAAGAAATCAACGCATAATGCTGTTATCGCAGTCAATAGAAAAGCAAGGTATGACTATCATCTACATGATAGATATGAAGCCGGTATCGTATTGCAAGGTACAGAAGTAAAAGCGATACGAAATGGACAGATGAACCTAACAGATAGTTATGCACAAATCTCTGAAGGAGAAGCATTTCTTATAAATGCGTTTATCGGTTTGTACGATCAAGGTAATCGTATGAATCATGAACCAAAGCGTACTCGTAAACTATTGTTACATCGTCGTGAAATTAACAAACTGGAACGTTCAACGAAGTCAAAGGGAATGACCCTCATACCGACTCGGGCATACTTCAATGAAGGAAGAGTAAAATTAGAAATCGCAGTCGCTGAAGGGAAACAACTCTACGACAAACGTGATAAAATTGAACGTGAGCACGCTAACCGTGAAATACGAACTTTTACATGATCCTTTAATATAATTTGGGGGTGACCAGGGTTCGACGGAGGTAATTGCGATACAGGTTGCATGTCGAGGTCTCCGCAGGCCTCGTAAAATAGGCGGAACAATTATAATTGCTGATGAAGAATTAGCACTAGCTGCGTAATAAGCAGCTACGCTTGGCTGATCTGCCGCCCGTCAGAGATGCTAAAGCGCCGTAATACGGGATAGCGGTTTAGTTGTTCTCAAGGGGTAAATCGCGAAACATACTTGAGATAGTCATTTCTGATTCCAGCACAGGGGAACATAAATGATGAACACTTAAACTTGTGATAAGCATGTAGTAGCCTTTATCAATATGCTTTCGGACGCGGGTTCAATTCCCGCCACCTCCATCATCTATAAAAAATAGATCGATTTCTGTTTGATATATTTATGTCAGTAGTTGTGTTCCATCGGTGTTAGTATTCGTAGAGGGTAACTCTAAAGGATGTCTGCACAATGGCAGATTATGAAAATCTTCCAGATCGAATTAGACGGCTTGCTGAAACTGAACTTCAACAGAACGAATATATACACTTATGCGTTCTTGGACGTTCCTCAATACTACGTCCAGATTATGTTATTATCACATCGCTAAGAATCCTTGTGATTGATGAACGAGATATGGGAAGTCTTGCTATCTCTTATGCAAATACCCGATGTAATCTGTTCTATAGTGAAATTTGTGCTGTGAAACTTGCAAGATTGCTCAAACATAGACTATTAGGACAAGCACGACTTGAGATTAACGTCAAACGAAATGTTCACTGGATTGACAACCTAAGTTACACAGAAGCGAAACAAGTTCATTCATATATTACTAACAGATTATCAAGTTAGAGAGCTGAGAAAGACGTTACATCTGTTCTGTATTGAAAAGGAGTCTTAACATGGTGGAAGTAAACATAGAATTTCTCACTGTTGATCAAGCTGCACGCGCGCCTCTTGTTATCCTAAAGGAGAAAGAAGGTGATGCTAAGCGTATCTTGCTAATCTGGATTGGTGAGGCAGAAGCTTGGGCAATAGAGTTCTGTCTGAAAAACGTACCTATACCCCGTCCAATGACACACGATCTGCTAAAAACCGTCATTGACACTATCTCAGGAGAAGTAAAATCTATTTGCATCAATGCCGTAGAAGAGTCAACCTTCCACGCTAAGGTCAAACTTGAGGCAAATGGTGAAACGCATGAAATAGATTCCCGTCCAAGCGATGCACTTGCGCTTGCCCTCCGTTGTGAAGTCCCCATCTATGTTGAAGAGAACGTGTTAGAAGAGAACGGATTCCTTGAAGCTGAAGTGACCCCTGAAAAGACCACACCACCCGATGCAAAAGATGTCTTAGAAAACCTCGACGAAGAATTTGTAAAACATTATACCGTTTAGGCAGAGATTGGTAAATCCAGTAATTGACAGTGCATAAATACAATGAAGACACCTCGGATAAGACTTGATCAATGTGGGAATACTTGTCACCATGGAATACACTTTTAGTGATACATGTAAAGTGATACAAGGCTGTTGTTCAACTGTCTTGCATGCCGAGAACATAACAAAGACAATAGACCTTTCCTTTCTTGACCCCCCCCTTCAATCAAGCGAAAACATATAATGCCTGGGACGATAATCTTCCACCCAACGCATATTGGAAGTGGATGCAGGAAATCTGTGAAAGTGTATTCTCGCTTACTTCTGACGGGGGAGCAATCTATTTCATGCAACGCGAGAAAAATACGGAGTTTGTCTTGCGTTGTCTACGAAATAGTGGTTGGACTTTTCAAAATCTGATTATCTGGAAAAAGAAAACCTCCGCTGTTCCAGGAATGAAACGCTATGGAAAACATTATCAGATAATTGCTTTTGCTACAAAGGGTAAAACACCGCGTGTCTTCAATCGGCTGCGCATTGATCCTCCTTTACCATCAGGTTATAAGCACAACCGTGAAAACGGTATGTATGTTACCGATGTTTGGGATGATATACGCGAGTTGACATCAGGCTATTTTGCAGGTGATGAAGCGTTACGAGACGCTGAAGGAAACCGTCTACACAAACAACAATCCCCTATTCAACTCCTCCTAAGAATTATCCTTTCCTCAACAAAACCGGGTGATGTTGTCCTTGATCCGTTTGCAGGTTCAGGTACTACTTTGGTTGCATCTGAACAATTAGATAGAGAGTCTATAGGTATTGAACTTGATGAATTCAATGTCAATCTGATTCGAGGCAGACTATCTGAAAAGAGAAAATCTGATGATGTTTCCCGCTATTATCCAGATTATGTGTGCACGCAAAACTTAGATGCAATTTGGACCGAACATTCTGAAAAGAACAAATCTATGCCTGATAAAAGTCCGCCGAATATCCCTACTGAAATTGACGAGTTGTGGACATCAAAACAACGCGCCTGCCATGCAATTCATGAAATATCATATCGCGCCTGTTATAAACCACAATTACCCGCATACTTTATTCAAAAATACTGTAAATCACAATCGGTGGTTTACGACCCTTTTATGGGACGGGGGACTACGCTAATTGAAGCACAATTGCATGGACACGCTGCTATCGGTAATGATATTAATCCACTATCTAAAATACTCGCATCTCCTCGTCTAAATCCACCTACTCTAATAGACATTAAAGAGCGATTGTCAACAATTCAACTGCCAGATGATGCAAAGATTGATCCGGACCTGTTAGTCTTTTTCCATAAGGACACACTCAGAGAGATTTACGGTTGGCGAACCTATTTTCATAGAGAGCAAATTGATTCTGTTGATGCATGGTTGCAGATGGTGGCTTGTAGTCGCCTCACAGGACATTCATCAGGATTTTTCTCTGTTTTCACGCTTCCACCGAATCTCGCTGCATCAGTTGCTTCCCAACGAAAAATCAACGAAAAACGAAATCAGAAACCGGAATATCGAGATACAAAAGCCTTGATCTACAGGAAGTCTAAACAGCTACTACGTCAACAACTACCACGCCGTTTTTGGAGAGAGGATGCAGTGCTACTTACCCAGTCTGCAGACCATACACCAGAGATTCCAGATGAATCGGTTGATCTAGTTGTCACCTCACCACCATTTCTTGACATTGTTGACTATGAACAGGACAACTGGCTGCGGATGTGGTTCTGTGATATTGAAATTGAACCGGGAAAAATCTGGCAGATAAAATCGCTTAAGGAGTGGATAATGCGGATGACAGACGTATTTGTTGAGTTAAAACGAATACTAAAATCCAATGGGAGAATCGCATTTGAGGTTGGTGAGATACACAAAGGAACTCTCAATTTAGAAGAGTCCGTTGCAACAGCTGCACTTGAAGCAGGATTAATGCCAGAAGAATTGGTAATTAACGAGCAGAAATTCACTAAGACCGCGAATTGTTGGGGTGTTGATAACAACAAGAAGGGCACAAACAGTAATCGCATTGTAATCTTGAAAAAGAATTGATGATGTCTTTCTGATTATGCAAAATACCTAAGATTAAATGAAAGAGGAGTAGATAATTAATCTACTCCTCTTTTTTCTGGTGGGAAAACTTACTCAAACTCGTAAATCAGAGAGACGTTTACAGTAATAGTAAGTTCACCAGGGATAATGGGGGTTGACGTTCTTGAGGCACCATCATCTGCCGCTGATTCCACAAGATCATACGGAACAGGCGGATTTACAAAGTATGTATTCTCAGTGATGGTAATAGGTTTACCAAGTGTTACACCCGCAGCTTCTGCTATGGTTTGTGCTTTCGCTGCTGCGTCTTTCACCGCCAAACTACGCGCCTGAGACTGTAACGGTTTGGGATCATCAATTGAAAACTGGATTGAATTTACGATAACATAATCTCCGCCAGCCTCGGCAGCATCATCAATGACATCGCTTAATGTATCCAATTCCCGTACTGTCGCACTAACGGAATTATTCACACTATAGCCGATAAGTATGCGTCCCTCATCCGTCCAGTCATATTGAGGATAGATACTGAAATTCTGGGTTATAATATCCTCTTCATCTATTGTGTTTGCTTTCAAAGTCTCTATTAGATCAGACATCGCCTTTGCGGCAACTTCGCGTGCTTCTGCAACTGTATACTTCTGAACACTAACACCAATATAGAGGATTGCTATATCAGGATCCCCCGATACTGAGCCACTTCCGTCAACATGAATAATTCTCTCAGTAGGCAGAGGTGCCAATAGTTGTGAAGCAACACGGGAATCACAGGCAGTGAGTGTCGCAATCAAGGCAATACTAATAACAATCAAAAACAGTTTAAATAACTTCATCATCGCTCCTATAGTTTATTCTGATGGGTTCGTATCCTCCATCTCAGGAGGTGGTGTTTTCTCTGTCAACGCATCAGACGCTTTAATCATTCTGTCAACATTGGATTTGGATAACATAAAGATTGTGTCTCTATCATCTCGTTTGACGTACAACTTTCCACCCTCATCTTCCTCTTTTCCAATAAGCAGTGTAACTTTTGTTCCGTCATTTAGACTTGCTGTAATAGATGAAGTTGGCGTATCTAATCCGTATTCTGTGAGTTCTTTTGCTTCTGCGAAATCATCTGTCTTTAGATCACTGTAAAAAGAGAGTAAGTTCTCGACTTCTGTTTGGTTTGCAGCGGCAGTAATCGGTTGTACCAAATGCCACTTATTCTCTGAATCTAAACGGAGTTCAATCGTCTCTTGAGGAGAAACTATATCAATGCTTGTGACATGACTTTTCTCGAATTTGAAGATTGTTCTATCTTTCCAAGTACGTTCACCTTTGTCAAAAGTGCTCTGTAAATAACCCTTTCCAACATAGACATCGTTGGAATCCGCGACACGCACATAACTGTTAAAAATACCAGGTGTATTTTTACCAACAAATAGGTGGGCGAGGGTTTTTTCCTCAGCATCTAATAACTTCGCTTCAACGCCGCTACTATCAACTTGGTATTCAGCCTGATTTTTCGGATTGTCGGACACGTGACTGGAATTGTCAAATTCAGCTACTTTCTCCAACAGGTCTTTCACACCTTCGCTGTCTGCTGGATAATTCTCCATAGAAGCAACAACCCATTGATCATTCTGTTTAGCGAGGATTGTTGTCTGACCCTTAGCAATTATTTCAATTTTTGAAACTTGTTCTATGCTATAGTCAGGAAATAGAGGTTTTGCCTCTTCAGCTCTTTTTGCTTCCTCGTCTTTGCCAAAAGGATTCTCAAAGATGAGCACAATGAGCAGTAGTAGAACAAAAACTCCACCTAATATCTTAATTTGTCTGTTTTGCATAGTTTCATCCAAAAGTATCTATAAGAGGCTATAATGTACGGAGAATGTCGGAACCGTAGGCTGCGACCAAACGTTTTACTCTCCTCCTTAGTAAATACCTTATGAGTCCAATAAGAACGACCAAAAGCGGTATACCTATCATGCAGAAGTATTTGATGAAGTTCTTTTCAATTCCAGATATATCTCTTAGAGGTCTGTCTGTGATTGTATAGGATCGTATTCCGATGAGGGTTTCACCGAGTGTTAGCCAGTCGAGACTATTCAATAGAAAGTCCACACTGTTGCGGTTTATCTGAGTCAAGAATTGAGAAGAACCGACAACGATAATCTGTGTCTCAGCACTATCTGTAATTGTTGTTCTTTCTTCAGTGTTTTCCTCTTGTGAAGATGTATCTTCAGTTTCGTCCCCATCCTCTACCGCTGATTCTACAGGTGGGATTTCTTTACCCGCATAAAAGCTCTTGAACTTACCCTCTAAAGCAGCAGCCACTGTATACACTTGTGTATCTATATTTGGAATCGGAGTACCGGGCATTAAACTGTGAAATCCTTGTGAACTCTGACCGAATTCTGAGGTCTTGGCTAACGCTGTCCCTATTACACCCTCTTTTGTCAATACCTCTAACGAACTTGTCCAGGGTAAGGTTAATGACTCAAGTTGGCTTGTAACAGCATTTTCTTTTGAGAAGTTATTGTTTATAATTTTTACAAAATACGGATAGGGTCGTACGACCCTTACGAATCCTTGTTGTACTTGGACGCTATCATGAAATCTTAGATCAGCCACGATGTTATTTCCGAGTTTCACACCGTAATGTTCAAGCAGGTCGTTCAAGCCGGTGTTAAGTGGCGTTGCTTGTACTGTTTGCGGTTGCAATGTAACGGGATCAATCAAGAATATGGCTCTTCCGCCACGCATGATAAACTGGTCAATTTCGTATTTCTCTCGTTCCGATAACGCTTGCTTAGGTCCAGCAACGACTAAAGTCGTGACAGAAGTATCAACGGGTTCTCCCGCTTTAAGGTCAACACTACTTAAGTTGTATTGTCCTTTTGTGCTTATATCTAACAATCCACGAAGATGTTGTAATTCCTGTGTTGGTGCGTTGATGTCAAATTCCTGATGTCCTGTCAGAAATCCGATTGTTTTTGCTTCTTTAGTAGTCACCTTAAGGATCGTGGAGGTGAGTTCATATTCTAAATTTGATGCAGAACGGACATCAGGTAACACCTCCTCTTTCCCACTATACCCAATAGAGAGAGCCCTATAGACGTTAGCAATGACTACTTTATCTCTCTGTAGCACATTCATAGGCATTTCAGGGATACCTTTGAAACGAAGCTCCTGTTTCTGTGTTTCGTCAAATTCACCAGGATCAATAAACTTAATCTTTAGTTTCTGAGAAAATGCATCATACTCGTCAAGAACATCTCTTACATCCCTACGAATTTGATTGGCTTCAGCCGGTTCCGTTGAAAAATATGCAGTGATAGTAACAATATCATCAAGTTTCTTTATGACACTCTTAGTTGCTTTCGTTACAGTGTACCTTTTGTCTTCAGTGAGATCAAAGCGCAAAAAACGACGTGAAGATAGATAATTCACAAGCACCAATATACCGATGATCAGTGCTATTACAACAACTGTATTGCTACCATATCTGATTCGTTTATCAGCCAAAACAGTTTACCTCCAGAGTCTTACCGCCATTTCCGACTCTCAACCGAGAGTGTACTCAAGTATAAGAAAAACCCGATGATTGTCAGGTAGTAGATAATATCACGTGAATCAATCACACCCCGTAGAATACTGCTATAGTGTGTCCCGAGACCGAGATAACTGAAAATAGGATATAACCAATTAGGTGTACTGAAGAGAACAATTTCTTCTCCTATTATCAAGAGTAAAAAGCAAGCACAGATACCTAATATAAATCCTACAATTTGATTCTCAGTTAATGTCGATGCGAAAAGACCGATGGATAGATACGCTGCACCCATCAATAGAAGTCCAAGATACCCACAGATTATCGTTCCCCCATCCGGATCACCTACTATTGCAACGGAAATAGGGATACAAAGTGAAAAAAGTGCAGTCACTGCGAGTAAACCAAAACTTGCAAAGAATTTACCTAAAACAACTTCATAATCCCGAATCGGTAGAGTCATTAGGATTTCAGCGGTGCCGATTTTTTTCTCCTCTGCCCAAAGCTTCATCGTTACTGCTGGTATAAAGAACAGGAATATCCACGGCATAAGACCGAACAGACCACGCATTTCCGCCTGAGCTGATATAAAGAAGGTCCGGAAAAACAGCCATGATGAGATTCCGAGGAAGACTGTCATGAATATATAAGCGATGGGTGAATTGAAATAACTTCTGAATTCTTTTTTGAAAATAGCGTTTATGTTTCTCATTGTGTTCAGTAAAACCTTGTCTTATATTACTCCTCTTCAGCGACTGTAATGCCAGTTGCAGCTTCCTCTGTCTGTGTATCTGTCTCTTCTGGAGAAGATACATCTTCCACCAGTGTTTCTATCTCCGCAGTAGGGGCAGTATCTTCCACCTGACCAGTCGTAAAGTTCAAAAATACTTGTTCAAGATCAACAGATTCATGCCGAAGTTCTGCCATCTGCCAATTATTATCTACTGCAGCAAGGAAAAATACTTCAGTCGGATTGTCTATGCCCTGGGATGTCGTGATTTCGTAACTGACCACCCCATTTTCTGTAGCGACATGTCTTATATCCGTAACACCTTCTATTTCATTTAATTTTGCTCTGATCTCTTCTTCTGCTCCACGAATAGCCACATGGATTGTGTCATCACTCCGGACTTGCCCGATGAGTTCTTGTAATGTTCCGTTGGCAACAATTTTTCCCTGGTTAATCATCAGTATTCTACTACAGGTAGCAGCCACTTCAGGTAGAATATGTGTACTGAACAAGACAAGTTTTTCTTGTCCTATCTCTTTAATTAAATTTCGTATCTCAATTGTTTGGCTTGGGTCAAGTCCAGAGGTAGGTTCATCTAAAATCAGGATTGGTGGGTCGTGAATCAAACTTTGTGCTAAACCAACCCGTTGTCGGTAACCTTTTGAGAGTTCACCGATGTCTTTTTGAACGACACTACTCAGTCCGCATATATCTATGACAGAATTTATCCGTTGTTTCCGTTCAGGTTTTGGGATTTCCCGGATTTCTGTCATAAATTTTAGGTAATCGACAACCCCCATATCTACATACAAAGGGGCACTTTCCGGCAGGTATCCTACGTTCTTTCTAACATCAATTGGGTGTTCCTGAACGTCATAACCAGCAACTGAAGCACTACCTGAATCAGCGGTGAGGTAACAGGTCAGGATACGCATCGTTGTTGTTTTACCGGCACCGTTGGGACCGATAAAACCGACAACTTCTCCTGCACGTGCTTCAAATGACACTTGATTTACGGCAAGCGTTGGACCATAGGACTTTGTAAGTTCTTTTACTTCAATCATACGTATCAATATTCAGATATTGTTGGTGAAAAGGATTCTAACCAACATCATAATTAGGTATAAAATACATAGAAATAATACCATGTGATTCTGATATTGTCAAGTGAAATTAAATCAATAAGTGAAATTAATTCATTAATATGATACTATGTAGTCAACAAAGAAAATATTTGTTCGGATAAACATTATAGAGAAAACCTATAAATTTAAAATTATTTTTGCGAGGACAACTTAGGTCAAAAAAGGTGGACAATGAATGCCTAATAAGAAGATTATCATTATTGGTGGTGGTGTGATTGGACTCGGTATCGGTTGGCAGCTGGTGAAAGCGGGTGTGGCTGTCACCATTCACGAACGCGGACAAGCAGGCCGTGGTGCCTCTTGGGCAGCAGGAGGCATGCTCGGTCCAATCGCTGAAGCGCATATTGACGAGCTCGACCTTCTCAAACTCAGCAATGAAAGCTTAGCACGATACCCAGAATGGGTCAAAGAATTAGAATCAGAAACACAAATGCCAATCGGATACCGAGCAGAAGGAACCCTCATTATAGGTATCCAGCCTGATGATTCATATCAACTCCAACACGCTTATAACTTATATCAAGATTTAGGGTTGAATGTAGAATGGTTAAGCGGTGATGAAGCACGTGAAATTGAGGGGGCGCTCTCACCTTATGTGACTGCAGCAATTCGGTGTGAAACTGACCATCAGGTTGATAACCGACTGATGGTTCAAGCACTCCAACGTGCCTATCAGGGACGGGGTGGTGTGTTGCATCAGAACAGCGGCGTAAAAAGAATTGTGATAGAAAACGATACCGTCACTGGAGTTGAAACACAGGACGGTTTTGAAAGCGCAGATATGTGTGTTCTCGCTGCTGGCTGCTGGTCTGGACAGATTGAAGGCTTACCAGATACGCTTATCCCTCCTGTGCGTCCCGTGAAGGGGCAAATGTTGGCGTTACAGATGCAAGAAGGTGTAATGCTCAGCAATGTCATCCGTACCGTCAAGGCAAGGTATCCGATGCCTGTATATTTAGTGCCGAGAGGTGATGGAAGACTTATCGTCGGCGCAACAACTGAGGAGCTCGGATTTGACACGGATCTGATCGTCGGGGGAATATATGAACTCCTTCACGGTGCGTTTGAAGCTGTACCGGGAATATATGAACTACCATTAATCGAAACATGGACAGGTTTACGACCCGGTAGCAGCGACAATGCGCCTATACTCGGTAAAACACCGATAGAGAATCTTATATACGCAACAGGGCACTATCGAAACGGCATCTTACTCACCCCAATTACTGCTTACGAGGTATCCAAACTGGTTCTGACGGGTGAGACTTCAGATACAATCGCACCGTTTCATTTGGATAGGTTCTCAATAGATTAGGAATTACAAGATAAATATTGACAAACCACATTCCACAGTATAGAATTGGGCTATTAAAACTAATATATTTATGGGAAGGAACGAATACAATGGCATTAAAAGTAGGCGTAGTTGGTATGAGTGGAATCGGCAACAACCATTCAAATTGCTATGCAAATAATGAGTTAGCAGAGCTGGTTGCTGTATGTGATATAGACAAAGGGAAAGCTGACGGTGCTGCTGAACGACTCGGTGTGAAGGCATACTACAGTTTAGCGGATATGATTGATGGCGAACCTGATCTTGATATCATTGATGTGAGCACGGGTGGAAATGAGAACGGTAGTTGGCATTATGAACCGACGATGGAAGCACTTGAAAATGGCAAACATGTTCTCGTTGAGAAACCGATCTCAAACGATGTGGGACAAGCCCGTGAGATGGTCGCGAAAGCTACGGAAAACGACCTATATCTCGGATGTAATCTAAACCACTACTTCACACCACCCGCTGAACAAGCGAAAAAATACATTGACAACGGACAGATCGGAGAGCAGGTCTATATTCTCCACAAGATGGGATTCGCTGGTGGTGAATTCAACTATAGTTATTCTAAAGCACCCCGTTCTGACGGTTTCCCATACTTTCACGTGAAAGCGTTTCTCACACATCCATTCAGCGTGATGCGTCATTTTTGCGGAGATGTCACACATGTGCAGGCTTTTATGGAACGTCCCCATTTTCGAAGAAAAGAAGGCGACCTGATGGTCTCAATAAATAGCATTCACCTGCGTTTTGAGAACGGTTGTATCGGTTATTTATTGAGCCAGCGCGGAGACGCAACCTTCGGATTAGGTGGATGGTGGAGCGTAGAACTCGCTGGAACACGCGGTACTTTCTGTATCGAAAATTGCATTGAGAAAGTAACATTTTGGCCATCACCCGGTGCCCCAGAAGGTAATGATGTTGTGGTTACTGAATCAGGCATCACGGATTTCGGTCAAACCTTCCCGTTAAGAATCCATGCGTTTTTAGAGGACATCACAAACGGTGTGCCGAAAGAGAAGCTGCGCGCTTCTGGTAGAGATGCACTCGCTGCGCTTGAGTACACCTGGGCAGCAATGGAATCTTATGAACAAGGGGGAATCCTCGTCCGTCCACATCCACTTCCAACATTAAATGGACTTTAGGTTGAACGATACCGAACCGGATCCTACGCGAAAACCTTTATGAACGCATTGGCACAAAACCTGCAGAATACGCGTTTGGTATTCTGCATTGGTTAGGAAACCGAACATACCGGCCTGGGGAAATCTGATTTTTCAAACTCACGTTACAAAAGGAGTATACACTTTTGAAATTAGGAGCAAATTCTGTCCTTTTCGGCGGATACGATATGGAATCCGCCTTCAAACACATAGCCATGGCAGGTTACGATGGTATCGAACTGTCAGCAATTGATGGCATGAGTCAGCATCTTGTTTTGGCTAATTGGCAAGAACTCGCTGCCGACATCAAACGTCTATCTAAAGAATACGAACTTGAATTGTTAGCGATGGAACAACCCTCAAGAGATCCTGAGAGAATGGAACTGGCATTTCAGGCTGCCGTTGAAATTGGTATCCCTATCATCAACTGTGGACCTGGTGGTGCATCAGATGATGAATCTGCATGGTCTCCGGTTATCGATTCTCTCGGACAACTTTCAGAACGTGCTGAACATTACGGTGTAACGCTATGTGTCAAGGCACATGTTGGGGCAAGTATTTATAACACCCCAACAACGTTACGCGCGATGGAGGAAATATCATCACCAGCATTCGGTATTGACATGGATCCTTCACATATCCATCGTGCAGGTGAGAATCCTGTTGAGGCTATCGCTGCAGTGGTAACACGCGTAAAACATGTGCATATACGGGATTGTAAAGGAACACAGCATGGACCTGGAGCCCCTGAACTACAAGCAAACGGACGTGGTGATATAGACCTCGTCGGATATATCCGTGTTCTGCACGAAAACGGCTATACAGGACCCCTTAACCTTGAAGTTATCGGTGCAAGAGAGTATAGTTTAGAGCAGTGCTGCACGATTGCTGCTGAATCTCGCGGACACATGCAAGCCTGTTTACAGGCATGCGGCGCACGTCAATAAATGAAGAGGCAACATAGACCTAAATGCGGGACACTTGACTTCATACAAGAAGGGTATAAATCCAATCAGAACGGCAATACAGAACATAAGGGAGAGGAGAAGTGATTCGACATTCGCGACTTATTGCAGTTATGGGTGGAGCCTTGGCACTGGTTTGCTTTGCGCTCCCGTGGGTTGCATTTACAAAAGGTAGTTACGAGAGAAGTTATGATACAAATGTTAAGACAGGAAGACTTGGGAGTGCAATATTTAGAAGTAGCACTCCAGTAACAGAAACAGGAGCAATTATACCACCTATTCCTGAGAGTCATCATAGATACCCAGGATATAAAATCGCTCTTGGTTTCAATCTCGTTACCATTGCACTTGTCGAATCCATTCTTATCTTCTTCTGTAGTGTCATTATGCTTGCGAAAAACTCGTCCGGAAGATTAAAACGGATTGTGATTATTAGCAGTATAATTGGGATAATCTGTCTAATTGTATCATTACTGCTTGCAACAGTCATCGGTGAAAACGGATTACGCAGCATGGGTAATACGACCTATACTTTAGCAGGTGATCTCCAAATTGGTGGTTTTGGGACAGCAGTTGGGTTTATTATCGTGTTAGTCGGTGCCATTTTTATTCCGAGAGAGAATGAACTTTCAAAATTAGTCGGTGAATTGAAATGAATAAGTATTCCCATGCCTTGGTTCTGATCGGCGGAATAATAGCGTTTTTCGGGTTCGGATTACCATGGAATTCAGATGAGACTGGGGCTGACATTGCAAACAGTGGTAGGGACGCTCACATAACAATTGTATTCATTGCTATATTCGTGCTTTTAATTAGTAGTATTTATATATTGAAACGGAATAGTAACAAAAACTACTTTTTAATAATAATTATATTAATTGTGAGTAGTATAATATATTTGATGATTACTTCGTTTTTATTTGGAATTGTTTTAGTTGGAATCTTTGATATTATTCGCTTTTCTACTTTAGGCGCATTCTTTGTGATGCTACTCATTTATATTCTTCTGTTAGGTATAGTAGGTGTTTGTGTTTACATGAGGGATCAATCCTTCTTTCAAAGATATTGGCGATATGTTGTAGGCTTATTCTTAGGTAGTGTTAGTCTTGTATTAGGTTTTTTCTTAGTAATTGAAATGATAGGTAGTGATCCCCATTGGATTGGAATTAACTTCATTATCATTGCATTTATTGCTGCAATAACAACTATCATTGTCAGTACATATAGACTTATTCACACATCAGGATGGAGATCTTTGTCTACATTTTTTGTGCTTTTTAGTTGCAGTGTTGGACTACTCTGTTTTCTAATCCTGTTTCTTGGAGCAGGTTTGAATTGGAAAATTGATGGTGACTATCTTGATAACCCACAATATGGTGCATTTCTAAGCGCAGTCGGATATATACTGTCTATGGTTGGTGTATTTTGCAGTTATGAAACAGTGAAAAACAGTGAATCTGATATTCCACAGCAAGAAGAAGCGCAAATTGAAGGAGAAAACGAAAGTAGTTGATTGATAGTCATAGACTATTCATGCAAGGGTCGCAGCTACATAGTCGACAGCGTTTTTAAAAATAGCTAATCCATCCCCCGCATCGGGTAAGTCTTCTCGAGTCCAACGTGGGTGATTCCACTTTGTCAGAAATCTTTCTGGGTGCGGCATTAACCCGAATATCCTACCTGTCCTATCACAAATACCAGCAATATCAGCATCAGAACCGTTTGGATTATTCGGATAATTACTGTCGTCGGAGGAGTTCTTAGAAGACTTATCATATCTGAAGACAATCTGATTGTGCGATTCTAATTCCGCTAATATATCTGGCGGTGCAGTAAATCTACCTTCAGCATGTGCGACTGGGAGATAAATGTGCGGCTTGATACCTCTTGTAAATACACACGGACTCTGTTGTGTTTCTAACTCGACCCAACGGCACTCAAATTTTGCTGATGTATTCATTGCCAGCGTAGAACGTTGCGTTTTTTCAGCATTACCGTTGTCGCTAATCTCTACACCAGGCAGAAGACCTGTCCGCACCAGCACTTGAAACCCGTTGCATATTCCAATGATGAGTTTACGATCAGCAACAAACTTCTCTAAAGCGGATCTGAGTTTGTGTTTCATCTCAACGGCAAGTAGTATCCCGGCTGCAATATCATCACCGTAGGAGAAACCGCCTGGGATAGCGAGTATATGAAATGCGGAAAGATCGACCTTACTTGAAATAAGATTCTGAATATGCACTAATGCTGTATTCGCACCAGCAAGTTGAAATGCAACATCAGTTTCAGCATCACAGTTTGTTCCCGCTGTCCGCAGCACAAGAACGTTGGGTTTCATATTATCCTCCAAAAATGACTATGTAACGTGAGTTTGATAAATCAGAACAAATGACTTACGTAGGTTGGGTAGAGGAACGAAACCCAACATCTTGACCCATTATAGAGCAATACCTGTTGCCAGTTAATATTTGATTGGCGTGCCTCAACCCAACCTACAATGAATATGGCATTTAATTATCAAACTCACGTTACGTATGTAATGGAGTCTGCCACGACGATTTTAGAATGCCAATTGACGTATGGATGATCTTTCCGCCATCTATACCATTGACAGTAAATGTGGGATTATCTGTTATACTTCCAAGACTGCCGATGGGTACTTCAACCATGTAATCTTCAAAGTCGCTCTGTTTCTGTGGTTCAACTTCAACGAGAAAACGGCTATTTGACTCGGAAAATAGTAGAAAGTCATTATACATAATCTCCTCACCTATAGGTACAGTGTTGAGATTTAGAGAGAGACCGTAACCCCCTGCAAATGCCATTTCTGCTGCTGCAACACCGATGCCTCCCTCTGAACAGTCATGACAAGATCGAACAAGACCTTTGTCAATAGCAGAACTGAGTCTTTGCATCGTCAACCTACCCTCATCGGCTCGAACAATAGGTGCGTTGTTGCCGATATACCCGTGTATGCTGAAGTAATGTGAACCCCCCAATTCAGCGAAGGTATTGCCTACAGCATAGATCAAATTACCCGGCTTTTTGACATCCATTGTAACCACCTTGCCAACATCAGACAGGACACTGATTGCAGAAATTAACAACGTTGACGGAATTGCCCGTTGTTCACCTGTTGTCGTATCACGGTATTCGTTATATAGGCTATCTTTACCAGAGATGAAGGGAGTACCATAAGCAGTCGCAATATCATAACATGCTTTCGCAGCCCGAACTAACGCACCGAGTCTATCAGGTTTATCCGGGTTACCCCAACAGAAGTTGTCTAATAAGGCAGTTTTTTCAATAGATCCACCGACAGCAACGATGTTGCGAAGTGCTTCATCAATTGCGGATGCTGCACTGATGTATGGGTCAACATCACTGTATTTAGGGTTGATGCCATTTGATACGATCACCGCATCCTGATTACCAATGATTGGCGTTAGGACACATGCATCGCTCGGTCCATCATTCTCAATACCTACGAGTGGTTTCACGACAATTCCACCTTGTACTTCGTGGTCATATTGACGGATAACATGTTCTTTGCTGGCTATATTTGGACATGCAAGCAGTCGCAATAGGTCTTCAGTGTAATCATCAATCTGTTCATCTCGTGAGGACATCTCTGGGTGTTGAGGTGAAGTCCAAGTTGCCTTTTTAACATGTTGCGGTAATCCTTTGTGGAGGAACTGCATATCCAGATCCGCAACGATCTCTCCTTCATAAAAGACTTGCAACCGTTTAGAGTTAGTGAAATTGCCGAGTACCGTCGCTTCTACCATCTCGGCTTCACATATCCGCATGAGTTTCTCAATGTTTTCTGGTGGCACAGCGATGACCATGCGTTCTTGTGCTTCTGATAACCAGATTTCCCAAGGTGCTAAACCTTCATATTTGAGTGGAACATTCTCAAGGTGTACTTCTGCACCCGTATCTTCCCCCATTTCACCTACAGCAGATGAGAAACCGCCAGCACCGCAATCTGTGATGGAACGGTATAAGTTTAGGTCGCGGGCTTGTAGGAGTGCATCAACGATCTTCTTCTCCATAATCGGATTGCCTATTTGGACAACACTACCGAGGTTTTCAGATGTATCATCCAGCTCTGCAGAAGAGAAAGTAGCACCGTGAATACCATCGCGTCCGGTGCGTCCACCGACAGCAACGACTAAATCTCCCGGTTCAACAGATTTGTCACATCGATCTCTCGGTATGAGACCTACGTTCCCACAGAATACAAGCGGGTTAGCAGTATAGCGAGTATCGAATAGGATAGCACCGTTTGCAGTTGGAATTCCCATTCTGTTACCGTAGTCTCGTACCCCTGCTACAACACCTTTGAAGACGCGTTTTGGATGGAGTGTACCTTTCGGCAACTCTTGATATGGCGTATCCGGCAATCCGAAACAGAACACATCTGTGTTTAGTATCGGTTTAGCACCGAGACCTGTTCCGAGGGAATCCCGAATGACACCCCCGATCCCTGTTCCTGCGCCTCCGTAAGGTTCTATTGCGGATGGGTGATTGTGGGTTTCTACCTTGAAAACAAGATTGTATGTGTCATCAAATTCTATGATGCCAGCATTATCAACGAACACAGAGACGCACCAGGGTTTGTTAATCTCCTCAGTTGCGCGCTGGATATAGGTCGGAAAGAGACCGTCAATCTTCTCTGTATCCTTACCATCTTCAGTATAGAGAATAAGACTTTTAAAGGTTTTGTGAACACAGTGTTCTGACCATGTTTGTGCGATGGTTTCAAGTTCAACATCGGTTGGGTTGCGTTGCAGTTTTGCAAAGTGTGTCTGAATGGCGTGCATCTCATCTAAATTGAGTGACAGTGTTCCTTCACGACTAATCCGCATCAACTCGTCATCATCTGCATTTAGAATTTGGAACTCGTTAACATTGCTGGACATTACTTCTCCGTTTATAGCAAATTTTCTGTTCAGAATCGTAACAGATTATTCTGTTGCTTGTGTTGTTAATATAGTGTATCATAGGATTGATCTTACGAACAACAGAATTTATGGTGCTAAAACACAAGTTTGCCTCACTTTAGTCCTGCATCACAATACCTTCACAAAAATTTAACACTAATTCAGATTGGTTGTAGCACATTCATCCTTGATTGTGTGTTTTTTTGTAGCACACTCTGTTAGATTGTGTCTCTTTGAACAACATTCATTCTTGATTGTGCTTCTTTCTACAAACTGAAGTGTCATCAAGTTTTCAGACCATAATTTCGTACAGTTAAGACAAGTTTAGATGTTAACGTATAGTCTTGGTGGGATTGTGTGAGATTTGTGAAATTAGCGATTCTATTCCATATCCTCGCTGAGGTGAACAGGCTATCCAAAAACAAGTTGCTGCCAATGCAACATCTATGAGAACTATTTTCCAATTTGGGGTTGTTGAAACCGAAACTCCTATGGTATCTAAAAAACTAAAAAGAATATTTTCACAACCACAGTTCGTAACAGACAATTTCTGCAACAAAACTATTATTAGGACAATCGTAAATGTCATGAATAGGATTGATGCCAGTAAACCTGATCCTCTTGAAAAATAGCCAATGCATAAGGCGATTCCCAAGGTTATTTCAGCAGAAACTAATAGATAACTTATTGGTTTTATCAATAAAGTCGGCAAAATTTCATAAGCGGCAACGTTGGATACAAAAACTGTTAGACTTGTCAGTTTAGCTATTCCAGAGAAGAGAAAAATCATCCCGATAGTTATTCTTAAAACAGTTAGCAGAAGTGATTTTATAGTCATTTTGTTTCTAATGCGTGTCCTAATGCTTGCCACCCTCTCACCCCACGTGGAAAAAACTTTACGTTTTGGTAACCATAACCCAATAACACATTCATCAACTGATGGGCATTTGGACATTCAATGTTTCCACAGTAGGTAATCAAAAGCGTTTCTTTATCTGTTGGAAGAACCTTCAATTGATGTTTCACGCGATTAAGAGGGATATTGACGGCACCAGGAATATGCCCTTTTCGGAAGTTTGAAGCGGAGCGCGTGTCCACAAATATTGCGTCTCCGCTTTTCCAAATTTTGTAAACCGCTGGAAAATCAACTTGCAAAGAGGAATTATTGGAGACATTTGAGGTCGAAGCTATAAGTCCGAACCAATCCATTCCCCAAAGCGTGAGGGTTCCAATTCCGATCCAAATACAAACAATTAACGAGTCCTTGATAACTTGTTTCAACTTTTCCCTCATATAATATACTTATCTCACATTGCGTTCATAAAAATCTTCGCGAAGATCCGGCAGAATACACGTTTGGTATCCTGCATTGGTTAGGAAACCGAACCTACATAGCACTCCGCTGGAGTGCAGCCCGTTGGCGATCCTTTTTCTATAGACACATTGCTCCGCTGGAGCAAGGGTCAACGATCCTTTTTCTATAGTGACAAACTTTTGGGACAAAAACTTTACACACCCCCAGTAAGAAGTACAGCAACGGGAATCAGAATAATCGTGATACGAAACACTCTTTTCATTTTGATACTCCTATTAGATGAGGGGTGTGCATAATTGAATTTAGTCAGTATATAGGTTATACTCTTTCTATAATTGAAAATAAAGGGAGTATTAACCATGTGTTATCCTGATGCAAAGTATTATATCACATTTTTCTTTAAACGTTACAAAGATTTTAAGAGTCTATCAACACCAATCAAACTAAAGATCCAGGGCGATCTAAAGTGCCTGCTGATAGTTCATTTATTGTCTTTTTCGCCTTTATGGCACTTAGAATTATAGACCTGTTTGAAGCACAACATCTGTTTCTTCTTGCGCATGCAAACGGGTGTAGTGCCATCGATTTTTCAGACCATAATTTCGTAAATTTAAAACAGGTTTTTTCGTTGAAATTCTATAGGTGTCAAATACCCTAACGCCTAATGCAGGCGTTTCCGGTTATACACTTGTGTGATAAAATGCCCAATGCGGGATATCGCTTCGTAGATGTCCTCATAGTCATTGAGGTAAACTTCTTCTTCCCTGAAAGTGCGGTTAAGTCTTTCAGTATATCCGTTCTCCCAAGGACCCCCTCTACGGGTGACCGATACCCAATCTTATGTTGCTTTAACATTGAAACGTAGACTTTTGACTTGCGGGATCGGTCAAAAAAGAGGTGCGTTCTATTTCCGAATCAACATTTTGCGTGTAGCGGTGAACTCTCCTGCGGTAAGGGTATAGAAGTAAACCCCACTTGCAACTGGTTCACCCGACGCGTTCTTTCCATCCCAATACGCAGCACGGCTCTTGTTTTCATAGATGCCGATAGGTTGATGCCCTAAATCTAATGACCGGACTAACTGTCCATCCGCAGCGTAGATGTCAATGCTCACATCAGCAGCGGTTGCCAACTGATACGGTATCCACGTTTCAGGATTGAACGGGTTTGGGTAGTTTGGCAATAAGGAAGTTTTCTCTGGAATCCGCCAACTCTCCCAACCCCAGGCACTCATGAACTCTCCGAAGCGACGGAAAAGATATTCTTGCCCCTCTGGTGACAGCTGTTGAAATGGTGGATAGTCTACAAGGGACATCGGTTGCATGCTTGGCGAAGCCCAAGTATTATTTGCCAGATTCAGCCTGCGATCATAACGTGCTGTCTTTGGGGGCAAGGAAGTACCCTCTTTGTACTTTTGCTCTACTTTGACCCTTATGTTTGACACCCGCCGATCCGGAATGTAAAACAGATACCTAAGTTTGTCCTCAGGCGGAGGAGTGGCACCGGTGAAGAAATCAGAAATTTGATCACCGATACTGGGGCTTAAAATAATTTTGGGATCCAGTCCGGATCTGAAAATTTCGTCTATTCTTCTTAGTCTCTCCCATTCTGTTAATGTAACACCGGCTACTAGACCAGGGATAGCACCCAGCTCACTAAGACCAGGGATTAGTCCGACGACGGTACTAAACAAGGCACCCAAATGCCTATTGTTTATCTCCTCTTCTAAGATAATAAGCCTTTCTGCTAGTGTTAGAAGTGGAAACATAAAATATGGTGCTTGGTCTGGGAAACCAGGACGAATAAGTAAGAGACCCT
Organism: Candidatus Poribacteria bacterium; assembly: GCA_022824835.1. Classification (GTDB taxonomy): domain Bacteria; phylum Poribacteria; class WGA-4E; order WGA-4E; family WGA-3G; genus MSPOR6. Next base: position 17,360 of record JAJDZB010000068.1, on the reverse strand, counting down.
CTGAAACAAGATGATTGGTAAGCCCTGTCAGAGTAGGTATCCTATTAAGTCTAACAACTTGCCGAATATATTCTAATGCCACCACAAAGACACCTGTAAGGTTCAGCGTATTCTTTTGGGTATGATCAAAGTCAAGTGTTATTGTGCACTTGCCATAGACGACATTTGCGGGCTTATTACCTTTCATCAGTGTTGGATATTGAGCATTCAAAACAAAATAGGTTGAATTAGGACCAAATACCACCTCAGAGATGAAATCGTCAGGGAGCGTTAAACGGATTTCGGGGGTGTTGTCCGGTACGGACTGATCCGTTTGCCAAACGGATTTACCATCCGAGATTAAATTGCTATCAGGACCCCACGCCAAATCTTCAACTGATCCACTCGTTTGAATCGTCATTTCGTGCGTAATTAATGTCACACTCGCAATTATTTCTGTCCCGATCCGGTAAATCTTTATTTCTGAATTCACATTACCTACAGCAATATACCTGCTATCAGGACTGAAGGCAAGTGCAGTGACCCCACGCCCCGTGGTGGAACCTTGATCTATCTGCCGAACATCCCTATTTTGGACAACATCATAGATATAGACACTCTCGGCCGGTCCGTCATATTGGTCGGCAGCAAGATATCGCCCGTTTGGACTGAAAGTAAGGGATCTGACATTGCCCCCAAGTTCTATGTTTTGAATCTTTACACTTTCCCACCAACTGTCAACTTCCCAAATCCTGGCATAACCAGCTGAGTCTCCTGTGGCGATATACTCTCCATCTGGCGAGAAGGTAACAGCATAAAGGTTATCTACCTCCTTGTATTTCCATCCGCTCACCTGTACCTTATTCACGTCCCAGAGATACACTGCCCCGGTATCATCTCCGATCGCAACATGAATATCATCTGTACTATAAGCAACTGCGTTAATACCTCTGGCATCAGAAAAATTCAACCGCTGAACCTCCTTTCCATCGCTCGTCCGCAAACGGACTACTACGGCGGCACCGCCGGCAGCGATGAACTTCCCATCAGGGTTGAAGGCAACTCCTTTAATCGTACCACCGATTGAGCGACGGTAGATCCTTTCACCGGTGCTAACTTCCCAGAGTTCCACATCACCCCCTGCATCGCCTGTGACGATATACTCTCCATCAGGACTAAAATCAACAGAAAGGCCGTCATGAGAAAGATCGTATAATTTGGTTTGAGCAATGATATTTTTAGCCATGCCAAACCAAACAAAGATAACCATCGTAATCCAAAAAAAGTTTTTCCACATTGCATATCTCCTTTGTAAAAATTGAAATCACCTTACAATTGCCACACGGCAAAGGTTACTTAAGATTGTTTTCAAACACCATTCTCCTTGTAGCAGTGAAGTTTCCTGCTATAAGCGTATAGAAATAGACACCACTGGTGACCGGTTCACCGAACGTGTTTTACCATCCCAATAGGCAGCACGACTTCGGTTTTGATAGATACCTGTAGGCATTACCCCTAATGCGATTGTCCGAACAATCATGCCGTTTGCTGCGTATATATTCAAAGTGACATCAGCAGGTTTTGCCAGATGATAAGGTATCCACGTTGCATCCGAATGGGACTGAAGAGGGGTTCTCCTGTTTGGAAAATCCTTGAGTTGACAGTTATGTGCTTCTAAAATATCACCTCGCCTCTCACTGGAGTCTGAAGCCCACCCTCAAATCAAAATTAAGTGATCGTGTCGTTCATAGTGTTTTGCATTTGGCCTGTCCATCTATCAACTATTTCCAACAATCTAAATCGGTCTCTAAAAGCAATTCAAGCTCCTGAATATCTGGCTTATAGAGTTCACTCAGATATTGCTGTATTTCTTCCTTCATTTGCGGTAGAGAGTGTTTCTTACCGAACAGCCGCTTAATTCCGAGTTTTTTTGACCAACTGACTATGCAATCTAAATCCATATCCTTAAGACGCCAAGCGATTTTGTCAAAGAAGAGGTAAGCTGAGTGAGCGTTGGGAATACCACTTGTATTAACTCTTGCAAGACCAGCTGATGGCGGGAAACGTTCCACGTCAATGCCGAGAAAGTTAGCCAATCTATCTTTTGTCTTTGAAATAGATGATGCTATAGTCTGTTCATAGATAAGTACCAGTAGCTGCTCCTTTGCAAAATGATGGAGATATTTCTCTAAATACCCGCTATAAAAACTTTGCTGAATAATTTCTGGATGCTGAATCATACAATCTTCAAAGGAACCGACATATTTACCGTCTCTTACAAGACAACCGTAGTATGAATATGTCCTGTCCACCGGATTTCGCAATATTAGTATTAATTTCGTTATTGATGGTATTTTGAGAATGCGATCTATGCAATCATCATAATACAAGTAGAATGGTGATATTTCTCCGATTGCACGGTATTTATTTGCATGCATATCAGATGGGAAGAATTTCTTGTACCAATCAACACCCCTGTCATAATTTTCATCGAAAAAACGGATCTCTTTACGATACTTCGGTACATAAACTTCTGGGTGAGACTGGAGTATTTCATGGAGCCACGTCGTTCCAGAGCGTGGAACACCTATACCTAAAAATGTGGGGAACGTCAATTCTTACTCCTTTTGTTCAGAATCATTTTCATTGCGAAGACATTAACTGTATCTAAAACTAAATGTATCAAAGATGTCTTTCGTATTGTCAACATATAAAATCAAGTAAAGTTTAGATGATTCGGCATACGCCAATAAGATCTAATCCGTGGTGAAGTTGCGTATCTGATACATGAAAATCTGATAATGTGATATTGGATATTAATCTATTGTGATTTGTTTTCATAAATGATTTTAACATTTTTCCGCCGATGTTAAAGCTATGTTGCAGCAGCCGTTTAGGAAGCCACTGCCGCATCCTCAGGATGTCCCACCTGAATATTTGCTGGACATACTGTGCTCGAATGTTCTGAAATTGTTGAACTTTTTCGCTTGCCTGAAGTGCGTAAAGCGTTACATTTTTGAAACAGGGCAAAAGAAGTTTGCGAAATTCGTCAACGGTATACTCGCGTTCATGATAGGGCCACTCAATTCCAGTAGCACTGCGAAACGGTGAATGTCGGTTTGGTGTTGAAATCAAAAGTATACCTGACTCCGATAAGAGTTTTTCCGATGTCCAGCAATAAACGGGTCGGTTCTTTTAGATGTTCAATGACATGAAAACAACAGACGACATCAAAGGTTTCGGGAGTATATTTTGAAAGCTGCTCAACATCTTGAACGTTGAAACTAAGGTTGGGTAGGGAATATTTTCGCTGTGCCTGCTGAATAGTTTTTTTATGTCTATCAATAGCAACAATCTCTTTTGCTTGTCGTGCCAGTATGTATGCTCCGTATCCTTCTCCGCATCCGACATCTAAAACTCGCTTTGCTTGAATAAAATTATTGGCATATTCGTAGACAGCCCGGTATTGACAATAAAAGGGGTGATTTATTTTTTGTGATGGATCTGTTCTTTCTGCCATGTAGCAACTCCTAAAATATGTTAGACAATCCGCAGAAGTGTCTTTAATCTGTTTATTCCTGGCGTAATCAAATCCCCAAGTCTTATTAGTTCTTATTAGTAGAATTTTGAATGTTTGGAATAATCTGTTTTTGCCTAATGTAGCATCCCCATGCCACTCCAGCTAACAAGATCTCAACACTTATTACCCATAATCTTGAAAGTAGTGCTACGAGTGTTGCTGTAGCAGGCGGTAGGCAACAAGTTAACAACAGACTCAAAATGCCTTCTCTAACACCTAACCCTCCGGGTGTTACCAAACTCATGAATCCCAAACTCCACGCGAAGGCGTAGATACTCATAATAATCGGGAATTGTGTTATGTGAATTGCGTAAATACTTTTGACAAACAAAAAAAAGGCAATACCTGAAAAAACCCAAAGCAACAGATAAATTCCGATAAGATGAAGTGTTCCCATGATAGAAAAAATTGCTTGTTTACTTTCTTGAAGATACGTTTTGCTGATAAATAACTGTTTCCGGAATAAAATGAGAAAGACAGCACAGAGTCCCACAACTACCACGAGAATTCCAATAAGAAGTGGGATGTTGTGCTGAAAGTGTTCAAGTGAATTGCGTAAAAGTTCCCTTGCTGCGGGAGATAACAAAGCGGGTAACCCAATCAAAGCCCCTAATGTACATTGGAATATGAGTTGAATCAACGTACTGACAATTGCCCCAGTTTTTGCTATTCCGAGGGGCCGAGAGAGTGCCACTATTCCCACAAAATGTCCTACTTTGCCGGGTAAGTATTTCCCGAGTTCAGAGAGTTGAAAAAAAATCCACACAGAGAAAATGGAAACCGACTTTGAGGTAGTTTTTTGATAGATTGTCAACCATGGGGAAATTCGCAACGTCCGATAAATAATTAAAATAACAGAAGATAGTATTAATAGGAGAGGACTAAAAGATATGGATTCCACTTTTAGTTCTTCAATCAGTCCGACAAATCGTTTGACCAGAAAAAGCAATATCACCAACGCGATGAGGTATTTGGCAAACCGGAGTATTTCTACTCGAATGCTTGAATGCTCATTAGTATTTTCCATCATTTTGGCTTATGTGATGTTTGGGAACTTCTTTCTCCGTTTGTATGCGGCGTTCAAGCCGAGATATAAGACCAATAATCAACTCTCCCAGTAGTCCAATAGAGAAAAACTGTGCGCCAAAGATTATCATCAAAACAGAAAGCATCAGCAAGGGACGAAAACCTACACCACCTTTTATAAACCACACGAAAGCAAGGTAAATCCCAATTAGCATGCCGATAAAAGTGACAGTTGCACCAATCATGCCGAAAACATGTAATGGACGTTTCAGGTATTTCGTTATAAACAACACCGTCAGCAGATCAAAGAAGCCTTTTGGTATCCGTTTCAACCCATACTTAGAAACACCAAACCGGCGTGGATGATGTTTCACTTTGACTTCTCCTATCCGATAGCCTGCTTGATGTGCCAATATAGGTATATACCGATGCAGGTCTCCGTAAAGATGAAGTTCTTTTGCAACTTCTTGCCGATATGCCTTGAACCCGCAATTCATGTCGTGAAGTTTCACACCGGTGATGCAAGCAGTAACGTTGTTAAAAATGAAAGAAAAAGCACGCTTTTCAAATGGATCTTTACGAGGAAATTTCCAACCAGAAATGACATCGTAATTACTGCTGTGAAGTGCTTCTAACAACTTAGGAATTTCTTCTGGGTCATCCTGTAGATCAGCATCCATGGTTATGACAATGTTGCCGACCGCTGCAGCGAACCCCGCAGTGAGTGCTTCTGCTTTACCCTGATTACGTTTGAAATGGATAACATGAATTGGAAACAATTGTTCTGATGCAGCGAGTGAATCTAACACCTCCGTAGTTTTATCCGTGCTGCCATCGTTGATAAATACGATTTCGGCATTGTAGGAATGGGTTTTCAGTGTGAGTAAAATCTGCTCCAGTAAAGCAGGAAGCGATTCTTCCTCATTGAACGCTGGAATGACTATTGATAAATCGGGAGTGTTATGTATTTCAGTTGACATTTTGCTGATAAATTTTGATAAATTGTTCTATTGTTTTTGTCCAAGTCAATTCTTGCTGGATACGCAGTTTCCCTGCTCGACCAAACTGTTCTCGTTTCTCGGGGTTTTCTAATAACGATATAATAGCAGTCGCTAAAGCTTGAACGTTTTTTTCACCCACTAAGAGACCTGTTTCGCCATCCTTTACGACGATAGGTATACCCGATATGTTTGAAGAAACCACAGGTTTTCCGCACGCCATTGCTTCTAAAATTACAATTGGACATCCATCCACGTTGCCTTTCGGATCAAAGACTGCAGGAAGCACAAACAGATCAGACAAATAAAAATAGATGGGAACGTCTGTTCGATTTATTGTGCCGGGGAACTGAACGATATCTGTAACACCTAATTCGCTTGCGAGTGTTTTGAGGCGAGCCAGGTCAGTCCCATCCCCACCAATAATAACTTTTACATCCTGGATCTTTTCTTGTACATAGGGCAGTGCCTGAATCAGCACGTTGAATCCCTTTTTTAAAACGATACGTCCTAACGCGAAAACGACGGGACAATTATCTGGGATTGAAAGTGTTTCTCGCAATTCAGTAGTCCTTTTCTGAGACGGCGTAGAAAATACACTGGGTGTTACACCATTTGGTATCATACACCGCTTCTGTTCTGGCACCCCTAATGCTGCTAACTCGGGCAAAAATGCTGGTGTCACACTCGTTATCATTGCAGCATGTTTGAGTGTCCACTTTGCCATTTTTCTGAAGATGAAATTCTGTTTTGAAACAAAAATGTCTGAACCGTGGAGGGTTATGACATACGGAATTTTTAACAGTCTATTGACAACCGCGCTTATAAAACCGTTGGGTAAAAGCCAGTGTGCATGAATCACGTCAAATTTGTGTCTGCAACTTAACCAAAAAAGGTGGAATATACCTGAAATAAACAGAAAAGGTGCTAATAGATAAACATACTTCTTTAGTGCACAATCGTTCACCAGTGTATTGGAATACCCTAAACGTTGCAGCTGTCGAGGAAAAAAGTAGCGATACGTCTGTAGATTCACCGTGCTGTCTGCTTCGGAACGGACAAAATGTGGAGTATCAGGTGTTAGAACTGTAACATCAATATCTTCCTGTTGCTGCAGCGTCTCAGCGATAGATTCAATAAATGGTGCCGTTGTGTCATCAGGAAAACGGGGATACCCGTGTGTCATTATACAAATGCTTCACCTTGTAAATCCAAACATGTTCAATCCCATTGATAGTTATTTTGACTTCCAGTTCACCGTTTCGTGTTCCTGTCTGTGGCAAACGTCCTATTTGCGTATCTCGGATATAGACGACTTCGTAATCCGGATTATATCCACGATCTCTATCTGGTCGATAGACAAAACCTCGAAAATAGTGATGTACAAATTCAGCGGCAAGTGGCGATACTTGAACGACAAGATGTTCAGCATTCGGTTTCTCATTCAAATAATTTGCGGCAATATCTAAGCCTGATGCTTCTCCGACTGTAATTATCTTCGTAATGTCTGTTCCCTTCCAGCAGGGATTATAGTACGTGCCATAATAAGGGTGTAGAGCAAGAACAGGAAACACCTGAATGAAAAACATTCCAATGCAGGCAATAACAATCGCGAAGTTTCTGTGTAGGACAGTTCGCTCTGTTCCAAAGTGATTACGCAGTATGTTGTAAACCCATTTAAGACCTTGCACAAACCCAATAGCAGCTAATACTTCAAACATCAAAAATGCAGGTAACAAATACCTGCTGAACTTTTTGCTTGTTGCTGTTAGACATATCGTGAATAGCGCAATACCAGCAACGAGCGCAAGTGCTATTCGCAAGTTTTGAGATGTTTCTGTAGAGTCTTTACGGTGTTGCCATATCAAGATGCATCCGACAAGTGTGAGTGGAAGCATCAGCGGTGTGCTTTTGATCGTAAGTACTAAAGGGTAGAACAACCAGCCAGGGTCGTAAACAACGTTGCCCAAAAAGAAGTGTTCTACTTCATGTGGGGTAGTGACCGCCCAGTTAACTTTGTCTAAAATCAACCACACAGCACGTATGGCGATGGTAGAAACGAGGAGTAATACGATTCCTGTAGTTATTAGTAATAGAATAGATACCCATTTTCGTTCGTTCTGTTTTTTTAAAGTATCCAGCAAAAGGACAGTAATCCCCAAAAGTGAGGCGGCTAATAATCCAAAAGCAGGTTTCCAAAAGATGGGAAATAAAACAATAAAAGTAAGCAAACCGAAATTCAGAAAACAGCACAACTCTGCAATGAATACAAAAAATCTCTGAGATCTTTTTTCTCGTGATTTCCAAAACAAAAACAGACACCCCGGAACCCACATCACCAGAATCAGCGAATAACTCTTAGACAGGACAGCTAATCCAAAAGTAATACCTGAAAGTAGAAGGTATCGGTGCTTTTGCTCATTTTTACAATACAGTAGAAGCAGTAAAACAGTTAACAGTATAAAAATGGTAGCTAAGGCATCCGTGTGAACACGTCGCGTTTGTGCCAAAAAGAATGGCGAAAACGTCAAGAATGCTAAACTCGTTATTGCCACCCATTGATCAAACAGAAAGAATAACAAAAGACCACAGATACCAATTCCAATTAACACAACTACACCAAGAAACCACCGAGCATGGGTAAGGTTGTGTACATCAATACCAGTATCCACAAAAAAAGTGCGGATCCCAGCAATCCACATCGTCATGACACCCGGATGGTAGGCAATGAGAGTATCTGAAAACTTACCCTGTTCTACAGCAAACATAAAGTATTCGCTCCGCTGCAACCATCGGGCTTCATCGCTATTCCAATGTGCATCTAAAGACAATAACCTGGGAATACTAATTATCAAAAAGGCACAAAGTATAAAAACTGTGATACATTTTCTCATATTAAGTTTTTCAGCAAGTTAGACCATTAGGTTTAATCAGAGAAACGCAGGTCTTTCTCATCAATCGGGATGTTAAAGGTAGCTTTCTGTACTTTCATTGTGATTTTTCTGTATTCTTGTTGTGTATCAGGATCGTAATCTATTGAATAAGTTGCAGTCTTCGGAAACCAAATTCCCCGCTCAAACTGCTCAATTTGGTTTGCAGTATAATTACGACTTACAGCTATCCTCGGTGGTAACCGTTTGTATGTTCCATCTGGAGCTTCAAGAGTTGTAGTTGACAGAATCTTACCTAATTTTAAACTTCGAATTGGACGATACCCTTTCTGTGGATCTATCCAGAGTTTCAGAACTGATGAACTCTTTTCATTATCAATTCGTTGTAAGGTAATCAAGTAGAGTTGAGCATCATTATTAACTTCAACCGGTTCAACTTTAATGGGGTTATAGAACTTGATTAGGAATGCAAAACTAAACACATCGGGATTCCATCCCCATCTGCGCGGGTTAAACTCTGATTTAAAGATGGATTTATCCGTTGCTTGTGTAGGTTGACTCCATCCTTTATCCTTAAATTCTCTCATCAACATTTTCTTATTTTCAATCTGAAATTGGTAGCGTTTCTCAGTCCAGTTTGGAAGCGGTTCTCCGTTGAATTCCATCTTTTTCCGTATCCTAACATCATAAAAATGGCGTGTACCCTCAAAATTGTAAACAATATTCCAAGTGCCAACGTTTTCAAACTCTACTTTTTTATCCTTCTGTTCTTGAACTTTTAGACGTTGCCTCAAAGTGAGAGTAAACTCAACTTTACCGCTTTTGAGTTTTTTGTTATAATCCACAACACCCTTTCTAATTTGCTTTAACAATTTTGCGCTTTCTTCTGATAACTTTACTTCATTATCTGAAAAGACATCCGCTACAGAATCCGCATTCTCAGATGCAAAGATACTCAAATGAAACATAGAAGATAGCATCAAACTTAGCAACAGAAGCGGAATCTTGTTTGATTTGTTGTTCAAAAACATTAGTCGTCTCCTCTTACTGTGTATTTTTCACGACTACGCATATCAAAAACAGTTGTCCCTTTTGGAGGGTCTATTGAGAAACGAGATGAAGGAATGTATTCGTTAACCCTAATGTCCGTAAGGGTCATCGTTGCAGTTTCAATATTTATATCTTCACCTGTCTCAGTATTGATTACGGATGTAACTGACTGCGCTGACTCAGGGAACCAGAGATCAGGTGCAACTTCTTGAAAAATAAAATCTTTCGTAATCCGTATCTTTACCGTGCCTTCATTCTGGTTTGAAAACACAAAACGCTCAGGACGGTAACTCTTCTCCGGGTTCAGCCACAAGTCTACATCCATCATTGCATCTGGCATACTTCCTTTAACATGATAAACTTGACTACCATTCCATTCCACTGGTTTGATGTTTTCAATATCAATACTATCAATTAGTTCTGTGAGTGGTTCATCACCACTAAGATTCCATCCCCAGAAACGTGGATCTTGAGATCTGTCATAAACTACATTGTTTCCCCGTGTTAACTTCTTGCCGTTAAGAGTATCCTGGAGCATCTCAAATGTTTCACCATTGAATGCAAATTCTTGTTTTTTGGAAAATCGGGATTCTCCCAGATCATCACTATATTGTGTAGAATCTTGTGTGACAGAACCTCTAACTTGATTCCCTGAAAATTCGAATACCCCATCCCATGTCCCGGAGCTCGCCCTGGTTATACCAGGATAGTCCTCACTCGTAATTATCAACGAAAACTTCACACTTGCGCTTTCAAGGAAACTGTCGTAGTATGAAATACCTTCACGTAAAAGTTCAAATATTTCATCTTGACGTGGGCTGCCTTTTGATGCTATCCCTTTTGGTATGGTGTCAGTTTTTTCAGCGTGAGTTCCTTGCTGTAATCCCTCTAAAAAATTAATTGCCTCTTTAACCTCCTTAGCGTCTGGTGTCTTTTCTGATGTCTGTGGATTCTTCTTTTCCGGATTCGTGGAAAAAGTTCGTGTAACTTGTTTAGAATTGGGCACCGATACTTTAGAGTCTGTCGTTTTATCAGAAACACGATGCTTTGTATTTACCTGTTCAACCACAATGGCATTATTAGATGCCTTCCAAAATAGGATAAATGAAAGTGATAAAAATACAAGCACAACTATTGCGACTATTAATATCCTTCGTTGGAAAAGTCTTATCAGCATTTTTAGTTCTCCTTACCATAAATCGGACAATATGTCGACTATTCAGATACGTCTTCAAATATTAAGAAAACAGCAATATGGAGCAACACAAGTAATGAAGTTAAAAATCAATTTAAAACTTCATTACTTATGTTATCAAATAAACGAGTTATGTAGTGGTACCAACGACGACAGCACAAGGTACAGCTCGCTGTACATCTTTGACAAATTCAACTGTTTCAACCCCGACAAATGGACGAGCAAACCAACCAATGCAATAAGCACCCCAATACTCTTGTAAAAAAGCACAATCCTGAGTACCTATTAAAAGAGGTGGATTTTCTTCGTCAACATCTCTATGGTGTGTGTAGGTAATACAATCTTTATTAGCATCAAATGTTTTATTACACCAATCATAACCAAGAGCCATTCGTTTGAAAGATGACCAACCCTTGCCATTCCACTCAAACCAGCAGTCTTTTGTCGAACATTCTGCTGCCTTAGGCCCACCATTAAGGAAGGTATCCACTTTTTCACATTGACCTGCTCCTTGTGTCGTGAGCATCTCTACCGCACTAAGGCTTTGAAATGGTAATTCAGTGTTAGAATCTACGTGCATTAAGGTTAATCCTCCGATTAGAAATAGGAAAACTAACGTGCATACAATAACTTTCATTGTTTTTCTCCTTTATTTAACGAAGTGTGAACACTTCACAAGTTAACAATTTATTGCGAATAAATATCACATTATATTGTTATGTTTATTTTGCAACAACTGCAAATACTGGTATTTTGATAAGAGCTATTTTAGGGTGGGTTGTATGCACCCGAATTTCGCTTTTCAAGATACCAGCGGATAAAAGTGGTGGTAATGTTAAATACACTTCGTAACCATTCCCATCTTTCAATGGTTTAGTCTGAGCAGTACCGACATCAGTTTCTACCTTTGTAATACGAAAGACTGTGCTGCTCATGTTTTTAAGTACCACCATTTTTATATTTTTCTTCCCGGCGTTAATGCGCCCGAAGAAAAATCGGTTAGGGGTAAGTGTATATGTATTATTCACTGTCCCCGATATTGGTAAGGTGAGTGTTTTGTAATCTCCTGAATTATCATCATACTTTACAGTGAGTGTTTCGTTTATTTCGCCACTTGGCATTTGTCCAGTGTCAAAGTTGAGTTCAATCGCTGCAGCTTTCCAAGGACCTACAACGTTACTACTACGGAGAACTGGATGTATCCATGTCTGAGAACTTTTGATTTCCTTAATCTTTGCAAAGGTTTCTCTAAGGTTTTGAAGTTCGACAGTCCGTTTTATGGTGGATGTACCCGTGCTTTTCAAGTAAATATTGTCTGGAATGAAGATGACTGAGAATTCCCGCATAACACCAAATGATATAAAGAGATGTGGTCGATGCGACACATCTGTCTGAATGTGAATCGTGGTGAAAGTGGAACGGTTGAGCGCATTCACATCCCAGTCAACATTAAAAACTGCCTTACCACCTACAGATAGGACATTTGGAGGTTGTTTGATGATAGTGCAGTTGCAATTAGATGCAATATTTATGATTTTTACTGGAGTATTACTTCTATTCTCTAATTTTATAGGTACAACATACTTACTCTTAGCTTCTTTACCAAAGTCAAATATCAATGGAGAAACATGGATACTGGAGTGCTTTTTATTCTGTTGTTTATCCGACAGTATGAGTGCCCGACCAGTCCAAAGGTCAAGAAATCTATCCCTGGAAACAACTGTCACTGTATGATACAAGGATTCCTTTGGGGTGTCGAAGATGCGCACCCATTCCTTAGATGCATGTTCAACGACAATGAAGTGTCCATTGGATGAACTTGCTTCTGATGGATTGTCATCCTCAAATGTGGTTTTGAGGTGTGCGATGATAGGTGTATCAAACTCTTGTAAGTGTTTATACGTAAGTTTAACCCCTTGCAATTCAATCCCGATGTCTTTTGCTGAAGTAACAAGTTCTTTAAAATTGTTAACGAAACGTTCACCGCTCTGCTGTTTTAGGTCATTGTCGGTTTTCTTTAATTCCACCTCAACACCTAAAATTTGTGCCAGATTGTAAAGGCTCTCAGCCCCGCATGTATGTGAGGTTTCTGCAGCTACATAGGCAGGTATAAGCATTAGGAATATTAACAAAATGTTGACAATAAATTTCATTTTTTCTCCTCTGTTTTAGGACTTGCTGTGTTTCCTCCGAAAAGTGAAGGAAGCCTGAGATGTTGCTCTTCTCCATTAGTGTCAGTGTAACTCACTCTACGTGCTTCAATACGGGTTACTGTGTATTCCAAAAAAGTGTCCCCAATTTTCACATTGAGCGTGCGATGTTTCGGATGATTGCTTATTATAATAGCTTCATTCATTGATGAGTCCGCAGACGTCATGACCCCAATAAGTTCCAACTTTAACGTCCACTTATATTTCTTGTATCCAAGCGGTCTAAAAATATTATTGTCAATGATGACCTGGTAATAAGAATCGGGTGGTATACCAAAATTCTGTGAAGACTCCCGTGAAGGCAATTTGGACTTCTGTGTCTGTACCAACTGTTTGCCTCTCATTCGGTAGAGGTCCTGTTTCCACTGATTTATTAGTTGTGGATTTAATTTTAGATCGTCTATACTAATCCCCTTCTTATTTAGAAATGTCTGTACCAACTCAGGAACCTTTATTTGGTTTTCCACGTAACCAACAGTGGCAATACCCATAAATACGCTAAAGACGCAAATAAAACTATACAAAAATAAGTACTTTCTCATTTTGATTTCTTCATATCAGAAGATACCTTGGTAGAATGTAGTATTTTTGGGAAATATGCCTCAATATCAAATTTCGGACTATTTTCAGTCGTATGACAGGTAACACAAAGTTTCTCACCAATCTTGCCATAACCTTTTTGTTCTGGATGTTGAGCATGAGTGCTTCCGGCACCATGGCAGTTTTCACACCCAACATCAAGATGATTAGGCGTTTTCTCAACAGAAATAAAACCGCTTGAAGTACCGAAACCGACAGTGTGACAAGTCAAACATTCTGGATCGGTTTCATGTCCGGCGACCTCTAAGGTATGGTAGGCATGTGCATGCTTGGTTTCCTTCCATGATTTCCATACATCACTATGGCACGTCTTGCAGGATGCAGAACCCACGAACTGAGGTCCGGCTTTTTGTTGTTTGTCAAGAGATGATTCCACCAAATCTTCAGCTGCCAACATTTCCTTATAAAGTTCTAACAGTTGGACCATCCGCTGTGAATCAGGTATCTTTTCATCTAAGAGATGTCGTTGTGCCTGTTTAAAAATAGGCTTTCCAGTGTTATCCTGGTGAATGTTCACGCAATGGATGGCTTTCCCTTTAATGTCTGTATTTACAAAAGGAAACGCAATTGATGATGACGGTGTTATATCGGTGTTCTCATTGCTTAACACAATAACATCCAACATAGGAAAACTACTTCGTAGTGAAGCAGCTTCAGCATTTGTTCCGTTAAACAGACACACAATGACTTCAGAAACTTCTCTTAATTTTGGCATTAGCGGTTTTAAGACTTTTTTTGGGTCTACTATTTTCAAATCAAGATTCTGTGCAAAGATTACATGTTTCGGTGAGATCAATCCAATAACAGCTATTGTTATTTTACCTTCTGACAAGTCTGCTGTATGTAGAATGTAAGGTTTAAAAACTTGTGATGTTCCATTATACAAATTAGCACTTAACAATGGCAGCTTGTTTTGTTCCGATAGTGTTGTCAGATGTGCTGTCCCTAATTGCAAATCGTACTGACCTACGTTATACGCAATATAACCCATATCTGCCATTGCAAAAAAGCCTACATCTGCTTTGATCTCTGATTGACGGGACATATTAAAAATAAGATTGCCGTTTGCAATCGGAATAACTGATGAGAATTGTTCACGAATATTTGTTAGCAAACTATCTCTACGGGAGATACCACCTACCTGTCCCTCGCTGCAACCGCAAGGTTTTAAATAACCGCGTTCACCACCACTTATAAAAAGGGTTACTGTATCCGTTTTTATCCTACTTTCTATACGCTCTGGTGTCTCTGTAGGTGTCGCATCAATGATCTTAACTGCGCTAAACAGAAGTCCACTGGCTACAAACACAATCAATAGAGTCATAAAATAAAACGTGTAGTCGCGTTTCATACAACACCTTTAATTTTGAAGAGTGTTAACCAAGTAATGATGCAAGAATTGGCAAAATACTCTCTGAATCTAGCTGCATCCAATTCTCTGCAACAATTATAACATACCGAACTTACGCAAAATGCGGCAAACGGATTTTTCCAAATTGCTGCATAAAATTGCTTTCATAACTTAAGACAATATTTTTTACCCAAAAAGGTGCATAAAATGCAGTATAAAACGAAAAAAAATGGATTTTTTCTAAAATTTCAGTCAAAACGGGCAAAAAATGATAGATTCCGTGAAAATTACGCAAATTGAGTTCCTCTAATAAATCATCAATTAGATTTCCAATAATATGGAATCCGATAGCATTTTCCCCTTTCATAACTTAAGACACAATTTTTTTGCCCAAATAGGGGCATAAAATGAAAAATATTTCTGTGAAAATCACTCACAAGGAGTTCCGCTGGCGCGTAGCAGTTGATTCGTTGGGAATTGATGGTTGTCTATTAAAATTGTTGGAGAAGCCTTAATTCCTAATTCCGCGGCTCGTTTGATGTTTTCTCTGAAAACCTGTTCTGTTTCAGGTGTATCAAACAATCGTTGAATTTTATGGACATCAATACCGAATTTCTTGGCACAATCTTCCCAGCTCTTGTTCAACTTTTTGCCACGACACAAAAGATAATCCAAGGATTGCTCTGGATATTCCTGGGCAATTAGCAGTTGCCGGATGTTTTCTGCTATTTCTGGGTAACCGTGTAGACTGGCAAAGGGGGTTATGTCGTGTGAGGCTATCTCATCTTTTTCTTCTGCGATAAACCGAAGTTTGAAATCTATTTTGTCACCGAACTTCTTGACAATCGGGATGATCTGCTTTTCTGCTTGGATAGCAAAAGGACAATAACTCATGACAAACAGCTCCAGCGTCGGTCTTCCCACACGTTCTATTCGTGAAGCTAACAGTTCTTCTAAGTTCATCGGTTTTTGACTGTGGTTGACGTCCTTTGTATGCAATGTTACCACTTCTGCAAAACCTGGCGAATGTTTTGGATCATGACATTCTAAACAGAGTGATGTATCTTTACCACTACGGATATTGTTTTTCTTCGGATTGCCTGCGTGCTGTTTACCTGGACCGTGGCATGTTTCACATTGCACACCTTTGAGCGTTGAATCCTGATTACCTATCTGATACCCAGTCTCATACCCAAACCCTGTGGTATGGCAAACGACACAGTTTGGATCAAAGTATCGCTCCTTTTTTATAAGTGTCTGATAAGCAAAAGCATGGCGCGTTCCGGACCATTGGAGATATTCCTGTTCGTGGCATCCCTTGCACGTTTCTGCTGAGATATATCCACTATTCTGTTTTTCCAGCATCTGTTCAACAAAAAGCCGAGTATCAGAAGTGTTGTGTTTATCAGCAGTGCTTCTGTAAAAGTCAGTCAACATGTGGCGAATTGATTCCGATTCTCCGACTTCACCGGTCAACGCAATATGTGTTGTGTAATGATTTGCGATCTCTCCATTTTCATCCAACCAAAATGCCAATACACCTAAAGTCTTACCTTCAGATTTAGAACCGACATACACCGTTTTCGTATCAGATTTCACTGCTTCGACTTCTTCTGGTAGAATCACAACGTCAATATATTCCTGTTCTTTAGGATGACCTAAAGCCACAATGATATCTGCTTCTGATACTGCTTGTTGAGGGGCATCCCTTACAACAAAGGCGATGGTATATTGATCCGCTTTCTGCGTGACATACTGCTGCGTGAAATCCTTCTGTGCTTCACCAGGTGATAAGAACGGAAAGGTTGCAACCCCTTTTTGTTGCCTAAGATAGGTGTCATGATATGTGAGATCGTTTTCACTGAGTGCGATTGCTGAATAATCCATTTTAGTCAATGCTTTTATATTGGTTCGGCATCGTTCTGCATCTATTTCTTCTTTCCCATCAAAAATGTTCCCTGCATCAACAACGAGTGTAGGATATCCACACTCTCGGATTCGTTCTATAACATAAGCGCGTCTTGATAGACCTCCAGATTGTTCTTGGTAACACCCACACGGTTCAAGATGGCTTTTCGTGTTACCTGTGTATAGGATAATGGCTGAAGGTGGGTTATTGCCTTTAAGTTCAGAAAGCACCTTTTCATAAGGTTCACCGAAAATTGGTCTCGCTTGTTGTTTGATTTCCTGTATCTGATTCTTCCTTCGAAAGTCTAACCATTCCAGGAATAAAGGTGGGGAAGTAACAAGAAATGTTAAAATGACCATGATAAATATCGTTCGTTTCATAAGTTACATAAAATCAAATTATTGATCTCTCCTTTTTAAATAAATAAAATTAGAATAACTTAAGTTTGATAAATGTAGCGCAAACTTTCCAGTTTGCGAAAATGTGCCACAAACTGAAAGTTTGTGCTACAATGCACGCCTCTCGGATACGAAATGGTGTGAGTGAACGCAATCGAAATGATTAATCAAAC
>JAJDZB010000032.1:0-9751 GCA_022824835.1 Candidatus Poribacteria bacterium | reverse complement strand
GCAATTCCTATCATTGTTGTGATAAAATCTATTATCACAGTTTCAAAAGCAAACGGTAATGGTACAGAAACCCATACGACACAGGAACAAACCTAATGCCAAAGCAACTCCCTATCGTCGCAATCATCGGTAGACCCAATGTAGGAAAATCATCCCTCTTCAATCGCATAGCAGCTGAAGCCAGATTGAGTTCATCCCATCCAAAGCAGGTCGCAGTCGTAAATGATCAACCCGGTGTTACACGGGATCGAAACTACGCTGATGTCAACTGGGAAAATACAGCATTTACCATAGTTGACACCGGAGGGATAGATGTCGATCCCGATGATCCGCTCATTGATAACGTTCAAATGCAAGTCGACCAAGCATTGCAAGAAGCTGCACTTATCCTATTCGTCGTTGATGTCCGGACAGGTGTAATGCCACATGATGCTATCGTAGCTGATAAATTAAGAACCTCAGGTAAAGACATAATCCTTGTAATCAATAAGGCGGACAGTCGTAACCTTGAAATGCAAACAGCAGAATTTTATGCACTCGGACTCGACGAACCGGTACTAACATCTTGCGTTCAAAACATCGGCATACATCAACTCCTTGACGATGTTATCACAAGACTTCCTGAAACTGAGAAAGCTGAAGAAGATGCTACTGCTCCAATAAAAATATCTATTGTCGGTAGACCCAATGTAGGGAAATCTTCACTGCTCAATTCTCTGTTAGGTGAAGAACGTATGATCGTTGACAATCGTCCAGGGACAACACGCGATGCTGTTAACATGAACTTCATCTATCAAAATATCCCCTTTGAACTTGTGGATACTGCCGGGATGCGGCGAAAATCTTCAATCAACAATGAATTAGAGACTGAAACTGTCCGACGCGCTATCCAGAGCATCCGACAAAGTGATATTGCCGCGCTCGTATTAGATGTGACACAGACAGTCGCACAACAGGATAAGACAATAGCAGCATTCATCGCACGGCAGGGAAAAGCATCCGTCTTAGTTCTCAATAAATGGGACCTTATTGAAAAAGATAACACAACACATACGGAATATATGACCCGTTTAGCAGCGGAAGTGCCACAGTTAGATTATGTCCCTAAAATATTCGTCTCAGCTGTAACAGGACAACGTGTTACAAATATCCTTGATGTCGCACTTGAGGTGTATCGTGAGTATTGCACCCGTATTCCAACACCAGCACTGAATGACCTGTTGTTTGAACTACGCACACAACACCCACCACCTCGTGTTAAAGGTACACGTCCAGCGCTCAAATACATTACACAGGTTGAAACACGACCCCCGACTTTCCTAATATTTGGTAGAAATACACACAGAATTCGTCAACCTTATACAGCATATTTGATAAACAATATTCGTGATACTTTCGGATTCCACGGCACACCTATCCGAGTGTTTTACCGTCGGAATTAAACCATTTCTAATTGAAAATGTTGCATCTTTGTAGCACATTCTGTTAGATTGTGCATTTCTTTGTAGCACATTCATCCTTGATTGTGCATCTTTGAGCATCATTCTGTTAGATTGTGCATTTCTTTGGTAACACTTTCACCAAACTGTGAGGCATCAGATGTCAACCCCTAAAGTCTTTATCACCCGTCCCATTCCCGACCAAGTTCTCAATAAAATTCAAGCAGAATGTGATGTTGAAATGTGGCATACGAGTGCTATTCTTCCACCCATCGCTGAAAAAATCCCGCCACTTGATGGCTTGATGACCTACGGACATGAACCTGTCACCGCAGACATGTTCGACACCTCACCGAACCTAAAAGTTGTTTCTGTAGTCGGTGTAGGTTATGATCATGTTGATGAAGACGCCGCAAGAGCACGCGGTATCGCTCTCGGACATACACCGGGAGTGCTTAGCGATACCACGGCGGATATGACATGGGCACTGTTACTCGCCGCTGCACGAAATGTAGTACCGGCATACAACCACGTACAAGTAGAAAAGCAGTGGTTATACTACGACCCAAATATCCTGTGGGGATACGATGTACATCATGCAACAATCGGTATTATAGGGATGGGACGGATCGGATATGCTGTCGCGAAACGGGCGTTAGGATTTGACATGAAGGTATTGTATAACAAACGAGAGCGCAGACCAGATTGGGAACAAGAACTCGGTATTGAATATGCGGAACTCCAACATCTGCTAAAGGTCTCAGACTTTGTCACACTCCATGTGCCTTTGTCCGATGAGACAACACACATGATCAGCAAAGCAGAATTTGAATTGATGAAACCCACATCAATCCTCGTCAATATTGCCAGAGGACCTGTTGTTGACCACGACGCCTTGTACGCAGCACTCACAGAGGGACAAATTGCTGGTGCAGCACTGGATGTTACCGAACCAGAACCGATAAACACAGACCATCCGCTACTTGAATTAGATAACCTATTGATCGCACCTCATCTCGGTAGTGCAACAATTCAAACGCGAATGAAAATGGCAACAATGGCAATGGAGAATCTGTTTGCTGGATTGAAAGGTGAACAGTTACCTTACGGTGTAGTACAGCCACCTCAATTCTAAACGATTCCTAACCCCGCCAGGCAGTATTAATACTGGTATATCCGTGTGTGTATTGATGAAGATGCGGGGGTAAATCCTCTAAAAACTTCTTCCCAACATCAGGAATCTCCCACGGTATATCTATATGATGTGAACGACTGCGAAACCCAATAGCACAAGACAACCTGATGTCGTCTATCTGGTTCGGGAACGCACCGTGATATGTGCGATGCGCAAACACAATCATATCGCCAGGATTTGTAAAGAGTGGAACAACCCCCGGCACATCAAAATCTGTATATGCCTTCTCTTCTCCACCGACTTTGTAAAATGATCGCTTGTCCGATGTCAGTTTAAACCCTTCAGGACCATCCCAATTCTCTACATGCGAATCCGCAATCACACATAAACCCCCATGTTCAGGACGCGAACCCGTGATGTAGAACCATTTTCCCGATGGCCACATACCACGGTTCAATACATCACCGGAATTCTTAGGCGTTCCCGTGGAAAACCCGCACCAATCGGTATGCCATGCCACAGGGTGCGAACCCGGCATCCGAATAATTGCAGCAGAACGATGCACTGTCAATTCATCTGTACCGATCAAATGTCTGTGAATAGCCATAAAAGGTTCATATTCCAGCAGTTGCCAAGCATCTTCACCTGTTTCTATCCAGGCATGTCGTGTTGCGCTCTGGCCACGTTTTAAGTCCCTATTCGGATCTGTCCCATCAAAAACGGCTTTCTTCAAACGTCCTATCATCTCATCAGGTAAAACATCCTTGATAATCGCAAATCCGTGTGCTTCCAAACATGTTGACATCTGTGGCAGTTGGTCAAGTTCAAACTGATATGTATAATCAAGTTCCGGTTCTTGAATCTCTAAATAGTGTTGCATTTTTAGGAATCCTTCCGTTATAGTAAAATCTATAATTACTTTTGCATCCCTGGTAGGTGCGGTTTCCTAACCACACCAGATATAAGAATACCCGTGCGGTTAGGAAACCGTACCTACCAGGGTGTTCACATATTTTATTTAACAATGCATCTTGTGTCAATGTGATTTTCAGATGACATCACAAAAACATTGACCTTATGTTGTAAATCTGATACGCTAAATGACAATTCAAAATTGCATACATATATAGACTTGTGGAGATTTACATGTCAACAAATGCTGAACTGATTGCCAATTGGCGTGATGAACCCGCACCATTGCTAAGTGTATTACATGCATTCCATGATAGAGATGGATTTATCTCAGAAGAGGTATTACGGGATATTTCCGTTGGGCTACGCATACCGCTTGCAGAACTGTTCGGCACATTGACCTTCTATCACCATTTTTCCCAGGAAGCACCCGGACAAAGCGCACCTCGCGTCTGTACTGGACCTGTCTGTAGGCTGCAAGGCGGTATAGAAATCCTAAACACCTTAACAGATGACGGCGCAACAGCAATGCCGTGTGCCGGTAGATGTGATGATTGCATCCCTGTCATTAAAGGACATCAGGTATTTACTGGCAAAAACGCAGAGAACCTATCCGTTCAACCCACACCATTACCACCAAAATATCCTGGCGATAAAGAGGAATGTATCTTTGCAGATATACGCGAACAGAACAGGAATACAATAGAAGGTTACCAAAAAACTGGAGGATATGGAGCACTCAAAAAAGCAATTACATCCCTAACACCTCAGCACGTTATTCAAACACTCAAGGATAGTCAGCTTGCTGGTAGAGGTGGAGCAGGATTTCCAACCGGAATTAAATGGGAATCAGTCTTAAATGCTCCCGGACAACCAAAAACTATCGTCTGCAATGCCGATGAAGGTGAACCGGGATGTTTCAAGGATAGGGTCATCCTTGATTATGCACCGCACACAATAATAGAAGGAATGACACTTGCAGCCTACGCAACAGGCGCGACACGAGGATTTATCTATCTACGTTATGAGTACCCTGAAACCCTAAAAATACTTGAGAACGCAATTGCAGAAGCAGAAAAAGAGAACTTGTTAGGTAAGGATATCCTCAATACGCAATTCAACTTTGATATATACATACGCCGCGGGGCAGGTGCTTATGTCTGTGGGGAAGAAGGTTCGTTACTAAACAGCTTACAAGGTGAACACCCATTCCCAAGGAACCGGCCCCCATATCCAGTAACCCACGGTTTTGAAAACCTTCCAACAGTTGTAAACAATGTAGAGACGCTCGCAGCTGCGACACAGATACTCAGAAAAGGGGCAGCATGGTACAAAAGCTTGAGCTATAACCCCGACATTTCAGGAACAAAAATCATCAGTCTATCAGGAGACATCCAAAAACCAGGCAACTACGAAGTGCCCTTCGGACTACCACTTAAAGCATTACTATATGAATGGGCAGGAGGACCCTTGCCTGGAAGAAAAATCCAAGCGATCACGACTGCTGGACTATCAGGAGGATTCATCGGAGAGAAAAACCTTGACATAAACATTGATGAACCCAGCTTCCAGAATGTCGGCGCAATGCTCGGGGCAGGCGGCATCATGGTCTTTGATGACACAAGAGATATGATGGATGTCGCACACAATGCAATGGCGTTCTTTGCAGAGGAATCTTGCGGGAAATGTTTCCAATGCAGAATCGGCACGCATAGACTCACTGAGTTACTATCTAAACCCTTAAACCAGCAATCTGAAGAACTCATCGCTGAAATTGGATCAGTAATGAAGGCAACAAGTGCTTGTGGACTCGGAACCGCCGCACCCAATATAACAGACAGCCTCATGAAAATAATACCTTAGGTAGCATTTGATATTTACAAGGAAATTTACTATAATATGAACACAGGTTTTGATGTGAAATAATGTGGACGCGCGGTTTCATATCTCTCTGTTGCGTCGTGTTTGTTATTGGACTGATAACAGGTCCAGTACATCTATTCTTTCCAGTCTACGTAGAAAATGTCATGGGTGAAAACCCGCTTTTTGCAGGGTTACTACGTACCATACCAATTGCACTGGGAGGACTAACAGCACTTATTGGAGGTACACTTAGCGATAGATTCGGACGAAAACCCACACTGCTTATCGGAATGACCGGGGCAGTTGTTATAGGAGGACTTTTTAAAACACAAACACCGCTGTTAATATGGGGATTCTTATGTTATGAGGGTATCGCGTCTGGACTAAAAACCGCTGGAGGACAATCATATCTAATCAGTTCTGTGACATCAGAACGGTTAGGATTCGCTACCGGGTTATACTTTATCAGCAGAACATTAGGAAGCGCAATCGGAAACGCAATTGCAGGAGAAGTCATTAGCCGATATAGTTATGCTGTTTTTGGTAACACAGCGATTATCTTTACAGGTTTGGTCTTTATAGGAGCCTGCTTCTTACTACCGCAAGTTAAACAGAATACCATCAACCCGCTGCGTAGAAAGCAGAGCTTCTTAAAATCAACGTTAAATATTGAAAAATATCTCAACTTATGTAAACGAAATAAGATACAGATGCTGATCGGTTTACGCGTCTTTCCCACATACTATTGGGGAACAGTAAACCTATTGATGCCTATTCTGATCAATCAACTTGGTGGAGAAAAAGCAACTGGTTATTACGGTATGCTGAGCTTATCCTTTGCATTTATCTGTCAATTTGTAACAGGTAGAATCTGCGATACAGTTGGGCATCGTCTACCTGCTCTCGTGACGAATATTATTGTCACACTTCTGGCATTTGCTTTAATAGTCTATCACAACTCATTATTCGCATTGGGGTTTTATGGGATACTCGGCACAGGTGCAGCATGGGCACTCTCAACGACTATTCCACGGTTTATCAACGAATTTACTGACGCACATGAGAAAGGACACGGTGTTGGAATCACACATCTTGCTTGGAGTACTGGCTTTCTATTCGGATACGTTGCAAGTGGAATTCTAATAAAAATCTCTATACATATCCCATTTATTGTTGCAGGTTTATTCCTGCTCTGTTCAACTTATATAACCTATAAACTATGGCATACAGCCACACATTAGAAAGGTACGACTATGATTATTGCTGAACTTGATTTAGAAAATGCTGAACATCTTGAACTAACGGAAGCACAATGGCGGTTTGCTGCTGGACTCGTTCCAGGTGAACCCAATGGTGGATTGGTTGACCAGATGCCTGAATCACCTGCACGTCTTGCTGACTATGACGATACGGGTTGGGACATCTGCGAAAATATCCAAGCAGTCGTATTAACCGGACTATGTTTCGGATGGTACCGGATCACAGTTACTATTCCTGAAACCGTGGATGGGAAATCAGTGGCTGGTTCAAAACTGTGGTTTCATACATGTATTGATGACTACGGTGAAGTCTGGGTCAACAGTGAAATTGATTTGGCTTTTGGTGAGTCGGGACGCGGGGCTGCATCCGGATTCAATACACCCCAACGAGTCGTCGTAACTGAAAATGCAGAACCGGGCACAAGGCATGTCATCGCATGCTTGGCAATCAACGGACCACTTGCAAGACCAGGTGGAGGCATATTCCTACGTTTCGCTAAACTTGAATTTGAACAAGAGTAGTTAAATACCTATATGGGACGGTGAATAACCGTCCCAATAATAACAGGATTAACGTTTGCAGTCTCTTATAGACAAAAACAGTCATAACAATAAAAGAGCCGTCGTCCTACTCAGTGGAGGATTAGACTCAACGACTACATTAGCCATTGCACGCTCGGAAGGTTTTGAACTCTATGCAATGAGTTTTCAATACGGTCAACGAAATAATGTTGAGTTGGATTGTGCAAAATATAACGCACAAGAATTAGGCGCGAAACAACACATTATCATTGACATTGATCTACGAGCCTTCGGCGCATCAGCATTAACAACGGATATGGAAGTTCCAAAAAATCGTTCAGATACAGAGATATCTGAGGAAATCCCGATAACCTATGTTCCTGCCAGAAACACTATCTTCCTGTCTTATGCTGTTGCGTGGGCAGAGGTGCTCTCATCGGACACAATCTTCATCGGGGTTAATGCTATTGACTATAGCGGTTATCCTGATTGCCGTCCTGAATATATCCAAGCTTATCAAACAATGGCTAATCTCGCAACACAAACGGGTGTTGAAGGTAAAACAGAACTAAAGATCCGAACCCCTTTGATTAACAAAACCAAAGCAGATATAATCAAAACCGGCACCGCACTCGGTGTTGATTATACACACACCCTTAGCTGCTACGATCCAGATCCAGATGGAAGGGCATGTGGCAAATGCGATAGCTGCAAACTAAGAAAAAAAGGATTTGCAGAAGCAGGTATACCAGACCCAACCCGGTATATCTGATATGGAATGATTATGATAAAAGCTATATTCTTTGATTTTTATTATACGTTAGGCGTATGGGATCAACCCCTGGAGGACATAATCCAAAAAATCGCTGATCGATATGAATTTGATGTTGATTGGGAACGCTTTGCAGCAGCTGAACCAAATTTATATGCAGATGCATCCGGCTCAGATCCTAAGAAACACGCAATTCTTGGCACAATGCAGAAAATCGTAAACAGTTACAGAGAGTTTATCAAACAACTCGGCGTTGAAGAACATATTGACCAGATAACTTGGGAACTACTGCAATCTGAACATTCGCTTTTTGCAGCGAATAATGCAATACTCTATCCCGATACAGTGTCAACACTACAGACATTAAAACAGGATGGATATAAATTAGCCATCGTCTCAAACTGGGATACACCCTTGTTTCCGTTGTTAGAACGCCTTGGAATAGCACATCTCTTTGATACTATCACAGCATCACACGATGTACGCGTCCGTTCCGCCAAACCTGATGCACATATTTTTGAGTATACCCTCAAGAAAATAGGGGTTTCTGCAGAAGAGACCGTCCACGTCGGTGATACTTACGAAGCAGACATTATTGGCGCACAAGCAGTCGGTATCCGTCCAATACTAATTGATAGGGAAAACGTACACCCCGGCAGATGGCATGAAACTATCACTAATCTAACTGAATTACAAGACTTACTAAGTCATAGCACCCACAACCTAAAGGTTGGGGCTTGTGCTTCATAGCAGTTAGCCTTTTTGAAGAAAGGTCTTACATCTGCTCCACAACGGGATCATAAGCAGCCCGTAAGATGTTGATAGCAGCGTTTATGTCTCTATCGTGGTGTGAACCACATTTAGGACAGGTCCACTGTCTATCATTGAGAGAAAGATTGTTGTTTTTGAATCCACAGTTTGAACAAGGTTTTGTTGTCGCAGTCCATTGACCAACTTGATGGAATTCACGATTATGTTTAAAACACTTAAAGTCCAAAACATCAAGGAATTGACCAAAAGACAGATCGGAAACTTTTCTCCCCCAGAGTCGCTTCATGCCTTCAAGGTTAAGTGTTTCTGTGACGATAGTATCAAAGTCCCTACAAAGTTTAGTGGCAACCTTCCATTGCCAATCAAGGCGTTGGTTAGCAACTTTTCGGTAGATTCGGACAAGTTCAAGCACAGCCCTATACCAGTTGTTAGAACCTTTTATTTTACGGCTCAAGGACTTGTTAGCAGACCGCAACTTGTTCAAGGATTGTTTCAAAAACTCTGGGCTATCTATCTTTTCACCATTACTGAGTGTCAAAAACGTCTTCAATCCGAAGTCAATGCCCACACTCTCACCTGTAGCAGCATAGGTTTCAGTAGAAGTGTTATCAGTGATGATGTAAAGCCAATAGTCACCAACAGCATCACGAAGGATTTGGATGTATCTGACATTACCAGACAGGTCGCGATGTTGATGGAAAGAGAACCAGATTCTATCAAACACAAGTTTTTGCTTGGATGCATTCCAGGACTTAAAAGAGATGCGGACGCGACCATTTTCAAGTTTGTATCCGGACTGGAATTTAGCAGACTTGTATTTTCCTTTACGCTTTTTCTTGGGTTTTCCACCAAGCCCATCAAACATTCTTTGATACGTTTCATCAATACGAATAATTGCAGCGTCAAGTGTGTCTCTTGGTATCCAAGCCCAATGTTTCTTGGTGGTCTGCAACAACTTAGTAAGATGCGGTTGCATGCGATACCTGCCTGCATATTTACCATAGATACGATAATATCGTTGCTCAAGACGCAAGAAGTGGTTGTGGACATCAGCAAGATCATCCATCATATTACCGAA
>JAJDZB010000051.1:0-19498 GCA_022824835.1 Candidatus Poribacteria bacterium | reverse complement strand
CTCCAAAATAAAAAAGAGACGGCACTCGGAGAGTGCCTACTACTATTAAGAGCGTAGTTGGTTGTGAAATAGGTTAATGTGAGTCGGATAGTTGACCTATTCAATAGCATTTGACGGGAAATCCTGTAATTTCGTAGTGTGTTTCCTTTCAAAAGTGTACCATATGGTACACTTTTTTGTACCGTGGTACACTTTGGTACATTGGTTATGGCGTTAGTCACAATAAGGTTTTGTAGCGTGTTTTTTAACAGGTTCAAAATTTTAAAATTCCTCATTGGTACGAAATTCTCGCCATGTTGAAATATGCCTGAAAAAATCGGCTTTTTCTGATATTGTGATCAATTCTGGACATTTTGTAGAATAGCATTGTAAACACCTTTTTATATAAACTTATGGTAACGTATTTAATAACTTGTATTTTATTGTAACATATATAAAAAGCAGATGTCAAGTTAAAATTGAAGAAAATAAATCGCGGGTTACGCGGATGGGGAAAGGGATGGAAGGGTGGAAGAGGGAAAGGGTATGTAAAATTTCTGGCATGTGTGTTGTCTGAATCGCGGATTACGCGGAGGACACGGAAGGGTTTCTGGATCATTATATGACTTTGCTCAGCTACAAAGAAGCACAATCTGGAAGAATGTGCTACAGCACCATCAAGATGAATGGGTACAGAGAAGCACAATCAAGGATGAATGGAATTGTAGAAAGAAGCACAATCAAGGATGAATGATGCTCAAAGCAACGCACAACCTGGAAGTATGTTAATTATTGGCGAAGGAATTGAACTATAGTAAGTACTATTTCAGTCTTTTCACCTGCACTGCCTTATCAACCCCTTCTACTATCATCTTGTATACGCTACCTGATTTGTAAATCAATACTTCTGGCCGATAACGATAACGATAACGATAGTAATACTTTGATTGTTGCCATATCTGCCCATTTGATAGTTTTACGATAGTTTCTCCATCCCATCCGTTAAATGCTCCATCAACTTTGCTCTCAATAACAGGTGGAGTCTTAGGAAAGGTTAGTGATGTGCCAGCACTTAATAACTTATCAACTGAGGTTAGAATACGTAAGGGTATAAATGTTGTGATACTAGGTTCAACAAGCATTACAGGTTCTACTTCTTTCTTTGTCCAACGGTTGCCAACAGCACTCCCACTATTGGGTACAAAACCACCAATACCCGGCTTTACTAAAAGTACAGGTTTAACCTGCTCCTTGGTCCATCTGTTTCCAATTGAACTGCCGAACATTGGTTTGAAACTTCCAATGACAGGTTCTACGATAACTACCGGTGTAACTTCGGATTTCTTCCAACTTACCCCTAATCCAGCTCCGATTGCAAAACAGCAGATACTCATCAAAATAGGGATAGTAAACGCAGTTGTACTAACTTTTTTATAGAAGTTTTTCATTATCAAATCTCCTTTACTCTTGTTAATAGAATATTCAGAATATCAGCCGGTGACGTGCCGTAACTATTCTAAAGTAAAATTACCTTCTTCGTCAAAATCTGGAATCCATTTAGCGTCTAAACCAAAAGTTTCGTATAACTCTTTCACCAAATCGTAAGCCACGTGATCTGGGACAAAACCTGATTCAACAGTTCTTACTGAAACAATTGGTCTTGAACTTTGATATACTTTTGTCCCACCTGGAGTTTTGCCGAAAAGAGGATCGGTTGGATGCTCTCCTATCAACACATAATTTTCAAGATTATGGTATTCTTGTTGGACAATAATCTGTGAATTAATCCCAGATATATCATAAAGTCCTTTGAGCAATTTCAGAAAGCTCACAGGAAATTCACACACAACATGCGGATATAACCATGGGTCCGAGAGCCCAGACTGATCATGCATCCATTGAAAATGACTGGTGGAAAGGGGACATTGAACTTCAAGAAATCCGTTCTTTAATAAGATAATTTTTCCACTTCCCATATTAGAACCTTCAATTCCTTCATTGGAATGTGCCATATCCCTTTGCAACAAGCCTGTGACACCAAAACCAGTGCGACGTATATTCGGTGGGTTCTGCAAGCAATTACGTATATTTTCATTTCTTGTATCAATTGCATTCCGATTAAGTTCCTCGGGAAAGGCGAAGATTCTATAGTAAGGTTGGCCTGATATAACATCTTCAGAACGTAATTTCATTTTGCGTTTTAGTACGTTGACGTCTTCAACGTTTAGCGGTGATGTTAGCATTTCGGCAATGTCTTCGGGTATTCTAACGTTATACTTCTGTTCAAAATCTGAAACGCTTTGATACATCAGATAAAATAGATTTTCACTATTCTTTTTAGCACCTTCAAACCCGTTGGCAGCCTCAAACTCAGATTTTGCTTTTTCCCACTCTTGCATGTGTAAAGCTGCAAAACCTTTATAAATGTGAGTGAACAACACTGTAGCATTATTGGGGTTATTTTGTATTGTATAGTCAAAATCTGCCATAGCTTCTACGTAGTCCTTTTTAATGAAAAAAGCATAACCTCGGCTATTATAGACTTCAATATAATCGGGGTTTAATTCTATTGCCTTCGTATAATGTTCTATAGCGTCTTGATATTGATTCTGTTTCCTACATGCGAGTCCTCTATAGAAATGTGTGTTGGCACTTTGATGAATATCTTGGTTCTTAATAAAACCATGAAGATCATTATAGATTGTTTCTGTGAAAATACCATGATACTTTCGCAAATACTGTAGTGTTGTCTTTTTGAGTTTATCTGGGATTGCTACTATATCATATTCGTGCTGTTCAATATAACCTTTCGGGGGACGTATAAATACACTTTTCTGGGCGATAACTCTGTGTCTTGGATCCTTGGGATACCTGATCATGTTTTTTATATTATGTGTTTTTAGCAGGATTAGTCGACCATCTTTGTTATGGTGTCCATCACATGCAAAAAACAGGGCAATGCAATAATCGGTCGTGAAATCTATAAGATTTGTTTTACCACCGTAATGTTGGATTTCGGTAAGCATCTCAAAATCGATAGGTGCTGTATCTTCTTCTTTAACCTCCAACACTCCCGCGAGAGTTGGCTGAAAGCCCATAGGTAAATGCTCAGTATGAGGTAGATGTCCCGTATGTTTTTTAGCACCATTAAGCATCTCTTTTTGGACAACCTCAATATCAAAACCTTCTGTATCTAAGTCATCAAAGTCACGATAAAGTTTTGAGGAAACCTTCTCATTATCATATTGACGTTCACCCCGGAAGAGATAATCACCCTCCGCTGTTTTTTTCTGTATAATCTGGATGATGTCCTCAACTGTGCCTGGTCTTTCATTTGAAGTATTAGATTGATTTGATGTATTCATTCTTTTTTCTCCACAATCGCAATTTCCTTTGGTGTTAAATCATACAATTCATACACGAGTTTATCAATCTCATTTTCAAGGTCGGAGGTGTCAGCATCGGGGTCTGATTGTTTAGCATCAAGTATCTGATCCACAAATTCTATAATTGCGGTTTGTTGCTCGGGTGCTACATCAGGGATAGGCAACTCTTTAGCATCGTTTGGGTAAAAATGTAAACCCTCGCTTAAAAAACTGCGGAAATACCAGTTTGTAAGGTCAGAGTTTAGAATGCCGAGAAGGAATTTATAATCGTATTTCTTAGATAATTCAGTATCAGCAAAGCGGAACGCACGACGGGCCGAAACGTGAGATGCGTTTAAAAGCAAATCTAATCGGACGCAATTTACAACTGTATGACTGTTGTAAAACCCCTCATTGTCATAAGCAAAACGTAACCGATCTTTTACAACATTGATAAACATTAACTTCTGATTTTCAAATAGTTCTGGGAACATTGGATTATAGTGTTCATCGGGTGTATAGTTTAACCAACCTTCTTGAGTAAACGAGTAACGCTCAATGTTCTTTCCTTCACAGAATTGTTTGCCATCTGGAATCGGCGATTGGCTAATATAGTGTGCCTTTCCTAACTTCTCAGAGCGATGATTAAGACGGGCTCCGTATGCAACAAAGCAAATCTGATCGAAACGGACAGCGCACTCCCATATCTTTGCTTTGACTTCAAGATTGTTGAATACGAGTGGATCAGTTGCAAAACGAGCATCCTTAAGTTTTGCAAAGGCCTGCTGGTTAATAAAAAATTCCTTTCCACCACGTGTATCAAAGTCTGTATTGCTATAATGTAAGCGGACTTTTGTTAAGTCTTGAAGTTTGTATTTTCCTATAATCAAAACAATATTATAGACAACTGCGTTCTCAAATATCCTATAACTACTTGCATCCACGATCTCCTGAATGTTATGATTTTCTATCAGAATCTCACGCATTTTCTCACCATATTTTTGCACGGCGAAAGCGTAGGGAAGAATGAAACTCATAAATCCCTTTATATTGAGAATAGATATAGATCTTTCAAGAAAAGCGATATAAATATCTGTCCTTCCTTTGCATGCTTGATATTTTTTAAACAGGTAATTCTTCGTTTTCACAGGTAGGTTTTCAATGTTAATATAAGGAGGATTACCAATCACTATATCAAACCCATCTGTAATCCCATACATCCATTCGGGGTCAAACCAATCCGCTTTTGCGTTCTGGTCATAGGGTTTCCATTGTGCTATTTTGCGAGCATTTTCAAAGTCAGCATCAAATACTTTTTTCCGTGCTTCAAACGATTTCTGTTCTTTTTCGCGTAACTGTTCCTGTTGTGCTGGGTTGGGTAGTCGTTCAATTTTGGCTTCTATTTCTGCTTGTCGGTTTTCTATCCATTCTGTTCGCTGTCGCTCCAATTCATCTTCCAATTGTGTGCGGCACCTTTCCTCTTGCTCTTCAAGTTTGCGTTTTGCCCCACGGTTATTTGCAAGAAAAAACCTTTCGCGAATTGTGTCAATTTCTTTTAGCAATTCCTGGACAGTGTCATCTTGGAACAGTCCCTTTGTTTCAGACAAATTTAGCCCTATCAGTGTATTCGCAGCAACAAACCGTGTCTCTAAGTTTGGCAACGGTTTGATGCCGAAGTTCTCAGCACTACTGTCCGGTTCCTGCTCAATCGCAAGCGATATGAAAAACCGGAGTTTGGCAATTTGACACGCAATCGGTTGGATGTCCACACCGAAGATGCTGTTTTGAATTAAGTATAATTTCCGACCGAAATCAGAATCTCGGTAACGTTCGAAAGTATCGCTGATTTCTGTGAGTTCATCATCGCGTTCCTGTTGATTTTGCGTATTGAATGCCCCTGCTGCGCGTTTTCCTGCAAGATCCTTTTGTAATTGTTCCCAACGGGTGTTATCTGGGTCAATCCTTCGGAGTGCAAGTGTCAATTTGTGCAGCACACCCATTGGAAACGCACCCGAACCGACTGCTGGGTCCAAAATCTTGAGTTCAGAGATTGTCTTGACAATCGCGTCAATTTCTTGATCGTCAAACCATTCGCTTGCATCATCGCACACCTTTGCATAGTCAAAAAGATAATGCAGTCGTTCATCCCAAGGTATTTCATTGGGATCAGTCGGTTGGCATTTTTGAGAAAGCGTCGCGATGAGAGCCTCATCCACCATATAGTCCACGATAGCGCGCGGGGTGTAGAAGGAACCGGTCATCTTGCGCGCCGTTTCTCCCGTTTCTGGATTGATAGCAGCGAGTAGGTTTTCGAATACTCTGCCAAGCAGTTCGGGGTCAAGTGCTACCTCTTGATCTAACGGTGTGTTCTCCTCAACAGTGAATTTGTAGTGTTCAAGTAGGCGGATAAGTCCTCTGTTTTTGTCAAAAAAGAGGCGGTTGGGAATAGATAGCTTGTCGTATTGCTCATCAGAGAAGCAATCTATACGGTAACCTCCATATTTTGTTGCTTTAAAACTGTCAAGACAGTCGAACAAGCCGCCATTGATGAACGGGGTTTGTGCAAAGAGGGATAGCAGTTTTTCGGAGTCTTGCATCTGATTTTTGTAGCGATACCTGGAGAAATTACGGTGATTAGCGTTCCCTCCCTTACTAAACGTCCGTTTGTCTATCTCGGTGTTTAGCGTCGCAAAAAAGAGGTTTTGTAACACAGCGCGATAGTAGGAATCGCCGTTCTCAAAGTCATCCTCTGTCAATAGGTCTCGGATTTTTGCTTTGTTAAACAGTTCATCGGCGATCAATCCTTTTTCCTTAATAAACCAGATAAAGAGAAGGCGCGTGATAAGGCGTATAACATGCTCCTCTGGCTTTATGACACGTTTCTCATCTGTCGGGAATGTTGCTGTCTCAACTGCCCATTCATACCACGTAAAAAGTTTCTGATAGAACTTTTTATTAAGTTCCTCTGTGTCCAACTTATTGAGCCATGCTGCCAGTAATCCTTCAAAGTTTTCAGGTAAGTCATTTTCATTCATCCACAGCAATCGGTCTTGAAGCGAAAGTTCAGACAGAATATCCACATGTGCGTGATGTGGATTATTGAGTCGGATGTCTTTGATAAGTGTGACCTGCCCGAGAACATCAACATCCGCATCTGTTTCGCTTGGTCGGCGATCTGCAAACGCTATCGTTAGATAGTCGACAGCTCGGAATATAATCACGGTCGGAGCAAATAGACGTTTGTTGATTTCCCGTGTGAACTCGGCATATTTGGTGCGCGAGTAGGTATTATCTTTCAACTCAACTGCACAGAATAAGAAACATTCGTCATTCGCGTCGTCAAAAGTGCTAGGTTGATCCAAGAGGTTCATCTGCTGTGTAATTTCGTCTTCGGTAACTTGAAAAATGATTTGTGCGGATTGAGCATTTTCACGGAAATGCTTTTCTGTTTGTGTGTTCGGATTCAGCGGCGGAAATTTCGTGAAGAAGGCGTCCACGCTGTTGGACATTTCAAGTGTAAGTTCACTTCTGTAGCCTAATACTGATAAAAGGTCTTTTGATTTTTCTAATAGATCGCCGGTGTGCAATGCTGCTAAGGCATCTTTGATTGCTTCTTTGTCCATAGTTACATTCCTAAAAAAGTTACATTCCTATAAAGTTTGTGATTTCACGCAATGACCAACCATGTCACCAGCTCAAAATCACCGCTATCTTTCGGGGTTTTAGAAGCAGGTGTAAGTCTGGAACCGCGTGGCGCGCCTCTTTTTATACTTTGTACCTGTGTCGTTGTATGTGATCGTGTGATATGTGTAATGACGGTATCCAAAAGTTTATTGTAATGTGTCATGTTCTGTCCATTTTCTGTGTTTTGGTCGAACTTTAGGCACAAACTATCTATTACATCATCTTTCCCGACTGCCGAAGCCTCAAACAGATCTAACACCTGTTTAGCGTTTGCACATCCGTATCGAATATCGCCATTGTCGCGAATATAAACCGTATAGTATGGGTGGATAGGGCTGGCGTTCTTCTCTTGTTTGTTTTCACTGGGGTTTTTAAGATGTAGGAAAAAGATTACCCCTTTTTCGGTAGGATTAGCCTCGTATTTCGTAACGGCATAGGCACCTTTTGGCGTTGCCTCAAGTTTTGCTCTGTTCCTTTCGAGATACTTGAGTAGCTGCGTAAAGAAGTAATCCAATGTAAAATCGCTCATCACAACACCATCCGATAGGTCATCTAAATCAATTACTTCTTCACGAAGTTGTTCTAACTGCTTATCGCGAAAATTGAGTTCCATCTGTGCTTGTTCATAAGTCCATTCATTCAATGGGTCATCGTCACCGCTTGCGGTTGCATCTGCGAGTGCCATGCGGGATTCAACCCGATTGCGTAACCGCAGATAAACTTCCATATCTTTGGTAGGCCAATAGTTAATCATCTGTATCTTTATGTTCTGGCTGCCGATGCGATCAATTCGTCCAAACCGTTGAATGATACGTACTGGATTCCAATGTATATCGTAATTAATCACGGTATCACAGTCTTGAAGGTTTTGCCCTTCGGATACACAGTCAGTTGCAATGAGCAAGTCAATGTTATTCTCTGTTATCTCTTGGCGTATCCGTCCCCACGGTGCGAAGTTTGTCAGTATAGCGTTGAAGTTATTCTGTCCACAGTCTGTTTGTGTTCTATCTCCTGAAACCATTGCCCGCGTAATATTCAGTTCCGATGCAAGTTCAGCTAAGTTTTCATAAAGATATTCAGCCGTATCTTTGAAGGTAGTAAAGATGAGTAATTTACGATTAGGATTATCTTTCTTGTCTTTTTTTGGATTAAGTACTTTGTCGCGAATATCTGCTTTAATCCTTTCCAGTTTCCCATCTATTTCGGGTGTGATTGACTTAACTTTATCTCGCACGTCAGTTAATGTTTGTTTATCCTTGATAATATCCTGCTTCCATCGGAGGCAATCTAATTCCTTCAGATGATATGGGTTTTTGGCACGGTTGATCAAAAACTCCTCATCTTCTTCATCTTCATCGGGTAGGACATCTGCTGCTGCGTCTGGAATATCTTTGTTTTTCTCAAACAATTCTATCTTCTCTAACATTACATCATGTTTGTTGATGGTGCGATCAAGTGTTTCTAAGAGGGAGTGTGCAGAACTTTCAAGTCGTTTGAGAAAGTTGGTTCGCATCATACCAATGAGAAACCTTTCGCGATCTTCTTGATTGAAATGAAGTTTCTCTTTCTCAGCTGCTAAACGTCTTTTTGCTGTTTCACTGACGACATAACTGGAAGGTCTATAGATAGTTAACTCAAAATCACCAATCAGGTCTGCTAATGCTTTGTATGAAAGTTCACCAGATAGATCGGTTGGTGGATGCCGATTTATCGGTGCTTGATGGGCAGGGAAGTTGCCGATTTTTTCTAGCTCATCAGCATAGTATTTTGTGATTAGCTTACGTGAACGGGCAATAGACACACCACCGAGGAGTTGGAAAAACTCTGCACCTAAAGTCCTGAATAATTCTGTCTTACTTCTTGTGCTACTTTCTTCCCACGCTTTGAATGCTTTTTGTGCTTGCCGTATTAAATTACGGATATTGCTGACTCCTAAAGTATTTCTAAAAGCATCCTCGCGCTTTTCAGTCATTAGATATATCTGGTTGCGAAGATCAGTGAGAGAGGTATTAACGGGTGTTGCTGAAAGCATCAGCACTTTGGTTTTTGTGCCATCCTTGATGACTTCTTCTAATAAACGGGAATAACGGGTATGACGTAAATTACCATCTTCATCCTTACGAGGTTTGCTATCGTTACGGAAGTTGTGTGATTCATCAATCACGATAAGATCAAAACTACCCCAATTCAAATTCTCTAAATTCACGCTTCCGGATTCCCCTGTATATCTTGATAGGTCTGTATGTGATAACAAGGTGTAAGCAAATTTGTCATCAAGAAACTCGTTGGAATCTTGGGCATTATATGCTGGATAGAGTGCCCAGTTTTCACGGAGTTTTTTCGGACAGAGAACAAGCACGCGTTCATTTCGCAATTCAAAGAACTTAATGACCGCCAGTGCAGTATATGTTTTTCCCAAACCGACACTATCTGCTAAAATGCAGCCGTTGTGTTGCAATAACCGAGCGATAACACTTTTCGCCCCATCTTTTTGGAAGTCATACAACTTTTTCCAAATTTCCATATCATATAGATGTATATCTTCAAGATTCTGTTCGCTCGTTTTACGGGTCTCAATTTCTTTACGGAAATATTCATAAAGTGATTTGTAATAGATGAGTTCCGGTGGGTGATCTTGTCCTATTTGCTTTAGTTTTGCTAATACTTTATCTTTAACATCTTCAACAAGTTCATCATCATCCCAAAGTTTGTCAAACCACGCCTTGAGATCAGTAAGCTCATGTTCACTATTTACTTCCAGGTTGAGTTCTATATTGTTAGTGTTATTTGAACTGAGTCCAAGTCCTCGCACGGTAAAGTTAGAACTGCCCAGAATTGCTTTGTCCACACCGTCTTTGTTAATGTGATACATTTTTCCATGTATGAGTTTTGATTCACGGGTAGAGCGAATTTCTACCTTATCCTTTATCCATTTGGCACAAGCTTGGGCAACCGGTTTCTGGCGAAGTTGCTGATTGAGCTGTAAGCCCTCATCGGTTATGTCAAACGTTTTTGGGTCTGTGTTCTTCGGATCCAACCGTTTGACAAAATCTGGATCCCCAAAGAGAAAGCGAAGCCCATCTATTTCGTGCAAGGAGGACTGCATCTTTTCATAAGCATAAATTGTGAAATATGCGGATACTATAGAGAGGACAGAACCTTCGTGAATTTCTTGTTCTAAAAACTTGTAGACTTTTTCATGATGTAGATTGTCTCGGATACACGACTTTAAAGATGGGTTATCTAACATATAAAATCCTCTATTTTTTAGTAGAATATCTGCATCTGCTTTTTCCAATGTAATATGGAGTGGATAGGACATTAGCAAGGATGCTAATGATTACATTCCTATCCAGCAGATTTGAATATGATATGATATTTTTTGAATTAAGTCAAGGGGAATTAACAATTAGAAGTAACGCAGAATGTGCGTATGGTATTCGATAGGGTTAGAGACCTTACTTGCGAGCTTGCTACACGGAATATGCTTCATGCACTTTTTTCTTTACCTCATCTATTAACTTGAAGATATTCTCTCTTTGCTTCTCTTGAAAATATGATCTGTCTGATGTTATATAAAGTTTTGTAAGCTTTAAATGGAAATCAATTAGTTTTATAGTTTTAGGTTTTTGCTTTAAGTAATCTAATATTACTTGTGCCTTTTTTTCGGTGATTATTCGGTTAGACACAGCGGATTTGATCCCTTCTACAACATATCCCTGGTCAATTGTTTCTGTAGACCACTTACCGATCCCAATATAATGAAGTGTTTGATATACGGCTTTTTCAATCGCATTATCTTTTAAGTCCTCTGGCTTGTGTGTTGAATAGAATGCTTTAAAAGGAATATCCTGTATCTCATCTTCATCTTTATGTTCGTCTTGAAATAGAAGTGATAATGGTTCACGACATAAAAAGAAAGTAACGCTCACAGCGATTCTTTTGTCTACTGAGTTACGACAAATCACCTTGAGATTATACCGGACACCGTCTACATCGTATTTGAAGTTAGGGACGACAAATTCAAGATGCATACGGGCACCGTATGTAGTTGTTTCCAATGTTCCCTCAATGTTCACTGAATCTTTAAGTGGACTAATTCGAGAGATACCGACATATTCTTTTTTTGCCTCACTAAACTCTTTCAATGATTTCAACACGCTATCAAGTAAGTCTTGATGTTGAACGAGTTCATAACCGAGTTGGACTGTTCTTTTACTAAAATTTTGCCATTCAGCACCTATATACTTTTTTCTGACAGCATCAATGGGTATTGGCAAATTCTTCTCTGCTCTTGCATCCCCAAGACTATATTCTAAAGGTTGACGGATAATGACACATTTGTATTTATTGACACCTTCCCCGATACGAAGATCGTCAATCGTAAAAGTTGGTAGTTCTTTGCGAAGTTCAACGATCAAGCCTGACCACACTTTCCATTCCCGGCCATCCCATTCTCCTTGTCTTATTAGTTTTTTCATATTTGATGCTCCATATCGTGTAGCCACAAATAAACCAGACGCGGGATGTTGATCGTGTTTATACAGCGTTATTTCGCAGTTGTATGTTGTTTTTTGTGCTTTTCAATTCGGAATTAGTCGTTTTGGACTTGAGATTTTTGCAATTTAACCGGGATCCATGCTCTCTGTGAGAAACTTTGCAAAGATGTTCGTTTCTCTGTAGTTGTATCTATAGCACGCTTCTGCGAGATATAGGGACGTAGATCTTGTGGAACTATAAACCAGACTCGTCAATTTTATTGTAGATGTCTGTTCCCATAGTAACTAATTTCTCTCGGATTTCATCCCAATCATCTCTGTCGTTTTTGCCTTTGTCAAGAACAGGGAATATTAAGGTTGCAGATTCTGGTGTGTCTTTTTCTTCACATTCATATTTTGCGTCTTTAAATAAGCTCTTAAGCATGTCCCTTCGTTCCGATCTGTTTTCTCCTCGAATCCACAATCGAATATAACATCTATCGTTGTTAAGGTTAATGCATAACTCTTTACCACGAATAAATTTTGCAATATCTCCTTCGTCCCGAATAGGAACAGGTTTCCCAGAAAATAGTTCACCGAATTTACCCTGGCGGATTGGCTGCCAGAATTCACTATATCCAACTACAGGATGCTTTTCGGTTTGGGTATCTATTGCAGGATGTGTGGCTTGATGAAAGACAGGTTTCTTGTGTGTATTAGTTATTCTTGAGACGTGCTTAGCAAGGGATTCTTCTATTTGCATTAGACGCATCAAGGGACAGTGGAATACCGTAGTCTGTTGTCTAGCAAAGTTTCTCAGTACTTCTAAACACTCTTGGAATTTCTCGTTCACTATACACTCAATATCAATACTATACTTCCTTCTGATATTTTCCTGCATTTCTGTGAGGTGTTGCATTTTTGATTCTTTGACTATTGGACTCCAAAGCATAAAATGCTGATCATATTCCTTATAGTAATTCCAAGCATAATCAATTCCTCTTGAAAACTTGTCGGTAAGTTTTCGGATGTTATCACCCATGTCGTCAGAATATTTAAGCCCTGTAGTGAGATGGATAGCCACTTCACAAATATAAACTTTCTGTTCTACTATATTCAACCCAACAACATCTATTTCACCTTGAGATTCAACAGTATTCAAGTTTTTTTCGGTAAAGGCACAGCCGCGTATATATCGCAAGTACGAAGATACAAGTTGTTCACCTACATTTAACATTTTGGCTTCCTTATTGACTAATTTAAAATCTCAGTTACTTGAAAGTCAGAAAGCTCTCTGAGATTAAATCGCTGCGTTTGTAGATTTGCTTTTTCTGAGGTTTTGCTTATATGATTATTGTATCAGAATCTGTCAGAAAAAAGCAACTCCTAATTATAAAAAGAGACGGCACTCGGAGAGTGCCTACTACTATTAAGAGCATAAGAAATCCTAAACTTGACACTTATAGTGACAATAGCTTTATGCACCTTATGCGTCAATTTAATGAAAAACGTTAGTGCGTTGATACACCTTTCGCCCCTCTGGGGCTTGCTATTGGTGGGATCCATGCTGACTATACACCTTTCGCCTCTCTGAGGCTTTGGAAAATCACATATCAGCACCAGCGGTGCGAAAGGCATGAGGCTAAAATCGGTCTTATATAGCCTACTAACCAGAGGGCATATCCTTAAATTGACGCATAAAGTGGTTGTAGAAGAAGCACAATCAAGGATGAATGTGCTACAGCACCATCAAGATGAATGAGTACAGAGAAGCACAATCAAGGATGAATGGGGTTGTAGAAAGAGACACCACAGGTGTAAAGTTAAGGAATTTTCAATGCCATAAACCCTCTTTAGTCCCGTAGGGACTGAAGAAAAGACACCCAGTATAACCATAAGGATTCGGAGTGATTCAACAGAGCTTCTAAGTTTTCTCAAGTTTACACCTATGGGTTTCGCTAACGTTCTACCCGACCTACGAAAAGACAAAAATGGTAATTGAGCAATTAGATTTGGTATTAGGTAATCAGCAAACGATTCAGAAGAGGAGATCCTTTGTGAATAGCTACTTGATACACAAACTCAACAATCCGCGCCCATCTATGTCATCTATGTTAACTGTGGGGACGTCATCCGTGATAATCCGCGATTCCGACAGTTAGGTGGCAAAATCTTTACGCGTCCGTTTATGTACATAGCACTCCGCTGGAGTGCAGCCCGTTGACAATCCTTTTTCTATAGACATATTGCTCCGCTGGAGCAAGAGTTCAACGATTCAGTGGAACTTAATGCTTTTATGGCTTCTGCGATCTCTTGAATGTGCACTGTTTTGCTCCTTATTATCTGATTCGACTAAAAATCCAAACTCACACCAACCATAACCAAACGCGGTGAACTCCAAGATGCTGGACTGGTATGCTTCTGGGCTGTTAACGGTATACCATAGCGATCATACGTCACTGCGTCAAGTATGTTATACAGATTCTGGGTGTTGAAGATATTTCGTATATCGGCAAAGAAGGTGTACGTTATGCCACCAATTCTGCTGCGTTTGCTAACCAAAGCATCAACATTGTAAGTGGCTGGATAACGTTTTGAGTTGATTGCGGGTTTTATCGGTGCTCTCGGATTTGGCGTGTAAGGTAAACCGCTGGCATACCTGCCTACAAAGTTGACAGCAGAAGAGAATGGTAATTGAATATCCAACGCTGCAGATACAATATGACGTTGATCCCAAGATAATGGATGACTTTCGGTCACTTCTGGTTGTTGTCGGTAGTAGGTAAGGTATCCCAAATTCCGACTGGATCCTTTTCCTTTTGCAACGGAATAGGTGTAACTCAACATGCCGGAAACAGGACTATTGCCGGTGCGCCACTTCCGGATTGTCAGTTCAAATCCTTGAACGCGCCCGTAGATGTCGTTGATGAAATAACTGTAATCGTTGGTTATATCAACGTGAACACTACTGACGAGGTTATTAATATCCTTCGTAAATCCGGTGATGTCAACAGTGAGGTCGTCAGTAAACTGCTGGATAATCCCGACTTCGTAAGCGATGGTTTTTTCTGGTTCAAGGTCGGGATTTCCGCGTCTGCGTATTGCACCACGCATATCAAAGTTGAGATTTTCGTAGAGGTCATCTGCTGGCGGCATCTGGTAATAATGTCCGTAAGTAAAATAGAACTTTGCACGGTCTGTGATCGGGAATGAGATGCCGAGTCGTGGAGCGATCATCTCTTTCGTTGATGCCTTCTCATACGCATTGATGATGGGTAGTCCAACTTCAGGTAGACTATCAAACGAACCTTTAAGTTCACTGATGTAGTTCTGAACATCGGGTTCTGATAATAATGCATCTGCTTCGGGTCCCTCACTATTTGTGTACAGGAATGTTCCATCTTCGTTTAGTACGAGGGGGTTAAATGGGTCTTTGGGAGAACCACCATCGGGGGTATATCGGTCATACCGTAATCCGATGTTGACGATCATACCTTCGTATTCCATCTTATCTTGAGCATACAGACTGATGGATGTTGGTATTACGTCGTAATACTCGACATAGAGGTTTGAGCTACCGTAGTTTGTCGTCCCAAGATTGTATAGATGGTTTGATGAAATTTCAATTCCGGTCTGAACTTGATGATTCTCTGTAACTTGGCTTGTAAAATCGCCTTTAAAAATGGTTGTCGTTGAGTTGCGTGTCGTCCAGAAGTTATTATCTCCAGCGACATCGTAGGTTGTGTCATTATATGCTTGTTGTGCTGGATTCCTTATGCGTCCTTCTCTTTGATTCTGCATAAAGATAGCAGTTTGTTTGTCAGGATACTGTTCTGCGATGTCTGGATCGATTTCTATCTCAGGGTCCCAAGCATTTTCCTTAAAGGTTCTGTTTAACGGATCCCACAGTTTATCGGGTTGGTGACTCATAGAGGAGCGTCTGAATTGTCCATACGTCAAGGTATAGAATGTGCCTGAGTTGATATTATGCGAGAGTTGGACCGATAGGCTTCGACCGTCCCTATTTCCGACCTCAATTGCATTTGGCACAAAACGTAGACTACCGCCGTAGTAGTTGACTTCCCGTTCATCGTACAGTCCGCTTGCGAGGAGTTTTATGTCTGGTGTGACTTCATACTTGAGTTTACCTTGTAACGTATAGCCGCCACTATCATCATTTGGCAGATAACTTTCATCTCGTCTGAATTGACTGGCGAAGGAGAATGTCAATTGATTTCCCATTATAGGACCGCTAAGCGCAAATTCTCCTATATGACTCGGAGATAGATTATAATCTTTGGTAGCATTGAAAAGTTCGCTATACTGTTCAAGGTCAACGATGTATCCATCAAACAGGATTACCTTCTTATTTTCATAATCAATTATAGTGCCATCCGCGTCTTTAAAAGGTTGGCGTTCCATAATAACTTCACCTGATGCTTCATCCACCATTGCTTCACCTGTTTCAGGGTCAATGACAGGTTGCAGCGGGTTTTCAGTTCTATCAGCATATACACCGGGTAGGATTTCCGTAAAGATGACTTGATCCTCACCTTCTCTGTTTGCCAGTTCTTCAACTGTAACAGAATCACCACGATAGGGTGTTTGATAGTCGTAAGGTTTCCCGATGAAAATTCCTCTGAAAGGTTCAAGTGCAACGGGCTGAAAATCGCTATCCGGATCAAACCACGGCCCGTAGATTGGGTCACCGTGGTGTTCACCCCACTGGCCGACCCGGTATCTGAATCGACCTTTGAATTTGTGTGTGCCGGCTTTGGTAATGAGATTAATTATACCGGATTGTGCGTCTCCATGTTCTGCGTTGAATCCACCCGT
Source organism: Candidatus Poribacteria bacterium (assembly GCA_022824835.1). Classification (GTDB taxonomy): domain Bacteria; phylum Poribacteria; class WGA-4E; order WGA-4E; family WGA-3G; genus MSPOR6. The sequence goes on along the minus strand of JAJDZB010000051.1, from coordinate 3,156 downwards.
GATAACTTCCATCTGTTCAATAGCGTTTGTGCTAATTTGAAGTCCTAATCCGCTAAACATTGGGTCATTCACAGGGATACCGTCAATAAGATATTTTATTTCCATTGACCTTCCACCACGGACATGAACTGAACCGGAAGCGTTTCGTACTGCAACACCTGCTTGTGTCTGGAGTATACCGTTGACAGTATCACGTGGCATGGATTCTATTTCATCTGCTTCAATGATGCGTGTGGTCTGTGTAACATCTTTCTTGATTAGCGGTTTTGCTGCAGTTACTGTAATTCCTTCAAGTTCAACGACTTCAGAAGGTTCTAATGCGAAGTTTATGGTTGTGGTAAGACCCGCAAAAACCTTTGTTGCTTGAACGGTCTTTGAGCGATATCCTGCAAGTTCAACTATTACATCATACCCGGCTGGGGAGATGTTAGTTATAACATAATAACCTGAATCATTTGTAGTCGTGGTTGTACTTGTACCTACAATTTCCACTTTAGCATTTGCTAAGGGTTGTTCTGTGCCTTCAATAGTGACTATACCGGATATTTTACCGGTTGTTGCAGCGATGACGTGGTGTGTGCCGACTGTCATTATTCCCACGACGATGCTCAGGATAAATAAACATAACGAGAAGATATTATTCTTTTTCATTTCATAACTCCTTGTCTGAATTAAGCACGTGAATTATACATGCTTGGTGAACATGCTTGAACGTTTTGCAGACCTATACTTCTACACATTGGGCAACACACTTTCTATGAATTTTAGACTTTTTAGATTTCGTTCGGTGTGGTATCGGATAAAACTACATAGGACAAGTTTTAGTTCACGGTGATTAAGAGTTGAGGCACGCAACCGGTTTATTTTTTCCAGTTCCGCCAGTTTTAACTGTCGTAACGTTTTCAGTAGTTCACAACTTCCAGGTGTTATTGAATAAGCAGAGGTATCTCTGTTTTTGCAATTGTTACAGAGCATACCGCCTTGACGAACACTAAAGAGCATAACGGGTATTCCCTGTTTGTTTTTGAGATAAGAACGGTTAACATTTGATCCGCAGTTGGCGCAGTGTGAAAGTTGTGGTGCGTAACCTGCCAGGTCGAGAAACTTGATTTCAAAAACCCTCGCAAGCAGTGCTACATCTTCAATATTTGTCAATACGTGGTATGTGTTTTGCAGTAGATGGAAAATCTCTGGATTTGCGTCTCCTTCTGAGGCGATAGCATCAACTAATTCCGCTAAATAGCATCCGTAAGTAATCCGTGTGAAATCATCGCGAATACCATCGAAACCTTCAATAAGTTCAAAACTGGAGAGATTTTGTAGGTCCCTATTCTCACGATAATTAAAGAGGAGCATGCCGTGGTTAAGCAGTTCTAATCTCCCGCTGAGTTTACTTTTAGGACTTTTGACTCCGTAAGCGACAGCTTTAACCCTTCCAAAGTCAGGGGTATAGAATGTGATGATCTTATGAGCATCACGTAGGGGATAAGTGCGAATTACAATTGCTTCTGTTTTTTGAGCAGGCATGTTTCTGTATGTGTGATCAGGCTTTCGTCAGCATACGATAGAAGATGGTGAAAATCGGGGCGAGAGGATTTGAACCTCCGACCTCCTGCTCCCGAAGCAGGCGCGCTAGCCGGGCTGCGCTACGCCCCGTGTTTTACTTAATATATTATAACTGAATGTCGTTAAAATTGTCAAGTTTTTTATTTTGTTTGTAGAAAGAAGCACAATCAAGGATGAATGTGCTACAAAGAATGCACAATCTAACAGAATGTGCTACGGCAATTGACATTGACTTGACATTGGTCAAATTCCATGTTAAAATAACTCAAAAAATAGTGGAAAAAACACTGAAATAGACGAATTTAATGAACCTTTTAGGATTTTACAAGTCTAAACAATAAACACGCTGAAATATATAGGAATGTCTACTTATACTCAACATAGGAGATAGTGGTGAAATTTACAAGAATACTTATCATTGTAGGAATCTGTTGCATTGCGGGTTTACTGCTCGTATTTGGTATGCATCTACAAGCACAAGATAGAGGTAGAGGTGGAAGGGTTGCATTAAATACAAACGAGCAACAGTCAGCAACACAACGTATGGAACAGTTTCGTAATCGTCAATGGGGTAATAATAGAGGTGAACAGGGACGGTCTGAACAAAATGTCAATTGGGGAAATCGGGACCGTTCTGAGGGTAGTTCTTCCAGTAATAGTGAAGATTATTACAATGTTATCGTTAACAATAATATCTTCCGTCCACTCGGTTGGCGACCACCGAATAGAGAACCGGAATACGCTTTTGTCACTACGTCTGTTTACGATGATGCTTCTAAATCGGTGGGATACGTTGAGGAGAGACGATCAAACAGGACTCATACTGTAGGAATTGGCGATAAAATTGGGGATGCTGTTGTTACAGATATAAAAGATAAAGAAATCTTATTGGACAAAGACGGCGAGAAAATTACTCTCAGAAGAGGAAGTAATGTGTTCCTCAAAATAGGTGGTTCCCGAAGTGGTGGTGGATCCAGAGAAAATGACAATAATAGAGACAATGATGAAGAAAGACGTGCTTCTAACAGAGATGATAATGAGAGAAGGGAAAGAGAGGCTGCTGAAAGGCGTAGACAAGAATGGTCTCAGAGAGCACAAGAGATGCGCAGAAGGTTTGAAAGTGCTTCCAGAGGAAACCGTGAACGGATGATGCGGGAATTCCGAGAAAGCGGTGGGTATAGAGGTCGTCGCTAAAGTCGTTAGTCTAAAAATAGAAACATAGACTTTTTAAATTTGTATAATCCCATAAGTAACCCTATCGGTTCTTATGGGATTTGTTTTGTTGGCATAGTGTGATTTTTCTTTGATTTTCTGTCTAAAGAATTGTATACTTATAATAGAATATGGAATTATTGTGATCATGTTCCACTTCACTTGGCTTGTAAACATATCAGGAGATTGTGTTGAAGTATACAAAAGTCCTTGTTTTTTCTGTAGGAATCGGTTGTATTGTCGCTTTTGTTTTTTTATTCGGTGTAGACCATCAGTGGGGAAAAATTTATAATAGGGAAAAAGCTGATTTTCATGTGAAAGCGTCAGAAGCACAAAATAAAAAGGTTTCTAATTTGGGCAGACAAAACGATAAAGCAA